>JADLHJ010000035.1 GCA_020848835.1 Candidatus Hydrogenedentota bacterium
GGTTCACGTGCAGCCGGTAAAGGTGCTCGAAGGCCCGCCGGTCCCCACCCTGGGCCCGCCGCACCATCATCCCGTCATCCAACTCGGCAGTATTCTCCGCCACGTGCATCCCGCTAGGTCGTCCCGCAATCACGGCTTGGCAACATATGCTCACATCCAGTCTGATACCCCCGCCGGAATAAGGGTTTAGATGGAAACCGATGACCTGAACTCAATTACAGCCCCAACTCGACACGCAAAGCAACGTAGCGCCCGGTCTCCGCGCCGGGCGTGCCTCGGTGAAACATACCGCGTCCGTATCATTACTACGCAATCCGCGCCGGACTGCGTGTGTTAGTGTACTTCTCCGTTATGATTTGGCACATAGGAAAATCGCGGAGGTGACCATGACACGCATGCGACAAACGATTACCGCGCTGGCGTTCGTATCCATATTGCTCATACCCGGCTGCCCTCCCTCTGGCCAACTGCAGGCAGGCGACACGCGCACCTTCGACGGCATCCCGTTCCAATGGTGCCCGCCCGGCACCTTCGTCATGGGCAGTCCGGGCAGCGAAGAAGGACGCCGCACCAACGAACGGCTCCACGAAGTTACGATTACAAAAGGCTTCTGGCTGTCCACCTACGAGATCACGCAGGCGCAATGGGAAGAAATCCTCGACGATAACCCTTCAGAATTCGTAGGAAACAATCTGCCCGTCGAAACCGTGACATGGGACGACGTGCAGGATTTCATCGTCCTTATGAACGCAAACGCGGACGGAAACCCGTATCGCCTGCCGACCGATGCCGAGTGGGAATACGCCTGCCGCGCAGGCACTACTTCGCGCTTCTACTGGGGAAAGGACGCGGATGAAGAGGACATCTACGACTACGCCTGGTTTGTATTAAACGCGCACTCTGAAACCAGTCCGGTCGGTGAAATGCTGCCGAATGCCTGGGGCCTTTACGACATGTCCGGCAACGTCTACGAATGGTGCGACGACTTCTACCAGGCAAACCTCGGCAACGATCCCGTCACCAATCCCCAAGGCCCAGGCACAGGCGCGGGCCGAGTCATCCGCAGCGGCTCCTGGTTCTACGACGCAAACTACTGCCGTTCGGCTTATCGGAGCTATCAACTACAAGACGTCGGCAATGGAGCAATTGGCTTTCGGCTGCTAAGAGAGCAAAACTAGGTCTGCTTTTCTTCAGCGTTCGTAGTCACAATGGTGGGGTTCTCCCCCTCTTCAATTAATGCGTCTGGTTGAATCATCGAAGGATTCTGAATCACACGTTGCACACACCGGCGAATACCGTGCTAAACAACGCTTTTTGATCGATGTTATGCAAAAAAATTGAACACAGACACCAAAATTGCCTTTACAATTAACGGTGAACACGCATAACGGTGACGTGAGTTCTGTTTACGTCGGGGGGAATCTGTTATGAAGTACTACCTGCTTTCCGCAATCGTTATCGGCATCACGCTACACACGGCATGCACGCGCGCAATAACTCCCGCGCCCGCCGTAGAAGGGAAACGAATCGGCGTCTACGATTCCCGTAGCGTCGCGGTAGCCTTCGCCGGCAGCGAGAAACACGAAGCCAGCCTGCGCGGATTGGACGCAACCGCCATGCGCGAAAAACAGGCCCTGATGCACGAACAAGGTTTCAGTACCGCGCCGGTAGACGACATCCTAGCGCTCTATCCCGGCGAAGTAGCCGCGCTGAAAGCCAAGCATAACCTCGACGCACTCGTTTCCAAATGGGACAAACCGGCCCTCGATCAGTACGCCGGCACCACACAAATCGACGTAACGGACGAACTCATCGAAATCCCAAAACCAAATGATGGCCAACGCAAATCGGCCCAGGAAATCAAAAAGATCAAACCGATCTCACGCGAACAGGCCCGCACACTGAAAGATTGAAACAGCTATTTTTGCGGCCATGAAACGTCAAGAAAAAAGGCCCAATCGGAAGACATCCCGATTGGGCCGCGTTGCGCTAGACTTGTTTAGAAATCTTTCATATCGTCGTCGTCAAGCGGAATCACACTCTCCGGCTTGGCGACTTTCACGGACCTGTTGCGCGCCGCGGGCGGCAACGCTTTGCGAGCCGGACCGGCAAGCGCGCGGCGCTCGTGCATATGGCCCGCGCCATTCCCATTTGCGCCGCCAACCATTGCGCGCAATTGATCGACCATGCGGTTCATTTCCTCGGCCTGTGCGCCGAGTTCTTCCGCCGCAGCCGCCGCCTGCTCCGAACTCGCGGCATTGGTCTGCGTGACCTGATTAAGCTGGTTCATCGCCGTGCCGATTTGTTCGATACCGCGCGCCTGCTCATTGCTCGCGGATGCGATCTCGCCGACCAGGTTATTCACTTTGTGCACGGACTCTGAAATTTCCTTTAGCGATCCGCCCACCTCACTACTAATCTTCACGCCACGATCAGCATTGTTTACCGAAGTCTCGATCATGCTCGCTGTATTCTTAGCTGCCTCCGCCGATCTCTGCGCGAGATTGCGCACTTCTTCCGCCACAACCGCGAAGCCCTTGCCCGCGTCGCCCGCGCGCGCCGCTTCCACGGCCGCATTCAATGCCAACAGGTTGGTCTGGAACGCGATCTCGTCGATGCTCTTGATGATTTTCGCGGTCTCGTCAGAAGACTTCTTGATATCAATGATCGCGGTACCCATTCGATCCATCGACTCCGCGCCTTTTTCCGCACTCGCGTTGGCAACTTCGGCAAGTTTCTTGGCCTGCATCGCGTTGTCCGCGTTCTGGCGCGTCATCGATGTAATCTCTTCCAGCGAAGCAGATGTCTCTTCGATACTCGACGCTTGCTCACTCGCACCCGCGGCCATCGCCTGGCTGGACTGCGATACTTGGCCGGCCGCCGAGGTCGTTTGCTGCGAACCTGTCGCAAGGTCGGACGCAATCTTGCGAAGTGCGTTATTCGTGCGCCGGCTGATGACTATCCCTAAGAGAAGTGAAAAAGCTACGCCGCCAATCATTGCAGTCGCTGACAAAGTTTCGAGACGTACCGACTGAACGCCTGCCTGGCGAACGGTATCTGCCGCTTCTTCCTGATTGAGAGCGAGTAACTTATCGCGCGTGGTTACGAGTTCTCCGACCAGTCTGTCGTTGATCTCCATTTGGCTGGCCATTTTGTCGTAAATTGATTGCGCATTACTGGCTTCTGCGAGCGCCACGTCGAATTGCCCAACGACTTTGTTCAACGCGGGTTCTTGATCATTCTGTACTAAAAGCTGCGCCGCCACCTTGTCGCCTTTCGTGACCTGTTCGCGAATTTGCCGGACGCACATGTGGACTTGGTCATGAAGTGGCTTTATTTCGGCTAATGCGGAACTAATCGCATTATTGCTTGTTTCATAAGTGGCGAGCCACTTTCCAAAGTCACACGCAGTTGGATCGTCAGTCACCTTTAACTCGGTGTTCTCGTCTATAGAATGCTCAACGGATCGGATGAGGGTTAGATGATCCGCACGAAATTTCTGAAGGTCGGCCTTAAGCGATGCAGGATTAAAAATGTCGGTCTTTTCTAATTCGTGCGATAGCCCAACGAAAGTCTCGTGCGCGCCCCACCATGCAACCCATGCTTTTTCAAAAGCGGCAATTTCCGCAGCGCTCTCTCCGCCTTCGTGTAAGGACTTGAATTCGCTTATTGCACCATCGACTTGTGATTTGAATTCGTCGAAACGGACATACGTGTCCGCTCGTTCCTCTGCGGCTAGGGAAGGGTTCAACAATCCGTTCTCACCGCTGTCGATTGCGTTTTGAACCATACCAACCGTGAGGAGGCTCTTTAAGCTTCCTACGGTATCAGTGCCAAGCTCGTGCGTCGTCTTTGAGAGGCTAAGGATTCCGTAGAAGCCTGTAACGCCCAGAAAGAGTACGATTGCCGCGACGGCCAAAAAGGCGAGGTTTAGTGTTTTCCCGATGGTCCATGTTGTACGCACGTGGAGTCCCCCAAGTCATGCTAAATGAACTCCATCGGCGACGTGTTAAAAGGAATGTCTAAATTCCCCCTCACGCGACGCTGCTCGTCTTGAATGTCCTCCCTCATGAGGACCTGCCATCGAGTCAGTCAGCGCTCTCAGCATGAGTGTACAAAAGATGGATATAAAATGTAAATATGTTTTTTATAGATATCTAAGACCGAAAATCCTATATTTTCCAATAACCCATTAATCTTCTTCGATTTATAATCTAATCAGATGTTCCGCTAATCACAGATTGGCAACTCTCGGTATTCTTGCCTTTTGTATCTCCGCGACTAAAATCCACGAAATTCCTCGCTCGGCCAAAACCGGTTTTCTTGTCAACTGCGGCATACCAGACCGAGGACTAAGTTCCTAGTCCGCCTAGAACGCGCACAATCCCCTGCGGTATACTCTACGGTTGTCGTCGCAACTCAAAAACCGCTGCTAGCAGGGGAAAGTCATGGCCAAGAAGTTGATGGTGGTGCCGTCCGAAGTCCGCAAAGGTGGGGTCCTCAACCTGGGCTCGATCCCGGTCAATACCTACAGCAAGTCCCTCAAGGACGAACTGAAGTCCAATAAGGACATCACTCCCGCGCGCTGCCTGCGCGCCTTCCGCGACATGGCGCTGATCCGCGAGTTCGAGACGATGCTCGACGACATCAAGAAGCTCGGCGCATACCAGGGCATCGACTATAAACACGCGGGCCCGGCGCACCTGTCCATCGGACAGGAAGGCGCGGCTGTCGGCGAATGCTTCCACCTCAGCATCGACGACCACATCTTCGGCAGCCACCGCAGCCATGGTGAAATCATAGCGAAGAGCCTCGCCGCGATCCACGAAGTGAAAGGCAAGACGCTCGACACGATCATGCGCGAATACTTCGGCGGCACGATCCTCGGCATCGTCGAAAAGGGCGGCAAAACCGAAAAGCCCCTCAGCATCGGTAGCAATGGCAAGGCCACCTTCCGCGCGGACGACGAGGAAGAACTTGGCATCGACTTCCTGCTCTATGGCCTGCTCTCCGAAGTCTTCGGACGCGAGACGGGTTTCAACAAGGGTATGGGCGGCTCCATGCACGCGTTTTTCATGCCCTTCGGCGTGTTTCCAAACAACGCGATCGTTGGTGGCAGCGCCGACATCGCAACCGGTTCCGCGCTCTATAAAAAGATCCTGCGCAAGAAAGGCATCGCCGTCGCAAATGTTGGCGACGCGTCGATCGGTTGCGGCCCGACTTGGGAAGCCTTCGGCTTCGCGGCGATGGGGCAGTACACGAACCTCTGGGACAAAGAGTTCAAGGGTGGCCTGCCTATCATCTACAACTTCATGAACAACTTCTACGGCATGGGCGGCCAACCCATCGGCGAGACGATGGGCTTCGAACGCCTCGCCCGCGCGGGCGCCGCGATTAACGCCGAAAACATGCAGGCGGAATGCGTAGACGGCAACAACCCGCTCAGCCTCGCCGACGCATACAATCGCAAGATCGAAACGATCAAGAGCGGCAAAGGCCCGGTCCTGCTCGAAGTCGTGTGCTACCGCCAAAGCGGGCACTCGCCCAGCGATCAGTCGTCCTACCGCGAACGCGAAGAGATCGAATTGTGGAAGCAGGTCGATCCGCTGATCGAATTCGGCGGACGTCTCGTTGAAGCAGGCGTCGCATCCGAAGACGATTTGAAAGCGATCCGCGAATACACCACGCGCAAAATCGTGAAGGCGCTCACGCTCGCGATTGACGATTCCAAATCGCCGCGCATGGCACTTGGTCCGCACATCGGCCTCGAACCGATCATGTTCTCGAACAAGATCGACGAGACCCTCCCCGGCCTGCAATTCAAGAACGACGTGCTCATTCCGCTCGATCAGAACCCGCGTGTGCAACAGATTGCGAAGAAGTCGCGCAACGGCATCGGCGCGAATGGTGAGGTGCTGAAAGAAGGCAAGGCGGTCAGCTTCCGCGACGCACAGTTTGAAGCGATCATCCACCACTTCTACAACGACTCGCGTATCGTTGCGTACGGCGAAGAAAACCGCGATTGGGGCGGCGCATTCGCCGTTTACCGTGGCCTTACGGAAGCGTTGCCCTACCACCGCCTCTTCAACTCGCCCATCAGCGAAGGCGCAATCGTCGGTACCGCGGTAGGCTTCGCGCTCGAAGGCGGCAAGCCGCTCGTTGAGTTGATGTATTGCGACTTCATGGGCCGCGCGGGCGACGAAATCTTCAACCAGATGGCAAAGTGGCAGGCGATGTCCGGCGGCTATTGTCACATGCCCGTGGTGCTGCGTGTGTCCGTCGGCAGCAAATACGGCGCGCAACATTCGCAGGATTGGACGGCGCTCTGCGCGCATATCCCCGGTTTGAAAGTCGTGTTCCCCGCGACGCCCTACAGCGCGAAAGGCCTCATGGCCACGGCGCTCAGCGGCAGCGATCCGGTGGTGTTCTTCGAAAGCCAGCGCATCTACGACATCACCGAACAATTCAACGAAGGCGGAGTACCCGCGGAATACTACCGCTTACCCATCGGCGAACCCGCGATCATCAAAGAAGGGACCGATCTCACGATCATGACCTTCGGCGCAACGCTCTACCGCGCACTCGACGCCGCGAAACGCTTCGAAAGTGAATTCGGCATCTCCGTCGAACTCATCGACGGTCAGTCGCTAGTGCCCTTCAACTACGACATGCTCTATCGCTCGGTAAAGAAAACCGGCAAGCTCGTCCTCGCCAGCGACGCCTGCGAACGCGGCAGCTACATGCACACTATCGCCGGCCAAATCACGCAGTTGGCCTTCGACTTCCTCGACGCGCCAGTAAGCGTCATCGGCGCTGAAAACTGGATCGTCCCCCCAGCCGAACTCGAAGACGCCTACTACCCGCAACCGTCATGGTTCCTCGACGCATACCACACGCAGATCAAAAACCTGCCCGGCTACACGCCATCAACGAATCGCACAGTGAACGAATTCATCTCTCGGGCGCGCTACGGCATTAGCTAAAACACTGAACCACAGATTGCACAGATTACACAGATAAATTCGGATCGTTTCTTCATGTGTGTAATCTGTGCAATCTGTGGTTTGATTTCTCTTTTATATCTAGCGAATAAAGTCGAGCAGGCTGGGTTGGATAACGCGGCTCGCCGCGTTCAGTGCCGCCTGGAATGCGTTGCTCTGGGCGTTTAGATTGAGGACAACGTCGGCGAAGTCGGCGTCGATGGAATCACTCAATGTCTGCTGCAACTGAATCTGGAAGTCATCCAATTCTGCTTCGCTCGCGGTGAACCGGTTCTGCACCGCACCCACGCGCGCGATGCCTTGTCCCAACTGTTGGCGGATGCCCTCAAGTTCGGCGAGGCGTGTTGTCTGCAGACTGGATTGATCCCCAGCGAGTAGGTTGTCGCGGATATCAATCAATGTTTGGAAAATATCATCCGAACCCTGAAACACGATTGACCCAGGCTCATTGATGGTCACGTCCATGCCATCGCCAATGGTCACATTGATGTCTTCGTCATTCCCAACGTAAGTAACCGCGGTGATATCGCCGTTCACATCGCGCGTGACTTCGTAGGGTGTCTGTGTCGTGCGCGTGCCGCCGAAGATGTATGCACTACCTGTCTGATGGTTCGCAGAGTTCACCACGCCTTCGAGAATCTGATTAATTTCTTCGGCGAGAATATCGAGCGCGTTTTGATCGTTGGTGCCATTGGCGCCCCGCAAGGTAAGCTCCCGCGCGCGCAGAACGTTCTCGGTGAGCGTTTGCAGGGTAGTGACCGTCTCTTCTAAACGCGGCCCCGCCGACGCGATGTTCTGCACGTACTGCTCGTTTTTTGCAATCGTCGCGCGCGCATTGATCGCGCGCCGCGCGTCGATCGGATCGTCGGATGGATTATTTACGCGAAGTCCGGAACCCAATTGCGTTTGCAGGTCAATGATGCGGTTGCTCTGCGAACGCAGGTTAGCGAGTGCGCGCTGCACAAGAATTTGCGAAGTTACGCGTCCAACACCCATGATCTTAACCTCGCTGATCGATCATGGCGGGTTCAGCCACGCTGGCCGAAATACCACGCTCGTCATACGACGGTTCCGCGCTGGGAGCCATCGCGATACACGCGAGCATGCGCTGATTAAAATCGAGTGAACGCCGGATCGTGCGTGCATTGAGACGAACTATGCGCCGCGTCTCTTCCACGGCCCGGTTGAGGCGCTTGCGAATATCGCCCAACCGCGCATCAAACGGCGCGGGCACGGCGTCGATGAGTCCCGTGAGCGTGCGCTTTTCGGGCAGCAATTCCAATTGGGCAGCTACGACCGCAATGATGCCAACGCGCGCCACCTGCGCCCGCGCGGCTTCGCGCACCAAAATGTCCATTGCCGCAGTCCGTGCCTCAAACGTATTCAAATCGCGCGCGCCGATCGCGTCGATCTGCGCGCGGCACACGGCCAACACTGTCTCTTGCCGCTCGATTTCGTCTTCGAGCCCGCTGCACAGTTTTTCGAGCAATTCGTTCACAGTATCATCCTCGCGCCCAACCCTTTATCGGCACCTTTGGGCCAATTCTTGAGCGCGGGCCTTACCCTACACTGCGTGCATCAGCGACGCTTTTACCGCGTGCAAACTCATATCCCGAGCAATGTTGCGCCCGTTCAGCGCCGCGATCATGTCCTGCTGTGCCATTTGTTTCGCGATGCCAAATTGGCCGCTGTCCGCCATCGCGCTGGCCAGCGAGTCATTGAAGAGGTCGCGTTGATAGTCTGCCTCGACACCGCCGCCAAATAGGCCGTCTTTCGGCACCGACTTCGACATCTCGTCCAGCAATTGTTTTAGAAAGACATGTTCGAGCTCGCGATAGGCCAGCTTTTTTCGTCCTTCACTTGCGCCGACGTTCAAGTTTTTTGCGTACGCTGAATCGAGTGGGTTGACGTAGAGCACTACATAATCTCCAGGTCCGCATCCAGCGCACCCGCCTGGCGCAACGCCTGAAAGATGGAGATCATGTCGCGCGGAGTGACCTTCAAACTGTTTAGCGCGTTCGCAATCTCCGCCGCGGATGTGCCCTTCACAGGCATCAACGCGCCTTCCTCCTCTGCCGCTTCAATGTCTGTTGTCGCGGTCACCACGGTTTGACCTTGTGGTGACAACGGCGCGGGCTGGCTCACTTCCGGTGTTTGCGCGATGCCGATCGTCAGGTTGCCGTGCGCGACCTGGCAAGGCTTGATCATCACTTCGCCACCGACAACCAGCGTGCCGGTGCGCTCATTAATCACGATACGCGCGGGCAAATCGGCTTGAACTTCGACATTCTCAACTTCGGCGATAAACGAAATCAGATCGCTTTGGTGTTCGCTCGGTATCTTGATCGTGATCGTGCTCGCGCTCAATGCGCTGGAAGTTCCAACACCATACTTGTCGTCAAGCACGTGACGAATGTGATCCGCCGTTGCGAAGTCTGCGCGCTTGAGCAATAGCGCGATACGCTCTCCATCCGTGATAGTGGATGGTACTTCGCGTTCCACATACGCACCCATTGGTATCCGCCCCGCGGTTACGTGGTTCTTGCGTACCGCCGCGCCTCCACCGCCTCCGCCGCTCTCCGCGTTGAACCCGCCCACGGAAACGGGGCCTTGGGCAATCGCGTACACCGTACCGTCGGCTGTTCCCGGACCATAAAGATAAGTCTCAGTGAGCGTTCCGCCTTCCAGACTCTGGCTGCTTCCAATGGAACTTACGCGCACGTCGATGCGCGTTCCTTCTTTCGCGAATGCAGGCAGCGTAGCATCTACAATCACCACAGCGGTGTTTGCGGAGACAAGGTCTTTTATCTTGTCCACTTCGATGTTCAACCGTTCGAGCATCCGCAGCTGTCGCTGCGCGGCATCCGTGTTTTTATCGCCCGTGCCTGCAAGACCCACCACAAGACCAATGCCTTTAAGCGGGTTCCCGCGCGCGCCCTGCACTTCGCAGATGTCCTTAATGCGCGCGGCGTGCGCGTTGAACGCGATTGCGCTCGCAAGAATTACGGTCGCAAAAAAATTACAAGTACGCAAAATAGCCCTACCTTCTAGTACGGCGATACCCAATCCAGAAACTTGGTCAACAAACCACGGCGTTGGTTATTCCACAGCGGACCGCGACCCTTGAGTTCAATGGTCGCGTCCGCGAGTTGCGTCGAATCGATCACATTGTTCGGGGCGACATCTCTTGCGCGCGCAATACCCTTTACGTAGATGCGCGAGTCTTCTCGGTTTACTGAAACGTTTTTCTCGCCTTCGATAAGGAAGGTCCCGTTAGGGAACATTTGCTTTACGGTGCAGGTAATTGTTGTCACCAATTGATTCTGCCGCTGTGTCTGTCCTGTAGTGCGTTGTTCGTTCTTCGTGCCGATAGCCCAGTTAGGTAATTGCTCGGGATTTAGCAGCCCAAGCCCGTCCGGTTTGTCGGCAGTCAGGAATTCGTTGTCGCCGGCATTTGCTTCAGATTCGACGTCCGATTCTTTCTTGGTGTTGGTGTTGGAATTCGTCGAAGCCTGAATCTTTTCCTTGACCATCACGGTAATGATGTCGCCCGGAGCAAACTTTTTCTTCTCGAGCGAAACGAGCGTGCCCTCTTCCGCCACCTTTTGGGTGAAGAGAGAGTCGGCAAATACGCTCGGGCTAAGCGCGAGCAAGAGTACAATTGCGATACGAATCATCGGAAATCTCCACACAAAACACCTTGGTTTCGCGATTGAGCTTCTCATTACTGCATCACCTCTACTGAGCCGTCATTCTTCACGCGCCCCTGTAGTTCTGCCTTCGAATCCGGGTTCATCAGGCGAATCACATCGCCTGCGCCGCCGTTATCAAGCGCCTTCGCGCGCGAACGCACCATCAGGCTTCCCGCCCGTGCTTCGACGTTAACGAGTTGGTTACGCTTAATAAGCTGCTTCGGCACAAGCGAACGTCGCGAAATTGTCTCGCCCATGAGAATGCTGTCGCGCGCGATCATTCCTGCAATTTCGTCTATGTCCTGCACGGCATCGCCTTTTTGCTGGGACATCGCACGCTTTTCGAATCGAAGATCCGACACGGCAATCTGCTTGCCGCGCGGAATGTCCTGCGCGCATACGAGCACTTCCGCGTAGGCTTCAATATTTGCCTTGGCGAAGACCGTGCGCTTTACTTTTCCATCCACTTCGATATCACCGCGAAACGCGCCCTGCCCTACCCAGCGGTATTGGGGGCCCGGCATCCAGCGCACAGTCACTTCGCCTTCCGGAACGGTGACAGGTTCCGGCTCATCGAGAATATCGACTGTAGTTTCCGCATCCGTCCATGGGAGTTGCGTTTGGATGAATGTACGCAGGTCATCTGTGAGCACTTCTCGCGAAATGTCGAGCGAGAGCGTCGTCGCCAGCACACTTGTCGGCCCCCGCATTTCGATATTGTTCGCGCCCGCGCCGTTCAAGCGCATCTTGAGCAATTGGCTGTCGATGCGTTTCGCTGCACCCGGCGCAGCCGCGCTACTCACTTCGAGCGCAGCAAGCTGTTCCGCATTGTCGCCGGAAATCTCCGCGATATCGCCGAGCGTTACCATCGGCCCTTTCACATATGCCTCGGTCTTCAGCATGATCGTGTCTGCCGACGCGGCTACCGCGATAAAGGCGGCGGTCAACGCCGTGAACACCAGCCAGCGAAGCGCGTATCGTGATGCGTCGTTCATGCTACGCCGTTACTCCCGATTATCTGCGCACGTTATTAGCGACTTGCAGCATTTCATCGGAGGTCTGGATGACCTTCGAATTCGCTTCATACGCGCGCTGCGCGATGATCAGGTTGAGAATTTCCTCGACGACCTGCACGTTTGAATTTTCCAGAAAACCAGAGTTGAGGAATCCGATGCCTTCTTCACCGGGATTTCCTTGTACAGGCGGACCTGATGCTTGCGTTTCCTGAAGCAAATTGTGCCCAAGCCTTGCATCCAAACCCGCCTCGTTCACAAAGCGCACGAGCAATATCTGACCGACATTTGCCGGCGTCGGACTTCCCGGTTGCTTTGCGAATACAGAACCGTCGTTGCCAATGGTGATCTCTTCCGCGTCCGTCGGCACGGTGATACTTGGGTTCAACGGAAATCCGTCAATAGTCACCAGGTTTCCATTTTGATCGACGCGAAAACTTCCGTCGCGTGTGTACCCCGGTGTACCGTCTGGAAGCTGGACTTCAAAGAAACCTTTTCCTTCGACTGCGAGGTCGAGCGGATTTCCCGTCTGGATCATGTTTCCCTGCGTGAACAGTTTCGCCACGGACGCAGGCTTTGCGCCGTGACCGATCTGAATACCCTCGGGAATTGTCTGTCCTGCAGCCGTCTCCGTGCCAGCCGGCTTCACCGTTTCGTAGATAAGATCTTGGAAGTTGACCTTGCTCTTTTTGAAACCCGTCGTGTTCACGTTCGCAAGGTTGTGGGCGATCGTGTCTATGTTGGTCTGCTGACCAATCATGCCAGTCGCTGCGGTGAAGAGTGCGCGTATCATAGCGTCGTCACATCCCCTAGGTCGGCATGCCGACTTCGTTAATCAGCCGGCCCATCGTCTCGTCAATTGCATTGATAACTTTCTGGTTTGCGTTGTACGTGCGCATCCCCAGAGTCATCTGCGCCATTTCAAACGGGATTTGCACATTCGAGCTTTCCAGCCCGCCAGGTACCACGGTTGTGTTATCACCGGGGCGCGGGGCGCCTGCTGCATCAACTGGCGCAAATAGGCTCTCTCCATAACGCTCCAGTAAATTCGGGTCATCAAACTCGACAATCCGTAATTTACCAACCGGCACGTTATCCACCAGCACGGTACCGTCCGCGCTGATTTCGGCGCTGCCGCCCGCCACCGAAATCGCGCCGCCATCGCCAACGATGGGATAGCCATCCGGCGTGGTCAGTTGGCCTTCTGCATCGATGGTAAATTCGCCGTTGCGCGTGAAGCGCTCGCCTACTGGCGTCTCCACAGCAAGGAATCCGGGCCCCTGCAACGCGACGTGCAACGGATTGTTTGTCATCGCGATGGGACCGGACGCGTAATCGGTATATACGTTGGTCAGGTTCATGCCACCGCCGGGGCCGCGCTCAGCGTTTAAACGCGAAGCGCTGCTGAACTTGCCCATAAAAATTTCTTTGAAGCCTTCGGTGATCGCGTTCTGGCGTTTGAAGCCGGAAGTGGCGGCGTTCGCGATGTTGTTTGCGATGACGGCTTGGCGGTCTTCCGTGGCGATCATGCCGGATGCGGCTGCGTAGAGTCCCTGGATCATTACCCCAATTCCCTCTTCCGGGGGGCGCCTGCCCCCGCGCGTATCTATCGCATCGCCCTAGGGCGCTTATCTTGGAGGCCCGGCGGCGTTTCAGGGATGAACGGCGGCGCTTAAGGGGAGCGCAACCGTGGCCGGGCCAACCACTCACGTTGGACCCGCTATGGGACGGGTCCGGGATTGAGAGAGCAATGGGTGTGCCAAGGTCGATGGAAAGTGCCCGGAGAGTCCGAACTACCTATTACGACTACGATTACGAACTCGAGCACAAGCAAAAAGGGAAAAGGGTGCGAGTAACCAATCCTGCAATTCTTGCCAGTGGGCGGGAAGATTGTGCTTAGGCCATCTTCCTCTCCGCTTGCGCGCTCGTAATCGCAATCGTTTCTTCGTATTCTTTGGCCCTCACATGGAAACAAAGGCCGCTATCCGCGAACGAATCCTTACGCAGCGCCGCGGACTACAACCCCATGAAGCATTTCGCAAGTCCGAATCCATTCGCGCGCAGTTGTGGCTGCTCTCAGAGTTCCAGGTCGCCGGACGCGTGTTCATATATGTTTCGGCCAAGGACAATGAAGCAGATACGCGCGCGATGATCGAAGCACTGCTGGAAGAAGGTCGCGAAGTTGCCTGCCCATGCACAGCGACTGATCGCAGTATTACGTGGCGGCAGATCGAATCGCCAAAGGATCTTGTGGCCGCGCGATACGGTATTCCAGAACCGCATGCAGACTGCCCGATACTGATGCCAGATTCTTGCAGCGTTGTGCTTGTGCCTGGGATTGCGTTTACTCGAATCGGCGATCGCATTGGTTTCGGCGCTGGGTATTTTGATCGGTTTCTGGCGGAGTGTCCCGGAATTTCGATTGGACTCTGCTACGATTTTCAGATCGTCGACAAAATTGCGGTCGAACCGCACGATATTCCGGTTCATATTGTCGTTACCGAAACCGCTGCGTACCGATCGGAAAAATGAAACGGGCGGCGAAACGCCGCCCGTTTGATAAATCTAAACTGACCTGACTATCGAATCGCGCGCCGGCGCGTGTACATAACCGTCACAGCCAGACCCGCCAACAGCAGCGCAGCAGCCGCTGGCCACGGGTTTACCGGCACGCTCGGAACATCGAACTTGTTATACGGATCGCTTCCAACCTGCGTCTCGAAGAAGTCCGTGAAACCGTCGCCGTCGGAATTGACATCGAGATAGTTCGGTATCGTGTCGGTATCGACGTCACCCGTGCCTTCCGTTGCATCGAGGATCGTGTCGTTGTCCGAATCGGTATCCAAATAATTCTGGGTCCCGTCACCGTCCGCGTCAGCGTTGGTTTCGGCCGTGTCCAATATGCCGTCGTTGTCCTGATCGTTGTCCGCGATGTATCCGCGCACGGCGATGGACCAGCTTGTAAGCGTGCCCGTATTCGCTGCAGATTCGTCTGCAACAGTAAGCGTCCAACTACCGTTCGGGTCTTCGCCCATGTGCACGACCGAGGTGAACATCCAATTGCTGAAGTTCGCACCCGTATCCAGCGGGCGCGGACGGCCCAATACGGACACCGTGCCATCCGGTGACATGACCTTGAAGGAAAGGTCGCCCCGATCGGGGTGAGTGACACTTACGGTAACCTCGACGAACTCAGTCACGAAATTTGGCGAACCGCTGATCGACAGGATACGCGATGCCCCGGTGAGGTTTGCGTCGGGTATCGGTGTGGCGACCGCTTCGCTGTTCGTCAGCGCCGATGCTTCAACCGGTACGTTAATCCACGTCGTTGCCGCATCTACTGCAGCGTCAGCGTCCAGGCGGCCGAATCCGTAGTTGTGGTTGAATTCCATGCCCGCGCCATTAGTGATCCAGCCAGTGTCTCCCGAATCGTTTTGCGTGGCAGTTTCCGCAAGCAGATGTTGTACATCACGCCAGCCAAGGAAGGGGTTCCCATCGAGCACGAGCCCAACTACTCCCGCCACGATCGGACAAGCCGCAGAAGTGCCGCCGAAACCATTGGTGTAGTTCGTGCCTGAGATGCCATTGCCGCCGGTTAGGTCAACCGTTGTGATTCCGGCTCCGTCCCAACTTGAAGGTGCGTTTACGACAAGTGAAGCGCCCTGTTCACTATAGTCGGAATACACGCCGTCCGCACCCGTTGCTGCGACTGATATCGTGTAGCGGCTAGAAGCATAACCGTCATAACCCGAATGGTCGCCGCTCTGAAACCCATTGCCCGCCGCCCATACAAAAATGGTGCCTCGCCCTCCTCGGCCGCTGGTCGTTGCGTTTGCAAGCGCAGCACCAGTAAGCCCGCCAAAAGTATCCAAGGTGGCCCCATCGTCGGTCGGTCCCCAAGAGTTGCTACTGATGTATATGCGATCGTTTGCGAGAACTGGAGCCACCTGATGGTTCATGGCCTGTGCTTCTTGCGCGTCCGTTACGGGCGCGGCAATCAAACGCACGCCGACGAGTTTACTGCCAAAAGCGACACCGGAACTGCCCTGCGAATTGTTTGTTTCCGCTGCCACGAGCCCGGCGCAGGGTGTGCCATGAAAATCGGCGGAAGTTGGCGTTGGGTCGGTGTCGCCACCATTAATATCGATGTCGATATCCGTGCGCACATTGCTGTTCAAGTCTTCGTGCGTCGTTTCGAGACCGTCGTCCACGATGGCGACATTGACACCTGTGCCGTCCACACTGTCCCACGCTGTGACTACATTGATGTCATTTCCCGCGACCGCGCCCACGCCCGCCGCCCCCTGCGCCGTGTTGCGGAGGTGCCACTGATTCAGGAACAGGGTGTCGTTTGGGACCAACTTCTTCGCCTGCTGCACTTCGATCAGCGGCGTCGCCCATTCCGCTTTTCCGCCTTCGTACAATGCATTCGCGGCGTCAAGCGATGCAAGCAGGCCCGGGCCGTTTGCCTTGAGGATGTACGTATTCTCGCTGTAGGTGACTTGTTCGACGATGCTCAGGTCCTTCTCTCCGAGCAGCGCACCTACGTTCGCGCCTTCGGGAAACTTCGCGCTGAGATTGCCCGTGAGTTGTTGCGCCCCACCATTGGCGGAGGCGCGGATGATCGCTTTCACGGTGTACCCGTTCGCGACAAGCGAATCGGCCGCATGCTGCAAAGCCGCGCGATTCGCCGCCTTGCTCGGGAGCTTCACAATCTGTGCGTTGCTTCCCTCTATGGGCGTTGCTGTTGCACCAGGAAGGACTGCTCCAACGGCTTTGGCGCTGGATGAAGCCTCGATCGATAGCTCATCGAGCGATAGCTCGGCCTCGACACGCGACGCTCCATTGTAATAATGGACCGGTTCATCCGCAGCGGCCGCGAATGTTGATACAAGCACAGCACACAAAAAGACTCCCCACTTCTTTGACATGGAATTTTCCTCCGTGCTTACTTGCCCGAAACCCACAATGACCGGCCTAATTCGCCCTTTTACACGGAATGAGATTACAACCGAATCGCAAAACATGCCAAGCAAAAAATGTGTGCGATTTATTAGTTCTCAGTTAGCGATTGCGCGTCCAATTTGGTGACAAACCGAGCGCGCGCCAGAATAAACCGGTTCTGGGTAGCACGAAAAATCAAGTCTGCCTATCTCAATTTGCGAACACGATGGAATACAGGTCCGCGTCACGGAGCACCGCGCGCAATCGCACCGGGGTGCCGGTCAGTGACGTCAGAACCGGATTTCCTTTCCAGGTCACCGTGCGGCGTATTTCGTCGCCTACGATTTCGTCGCAATCTTCGCGCGCAAAGCCGGGGATCGGCGTGCCGTCTTCGCGCTGAAGCTCGATCCAGATGCTGCCCGCCGCTGACGTTGCGAAGTTGACGACCAACTGTTTGCCCTCGAAGGTGAGCGGTTTGGTGACCAACTCTCCGCCCGCGTAGGGCGCATTCACCGACGCAAAACCGTCCGTCCGCATGACGAGCCGTTGCAGGTGGTGCGATTTCTGCCCGTAGTTCCGCTGCACGTACATCGACATTTCCGCGTCACCCGTAGGCACGACGCCGCGTGCTGGGTAATTCGTGCGCGAAGTCCAATTGTTCAGCCCGATACCAGGGCGTATGAACGCCTCCATGAAAGTGCGGTCGTAGTGCGTACCCCCGCGCGTGGTCAATAACACCGCGTCCGAACAATCGCCGCTGTATTTCGCGTTCCCTTCCATGCGCGCCATCATTTCCTCCGACACGACACGACGCCCGGGCATGAAGCGCGCGGCGATGCCGACATAAATATGCGGCGCACGAAAGTATGGGGTGGTTTGGTTCGTGTACAAATGTTCAGGCGTCGTGTTGCCAAACTCCATCGGCTCAATGTCCGTCCACGTCACAAAATCCTGCGACGTGCAACGGCTCACCGTGCGAACTTCCGTCTTCGGATCGAAGGTGCGCAGATAGCACAGATAATGCTTTTCACTCTCCGACCAGAACGCAACGTTCTGCGAATCGAGCGCGCCTTGCTTGATCACCGCTTCATCGCTCAACTTTTGCCAGTGGATTCCATCCGGCGACACAAACGCGACCAATCCCGTCGATGAAATGCCTGCGAGCGCCTTGTAGCGTTGCGCCGGATCGACATCCGGTCGTACATCGAGGAACGGCGCGAAGTTATGCGATAACGGCTCAAAGCCCGAGAGAATCACGTTGTTATCGCGCGTGCCCTGCACTTCGAAGAGCCCGAGATTTGGCTTCTTAAAATGAACCCCGTCTGTTGACACCGCATAACACGTCGACTCAATCCGCGTGCCGTCACCTGCCGCTTCGGGCATACCTCGATAATAGAGGCGATACAGCTCGCCATCCTGAATCACCGTCACGTATCCAACAAACTCGCCTTCCCACGGTGCGTCAAATTTCAGCACGGTTTCTGCCGGCGTCGGTGGGTGCAGTTGCAATGTCGCGCCATCTATCCGCTGGATGAGGTATGAATCGGTGAATATCTCAAGGCGAGAGCCGATTGCGATGGGGGCATCTGCCCAAGTATGTATAGACGAAAGAAAAAAGACCACAACCAACGAGACCCGATACATCATTTCCCCCCCGCGCAATAATGCGCGCCTAACACTGCTGCGTTACCTTGTGCTTACGGTGATTGAACGTACACTACAACGTCCCTAGAATACCGCGTGCGCATACGTAGAGCCGAATTGGAATGCGGCCCGGCTTGCGCAAGGGCGATCGCTGAAGAAATCTGCCATAAAATGCGTTGGGCTGATGGAAAGAGGGGATAATCATGGGTGCGCTGTTATTGACATGTCTTGCAACTCTTGCTCAGACGGACGCGACCGCATTTCCCGGCCCAATCGAAGGCGGCTATTACTTGCCCAATGGCTGGCGCATCACACCAATCGGCAAATCGATCCACACGGAAGATCTCATACTTAACATTCAGCCATCACCAGATGGCAAGGTAATGATTGCCGAGCATGGCGGCTACAACCCGCATGGTCTCGTCGTGATCGATACCGCGACGGATGAGGCGGTGCAGCGCATTCCACTGGTAAGTTCCTGGTTTGGTCTCGCGTGGCGCCCCGATGGTGCCAAGCTCTACGTCTCCGGCGGTAATACGAAAAAGGACGGCAACCGCGCACCGGTCTACGAGTTTGAATATAAGGACGGACGCCTCTCGGAAAAACCGCTCCGCAATCTTACCGAGACGATTGACCCGAAAGAGATTTACTGGGCAGGCCTCGCACACCATCCACAAAAAGACATTCTCTACGCCGCAAGCCGCACCGCGAACAATGTGGTTGTGTTCGATACCGCAAGCGGCGCAATTGTGAAGCGCATACCAACCGAGCAAACGCCGTGCGACGTCGTGATTTCGAAAGACGGAAGCAGACTCTACAGCTCGAACTGGTCCAGCAACAGCGTAAGCGTTATCGACACAGAATCGCTGGAAGTTGTTTCTACCATCGGAGTCGGCGATAACCCAAGCGACATGCTCCTCCATCCCGACGGCCGCTTGTTCGTATGCTGCGCAAACGACAACACCGTTGTCGTCATCGATACCGTGGCAGGCCGGAAAACAGAGACGATAGTCACTTCGATGTATCCGAACGCGCCGGAAGGCTCCACACCGAATTCACTTACGCTCGACTCGGAGGGCGAAACGCTCTACGTCGCGAATGCCGACAACTACAACATTTGTGTCGTTGAGGTGGAAGAGGCCGGAGAAAGCGATGTGCTCGGCTTCGTCCCGACCGGTTGGTATCCGTCTGCCGTCGCTATCAGCCCAGACAACTCGAAACTATACATCGGCAATGCGAAAGGCAACGGCTCGTACTCCAACATTCGCGGTCCGCACTCGCCACTGCCCGAAGGTGAGGAAGGCAAAGGTACAATCAAGACTTTGATGAAAGGCTCCATCAACATCGTTGATATACCCGCAAACAAAGGCAAGCTGCGCCAGCTCACCCAGCAGGCCTATGCCAACTGCCCCTATAACGATGAAATGCTCGCAATGGCGAAGCCGAACACCGGCGCACCCAGCGTAGTACCCGGACGCGTGGGCGAAGGCTCGAAAATCAAACACGTCATCTACGTCATCAAGGAAAATCGCACCTACGATCAGGTCTTCGGCGATATGGGCAAAGGCAACGGCGATCCGCGCCTGACGATCTACGGACGTGACATTACACCGAATCACCACGCAATCGCCGAGCAGTTCGTGTTGCTCGACAATTTGTATTGCGACGCGGAGGTGAGTGTAGACGGGCATCAATGGTCGAACGCCGCGTATGCAACCGACTACACGGAGAAGTTGTGGCCTGCGGGATACGGCGGCCACAGCGAAGCACCGCGCGCGCCCGCCATGCTTCCGGGCGCGGGTTACTTGTGGGACCAGTGCGCGCGCAAGGGGCTCACCTATCGCAACTACGGGGAGTTTGCATGGCGTCAAAGCGAAGGCGAGGCGATGGAAGCGCTCGACGGCGCGACAAGCCTTGTTGGCCACGTAGCGCCAAACTATTTATCGTGGGGCGCGCGCGACTACGATAACGCAGCCGAATTCATCAAAGAGTTCGACGAATATGAAAAGAATTACGACAGCACCGATCCATCCAAGCGCCTTCCTAACCTCATCGTAATGGCGCTTCCCGAAGACCATACGCGTGGCACCAGGCCGGGCGAATTCACACCAAAGGCGTCCGTAGCGAGCAATGACTACGGACTCGGCATGATTGTGGATCGCGTCTCGCACAGCAAGTATTGGCCCGAACTCGCGCTCTTCACGATTCAAGACGATGCGCAGGACGGACCGGACCACGTAGACGCGCGCCGGACGGTAGGCCTTGTGGTCAGTCCCTACGTGAAGCGGGGCACCATCGACAGCACACTCTACACAACCAGCGCGATGCTGCGTACGATCGAGTTGTTACTCGGCCTGCAACCCATGAGCCAGTTCGACGCCGCCGCGAACCCGATGTACGCGAGCCTCGGCGACACACCCGACCTCACGCCCTACACGCACGTAAAGCCAAACATCGACCTCGAAGAAAAAAATCTGGCGACGGCGTGGGGTGCGAAGGAATCGTCGGAGATGGACTTCACCATCTATGATCGCGCGCCGATGTTCGCGCTAAACGAAATCCTCTGGAAAGACGCAAAAGGCGCGGACTCGGAAATGCCGCTGCCCATCCACCGCTTCTTCTACGCGAGCATGGCGAACGACAGCGCCAAAGTGGCACCTGCAAAATAACAACACAAGATAAGACAAAACTCGCTCTATGTAGCGCCCGGTCTCCGCGCCAGGCGTACCTCGTGCACACCGTCTGCATTTTGTCAATCTGCGACCGCGTTCGCTACCATACGCGCTTTAATCTTGGAGTACCTGGTGAATGAGCACGATGCAACGCGCGGCGGTGGTAATGGCGGGTGGTTCTGGCGAACGGTTTTGGCCTTTGTCGCGCAGGCTGCGCCCCAAACAACTCCTTAAGCTTACAAGCCGCGATCAAACAATGCTCGACGAAGCGATTGCGCGCCTCACGCCGCTCATTCCCGCGGAACATGTCTATGTCATCACCGGCGAACATCTCGTCGCGCCGATTCGCAAAGCAGGCATCGGCATACCCGATGAGAATATTCTCGCCGAACCAGCTAAACGCAACACTTCCGGCGCACTCGCCTACACGGCCGCGGCGTTGCTCGCGCGCTATGGCGGCGACGGATCCAAGATCAGCCTCGCTGTCACCACAGCCGATCACGATATCCGTGAACCGGAAACGTTTCGTAATACCGTGAACGCCGCGATGACCGCCGCGGAACGCGACAATCTGCTCGTCACACTCGGCATCGTCCCCACGCGCCCGGAGACGGGCTACGGATATATCCAGGTCGATCGCGACGCGACGGGTAAACTGCTGAATCGGATAATGATCGATCAGGTCAGCGCGTTTCACGAGAAGCCGAGCAAGGAACGCGCGGAAGATTTCATATCAGAAGGAAATTACTTCTGGAACAGCGGCATGTTCTTCTGGCGCATATCGACTTTTCTCTCGGAACTCGATGCCGCCCGCCCGTCCTTGGCTAAAGCCGTGCGCGATATGGCGGAATCCATGCGCGCAAACGACGCCACACGCACGCGCGCATTGTTCGAGTCTCTGGACGACATCTCCATCGACTACGCGCTCATGGAACACGCCAAACGCGTCGCCATGGCGCGCGCCGAATTCCCGTGGGACGACGTCGGTGCATGGACCGCGCTCGATCGCTCCTACTCGAAAGACGACCGCGGAAACGTCACCGTAGGCGATCCCGTCGTCGTCGATGCAGAAAACTGCATAGTCTACAACGATGCAGGCCCCGACGCACTCGCCGTTAGCGTCGTCGGCGCGAAAGACCTCGTCGTAGTCGTCACCAACGACTCCGTCCTCGTCATCCCCAAAGACCGAGCGCAAGACGTGCGCCACGCTGTGCAGGAGCTGAAGAAGAGGAACGCAAAGCAACTCTGATTAGAATACGACCTTCAGCGCTCGCAACTCGTACGGCGTCACGTAAAGCTCAACCGAATTGCCCGACAACCGCAACGGCTTGTCTTCTTCTTCCATCAGGTTGCATTCGTAGATTTTTGTAGGCTTCTTGCCGAACGTCAATGTCACCGGCCCGCGATGGCCGTGCGCTTCGTACAACCGCACGATCACAGCGTCCGAGTCTTCATGTTTCTTGATCCAATCAATGACAACATTGTCTGCATCTGTACTGGCAAACGAATAGACGCTTGGGAGTTCACCCTTTGTCGACTTCGCTGGAACGGCGATAAATGTAGTATTTAATTCCAACCCTTCCCGAACAGCGCCATTACGCCAATCGCCGAGGTGTGGCAGCAGCGAATAGGTAAATTCGTGCTCACCCTGATCGGCCAACGGATCGGGATCGGTGGACGATCGCAGCAGCGACGCGCGCAACACATTCTCCTTCACATCGTGCCCGTATTTGCAGTCGTTCAAGAGCGTGACGCCATAGTTGCCCTCCGACAGATCGACCCAGCGCAACGCGGTGTTTTCGTATTTTCCGCGATCGGCCGCCGTACTATGGTGTGTCGGTCGCTCGATGGTCCCATACTGAATTTCGTACGTAGCATTCGACGCGCGCACATCCACGGGGAACGCCACCTTCATCAACACGTGCTTCTCGCGCCAATCCACTTTCGTGGCAAAATCGATGCGCGGCGACCCCGCATGTAGCGTGATATCCTGCGTAATCGTGCTACGCTCCGTACTGCGGATGACACGCACCACCGCCCGCACCGGCCCGCGCTCGATAACTTCCATACATTCCGCCGCATTCGGCTCCCACATAGTGCGCTCATAGCTGTGATCGAAATCCCACGCGTCGTGAAGGTGCGGTCGATCGTCGAACAGTTGCAACACATTTGCCGCTTTACCCTTTGGCAGGACCTCCCGATCCTCATCTTTGTCGTACAATCGTGATACGCGCCCACACAGATCGAGTGACACTTTGACGAAATCGTTTTCGAGATCTGTCGCGCTAACTTTCAGATCGCTCGCCGCAACTGGCGCTTTCACGCGCGGCACAATTCGATACACCGCCCAACCCAATGGAGGCACACCGTCCGCATCAAACAGCAGCGTGTCTTTTCCAATCCACTGGTGCGCGACAACTTCGCCGTTCGGCGCGATCACGCTGATATTCCGCGATGCTTTTGGCAACTTCACCGAGACTGCGCCATCGCGCACCCAGCTCAGGGTATTGAACACTACAATAGGCTCACCGTCTCCGGATGTATCAATCCGTTTGACGAGGTGTTCGACAGCCTTCTCGTTCACATGAGCTACAGCGTTCATCGCACCCGCGTAATCGAGATCGGTTTGTTCGTAGACTTCATTTATGGACGACCCAGGCAAAATGTCGTGAAATTGATTTGTCAATACCGGTTTCCAAGCTTCCCACAATTTAGCGTGGTCGTACTTCGCACCATTGAGGTGGGCCAGTGTAGAAACAAATTCGGTGTCGTGCAGCGCGGTTTCGCATTTGCGGTTGTAGCGTTTCGTGCGCGATTGCGTCGTCTGACAGGCACGGTGCAGTTCGAGGTACAGCTCACCGTTGTAAACCGGCAACGTATATTTGGAAGACTGTTCAGCCATGCGATCGATACTGTCTTCGAGCCGGCCAAATTCGCACTTCGGCACGCCAACAACATTTTTCAAACGGCGGCCATGTTCGATCATGCTCATCGTCGGCCCGCCGCCACCATCGCCCCAGCCCATCGCAAACGGAATTTCTTCCGCGAACTCTTTCTGCTTAAACAGTTCCCATTGCGACTTGAGGTCTTTCGGCACGGGATTGCCGTTATAATTCATTGGCGGCATCACGGCGAAGATGCGCGTGCCGTCGACTCCCTCCCACTGAAACATGTTGTACGGAAACTGCGTGAACTGCGACCAATCGATCTTCGTCGTCACAAACGCCGTCAGCCCAACTTTGCGCATGATTTGCGGCAGCGACCACGTATAACCAAACGAATCCGGTACCCACGCGATATGCGAACGCATGCCAAACTCGCGCTCGAACCAGCGGTTGCCGTAGAGATATTGCCGAATAAGCGCCTCGCCGCAAGGCATATTATGATCCGGCTCCACCCAAGGCGCGCCGCACAGCTCCCAGCGTCCTTCCTTCACGCGCTTCTTGATGCGTGCGAACAATTCCGGAAAGTGCGTCTTGATCCACTCGTACTGAATCGGCTGGCTGCACGAAAAATGAAACTCCGGGTACCGATCCATCAAGCCGAGAATGGTCGAAAAAGTTCGCCCGCACTTGCGCCGCGTTTCGCGCAAGGGCCACAGCCACGCAGTATCGATATGCGAATGACCTGCGAGGATCAGCTTGCCCAGACCATCGCTCTTCTCGAATTGCTTGAGACCTTTCCGCAGAAATTTTTGCGACTTTTCAATCGATGCGAAGTATTGAGGCGTCCCTTTGTGCTGCAGATCGATCATGTAGATCGCTTCATCAAGCATCCCCATGAAGTGCCGCGCGGTGGTCGAGTTCATGTCGAGCTGTTCCCACACCTCCAGCGCAACGGTGCAGTCCCAGTAAAACTCCCACACGAGCGGATTCATCACCGCGATGTCGGCGTACCCGAAATGGTGATAGTGATCGTGGCGCGTGCTCGGCGTCGCTTCGAGCGCAATATCGAACCGCTCGCCGCCCTTGGCCTTTTGAAGGAGATAGATTTCATCGTGATGACGGTCGAGTCCCTGCATCGGCTCGCCATTCACAAACGCCAGCGCTTCGCCGCCTTCGATCATGTCCGGCGCGCCCCACACAAATGGTCGCGTAGTCGTGTTAATAAACGCGACAACACGTTCACCCTTCATCGATTTCGGCACCACCGCGCGCATGCGGAACCACGTCGTCTGATCGTAACCGCCCCAGCGCTGTCCCACCGCGAATGGTTTCCAACCGGACTTCGGCGCACGCTCCGGCCCGCGCCGCTTCCCCGTGACGCAGTATTCAATCTTGCCGATAGGCTGCCGCTGGCTATAAATCGTCTCGCCAATCTCTTTTATCCGCACGCGCAGTTGCGCCGCTTCGATCTTTCGTTCCGCATCAAAAAAAGGCATACGTTTCCCCTATGAAAAAGTCGAACTGAAGAAAGTGATTATAATGGAAAGCACGCGGACAATTCCGCGCGGAGAAGGGCGCAAACATTCAGTCGAAAAGCGCCACTACGGAATGGAGGCTACGCCCCCGCTACTTCGTGCGCGGAGAATCGGTCCGCGCATTGTTCAGCCTGGAAACTTCGTCCGCGAGCCGCGTGATTTCAGACCGCAGGTTCTCTCGTTCGTTTCGGCCATTAGAGAACATCTTCAGCAGCCATGCCACACCAAGAATCGGCCCGAGGAAAAAGATCGCGATTATGATGAGTTCCGCGCCGGCAGGCATTCCAAGCGCCGCATATTGAGGCTTCATCAAAATCTCCTCATTTTGTCATTCTAAATTTCCTGCACTATCTTGTCACAACAGCATAATTGTTTCACCGGCGCAGTACGTTTACAAATTTACGTCCCGTGCATTCGTATTGGCGGCATTCTGTGCAATCAAGGTTGTCCGAACGCCTTGAAGAATCCGATCGGTATGCAGGCGTTCAGGGGCAGGCGTATTGGCAATGTCGAGCAGCCAATCGCCGACGTAACCGCTACCGTCGCCCGCATAAAATGGCGTCTCGATGATGTCCTTCTCGCCCTTCTTGAACAAACGCACCGTTTCCGCGTGCCACGATGTCTCGATGGTCCCGTTCGACCCCATGATCGTAAAGCGCCAATAGAACGGCGTCTTATAACTCGCTCCATCCGGGCTCAACCAAGACACATCGCCGAATACAGACCCACCGTTATCCAATTTGAAAAGCACCACAGCGCCATCGCCAAACTTTGGGTGCTCTGGGACGCGCGCGTTCCACTCGCGCGCTGCGGTCACCGCGACAAGTTTTCGCCCCGTCAGCCACGGCAACGCGTCGATCCCGTGAATCGCAATGTCATTGATCGAACCGCCATAGCGCTCCGGTTCAAACATCCAGGTGGGGCGTCCGTCGTAGTTCAACGTATGCGCGCCATTAAATGTAACGCTATGCACATCCCCTATTGCGCCTTCGCGAATCAACTGCTGCGCTGTGACAAACGGCGGATGGTACTGCACCGGAAGTTGGCACCCAACCTTCAGATGCTTCGCGTGCGCGAGTTGTTCGATCTCGTCCACCTCGTTCAGCCGCGTACACATTGGTTTATCGCTGATGACGTGCTTGCCAGCCTTCATCGCATCGATGAGGCGCGCACCGCGAATGCCATACCAATCGCTGCACGCCACCGCATCACACGGCACGCCACCCAACATCTTCGCGTACGATGTGTGCGTAACTGTTATCCCGCGCTCCACGGCCTTCCCGCGCACGGTTTCGTCCTCTTCACACGCAGCCACTACCTCGACACCAGGGTGATCGGCAAGGTCTTTATATAGCGAATACGCATGACCGGTTTGGAAGCCCACAAATGCAACTTTAAGTGCCATGACAGTTTCCACCACTTGACTTTTCAATAGGGTATTGCGGGAGTCCGAATCAATCAAGTCAGGATTATTACGCAACTAAATAGCGTTTAATTACACATCGGGACGACACACAATCACGAACCGAAAAGGAGATTTATGGTCACCGTACGCAAAGCGAATGAACGCGGCCACGCCAACCACGGCTGGTTGGACACCTATCACACATTTTCGTTCAGCAACTATTACGATCCCGAACACATGGGGTTCCGCGCGCTGCGGGTGATCAACGAAGATGTCGTCGCGCCGGGACGCGGGTTCGGCACACACCCCCATAGCGATATGGAAATTGTCACCTATGTGTTGAAAGGCGCGCTGCAACACAAAGACAGTATGGGCAATGGTTCCGTGCTAAAAGCGGGCGAGGTGCAGCGCATGTCTGCCGGCAGTGGCATCACGCACAGCGAGTTCAACGCATCGAAAGATGAACCTGTCCACCTGTATCAAATATGGCTGCAGCCAGAGAAGCGCGGCGTTGAACCCAGCTACGAAGAGCGCACCTTCGATCCCGCAGGCAAACAGGGCCAATGGCAGACCATCGCGTCGCGCGATGCACGCGACGCTTCCATGCGTATCAATCAGGATGCCACGCTCTCGCTTGCGGCGCTCGACGGCGGCTCGAAATTGGAATACCCGCTCGAACAAGGACGCCACGCGTGGCTGCAAGTGATTCGCGGCGAAGTGTCTGTCAACGGAACGAAACTTCAAACGTCAGACGCCGCTGCCGTCTCTAATGAATCGACAGTAAAGATAGAAGCGGGATCGGACGCGGAAGTGATGTTGTTCGACCTGGCGTAGGCACACTCGACATTTTGAGCCGCGGTTGAATGAATCTTGAAGAAGGCCCGTTCAACCGCAATAATCGGAGCGGATGGAAGCACCTACATTCCATTCGCTTCCACTTTTCAGGCTGTCCGGAGCGTTACTGCATCATGAAATTCATATCAAGAGCGTTTGTCTTTTTGTCCGCTGTCCTTGCATCATGTGTTGTATACGCAGCGGAACAGCCCGAGTTCCGCGCTGCATGCGTGAAAATCGATATCACGCCGGACACCCCGCAATGGCTGCAAGGCTATGCCCCGCGCCAATCCGAAGGCATTCACGATCGACTCTATCATCGCATCGCCGCAATGGACGACGGCGCCACGACTTTTTATATGGTCGCGAGCGATCTGTGCGTCATCTCGCCGGCCTTCTACGACGACTTTACAAAACGGCTCGAGAAAGAAACGGGTATCTCCCCCAAGAACGTCTGGTGGTCCACCTCCCACACGCACTCCGGGCCCCATGTCGGCAACCAGGATCTGGGCGCGCTCTTCGCCGCATCTCTCGGCGACCGCTTTTCCATCACACTCGACGCCAACTACTGGACTTTCGTGGTGGACAAGATCATTGCGGGGATCAAAGAAGTCCAATCGAAACTCGAACCCGCACGGCTGGGCATCGGCGTTGGCACGGCAAAAGCCAATATCAACCGCCGCGAACTGCGTAATGGCAAAATTGTACTGGGCGAAAACCCCGGCGGCCCGGTGGATCGCCAACTCGGCCTCATTCGCCTCGAACGGCAAGATGGTAGCCTCATCGGGCTAATCGCGAACTACGCGATACACGGCACCTGCCTCCACGGCGGCAACAAGCAAATTAGCGGCGACGTCCCCGGTTGGGTTGCTACCTACGTCGAAGAACGCGCCGGAGCGCCCATGCTCTTCGTTAACGGCGCCGAAGGCAACGTAGCACCCTTGCCTACCGTTGGCAACGACATTAACGATCCCCGAATCAAAAGTTTCGAACAAACCCTGGGCCAACCGATTCTCCAATTGAACAAATCCATCTCCGAAACCACTGACAAGGTAAAACTGGCGATCGGCAGGACCATTGTTGAAACCCCGCGCAGAGAAGGTCTCCCCTGGCTCGAAGAACTCGCTGCCTATAACAACACCATCGATGGCACGCACCACGTACGCATACCCGTCTTCAGCCTGAAGATCAATGACGATACCGTAGTCTGGGCTGCGCCCCTCGAACTGTTCAGTGAAATTGCCCTGAATGTCCGTGCCGCCTCACCCTTCAAGACCACGTTGTACTTCGGCCTCACGAACGGCTCACTAATGTACTTGCCCACCAAGGCCGCCTTCGCTGAAGGCGGCTACGAACCCAGCGTTTCGCCCTTCACCCCGCGCGCCGAGGAGGATTTCTTCGGAGGCGTATCTCAATACTTAAAAAGCTTGAAGCAGTAGAGGACTATTATCGAAGAAACTCTTTGTAGCGCCCGGCTTCCATGCCGGGCGTTTTTGCTGCATGATTCTTAGGAGAATTCAAAGGAGCGACACCATGAAAAGACTGTTGGCGGGCCTCTTCCTAATCTATTCATGCGCCTTATGCCAAGCGGATGAACCCAAAGCACCAGTTTTGACCGGCACGATCAATGAAGTATTCCGTTCCGATAAACTGCTCTTCGTGTCGTTTCAGATTGAGAACAACTCAGATGAAGCCCTTTGGATATTTCGTGACTCGCGTTACATTGAAATCTGTCTTGATCCGACAGGCAGTGACATCTGGATTTCTGCGAGAAACGTACAAATACCTGTAGATACGACCGTTTACTTTCCCGCCGCGCTCTACGCGAACATCCCTGCGCGCTCATCGCAGCACTATGCACTGGCACTAAAGCTACCGGTAAAGGAACGCGCTGTCTTCGCCGACGATCACAACCGCAAAAAGCTGAATCCAGAAAAGCTCCAGCGCGTCGGCCTGTTTCTCGGGTATATTCGCGGCTCGATAGCGGATGGCGTGGTAGAAGACTGGATGATGGAAACGAAACCAGCGAAAGCAACGGAAAACCTTCTAAATATTCACTGGATTTCGGAACATGGAGAATATCTGACGCACCTCGAGAAAATTGGAAACTTCGATCTGAAAGTGACCAATACGTCCGTTTTGGATGGATACAAGGCAGCCCTCAGCACAACTGAGAACCCCTCAAAGCCGAGCAACGTATTTCTATTCCCAGTTGCACTCGCCAAATCGATTTCCAGTTTGGCAGCAGAAAAATAACCTTGACTTCAATGCGCGACGCTACAAGCCAATACGCGAAAATATTGTATCCACGCGGTGCTTGTTCGCCGCATAGAAATCGCGCGTGAACGCATAGCAATACCAGGCCATACCGACCACGATCCAAATCGCGGCGATCACGTGTAGCGCTTTCCTAACTCCCGGATTCAAGCCGCCGCTCCAATTTGTCTACGCTGTGCGCAAGTAGCGCGAGTTCCTGCGTCAGTTCACGATTGCGCTCCGCGAGCCGCGAGATTGCAACCGTGAAGCTCATAATCAATCCGAGCGTAAAGAAGAAATAGACGGTGAACAGCACCGTGAGGTACTGAAAATGAAACGTGTTTGCCGCGGCGACGATCACATGCGGGAAGATCCCAACTAGCACGCTCGCGCCTGCCGTCGCCAACCACACCAGCGCATATTTCTCTTTCAGCCAACCGCGCCGCATCAACTCCAGCACGACCAACATCAGCAGCACGCTCAGCCCCAGAATCCCAACGCGGTGCGCAAACTGAAGGTTTACTTGTTCGAGAAAGGGCATGGCTATTCATCTCCCGGAGTGCGTGTAAACTTACGAAACATATCAATGAGAATTGCGAGCACAACCTTGGCCATATAATAGACTGCATGCGGCGCGCCGATGGACGATTCTCCACCCTGACGCGAAAACATTTGCACAGGTATTTCGATCGCCTTCAATCCCGATCGGTGCAATATCACCAGCGCTTCCGCTTCTGGATAGTCCTCGGGATAGTGCCGCGCAAGCACCGATAGCGCACGCCGATTCACTGCACGGAACCCGCTCGTCGTATCGGTGATACCCCCGCCAATAAAGAAGTCCACCACGCGCGACAAAATCGATTTTCCAAGGCGCCGAAAAAACGAAGGAATGTACGTAGTATTGGCAACATAACGCGAACCGATTACAAGGTCGGCGTCGCCTCTTAACAACCGCTCCACCAATTCCGGTATCTGCGCAACAGGGTGCTGCCCATCCGCGTCGCACTGCACGGCCACGTCGTAGCCATCGCGCCACGCATATTTGAAGCCCGTCTGCACCGCGCCGCCGATACCAAGATTCACCGGCAGGCGAATTACTTCCGCCCCCGCGCCGCGCGCAATCGACTGCGTGTTGTCCCGCGAACCATCGTCGATCACCACGACATCGTAGTCCGGCGCGTGCTCCCGCAAAGACGCCAGCACCGCGGCAATCGTTTCCTGCTCGTTATACGCGGGGATAATGATGAGCACGCGCGGCATCAGGCGGTTGTCCTTCGCAAAATCACGAAGTGCCACACGCCGCGTGCAAGTCCAACTCCCCGCGCGATATCGCGCAGCAACAACACAGGCGCGGCAAGCAGCATACGAATGTCTTTATTCGAGGCTACCATTCGCCCCGCTGATGCGCTTCGCCAAAAAACGATGCAAATCGCAAGCCCAAACGGGATTCCCGCCAGGAAGGGCCAAGGAAGTAGCAGCATTGCCAGCAAGATTAGAAAGGCAAATGAAGTACACGCGAGTTCGACCGTCCCAGCGTACTTGTCGCCCCCGCTCCGCCGCGGATGTTTTGCATACAATTTCATACGCCAGAAACCGTGACGCATTTGCGACCGCAAGTAAGGCGCGAGCCGTTCAGGATGATAATGATCCACAACCGCCGCGGGCGTATAGTGAAGCGCATAGCCAGCATCGTGGATGCGGTATGACAAGTCGTTGTCCTCCCCCGAAGCGGCCTTGAAGTCTTCGTCGAACCCATTCAGCGCATTGAATACGTCGCGCTTCACCGCCAGATTGTACGATCCCAGGAAATCCACTTCATAGCCAAAACCTGCATGCCGCGAACGAATCTCGTTATGGATAATTCGCGCAAGCACGCTGCCAGTGTTCGCAATTCCGTAAGTGCCGCCAACTGCGCCGACTCCATCGCCGAAGTTTTCCACGAGCTGCGCGATCCAATCTTTATGCGGTATACAGTCCGAATCAGTAAATGCAACGATGTCACCACTTGCTACGCGCGCGCCTGCATTTCTCGCGGCGGCCGGTCCCCGTTTCGGTTGCTGGATCAACGTAACGGGAAACTTTCGCGCAATCTCGACAGAATTATCCGCCGATCCATCGTCTATGACTATAACTTCGCGGTCGGCGTACGTTTGATTTGTAGCAGCAGCGAGGCATTCGCCCAATGTAGCGGCGGCATTATGCGCAGGGATAACGATGGAGACTTTCATCGCGGACCGATCTTGCCCCACCCCAGATTGATACAACCAACTAAGAGCTTTTAACCGAACTGTGACATCCAGAAGCGCCGAAGACGCGAAACGGTTCGTAGCCTGGGCTGTCAGGCCCAGGTACATGCTAGGGTCAACTCACGCCGGAGGCCTGAAGGGCCGGCACATGTTTTTTGTGGGACTCTCCACGATCACATGCACAAGCAAAAAACAAAGTCGGTCGAAGTGCTAATCGTTCGCGTGTTTTATCTCGCTCTTTACGCGCGCCATGTCGGCGTCCACCATCATCTCGATCAACTGCGCGAAGCTCGTTTCCGGTTCCCAACCAAGGTCTTGCTTCGCTTTCGTGCAATCGCCCAGCAACGTGTGTACTTCCGCGGGACGATAGAAATTCGGGTCCGTGACGACGTGCTTCGTCCAATCCAGGCCCACATGCGAAAATGCGATCTCGCACATTTCCTGCACCGTATGTTGCTGGCCCGTCGCGATGACGTAATCGTCCGCCTTGTCCTGCTGCAGCATCAGCCACATGGCCTTCACGTAGTCGCGTGCGAAGCCCCAGTCCCGCTTTGCGTCGAGATTGCCAAGGCGCAATTCCTTCGCGACGCCCAGCTTAATCCGCGCCACCCCGTCCGTCACCTTGCGCGTCACAAACTCAAGCCCGCGCCGCGGCGATTCATGGTTAAACAAAATGCCCGATACCGCAAACATGTCGTAGCTCTCGCGATAGTTAACGGTAATCCAATGACCATACGCCTTCGCGACACCATACGGACTGCGCGGATAAAATGGCGTCGTTTCTTTCTGCGGCGTTTCGCGCACGTCTCCATACATCTCGCTCGACGACGCCTGATAAAAACGGATCGACTTATCCAGCACGCGAATCGCCTCAAGGCACCGCGTCACCCCCAGCGCCGTCACGTCGCCCGTCAGGATAGGCTGCTTCCACGAAGTCGGTACAAACGATTGCGCGCCGAGGTTGTACACCTCTTGCGGCCGCACTTCGCGAAGCGCATCGATGATCGACACCTGGTCCGTGATGTCCGCCTGGACCAAGGTCACTTTATCTTTGATGTGCTTAATGCGTTCGAAGGTCTCCGTGCTAGCCCGGCGCACGACGCCGTACACTTCGTAGCCCTTCTCCAGCAAAAACTCCGCGAGATACGAACCATCCTGGCCCGTAATACCGGTGATCAACGCGCGCTTGTCAGACTTCGCCATGCTATGCCTTATGTGTGGAATTTAGTAAATGCTTCAAAAGGAAGGGAAAATGACTTCCTTCAACCGATCCCCAGGGCAAACCCCAAAGCCCTGCCATTACGGACTTTATGGTAAGCATTCCGCGCATGCCTTATCAAACCGCAGTTGAAAATGCGGCGTCCGGTAAGGAATACTCTTGTCAGTGGCGACTTGGGGACCGTTTCGCCGCGGGCTTAGACGGATGGGACCTGACTTTCGGCTACGTAGTTTAGTGGCTGGTTTTGGTGTTTTACGGAAGGAGGGTCTTACAATTCGGTACGTTAATCTCATTACAGGCGGCGCGGGGTTCATCGGTTCGCACATTTGCGAGCGCCTGCTTGATCGCGGCGAAGAAGTCCTTTGCCTCGACAATTTCTTCACCGGCAGCAAGCGCAACATCGAACACCTGCTCGGCAACCCGCGCTTTGAACTCATCCGACACGACGTCATTGAGCCCATCGTGATCGAAGTTGACCGCATCTACAACATGGCCTGCCCGGCCTCCCCCGTGCACTATCAATACAACCCCATCAAGACCGTTAAGACCAACGTGATGGGCGCGATGAACATGCTCGGCCTCGCTCGGCGCGTGAAAGCGCGCATCCTGCAAGCGTCTACCTCGGAAGTCTACGGCGACCCGCACGTGCACCCACAGGTCGAAGCCTATTGGGGCAACGTCAACACCATCGGTATCCGTAGCTGCTACGACGAAGGTAAGCGCGTCGCTGAAACGCTTTTCTTCGACTACCACCGCCAAAACAAAGTGGACATCCGCGTCGCGCGCATCTTCAACACCTACGGCCCGCGCATGGATCCCGATGATGGCCGCGTAGTCAGCAACTTCATCGTGCAAGCCCTGCGCGGCGAACCGATCACGATCTACGGCGAAGGCCAACAGACCCGCAGCTTCTGTTACGTCGATGATTTGGTAAATGGCTTGATCGCATTAATGGACTGCGACGATTTCACCGGCCCCGTCAACCTTGGCAACCCCGGCGAATTCACCATCGCCGAACTTGCGCAAGAAGTATTGGCAATGACCGGCAGCAAATCGAAAATCGACTACCGCCCGCTACCCGCGGATGATCCAGTCCGCCGCCAACCGGACATCAGTCTCGCAAAATCCAAGCTAAACTGGCAGCCGGCGATTCCCCTGAAGGATGGCTTAAAGAAAGCGATCGCATACTTCGACAACTTGCTAAAAGAGGGCTAACCAAGTCCTCCTTTTTGTAATCGTAAAATTCCAAAAAATGCGCGAAAGTAGCGCCTCGCTCGCCTGAGCGCGGCGCGTCTCGAAGCCAAGCGCGGTGTAGTCGCGATTGCTGCATTATTTTGTTCATATTTCAATTCGAAGGTTCTGCAAAACTGCCGAGACACAACTTGCACAGATGAAAGCAGTCCAATTCAACAACGGCATCCGCATCATCGACTCTCCACGTCCCGATCCTCCAAAGAGCGAAGCCGTCATCCGCGTCCTCATGGCCGGCATCTGCAACACCGACATCGAACTTGCCCGCGGTTACATGAACTTCCGCGGAATCCCTGGCCACGAATTCGTCGGAATCGTTGAACAATGCGACGACCCCGCCCTCATCGCCAAACGTGTCGTCGGCGAAATCAACAGCGTCTGCCACGCCTGCGACTTCTGCAAACGCAACATGCCGCACCACTGCGCCAACCGCACCGTCCTCGGAATTCTCGGCCGCGCAGGAGCCTTCGCCGAATACGTGTCGCTACCAATTGAGAACCTGGACGTAGTACCAGATGCAATCCCGAACGAGATCGCAGTCTTCACCGAACCCGTAGCCGCCGCCTTCCGCATCCACGAACAAATCGACGTCAACCCCGGCGATCGCGTCATCGTCTTAGGCGACGGAAAACTCGGACTACTCTGCGCGCAAGTGATGCGCCTGAAATCAAACCAAGTCCAATGCATCGGCAAACACACCGACAAACTCAAGACCCTCGACAACCTCGGCATCGAAACGCGGACTCCTAATGATCCACTCGAACCCAATGCCGACATAGTCGTAGAGGCAACAGGCTCCGCCGATGGTCTCAAGCGCGCGCTACAACTGGTCCGCCCCGAAGGCGCCATTATTCTAAAGACAACCGTCGCCCACGAAACCGCCCTCGACTTCAGCCTCCCGGTCATCAACGAAGTCCGAATTATCGGCTCCCGCTGCGGCCCCTTCCCCCCCGCGCTCGACGCCCTCGCAAAAGGCAGTGTCCGCGTATCGCCAATGATCCACGCAACCTACGCGCTCGAAGATGCCATAGCCGCGCTCGAACATGCACAGCGCCCGGGCGTACTCAAGGTATTGCTCAACATTTCGGAGTAGGTCTGGGCGCCTTTACATGCCAAGCGCGCGGGCCGTAGCATCTGTCGCGTGGAACAGCCTGAACCCAAACCGATATCGATGTGGCGCGAATGCGCGCTGTGGCTCGCCGCCGCATTTTTGGTTCGCGTGCTTTTTTATCTCATCTCGCCGCAGGTGATCGATTCCGCCGACTCGATTCTGTACCTCGACGCCGCGCAAAAAATCTACGAAACCCGCCTCGACGAATTGTATCCGCGAATTCCGATGCTGTACCCGGCGTGCAGCGCATTTGCCCGCGAATTTGTCTCGGATATTGAAACGGCCGCGATCTTCGTTTCTTTGGTTTCGGGCACCTTGCTGCTCATCCCCATATTGTTGCTCTCCAACCGATTGCACGGCAGAAGCGCGGCACGCTATTCCGCAATGATCGTTACGCTCTGGCCCTGGCTCGTAGATTACTCCTGCCGCGTCGCGCCCGAAGCGCTCTACATGACGCTTTGGTTCGCAGCCATTTACGCCGTACTCGCCATCTCCCGCGGAAAAGCATGGGTGTGGCCAGCGCTCGCGTTCTGCCTGATATGTCTATACCACGCGCGGCCTGAAGGCATCGTCACAGCAATTGCAGTAATTGTAGCGGGATTAATTCCGGAACAAGACAGAAAACGAACGGCGATTCGCTTAGTTCCCATCGTATTGCTCCTAATCGTTTCAATATCGGCGAACTACTGGTTTGTTCACAGGCTCGCAGTAAACTCAGGCATCGCGCCACGGCTGTCCATCGATTCGATCCAATACTCGCTATTCGATCGCGGAGCAGATTCCGCGCGCACCGCATTGCGCCTCGCGTTCAACGTTATACCCACAATGATCGGCATTGTGCTAGGCCCACTTGCACTCGTCGGTATATTTGCGAAAGCAGATCGCAACCGCGATTACAAGTATGACGCCGGTGTGGCGCTGGTGGCCGCCGCGCAATTCATCGCCGCCGCCCTTAGCACCTTCGCCGAACCGCGTTACGTGATGGCGACCATCGTCGCAACCTCGCTGTGGTCCGCCCGCGGCGCGGCAGTTCTTGCTGCAAAAGCCGCCGCATCCGTGCGTTGGCGCGCATTGCGCTTTGCGCCCGCTGCGCTCATCGTCGCGACGATGAGCATCGGCATGTATCCAAACATCGTCCCGCCGCTGCTTGGCGAGATGTCGTATAAACCCCTCGAATACAAAATCGCCGGCAAATGGATGCGCGACAATCTCGAACCCGGCCTCATCATGTCACGCAAACCCCAGGTCGGCTACTACGCCAACATGGCCACCAGCGGTCCCGCGCCGGATGACACGTTGGAAAAGATTCACCAGCGACTTCTTGAATCCGATTTCAAATACCTGGTGGTTGACGAACGCTACTCCACGCAAATGATTCCCGCGCTGAAACCATTGCTCGATCCTGCCAACGCGCCGTCCTGGCTGCGTACACTCAAGGCGGACGCGTCGCCGTACAAAGCGGCACCCATCGTGATCTACGAAGTCGTTCGAGATTCATCCGCGCCATGATGTTGCACCGCTCTTCGCATGCCATCCGCACGCTCGTCATTCACACCGGCGGCATAGGCGACTTCCTATTGTTCTGTCCCTGCCTCAAACGCCTCGCGGAAGAAGGCCCCATCGAACTCGCAGGCTCCGATCGCGACCGCCTCAACCTCGCCGTCGTAGCCGGAATCGCTGAAACCGCGCACCATCTCGACGACTTCGATTTCGCCAGCATTTTCACCACGCCAACGGAACGCTTCACGCGCTTCGCATCACGCTACCAACGTGCCATCGTGTGGATGAATGGTCCGAAGCAGGAAATTCAGAAAGCCTTCGCAGATTCCGGCGTCCACGACGTGCGCATCTTCCCAGGCCTACCCCCGAACGATCGGACGCGCCACGCCAGCGAATACTATTCAGAACGTCTCGGCTACGAAAAGTTGCCGCCGCTGCTCTTGCCATTTGAAACGGATGACTACGCACATGACGTGTTGATCCATGCCGGCAGCGGCGCGGCAAAGAAGAATTGGCCGATCGATCGCTACCTTGCACTTGCAAGTGCCTTAATCGATCAAGGCCGCAGCGTCGAATGGATCCGCGGCCCGGCCGAAGAGCGACTCAACCTTCCCGCAGCCGCACAGACATTGGAAGTAAGCAGCATTGTCACACTCGCGCGCCACCTGACCGGCACATTGCTCTACGTCGGCAACGACAGCGGCGTCACCCACCTCGCCGCCGCCTGCCACTGCAAAACCATCGCCATCTTAGGCCCCACCGCCCCGCAGGTGTGGGCGCCGTTAGGCGAGCACGTGACGGTTATCGCGAACGCAAATTGGCCCACGCTCGACGAAGTCACAAGTCGCATTCAACTTTAAGAAAGTTCTTGCATTATTTGGAGTGTGTTTGCGGGCAGTCCGTCGCGGCGAACGAGTCTTCATTCATGGGTATCCCTTGGAGAACCATGAAAATGGCGGGAGCCCCGCCGAGCAGCGTTCGCGTGAACGCGGCGCCGTGCTCCGAAACGCGCCGCGCTCAGGCGAGCGAGGCGCTACTACCCCTCTTTCTCCGCCACAAACTTCGCGCTCCACACCTTCCCCGCGATTTTCGCCGCATAGCGAGATACAATTCGCGTCACAATCCCCTGCAACGGACGCAGCGGCCCCGTCACAAACTTTGGCACCATGCTTTTCGCGAATGCGTCAATCTGATCGCGGTCGTAAATCTGCCGCTCTTTTACGCGCACATTGGTAAGCCCCGCCTGCTGCAAACCCGCGATATACGCCTCTTCGCTAATCGCCCCGCCCACGCAGGACGCGTACATCGCCATGCTCCGGCGCGCCCACCACGGCAAATCTTTCGCCACGATATCCGATACGCTCATCTGCCCGCCCGGCTTCAAGACACGCGCAATCTCCGCGAACACACGCGGTTTGTCCGGTGACAAATTGATCACGCAATTCGAAATCACCCAATCCACTGTGCCCGAGTCGACCGGCATCTTCTCGATGATCCCTTTGCGCACTTCAACGTTCGTATATCCCTTCGCCGCGATGTTCATTCGCGCGCGCGCGATCATCGCGTCCGTCATGTCGATCCCGATGACGCGCCCGCTCTCCCCCACACGCGTCCGCGCGATTAACAGATCCATCCCCGCGCCCGAACCGAGGTCGAGCACCGTCTCGCCTTCCTTCACCCCACTAAACGCCAACGGATTACCGCAACCAAATGAACTCACCACTGCATCCGCAGGCAGCGCGGCGACTTCATCGACGCTATACCCAATCGATTCGACGTTCGCCGTCTCCGCCTTCGACCCGCAACACGAGGTCTGCCCGCAACACCCCGCGCTATCCGATTTGGTCCGTTCAATCGCCCTCGCGTAGGTCTTCGACACCTCCGCGCGCACTTTGTCCTGAGGGTCAAGCGTTGCAGCTTTGCTCATCGTCATCTCCTTTGTAGCGCCCGGTCTCCGTGCCGGGCGGGCAGCACTGCTCGATGGCCTCCGCCATCCCGCGCAGCGTCGCTGCCAGTTCGTTGTAACGCACCGAATAAAAGACTTCTTTCCCCCGCTTCTCCGCCGTCAAAATTCCGCAGTCCCGCAACACCGCCAGATGCCGCGACACCACAGACAAATCGATTGGACAACACGCCGCGATCTGCGACACCGTCGCCGGCTGTGGCAAACGCGTCAGTTGCGCCAGCAGCCCAACCCGCATCGGCTCGCACAGCGCCTTAAACAGGTCCGGGTTCAACGCCTCCGACAACCCACAGCACCCAGCCACATTTTGATTGCATATTTGCGTCATAATGCAAATGTATCACAGGACCGCGCCGCTGTCAACCCCGCGAGGGGGGCGTGAATTTGTTTTTTTGACGATTCAAGGGGGTGCAAGCGCACGCAAACTGTTGTAAGTGCCCTGTTTTCAATGAACGTCTCCGCTACACCCCCGGGGGCTGCGTGGGGTGTAGTTGGGGTGAGGTGACGGTTCAAGGGGGGTGTAACTGGGTCAGAACCCTTTGTGCGTGTTGGTTTCATCATGAACACTCCAATTTCGATACGCGTAGCGGACAAGGAGGGTGCGGCTAGGTTTCTCTAACGAGCACGCGTAACTCTCATAATCATTAGCCCAAGGCATTGCACTGATCGCGTGCGCACCGCGGAATGCACAAAGGAGCACGGGCGTCCCGCCCGTGCTCCTTTAAGCGAATTTACCCAGCCGTGAAACTAACGCGTTTCCTATCCCCTTGCTTTAAAAAGCCGCAGCCAACCCGGTGCATTCACACACGCTCTTATGCAAATCTACAGCTACGATGCCGAGCTGATCCGCAGGTAATATCCATCAGGATCCGCCAGACGAAAATCCGTCAAACCCCAGGGCCGCTTTCCGAGCGGCGTAAGAATCGTGTGTCCCGTTTTCTTCACACGTTCGAACGCGGCATCCACGTCATCGACTTCGATAACAATCTCCGTTCCGAGACCCTTTCGTTCTTTCCCAATTTCTGGTCGAAAGTAGTGTTTCGGCGGCAAGGAGCCGACCGTGCCCAGCCCGAACTCTACGGCGCCCAGCCGGACCACCGCATACCCGCCCTCATTGCGCACGCGCTCAAACCCCAGCACCTCCGAATAGAATTGTTCCGATTTCGCGACATCGTTCACGAAAAGCTCCAGCCGTAGCTTCCCCCCACCCGCCGCCTGCGCGCCCGCCACGCGACCCATCGCTAAAACGGCAAACGCGGCAAGCAATGCCACAAAAACAATCTCACGCTTGTGCATAGGGGTCTCCTGTTAAATCCCGCGCCGAATCGTTTACGTATTAGTATTAAAGGTCGGTTCTGTAAATCAAATAGGGGTCGTCTCGCATGCGGATTCGACATATACGTGCAAACGTGCTCGGTAAGACCCTTGTTTCCCAATTCCCGATCCCTGTGATCCGTGCGATCCGTCGTCAAGTCGCATACAAAGTGCAATACGATGGGAGAGTAAGTAGGACATGCTACATCGGCGGCGATGTGGAGCCGAATTGGAATTCGGCTCACTTCGGAGGGATAACGGCGGCGGAGCGTTGATGCAAGAGCGTTGACAAATTCTATAAAACCTGATTAAATAACACTGGAATTTAATTCAGATTTATGGAGAAGCGGCCATGGCGAAGGGTTTGACCAAGCGGCAACAGGCGATTTTGCAGTTCATTATCCAATGCATTCGCGACAACGGGATGCCCCCCACGATCGCCGAAATCGGCGACAAGTTCGACATCAACTCCACCAACGGTGTGAACGATCATCTCGTAGCGCTGGAGAAGAAGGGGTATATCGAACGGTCGTCAAAAGCCCGCTCCATTCACGTCCTCGATAAGGCCGCGGCTGGGGTCTACCAAACCGACGTGGGCATGCTGCCCGTTCTGGGTCGCATCGCCGCCGGTGCACCGATCCTCGCCGAAGAAAACATCGAGACCCATATCCCCGTCAGCACCTCTATGACTCGTCCGGGATCCTTCGCGTTAAAAGTCCACGGCGACAGCATGATCGACGACGGCATCCTCCACGGCGACACCATCATCGTAAACCCCGAACTCCGACCGAAAGCCGGCGACATTGTCGTCGCCCTCGTCGAAGACGAAGCCACCGTAAAACGCTTCTACCGCGACGGCGACACGATCGAACTCCGCCCCGCCAATGCCACCATGAAACCCATGCACTTCCCCGCGCGCATCGTGCAGATTCAGGGGGTCGTCGTAGGGTTGCAGCGCAGCTTGTCGTAACACAAACTGCGATCACTGATTCACCGTCTTCTCGTGCGCGTGCTTGTGAGTCGTCATCGTACTCGCACTCGATACTCGAACAGATCGAGTACGATGACGAGCAGGAGCACGAGCACGTGTTTACGTAAATCCAACCACTGAACCGAGGGAAAGATCCCGTGGACATCCTGTTACATAATCGCAACGCCTGGAACGCACAAGTGGCCAAAGGCAATCGCTGGACTGTCCCGGTAACGCCCGAAGAAATCGCTCGTGCCCGCGCAGGCGACTGGCAGGTCGTACTCACGCCAAACACCCCAGTACCGCAGGCCTGGTTTGGGCCGCTGCAAGACTGCGACCTGCTATGCCTCGCGTCTGGTGGCGGGCAACAGGCGCCAATATTCGCGGCGGCGGGCGCACGCGTCACGAGCTTCGACAACTCCGATGCACAATTGGCGATGGATCGTCTGGTGGCGGATCGCGACGGCCTCGAATTGCGAACCGTGCAGGGCGACATGGCCGATCTCTCGGAATTACCGGACGCGTCCTTCAATCTAATTTTTCATCCCGTCTCGAATTTGTTTGCGCCCAACATCGTCCCCGTGTGGAAGGAATGCTACCGTGTGCTGCGACCCGGCGGACGCCTGTTAGTTGGATTCATGAACCCCGCGTATTTCCTCTTCGATCACTTCAGCATCGAAAAAGGAGGGCCACTCGAAGTCCGATACCCTCAGCCCTATTCCGATATCGAACAATTTGATGAACTGCGGCGGCGTGGCGATGTGAACGACAATACACCCATGGAATTCGGGCACACCCTTACAGACCAAATTGGTGCGCAGCTTGCTGCCGGGTTCATCCTGACCGATTTGTTCGAGGATGATTGGGATTCGTCGATCACGCCTTTGAACGAATACATGAAGTGGTTTATCGCTACGCTTGCAAGAAAACCTCCCGTCTGACTCGTGGCACTTGCGTTTCTTGCTGCGAGAATTAGAAACTCCGCATAATGCGCGCCGCGCAATGATGCGCTAAAACTGGGGGATTTCTTGGAACTCTTGATAACGCTGCGGCTGACTATGCGCGTCGTAGCGTTGGCGCTTTGGACGCTTCTCCTGTTTCCAATTCGTTGTCTCTCATTGTTTATAGCACCGCTGTCGTACCGCGCAGAAGTCTGGTGGCGCCGCGTCCTGATGCGTTTCTGGGCCATAGGCGCGTGCGCAATTGTCGGCATGCGAGTGAGACAAACCGGCACCGCTCCCAAACCTCCGTACTACCTCGTGACAAACCACCTCAGCCTGGTCGATGTCGTCCTGCTGGCCCGCACCGCCGCCTGCGTATTCGTGTCGCGCGCGGACGTGCAGGACGTCGGCGTGCTCGGCCTGCTGGCCAAGGGTATGAACACCATCTTCATCGACCGCGCCAAGGTGCGCGACACCCAGCGCGTCAACGAGATCATCCACGCCACGCTCGACAAAGGCTACGGTGTCCACTTCTTCGCAGAGAGCCGCATCTCGCAAGACGCGCAGGTACACCCTTTCAAGCCGCCTCTGCTTGAACCCGCGGTCAAACGCGGCATTCCGGTTCACTACGCCGCGATTTCCTACCGGACGCCGACAGGCGCACCATCCGCCAAAGACACCATTGTGTGGGTCGACGGCGTCTCGATGGCCGGGTGCATCCTCAACGTGCTGCGCTTGCCCTCGTTTGAAGCCATCATAAACTTCGGCGACGTCCCCCTCACCGCCCCCGACCGCAAAGAACTGGCCGACAAACTCTATAAAGCAACGCTGGACCGTTTCACACCGGTAAACTAAAGCGGGACAATCGTCTTACACTCTAAGGCGCTGCCCTTGCAGAACATTTCCAGCGCATAATTTGCTATCCTTATTAATGTCCGCAAGGCTGGTAGGATTTCGTGATCTATGCGACACATGGGCTTTGAAATGACGCGTATTCGACTGTGTGCAATTAGCGTCGCCTTTTTTTGCACCGCACTCTCCATCGCATTTGCGGAACAACCGGCAAAGGTCGATTTCCACGCACAGATTCTCCCCATCCTCGACAAGCACTGCATGCAATGCCACAACCGAGACGCGCACAAAGGCGGTCTCGGCCTCGGCTCCGCGGAAGAAGCATTGAAGGGCGGCGACTCCGGTGTCGCCGCGTATCGTCCCGGCAACAGCGCAGAGAGCGCAATCATCCAACGCGTCACCTCGACCGATCCCGGTTTCCGCATGCCGTCGAAAGGCGACCCGCTATCCGAGGAAAATATCGCCTTGCTTAAAGCGTGGATCGACGAGGGCGCGTCATGGGGCGGTGAATCAACGGGCAAAGTAGTCGCGCCGATTGGTAAGGAATTCTGGTCGTTTCAGAAACCCGTGCAAGTACCGTTGCCGGTTGGTAAACAAGCGGATTGGCCGCGCAATCCAATCGACACCTTCGTAATCGCGAAGATGGAAGAGCACAATCTCGCGCCGTCACCGGAAGCGGATCGCTATACACTCATCCGCCGCGCAACGCTCGACCTCACCGGCCTGCCGCCATCCATTGAAGAAATCGATGCATTCGTAAACGATCCCGCGCCGAACGCCTACGAAAAGCTGATCGACCGCCTGCTCGCCTCGCTGCACTACGGCGAAGCCCAGGCCATGCGTTGGATGGACGCGGCGCGATACGCCGACACCAACGGCTACGAAAAGGATCGCCCGCGCTCCGCGTGGCCCTACCGCGATTGGGCTATCAAAGCTTTCAATGCGAACATGCCCTACGACCAGTTCGTGATCGAACAGCTCGCGGGCGATTTGCTGCCGGATGCCGACACCGATGATCGCCTAGCCACCGGATTTCACCGCAACACGATGCTTAACGAAGAAGGCGGCATCGACGTAGAAGAATTCCGCTACGAAGCCATGGTGGATCGCACCAACACGACAGCCCAAGTCTTTCTCGGCCTAACCTTCGGATGTGCGCAATGCCATACGCACAAATACGACCCAATCTCACACGATGAATATTTCGAGTTCTACGCGTTTCTGAACAACACCGACGATGTATCAATTGACGTACCCGACGAATCAATCGCCGCGAAACGCGCTGAGACGCAACAGCAGATCAACGCACTCGTCGCGGACCTGCCGAACAAATTCCCTGTCGCGGCAAAACAGACCGAACTGGTTTCGCTGAAACCTTTGTCCGTTTCATCAAGCAATGGCGCTGCCCTGGCGATTGAAGAAAGTGGCGTAGTCGCGGCATCGGGCGCCGCGCCTGACTCCGATACCTACCGGATCGAAGTCGAAGCGCAGGGCGGTCCCATCACGGCGATCCGCATCGACACCGCGCCAAACGCAGGAGATCCCGGCGCAGGCCGTTCGGATAAAAGCAATTTTGTTCTCTCCGAAATTGCGGCGACGCTCGAAAAATCCGGCGGCGATCCCGCGCCAATTGCGTTCGCGCGCGCGGAATCCGACGTTGCGTATAGCGGCTTTGAAGCGGACAAGGCCATTGATGGTAACCACCAAACGGGCTGGGCCGTAGATGCGCCCGGCATCGATAAAGCCGTCCCCCACACGCTCACGCTGCACTTGAAAGAGCCAATCACTCTCGATGCGCCCGGACGCATCGCACTCACGCTCGATCAGCAATACGGACGCGCGCACGCGTTGGCGCGATTTAAGGTTTCTCTGGTACGCGAGTTTATCCCCGCTTCAGACGAGCCGGATAATGAGCGCCGTGCAAACTATCTGAATGAACGCTTTGCGGCCTGGGACAAAGAAACTACCGCGAAGGCGCGCACGTGGACCGTGCTTGAACCCCTGCGCTGCGAATCGAAGTATCACGCGTCATTCCGCATGCTCGAAGATCATTCCATTCTCGCGCACGGCGACAACCCAAATACGGACACCTACACCGCCGAATTCCGCAGCGATCTGAAAAACATCACCGCGATCCGCATCGAAGTGCTCACCGATCCAACCCTCCCGGGCAACGGCCCGGGCCGCGGTGAGATCATGAGCACGCCCGGCGACTTCCTGTTGAGCGAAGTGAGGGCCAGCGCCGCACCTAGGAACACACCGGACCAATTCACCGAAGTCGCTCTGCAAAATCCCAGCGCCGATTTTTCAGCGGGCGGACGCGCACCGGAATTAACCCTCGACGACAAGCTCGATTCGGGATGGTCAATCAACGGGGCGCAAGGCCAGCCGCACGCAATCGTCTACGAACTCGCAACACCGATCGCGCACGGCGACGGCACGTTCCTGAAACTTGTTCTCGATCAATACTACGTGCATTACCATACGATTGGCCGCTTCCGCGTATCGGCCACCAGCGATCCGTTACCGGTCGCCACGAGCGGCGTACCCGCGGAAGTCGAATCCATACTCACGAAATCGGTACGCACCGATGCGGAGACAACCACACTCAAGAATTACTATGTGACCGTTGCGCCCGAGTTGGCCGAAGCGCAAAAGGAAATCGCAGATCTGCGCAAGTCGATGCCAACATTCGCAAAGGCACAAGTCCTTCTCGAACGCGAAGCACCGCGCGTCACGCGTGTATTTCATCGGGGCGAGTTCTTGAACCCAAAAGATCCCGTCGAGCCGGGCGTGCTCGCGGTGTTGCCGCCCTTGCAGCAAGACGCTCCACTTACGCGGCTGACCCTTGCGAAATGGATTGTGTCGGAAGAAAACCCCCTCGCCGCGCGCGTGATGGTGAATCGGCTATGGCAAACTTACTTCGGTCGCGGCATCGTCGCAACGCTAGAAGACTTCGGCTCCCGCGGAGACTTGCCGACCCACCCGGAACTGCTCGATTGGCTCGCGGTAGAGTTCATGCAGCGCGGTTGGGATATCAAAGATCTGACCCGCATGATCGTCACTTCCGCAACTTACCGTCAGAGTTCCAACACGACACCCGATCTACTCGCAGCGGATCCGGCCAACGAGTGGCTGGCGCGCGCACCGCGCTACCGTGTAGAAGCAGAGTTTGTGCGCGATATTGCCCTATCCGCCAGCGGACTGTTAAGCGCGAAGATTGGCGGCCCGAGCATGAAACCGCCGCTACCGGATGGTGCGCTCTCGCTCGTGTATCCCGGCGAGGGCTGGACCGTCGCGGAAGGCGAAGACCGCTACCGCCGCGGCATGTACGTGTATTGGAAACGTACCCTTCCATATCCCGCGGCGTCCATGTTCGACGCACCTGCCCGCGACGTCGCCGTCGTCAAGCGCAACCGCTCCAATACGCCGCTGCAGGCACTCACATTGTTAAACGATCCCGTCTTTGTCGAAGCAGCACAGGCCTTCGCAAAGCGGTTGATCGATTACAACGGCGACGATACCGCGCGCATCCGTTACGCATTCATGCTCTGCGTCTCGCGTCCGCCGGATGACGCTGAGACACAAGCAATTCTGAATTTCCTGAACTCGGAACGCGCAAAGATCGCCGCTGCACATACGACCGACAGCATCGCGCTCGCCGCGGACACATCTCCCGGCGCGGCGACAGATGAAGAACTTGCCGCGTGGGTGCTCGTGTGCCGTTCCTTGCTAAACTTGGATGAGACGATCACAAAGGGCTAATTTTAGCCTACAGATCGCGCGCAGTAGCGCCTCGTTTGCCTGAACGTGGCGCATCTCGAAGTAAAACGCTAGATTCAACAATACGAGACGTTGTTGCCAGCGACGTTCATACTGGGTGCATTAGTTAATGAACCGTTACGGACTCGATAAATTGCTCGACATCGTCTGCGTCGGCGCAGGCCCCGCCGCGCTCGGCGTACTGCACGCGGCAAAAGAAGCCAGTCTTGACGCTGTCGCGATCGACAAAGGCCCCGTATGCAGCGCGCTCGCGTCGCACCCCACCTACATGCGCTGGTTCTCCACAGCGGACAAACTGGAGCTCGCCGGTTTTCCCTTAGTCACGATGGAGAAGAATCCCACGCGGCAGGAATACCTCAAGTATTGCCGCACCTTCGTGAAATATTTCGATTTACAGATAGCCACCTATTGCGAAGTCACCGCCGTGACAAAAGCCGCGCACGGCTTTGATATCGCCGTGAAAGATCTATTCGGCCGCACATACACCTGGCGCGCGCGTAACGTTGTGATGGCCACGGGTTTCTATGACAGCCCGCGACCACTCGGCATACCCGGCGAAGATTTGCCAAAAGTTTCACACCGCTACACCGAAGCGCACTGGTATTCCGATCACGACGTACTCGTAATCGGCGCAGGCTCCAGCGCCGCGGAAGTTGCCCTCGAATTGTGGCGCAATGGCACGCGTGTCACCGTCGTCATGCGCGGCAGCAAATTTGAAACCAAATATTGGATAGAGCCGGACATCGAGAATCGCATTGCCGAAGGTTCAATCGCGTGCTATCGAAGCGTAGAAGTCGCGGAGATACGTCCGGACGACGTAGTGCTGCGCAACGGCAGCGGCAAAGACATCACTATCGCAAACGATTTCGTTCTGGCAATGACGGGCTACGAGCCGGACACCTCGCTCATCGCCTCGTTAAACGCCACAATCGATCGGTCCTGTGGCAAGCCCGCATTAGACGAACATTTCGAGACCGATGTACCCGGGCTGTACGTTGCGGGCACGCTATGCGCCGGCCAGGAATCAAACATTGTTTTTATAGAAAACAGCCGCGATCACGGTCCGGCGATCGTGCGGCGTATTCTAGAGCACAGTCGAGAACATTCCGGCGTATATTCGGCCCAGGCCATTTCCTAAATCCCGGGAGGAGGTAATCGCATTGGGACTGACAAGCTTCCTCGTCACCCATTTTCCCTACGATTCGCCCCTGCGCCGCCATGGCAAATGGTTATATGAAGAATTGCGCACGCGGGCGCGCGCAGTATTGCCATGGAAGCAACTTGAACGCGTTCCCCCGCCAAGCCTGCATATCGAGACGACCAACATCTGCAACGCAAACTGCATCTTTTGTGCGTACCAGTATCAAAAGGTGTGGCGCGCGGGGAAGGGCGTCATGGATGACGAACTCTTCGAGCGGGTCCTCCGAGAATTCAAGGAGATGGGCGGAGAGGAAGTCAGCTTCACGCCAATCGTAGGCGATCCGTTGGTAGACCCAGACATTGTTCACCGAATTGCGCGCGTCTGTTCCGAAGGATTGACCGTGTCCTTTTTCACGAACGGCATCCTTTTCAACCGGATCGACGTGGAAGCGTTGGTGAAAACGGGGATCGCCAAAATCTTTCTATCGACCTCGCCTTTTGACGAACAAAGCCACCGCGCGGTCTATCGAACAAATCACTACAGCGATTTGCTCAATGGTGTTGCGCGGCTGTTGCGCGCGCGAAACGATGCAGCAGCCCCGTTGCGCGTGTATATCGAGTTCCGCTCCCCGGTGTCCGCGGAAGAGACATTCAATTTTCCGGATTTTATTGATAAAATTCGGCCGCTGTTGACCAGCGAAGAACAGCACGCGGTTCGCATTCAGACCAAAGGTTATGATTCGTGGGCGGGTCAGATTGCGAGCGACGACCTGGTGGGTATCATGGAGATGGCGATTCCGCCGCGCTTGAAAAACCGCCCGTGCCTGCGCACATTTCTTCCATCGGTGCTTTATGACGGAACGGTGCGCGCATGCTCCTGCATCTTCGCTCCACCGGAAGCGGGTACGTCGGATGACGGGCTCACCATTGGTCATTTGAACGACGCCACATTTCAAGAAATCTGGCAGGGCGAGAAGCTAAGGGCAGTGCGGCGCACCTTCACCACGGGAAAGTTGCTGCCGGTATGCGCGCAATGCACGAGATACCGTTCCTGCTAGTAGTTGATGCGACATGACCATCCTCGTTACTGTTTCCGGTCCCATGGGTCACGGGCTGTGTATGGGCGTGTCTTACGAACAATACCGCAGAAGGAGAATCTGAATGTCGGTGGTCGATTTTAGTCTGAGTAACAAGGTTGCGATCGTCACCGGTGGCAGCCGCGGCATCGGCGAAGCCATTGCCAAAGCATTTGCGGAGCAAGGCGCCACGGTTATCGTTTGTTCGCGCAAGCAGGACAGCGTGGATCGTGTCGCGGAGGAGATAAAGGCCGCGGGCGGCGCGGCGCTGGGCATTGCCTGTCACACGGGCCAATCCGCCGCAATCGAAGCGTTGTACGCGCGCGTGAAACAGGAATTCGGGCGCGTGGACATACTCGTAAACAACGCCGCGGCGAATCCCTATTTCGGTCCCGCTGTCGAGATCACGGAAGCTGCCTTCGATAAAACCTTCGAAGTAAACGTAAAGGGCTATTTCCTCATGGCCCAACACGCCGCGCGCATGATGATCGAGCAAGGCAGCGGATCGATCATCAACATTGCATCCATCGCGGGATTCTCTCCACCGCCCATGCAAGGCGTCTACGGCGTGACAAAATCCGCCGTCATCGCGATGACGAAGATGTTCGCGAAAGAGCTCGGCGGCGTAGGCGTGCGCTGCAACTGCATTGCGCCGGGCCTCGTCGAAACCAAATTCGCACAAGTCCTCATCGACTCGCCGGAAATGCTCGAACACTTCACTTCGCGCACCCCGATGGGCCGCCACGCGCAACCCAGCGAACTCGTCGGCGCCGCGATCTATCTCGCGTCCGATGCAGCCAGTTACACCAGCGGCGCGGTCCTCACCGTAGACGGCGGATACACGGCGTAAATGAAACGCATCGCAATCATAGGCGCGGGCTTCATGGGCAGCGGCATCGCGCAGGTCTGCGCGCAGGCCGATTACTCTGTGACGTTGGTGGATATTGCGGAAGATCGCCTGGAGTTTGCGAGAAATGCTATCGCATGGTCATTGAACAAGTTGGAAAACAAGGAACAACTCGACGCGCCTTCAAAGGTCGTCGCAGACAGGATTCAAACTTCTACAGAATATGAAGTAGTTGGTGATGCAGACCTGATTATAGAAGCGGTCTACGAAAATCGCGACACAAAACTAAATGCCATACGCGCGCTGGACACCCTCTGCCGCAGCGATGCGATCATAGGCTCGAACACATCCACAATTCCGATCACCCAATTGGCCGCGGCGTCTCAACATCCCGAGCGTGTAATTGGCATTCATTTCTTCGGCCCCGTGCCATTAATGCGCCTTGTGGAAATCACTCCTGCGCCAACCACCTCGCAAACAGTGATTGATACCGTCATGGCCTTTGGCCGCGCAGTCGGCAAGAATCCCGTGCTCGTGAAGAAGGATATCCCCGGTTTCCTGATGAACCGCATCTTCGGCGCAATGACCTGCGAAGCAATCCGTCTTGTCGAAGATGGCGTGGGTTCGATCGAAGACATCGATCAAGGCATGTGCGATGGCTTTAACTTTCGCGTAGGCCCACTCTGCATCGCCGATCTCGCGGGATTGGACATCGCATTAAACGCATTTCAAGTTATGCATGATCTTGACCCTTCACGCATGCCCGCGCCGCCGGCACTGCTCGCACGCATGGTCGCGGAAGGAAAGCTCGGCGCAAAATCCGGCGAAGGCTTTTATCGCTGGGAAAAGAATGGCAGACGATTAAGCCCCGCATTTTGAGCCAAACGAATTAACCCCGTGCTTCGCTATTTCCTACAATTACGGTAATTTATCCGGCATCTATCGGAAAAAGATTACGCAATTATTAATCGTATTCTCTCGCTCGGCATTAAATACGCAGTGGTACGATCTCGTCAGAAACGTTGCCTGTCTTGTAGTCGGCAACGCCGCGCATGCATTTGCGTGGTCAGTACAGAGGAGATCGCAACATGCTCTCATCACTTCGAACACCGCTAGCAACTTTCGCGCTGGCCATCGGCTCCGTTTGGCTGTGGCCTGCTTACGGTCAAAGCGAAGTCCGTGCGCGCGTCAGTTTCGACGAAGGTGGAACGGTCTTGCGTGGCAGCAACGACGCCGATTGGTCCTACGCGACAACCAACACGATCGTCATGCCCGGCGACAATCTGTGGGTGCGCGAACAAGGTAGCGCCGAAATTGAGCTGAATGCTGGCAACTACTTGCGCATGGCCGACGGCAGCAACGTGGAGATTGAATCCTTGGCGCCGTCCGGTTCGGTGCGTCTAGCCACCGGCTCTGTGTATTTGCACCGCCTCGCACGCTCGACCGGGGAAGTAATCTTGCATACACCGTCAGGCACGGTCGGCTTGATGCCAAACTCCTGCGCGCGTATTGACGTGCTCGACAACGGCGGCGCGACAGTGTCCGTCCGTTGGGGCGCAGCCGACGTGCGTGTCGGCTCGTCGGGATATCAACGTGTAGCCGATAGTCAACGGGTATACATCGAACCCGGCTACTTGCCCTCGCGTCCAGTCGCTTTTCAACTGGGATACGACGACGATTTTGATCTATGGAACCGCGATCGCGGTGAATTCATCGCGATGGGCGTGACCAGTATTCCCACGTCGGTCGCGATAAGCGACTCGACAATTGGTTATGGCGAACTCAGTCATTACGGTGAGTGGGATTACATCGACGGCCGCAACTACTGGCGGCCCACCTACGTCTCCGACTACGTGCCGTACCGTCATGGACACTGGAGCTACGTGCGCAACGTCGGTAACTGCTGGGTAGACGATCACCCGTTCGGATATATCACCTCGCACCACGGCCGCTGGAATTACTTCCCGCAGTACGGCTGGTGCTGGAGTTACGATCCAGTGTGGTCGCCCGCCTGGTGCGCCACGATGCGTTACGGCGACAACTTTATGTGGACACCGATCGACTACTACAACCACCCGGTTACAAGTGTTGGTGCAACGTTCGATATCGGAGGCGTAGCGTTCAGTTTCGCAGCCACCAGTTTCGTTCCACAGAATCATTTGTACTACGGCGGCAGCTACATCGCGCCGGTACGTCCCCAGATCGTCCAAAACATTAACGTGACAAACATCAACATCTGGAATATCTACGACGACGATAACCGTCATTTCGCCGCCAACGACTTCCTGCGCGGTAAGAACTTTCGCGAATACCACCATCGCCCCGATCGTATCGTACGCGGGCCAGTGCAATTGGCCCGAAGCGATCGCAATGCGCGGGACATAGCGGCAACCCTGGAGCGCGAGCGCAAGCCGAAGGCGCGCGGCGAAGCAAAACTGACCGCCAACGCAAAAGAGTCCCCAACACCGGATAAGGTTCAACGCGAACGGCGCCAGGTAAAACTTGATGCGGAAGCCAAGCAACCCGAACCGGTGATTGCAAGCGAAGCCCCGGCCGATCGTGAAGCCCGGCGTCAAGCCCGCGAAAAGCGAAACCGTGACGCGGCGGGCGACATGGCCGAAAAGGATAGATTAAACCGGGATCCAAAAGAAGGCGATCAGGGTGCAAAGGATCGCGCTGACCAAGCCGTGCGCGATCGCACAGCCCGTGATCGCGCGGCAGAAGACGCTACTAAGGAAAAGCAACGCGGCCGCGGTCAAGCCGACGTGACAATGCGCGACCGTGAGAACGAGCGCGTACGCGCAGAGCAGACGGAAAAAGAACGTACGGATGCTATCGCGCGCGACCGCGACAACCGTAACCGCGACAATGAACGCGCCCGCGCCACTCAAACGGAAAAAGAACGTACGGAAGCCATAGCACGCGAACGCGACAACCGTAACCGCGACAATGAACGCGTACGTGCAGAACAGGCGGAAAAGAATCGCACGGAATCCGCTGCGCGCGAGCGCGACAACCGCAACCGCGAAATCCAGGCCAAACGCGCCGAGCAGGATGCTAAGGAGCGCACGAATACAGCAGCGCGTCAGCAAAAGGACCGCGAACGCGCTGAAGCGCGCGAGCGAACCGAAGCAAAAGCGCGTGCTAAAGACGCTTCGCAAAAGGCGGCTGACAACGTACGCCGCGAACAACAACAGCAGGAATCCGCGCGACGCGCAGAGCAGGCAACGCGTGAACGCGATTATCAGCCGAAGGCGGCGCAGCCGCGCGTCTATCGCCAGCCCGCGCAATCCCGTGCGCAGCAGCAAATGCGCAAATCCGAGCCTGCCCCGCAACCGCGTGTGAACCCGCCGCAAGCCGCACAGCAAAAGCGTAAAGCGGAACCGCGCGAATCCGTGGAGCGGCAGCAACAAGGCCGAGGCGACACGACCCCGCGCGGCCAGGACAATTCACCGCGCAACAATGAGCGGCAAAATCGCGATCGCGGCTAGCGCATCAATCTTCTAACAATACGGCCACAAGCAGTCATGCTTGTGGCCGCGTTGTTTCTCCTGACTCTGGGAGCGTACTATTATGTAAGGATTGCGATGAACAAACAGGGGAGTCCAAGTATGTTCCGCAACGCAAACATTCTCGTTCCAACCGACTTCTCCACCTACGCGAATTACGCGCTCAAGTACGCCGTGGCCATGGCGAAGCAATTCGCCGGGACGATTCACTACGTACACGTGCTTGATCGGTCCGCGCTCGCCGGTGTGCGCGGCAATGAAATGTGGCTCGCCGAGTCGGAGTCGCACGCGCTCATCGACTCCATGCGTGAGCACGCCACGATTCGCATGACAAATTTGAAACAGATCGCGGACGATGAAGGCGTGAAATCCGAAACCCATGTCGTTCTGGGTAATCCGACCGAAGAGATACTGCGCCTCGCCGAACAAACGGACTCCACATTGATCGTAATGGCCACACACGGACGCTCCGGTGTTGAACATCTCGTGTTCGGAAGCGTCGCCGAAAAAATTGTTCGTCAGTCACCTGTGCCCGTGCTAAGCGTGAAGCATCCGGAGCACGAATTCGTAAAAGAATATGACATGACGCTGGAGATCAAGCGCGTCCTTTTTCCAACAGACTTCTCGCCGTTTTCAGACAAGGCGCTGCCATTTGCGAAATCATTCGTCAAGGAATTCAATGCAACATTGATCATTTTTCACGCGACGGAAGTCCCAATCGTACTTCCCGAAGTGATGTCCGATTCTGCCGTCCAGCTCGGGCCGCAGTTGGAAGACGAATCGCGCCAACTCGTGCAGAAAATGTGCGAAAACATTACCGACGTTAAAGTCGAAGGTGAAGTGCGCGTCGGAACCGCCTTCCGTGAAATCGCTTCATACGCGGAGAGAGCCGGAGTTGACCTCATCGTCGTTCCCACCCATGGTCGTTCCGGTTTGAGCCATGTGCTATTCGGAAGCGTAGCGGAAAAAGTTGTCCGCGTTGCGCGCTGCCCTGTGTTGACAATTCGCCCAGAGTACGGAGGCGAGGCTTAGACGGAAGGGGCGCGCCGCGTGCCGCACGCAGCGGCGCGCGTCAACAGCATTGCGTGTTAGTTGAGCCGGTTCTGCCCGCGGGACATGCTTTCCAGTTCGTCGTGGATGTTGGGCGCCTGAATTTTGCCCTTGGCGACGATCTCGCCCCCCTCATCCATGATGACGAAACGGCTGCGATCGTGATCGACCGCTTCGCCCAGTACCCGTGCCGCCAGGCATTCCAGCAGGCGCTGGCGTTTTTCCGGGCCCGCCTCGTGCCAGAATCGGCTTTCGCGCGGCGTCATGGTATAGCACCACGGCTCGGTACGCTTTGGTTCGTGCATTCGCGATTTCCTCCGGTTGCACCTTCATCGCGACAAGCTTCAACCACGGCCGGCATCATAACACAGCCCTAACAGAATTGGCGAATCGAGACCGTTCAAGCCTCGTTACGGCATCGAGCGTTCGCATTTTTACTGCGCGTTCTTCGCGGCGAATCGGCCTCGTAATCGTCCTCGTAATCGACTATTCTCTATTGCCCATTCACGGAGTGCCATCCATGCTCAGTCTAGTGCTCGCTCTTGCTGTCGTAGCCACAAATGCCAACGACGCGCCACGTGACACCCTCCGCCTCGCACTCATGCACGGCGTCCCCGAAAAATGGAACGTCGAAAAAAACTTCGCAACGTTTCTCACCCAGCTCGACGAAGCCTCCGCGCAAAAGGCCGATGTCTTCATCACCCCCGAATGCTGGCTCGATGGATACGCCGCTCCCGACGAAACTTCCACGCCCGAAAAACTGCGCACCATCGGCCAAGACCTAAACACGAGCACCTACCTCGCACGGGTAGCGGAAGAAGCAAAAAAACGCAGCTTAATGATCTGCTTCGGGTTTACATCTGTCGAGAACGACAAACTCTTCAATGCCGCCGGCCTCTGGAACGCGCAAGGCGAGCGCATCGGCCTCTACCACAAGACGCACCTGCAAACGCACGATTTGCAGTACAGCCCCGGTGAAGGCCTTCCCGTGTGGGATTCGCCCTTCGGCAAAGTCGGCATCATGATTTGCGCCGACCGCCGCTGGCCCGAAACACCCCGCACCCTGCGCCTCGAAGGCGCGCGCCTAATCCTGAACCCAACCTACGGCTTCGCCGGGGAGATGAACGAAGCCATCATGCGAACCCGCGCCTACGAGAATCAGTGCTTCATCGCCTTCGCTCATCCTTCTACAAGTCTCGTGACAGGCCCCGGCGGGAAAGTCCTCGCAAAATGGGAAGGCGACACTCCCGGCGTCACCGTCTGCGACATCGACCTATCCCAGGCTAAAGACGACAACCACCTGCGCGACCGGAGGCCTGAAATTTACGGCGCAATAACGCAGCCAAAAACTTCAAAAAAATAGAAGAACGCAATGAATTGGATACGCAGGTACCATTTATTCCTGGGAGTAATTACTTCCATCCTCATACTGCATCTACTTGGAATCCTGGTTTCGACAACGGTTGAGTTTGGCGGCGAGCCTGTCGGCACGATAGAAGCTATCCTTTCGCTGCGAAATCTTGATTCTGTCGAGCAAATAGATTCGTATCAGCTCAATTCCTTTATGTTGCTAGCCACACTCGCTTTACTTGCGCCGATGTTTTACGTCATCAAAACCGAAAAAGCCAGATTGACATTTGCCTGTGTGATGCTGCTCGCTCCGATTGCGTTTGGCATTGTCGATGGTCTAACTGAGAAACTTTTTGTGCTCTTTACAAGCCCGATTTGGGCTCCGGCTTTGACCATTATGATGATCTTTGGATTCTTTGATGGCGAATCGTGGGCCGAAGGAATGGCAGCCTTTGCTGCACAGACCTGGTGGCTGACGCTGTGGTGGTTCCTATCAGTAAGAACAACATTTCGTGCTTTCCATCGGCCCGCAAAGAATTTTCAGCCGCTACGTTAAGTTGGCATTCAAATCTAAAGACACCGCGGGTTTCAACAGACCGTTAGAGAGATCTACTGCCTCCATAGGTATGCACGATCTTTCGTGTACAATATCGTGTGCTTACAGATCAGTCACCAGCTACCGGTTAAGGGGGATTGATTTTTTTCCTTCCCACAGCAAGCCAAGCTGCTTAGTTTGGTGTTGAACAACTTAGTCGGCTGTCGAAACTCGTGGAACATTAACGGGAGACCTGATGGGGAACGAGGGCCATCTATCCGGAAAACGACTAGGCATCTACCAAATCGACCGTCGTTTGGGTCGAGGTGGTATGGGCGAAGTGTACATGGCGCACGACACCGCCTTGGATCGGACAGTGGCGCTCAAGGTGCTTCGTTCGACACTTGTGCATGACGAACAGTTGGTCGAACGTTTTCATCGTGAAGCTCGTGCTTCTGCAAAACTGAACCATCCCAATATTGTCAGGATCCACTCTGTAGGGGTAGAAGACGGCGTACCTTTCTTCGCGATGGAATGGATAGACGGCGAACCCCTCGATGTGATACTCAACGCACAAGGCACTTTGCCTTGGCAGCGGGCCATGAACATTACCGGTCAAGTGGCATCCGCGCTCGAATCGGCGCACGCCCAAGGTATCATCCATCGCGACATTAAACCCGCCAATATTCTGATCGACAAATCAGGCCGCGCCCACGTAACCGATTTTGGTGTGGCCAAGGTGCTCAACGCGCGTACCCAGCTTACTACCGAAGGGACCTTTATTGGCACGCCGCAATACATGTCCCCCGAACAATGCGGGGTCGGAGAAATTTCGCCCGCCAGCGATCTGTTTTCCCTCGGCGCAACGGCCTATGAAATGCTCAGCGGGATGCTCCCCTTTGACGGCGATACCCCTGCAACGCTGATCCGAAAAATCACGCAAGAGTCGCCGAAAGCGCTCACGGATCTAGTGCCTGGCCTGCCCGAGTCAGTCTGCATACTGGTGCATCGATTGCTCGAAAAGGATGCCGCAAATCGCTACCAGTCCGCGCATGAAGTCTTGTGCGATATGGAACGGATACGAGTCGGTGCGACACTCTCCGAATCCGTAACAAAAGCGATTCAACGCAAAAGTATCGCAATCGCGAAGCCTGCTTCGCGCACGCGCTTTTTTGCTGTAAGTGTCGCGGTTGGTCTACTCGTCGTATTTCTCGCGGTTGGCGCCTTCGCAGTACGATCAAAACGCAATTTCGACGCACAACGCCCAAAAACAACAGAGAAGAATCCGGCACTGGATACTCCCACGCCCGGTACCGAAGCCGAAATTCCCATGCCGCCCCCGGGAGATGTCCTGGCGCGATTTGATACCAATCGCAGCGGAGCGCTGGAACCGGCGGAGATACCGGTCTCACTGAGCGCAGTCATCCTCAAAGCAGATCTTGACGCCAATGGAACGCTCACGCGCGATGAACTGGCCGCGGCCCGAAAACAACTGCCAGGCCCGAATGCGAACCTGCGGGATCGTGCGGCGCAGCGCACGGGGATTCGAAAAGACATGCTCACTGCCGAACAGGTGATGGCGCAATTCGACAAAAACGCCGACCGCGTAATCACCGAGGACGAAGTTCCGGTCGAACAAAAAATGTTCTTTCAGGGAAATGACCTGGATAAGAACGGAAAAATTACCTTGGAGGAGGTCAAGGAAAATCGTGGTCGCATGCTGCAAAAAGTGCAACGGCGCCCCGGTGCACAAGCGCAGCAATAATCGACCAAGTCGGCTCGTTGCTGTTTCGTCGCTGTCTTAAGCGTCACGCGGCGAAGTTTGTGTGAGTGTTTCAATCAACTGCGCTTATCGCGAGACGGAATACCGACGTCGCTATACGACTAAAACTCGGGCTCTTCGGGAAACAGGTTGTCCCGGTTGGCCATCAGTTCTTCGCAAGTGTCGATATCGTCGGCAATGGGTATCAGGAGCAGAGGACTCAGTCCCAAGTCAGGCCACTGGTCCGGGTTGTTGGGCGCGTTCAAAATTCCGATGGATGCCCCGATCACGAGCTGTTCAGAATCATCGGTCACGGTGCCGCGTAGCGAACCATCCGAATAGAGTGTCACATCGTTTTGAAAAATCTCCCGGCGGGCGATGTAGATCTCGCCCTCGATAAATCCGAACAGATTCAAGAATACCGTTACGCCAGGTTTACCGTCGCCGTCGCTGTCTTCGATTAGTGGATCATTCGGATCCATCGATAGTGGAAGATCCGGGTCGCCACCAATTCCGATAAGTGTTGGCGTTGCCGGTCGATGGAGCTTCCATTCGCCATCTTCTTTATATACTTCCACCACGCTGCTGCGCGGCAGAATCGCTTGCGTGGCCTCGTCGGGGAAGGTTGTTGTCATGTTCTGGTTGGCTTTGTGCTCGGCGTGGCAGAAGCAGTCGTTCTCGACAAGTTCCCCATTTTCGATGACCAATTCCGTAAAGCCATACGAGATCACAAAGGTCGATAAAGGTCCATTGGGCGTTTCTCCTTCGTAAGCAACCACATCGTAGTGCGCATAGCGCCCTGCTAGGGCCTCCATGGCCTCTTGCTTATTCGCGGGCGGCGTCCAATTCGGGTCGTTGATTGGCGCTTCATATAGCGGACTTTCCGGCCAGGGTTTGGGACTTGAACATCCCACGGTAAATAGACCGACGGTAATCGCTGCAGCAAGTGCCAGAAGGCGAAAGTGTGAACGCAAGGTATGAAATCTCCTCTCAGCCGATGGTGAAAAGGGCAAGAAAACACCGGCATGCATGCGCAACCCGCATGGACGACAACATCTTGTTGCGCAAGTTTTGTATAGATGGAATATTAGCATTTTCCCAGAAACTGGCGAAACGCAAAACAAGCAAGCTACCAAGAGCGTATGGTCGTCACTCAGCGAACTCTCCATAAAAATTGGTAAGATGGCGTTCCTCTCCGGTGGTGGGAGTTCCCAGGTTTCACGCCCCCACGTAACATAAGTGAGAAAGTGAAGTGCCGACAAATCCATCAATCCGGGCTGACTTTCAGGATTTGGCAACTACACGCATGGAGGGCAACAAATTGCGCGAAGCGAGTGACTTACTGGATCGACGTAAGTTCGTCAAGGCTGCCGTGGGCACTTGCGCGACAATCATGGCAGGCGCCAGTGCTGGCCAGAGGCAGGCGCTCGCCGCCGAACAATCTCGTGAATTAGTGGATATCGACGCACATAATGGCGACGATCTGCAGTCCGCATTGAATAGCCATACCGGCGCGGGTCGCGTCCTGCGACTCAAACCTTCCAGCGAAATTCACTGTACGGTCAGGGAAGAAATAATCGCCGGTGAGCGCTCTGACCATCCCCTGTTGGTTCCGGAAAACGTGCATCTCGATCTACAAGGGTCAACGCTGTTCCTGGATTGTCGCTCAAACAGCTACGGAGTCCGGCTGTCCAACAATTCTTCGATCCGCAATGGCACGATTAAGGTGATCCGAAGCGAAGGAAAAGGCTCGCAAGGCTGCTGGCACAGCGGAATAAGTGTGGGGGCCGCCTATGGCCATGGCGGAACGCCAGACAAACCAGGACACTTTTCAACCGTGCGCAACTGGACCATCGAAAATATCACCATCAATCAGCCGTTTGAAGCCTCCGCCATCCAACTCATGTCTGAAGCCTGCAACGGTGTCATTCGCGACGTGACGGTGCGGGATTCTGCCAAGGCTTTTGTCGGGGTGGGAATGGACTGGGGATCGGTTGGACCGATAACGACCGAAGATGCGCAGGTTTTCCGTATGCGGGAACTGTGGGAGCAAAAACTGATTTACTCGACGCACCCGCATGACATTCTGATCGAAAATCTCCGCGTTGGCCGCCTCACACGCAATGTGGACGGAAACGACGCCGGTGTCCGATGCTCCGCCTGCCACAACATCACGATTCGAAACGTGCACGTGGAGGAAGCGGCAACTGCAGTAGCGGTGTTCGGCGGCGATTTCGGCTACGAATTTGCGCGCGAAGATCTCCGAGACTTCCAACACACCGGGTATCGAATCGAAGACGTTCGGATCGAACGGGCATTATTGTATGGAATTGTCCTCAACGGTGCCGCAGACAACATCTACAGGGCACACCGGAATCTAGGTTACGACCCGGTTCGGGATCCGGTACATCCGGGCCTCGACCGTCCGGTCCTTCGCAACATTACGCTGCATGGTGGCGGCGAGCGACTGGATCGCCAAGGGATCTTCGCCGTCGCGCTGACCGAAGCCCAATTGAACAATCTGGAAATCTCCAACTTCCGCCTAGGAATTCATGTGGAGGATTGGGTCAAAGGCATGCGCTTCAACAATACGCGATTCAGCAATAATCAAACCGACTCCCGGATCGAAGGCGCCACCGAACCGGCATCCGAAGTGACGTTTAACGATACGCGTACCTGAGATCTGATTCATTCCGAATTGCTTATAATCGCCCCACTATTCGCCTTCTTGCTATAGGCTGTTAATTAAATATGGGTCGTTTCGCGTGCGCATACAACCTTTCAGTGCACCATGCGCAATCCGACCCCTTGTTTCCCATAGATCCCAATCCGCGAGATCCGTGGTCGGTAGAGTGCAACGCGGTGGGCTACATAGTGAGGGCCTTCCAGCGTTGATGCCGGGGAAGTGGACGGCTCCACCCCGCCCCCGATCCGACTCACGCTTATCGACGCTTGCGGGCTCCGATACAATAGCATTGCTGCGTGGGCCTGAGGTGTATTGCGAATACCGCGTACGTGATCAAAGGCCTTTGACGAAACTTGAATATCCCGAAGGGATTCCAGCATGTACCCCAGGGTTGACCCGCCGGAGTCGCTTCGACGCAGGCGGGCCTACCCTGGGTAAGCCACACCAGCACCGTGTGAACCCTGAAGGGGTTCTGGCAATTTTTGTTAGAGATTCTAAGTAATTAAAGAGACATATCAGTGAAAAAGTTTACTAGCGTAAGAATAAGCACGACCGCCGGTAGCGCTACGACTCGGATCGTGTCAAATATGCACACGCTGAAGCCCGCGCTCGATGCATTGTATGAGACGTGGAACCGCCCTGAATTTATCTCGCCAGATCCGCTGCAAACCATGCGCGGATTTGACGACTCCGGCGATCGTGAAATCGCCGGGCTCATCGCATCGAGTCTCGCGTTTGGCAACGTGAAGCAAATCCTCGCGAGTATTGCCAATGTGCTCGAAGCGATGCCGCGTCCTGCAAAGTGGCTCGACGAATCGACGCCGCGCCGCATCGAGTCCACCTTCAAATCGTTTCGACACCGCTATTCCACCGGCGCGGAGTTGACGGCGATGCTCATTGGCGCAAAAAACATCCGCGAACGCCACGGCAATCTCGGCAACGCCTTTGCCCGCTGCATCGCCGAAGCTGACGAAGACATTCTGCCCGGCCTCCAGCGTTTCATCGATCTATTGAATGTGAACGGCAGCGCAAACTACCTGCTTCCCGATCCGCAGCGCGGCAGTGCGTGCAAACGCCTGCACCTGTATCTGCGCTGGATGATTCGCAGCGACGCGGTGGATCCCGGTGGCTGGACACAAATCAGCCCGGCAAAACTAATCGTCCCCGTAGACACGCATATGCACCGCATCGCAAAGGGCTTGGGGCTGACCAGACGCAATGCCGCCGATCTGCGCACCGCGCGCGAAATTACTGCCGCTTTCCGCATTATCGCGCCGGAGGACCCCGTCCGATACGACTTCGCCTTGACACGGCTGGGCATCAGGAAGGATACTACCCCCGCGCCATTTATGGCCGAATGCAGCGGGCTATTGCTTCGGTAATACGCCCGTTTTTCGCAAAAAGGGGGCGTCGCATCCGGGGGGATGCGCCGAAGAATTTCCCTGTGTTGTGCCTAAAGGGGATCGGTGCGCCGCACCGTTTTAACTCAAAAATGCCGCGAGCGGCCCTTGGTTTGGGCGGAAGACTCGCAAATGAAGGAGCGTCATATGTCATTGCTGGTTACCAAACCTGCGCCTGAGTTCAAAGCGCAAACTGTCCTAGCGGACAATACCATTGCCGAGAAATCCCTCTCGGAACTGCGCGGCGACAAGTACGCCGTCGTATTCTTCTATCCGCTGGACTTCACCTTCGTATGCCCGTCGGAAATCGTCGCGTTCGATCGCAAGCTGAACGAATTCAAGAAGCGCAACTGCGAGGTCATCGGCATCTCGGTCGATTCACAATTCACGCACCTCGCGTGGAAGAACACGCCATTAGAAAAGGGCGGCATCGGCAACGTGAAGTTCCCGCTCGTCGCGGATCTCACCAAACAAATCGCGGAACAATATGGCGTGTTGATTAACGGAGCGGTCGCCTTGCGCGGCTTGTTCCTGATCGACAAGGCCGGTGTCGTGCGCCACGCGGTGATCAATGACCTTCCGCTGGGTCGCAACGTGGACGAAGCCATCCGCATGCTCGATGCGTTGCAATACCACGAAACCCACGGGGAAGTCTGCCCCGCCAACTGGCGCGAAGGCCAAATCGCCATGAAGCCGACGGCAGCAGGTGTAGCGGAGTATCTAGCGAAACAGAACTGATAGCTTATTTCACGAGACGATTCTCGCGCTCGTAATTGTAGTTAGACGTAAAGAATACTGCCCCACGCAGTGCGGCAGTATTCTTTTTTTATTTCCGATTAATCCCAACTGTATCCCGCACAACATACAAAGGCCGTCGTTGTGTCTCGATATAATTGCGGCCGACATACTCGCCAATAATGCCGATTAAAACGCATTGGATGCCGCCGAGCAGCCAAAGCCCAGCGACTGCCAGCGCAATTAGATTCACGGTATCGCGCGCACCAGAAATCAATATCCATGCACACGCGAACAGCGCGCAGAAAATCACCGCGATTCCAACCGCAAACGCGATGCGCAATGGCGCCAGAGAAAAACCGGTGATACTCGTCAACGCCAGCCGGAAGCTCGAGCCTGTCGTGTATTTCGACTTCCCCGCATGGCGCGGCGCATGATCGTAATCCACCGTCGTCTGCCGAAATCCCGGCCATGAAGTCAAGGTGCGCACAAGCCTATGCCGCTGCGGACACGCACAGAACACATCGGCAACTTTTCGGTCTAAAATACGGAACTCGCCCGTATCGACCGGCATGTCCCATCCGACGAGAAGCCGCATCACCCGATACCAAACGAACGCGAGTGCGCGCTTGATGACGGGTTCGCCGCGACGTGACGTGCGCTTCCCGCCGACAACTTCATATCCTTCCTTCCACTTCGCGATGAGGTCTGGCACAACTTCGGGCGGGTCCTGCCCATCCGCGTCCATCACGATGATCGCGTCGCCTTTAGCAGCTTCGATGCCCGCGGTCAGCGCCGCCGATTGCCCGAAGTTGCGCGAAAGGAAAATCGCTTTTACCCGCGAATCGTGTTTGTGCAGTTGTGTCAGAATCTCGCGCGAATTGTCCGTGCTGCCGTCATCGACAAAGACGATCTCTGCGTCGTCGTTTCCATTGTCGAATACGACTCGCAAATATTCATAGATAAAGCGAAGATTTGGTTCCTCGTTGTACGCGGGGATGACGACCGAAATCAGCTTTGGCGGTGCTTTCGGTTTGCGGCGCGCGGTGCGTTTGCGCGGGCGTTTAGGACGTGCGCTTGCCAACGATGTGAAAACTCCAATAGCGGTCGTGGCCGTCGTCGTACGCGACGATCTCCATGCCGCATGATTGCAGGAACGGCACCAGTACTTGCCACGTCGGCGACCACTTGTGCGCGCCGCCAACCCAAGGCGCGCCGGGCCGCCACAACGCGCAGGATTCGTGCGGCAGATATAGGAACAATATACCGCCCGGCTTCAGTTTGCGAATCCACAACCGCAACGCATCTTGCCAGCGCGCGAGGTGTTCCAGACAGTGAGAGCTGAAAACATAATCGAGACTGCCGTCCTCGAATCGATCCAGGGAATACGCATTCTCTCGTCCACGATCATCGATCGGAACCGCACCCGGAAACGGCCACTGGTTTGCGCCGATATCAATACCCGAGCCGGCGCAGAATTGTTTCGCGTGCTCAACAATGTTCGATGCGGCATTGCCGTGCGTCAGATAGTCTGGATAAAGCTCGCCGCGGTACTCATGAAATACAATGCCGTCACGTGTTACGCGTTTCACGTGACGCCGTGTATAGACGCAGACAATGCCGGGAAGAATTTCGTCGGGATGCCGTACAGCGCGGCGGATGATTTCGGCGATGCGCACGGCGCCTACGTAAAGATCGGCGGCCCGACAAAGTCGATCCGATGTTTGGCGCCAACTGCGTTGAGCGAATCCACCGAAGGCGTCCCCTCACGGCACAACGTATCGATGTCGCGGAAGAATTCCTCAAAGCCACCTGGAGTAGTAATCACCAACAGACTTCCGTTGGACGATCCTGCGTTCGCATAGCAGTGCTGCACGCCGCGCGGCACGAATGCCATCTGTCCTTTCTTCAAAGTAAACGCATCGTCGCCAGCGCGCACGCGGTACTCGCCTTCAAGCACATAAAAGGTCTCGTCTTCCTTGTGATGCACATGCAACGGCGGGCCCATGCGAGGTGCGTCTTCGGTTACAAACATGGACAACGCACCGCCTGATTCTAATGTCGATATTTTCACCCGCACAGGTATACCGAGAATATTGAGCAACTCTCCTTCGTCCCTTGCGCGCGCGAATGGGATTAGTCCGTCCGGCTGCTTTGACGGATGCGCGGCCAGGTCCATGCCTGGCGGCACAAACTCAATTCCAAACTCCCGACCGCGCGCAATAAGGCCTGGAATGTCCGGCGGCATGTCACAAAGCGGCGGTTCATCGAGATGCGCGCAAGGTTCGCTGAAGGGCACAAGGTATTTATCAAACCCACCGGGAACGGCAACAATCAGTGCATGGCCCCACGCCTGCTTCAGGAAAAACTGGTGCGCAATGCCGCGCGGCAAAAACGCGACGCCGCCGGGCGCAGCGGTAAAGGAGTCCGCGCCTGCCCGCAGATCAATCTCGCCATCGAGAATCACGAAGATTTCATGCTCGCGCAGATGCACATGCGGCGGCGGCTCGGTACCTTGCCGCTTATACACATCGACAATGGCAAGCGTGCCGTTCGTGTGTTCCGAGCGCAGCGGATAGCTGTAGCGCGACCCTTGGTACCAAGTCGCGTTTGTGAGATCGACTTCACGAATCATTGTATGCAGTCCAGCGTTTCACTTGCTTGTGAATGTTTACACACAAGTTGCGTTCGCCGCAACGCCTTGACTTGCCGAATGCCGCCCCGTATCGTTCTAATTCTTGCCGGGGGAGTATCAAGGACGAGGGCATCGCGGCGGCTGTTTACGGGCCGTTGCGCGGGAGGATGGATGAGCAGTCTGGGCAGCGCGGACAGGCCGCTGCGCGTGGCGATTGTGGGGAGCGGGCCGAGTGGGTTTTACGCGGCCGAGGCGCTGTTAAAATCCAATCTCTCCGTACAAGTGGACATGTTCGATCGGCTACCAACTCCATTTGGTCTCGTGCGTGGTGGCGTTTCGCCTGACCATCCCAAAATCAAGAGCGTGACGAAGGTCTACGACAAGATAGCCCAGCACGAACGGTTTTCATTTCTGGGAAACGTCACCATTGGAAAGGATATCAAGCTCGAAGAACTGCGCGAATATTACGATGCGATTCTATTCGCTACGGGCGCAGAAACAGACAACCGGCTCAACATACCCGGTGAAGATTTGCCCGGGAGCCACACAGCGACTGAGTTTGTCGGCTGGTACAACAGCCATCCCGACTATCGGGATCGTGTATTCGACCTTTCACAAGAAGTCGCGGTTATCATCGGGCAAGGCAACGTCGCGATGGATGTGTCGCGTATTCTCGCCAAGACCTCGGACGAACTTCGTGGAACGGACATTGCCCAGCATGCACTCGATGCGCTTGCCGAAAGCAAAGTGCGCGAGATTCATCTCATTGGCCGGCGCGGTCCAGTGCAGGCGAAGTGCACGACGCCCGAATTACGCGAGCTGGGAGAACTTGCGGAATGCGACGTCATCGTGCGGCCTGAGGACCTCGAACTCGATCACACCAGCAAGGCCGAACTCGACTACGCCGACAATGTGACCGCACAAAAGAATATGGCCGAGTTGCGCGCGTTTGCCGAACGCACGGCAGCGGGAAAGCGGCGCCGCTATTTCATGCACTTCTTGAGAAGCCCTATTGCGTTACACGGGGCGCTACGTGTGGAGTCTATTTCGTTAGAGCTGAATACGCTTCAGGGCAAACCATTCACCACCCGCGCAGTCGGCACCGGCGCCATTGAAGAGCTTGCCTGCGGGCTCGTGTTTCGAAGTGTTGGCTATCGTGGCGTGCCCATCCCGAGCGTACCGTTCGACCATACGCGCGGTGTCATTCCCCATGAAGCGGGCCGCGTAACAAACGCCGGCGTGGCTGTTCAAGGCCTGTACGTTACAGGCTGGATTAAGCGCGGCCCCAGCGGCGTCATCGGCACAAACAAGCCCGACAGTCACGAGACCGTTGGTTCTCTTTTGTCGGACGCCCCGGACCTTTCTCCATGCGCGATACCGGATAGCGACGCGCTGCACGGCCTGTTGGCCCAGCGCGGTGTGCGCGTGGTGTCCTTTGCCGATTGGCGGCGCATCGATGCGGCAGAGATTGCGCGGGGTGCGGTCAACGGTAAGCCGCGCGAGAAGTTCACGCGGATCGACGAAATGCTAAACGCCCTCTAGACCGTAGATCTTGCGCGGCCCCGCGCGAGGTAGTTACACTCCTTTCTACTTTTTCTACGCGCGTGTGTACGCGCGGTTTCTATGTCCAGGGGTATCGATGGCAATCGCTCCGGCAGCACGTCTTGCGTCGCTCGATCAATTCCGCGGATATACCGTAGCCGGGATGTTCCTCGTCAACTTTCTTGGCGGCTACGCAGCGATAAGACACTACGCACCCCTGCTCTGCCATCACAACACCTATTGCAGCTACGCCGACACGATCATGCCGCAGTTTTTTTTTGCGGTCGGCGTTTCGTTCCGTCTCACGTTTTTGCGGCGTGTTGAAAAAGATGGGCGCGGCCCGGCCATTCTTCACGCGTTCAAACGCAACATCGGGCTCATGCTCGTCGGCCTTGCCGTGTACGGGATTGTAGGCGGCGAGATGAGTTGGGCCCAGATCTCCGAAGCGGGACTGTGGGGATACATTACGCAGCATTTGTCGTGGTCGTTCATTCAAACTCTGGTCCACATTGCGCTGACGTCTATTTGGGTCCTTCCGGTTATCGGCGCGGCGCCTATGGTGCGCGTCGTGTTCCTTACAGCGTCCGGTCTTGCGCACTTGCTTATTTCTCAAGTCTGGTATTTCAATTGGAACGAGCACACGGGCGGAACGATTGACGGCGGTCCCTTGGGTTTCATGACGTGGACTATTCCCTTGCTGGTGGGATCGCTTGCGTACGACACACTTGCCGCGCGCGGATCGAAGGGCGCGATACGGCCCTTCCTGATTTGGTCCGCGGTGCTCATGTTGCTTGGATATGCCTTTGCCTGCATGAATGCCGTGCATAACGCCATGCTCGGCAACGTTTCCGGCGGCGTGCAGGCCTGGCTGGCACCGCCTCCTTTTGTTGCGCCGACACTGCCAATAGACCTCTGGACGATGGATCAACACTCGGGGTCTATCTCGTATATGACTTTTAGCGCAGGGTTTTCCTTGCTTGTTCTTGTGTTCTTCATATGGCTGGCGGACCTGCGCAATGTGCAAGTAGGGATGTTTCGCACACTGGGCGTGAATGCGCTGGCGGGGTATATTATTCACGGCATGACGGGTGAAGCGATCGGGCCGCTTGTGCCTGAAGACGCGCCGTTGGTCATGGCGTTGCTCAATTTTGCGTTGTTTTTCTGGTTGACGTGGTTGTTTCTGCGCCATCTCGAAAAACACAAGCTGTTCCTGCGGCTTTAATGGAGTAGTTCGATGAAAACGGTACGTGTGGTAACTGCGCTGTGTGCACTTGCAATTGTCCTGTGGAGTTGCTCGCCGAAGGAGACACCTCCAGAACCGGCGCCACCGGCCAGCGTGGAACCTGCAACACAGGAAGCCGCCGTCACACCGCCGCAAGGAGAACCGGCATCCGGCAAGCAAGTCACCATCTATCGAGACAAGTGGGGTGTGCCGCACATCTATAGCGAGACCGACGCGGGCGCCGCGTTTGGCTTGGGCTATGCGCAAGCCGAAGATCGTTTGAGCGACATCTACGCAAACGGGCGCATCGCTACGGGTACTGCCGCGGAAGCGTTCGGCGAAGGCGAATTGCGCACCGACTTTGCCATGCGGCTTGTGCAAAACACGGAAATGGCCCAGCAAAGCTATCAAAACGCCCCGGACTATTTGAAAGAACTTGCGGATAGTTTCGTTGCAGGCGTCAACGCATACGTCTCGAAACATCCTGACAAGAAACCCGAGTGGGCGATCGATTTCCAACCCTGGCACTGTTCCGCAATCGGCCGCGCGATGATCATGAAATGGCCGCTCGGCACGGTCTTCGACGACCTGGACAACAAGAAGAAACACGAACCGGTCGGACGCTCGAACGAATGGGCGATTTCGCCGAAACGCACCGCGACCGGTGGCGCAATACTGCTGACCGATCCACACGTAGGCTGGGACGGCATTCAGGTGTTTTACGAAGCGCGCGTGCATGGCGATAAATTGCACATGAACGGTTTCTTCCTCGTAGGTTCTCCGATGCTTGGTTTTGGCCACTCGAACAACGTCGGCTGGGCGCCGACGACCGGCGGGCCGGACACTTCGGATGTGTTCGAAGTAAAGGTCGACATGTCCAGTTTGATCAAGCCCAAATACGAGCTCGACGGCCAATGGCATGAATTTAAGACCTCCACGATGAGCGTCGCCGTTAAGGGTGGCACGCCGAAGACGCAGCCGCGTTTGGAGACTCATTTCGGCGTTGTTTTCGATATGGACCTCGAAAACCAAATCGCGTATGTCGGCGCATCGCCGTACTTCAGCGATGCGGGCCTCTTTGAGCAGACGTACCGTATGTTGCTCGCGAAGAATACAGACGAATTCTACGAGGCCGTCGGTATACGCAGCCTTATGGAACAGAACATCATGTTTGCGGATACTTCCGGGAACATCCAGTACGTGCGCAATGGGCGCACACCGATTCGCAAGCCGGACCTCGATTGGGATGCGCCCGTGCCTGCCAGCGCGGAAACGCTGTGGAAAGACATCCACCCGATTGCGGACCTCGTGCAAATCAAGAATCCCGAGCAGGGCTACATGCAGAACTGCAATATCAGCCCCGACAACATGATGAAAAACTCGCCGCTCACCGCGGACAAATATCCCAACTACATTTACAACGTATCGTGGGACACCAACAATCCCCGCAGCAAGCGAATTATCGAATTGCTGGACGGCGACAACTCGGTCACGGAAGAAGAAGCTATCGCCTACGCGGTAGACGTGTATGACTTTCTCGCCAAACCGTGGCAAGAAGCGCTCGCCGGCGCGATCGAAACCGCCGGTGCAGAAAAGATGAAGGACGAGTCTTTTGCGAAGGCTGTGAAGAATATCCAGGAGTGGAACGGTGAATTCCTCGCGGACAGCGTTGCGACGGTCGTGTACAAAACGTGGCGGCGCAATTGCGATAAAGAGTCTTTCCTGCAATCGATAGTTGACGGGAAGACCTTGACCATGGACGAGAAGATTGTGCTGGTTGCCAAACTTGCCGCGGCAGTTGACGAGGTCAAGACGAAATACGGCAGTGTCGAGGTGCCGTGGGGCGAGGTGTATCGCGTGGGCCGCAGCGGGAGATACTTCCCAGCACCGGGCGCGGATTTTGGCGGTAGCACCGACGGGATCAACATGACGGAAACGCTGCTCGATGTGCGCAGCAGCGAGGACAAAGACAACCCGGGCAAATACATCGGCGATAACGGTTCGCAGACCACCATGTTGATGTTGTTCCGTGAGGACGGCATCGAGTCGTATACTTTGTGTCCCTGGGGACAGAGCGGGGATCCCGCGTCGAAACATTATGTTGACCAAGCTGAGCAACTCTATGGAAAGCGTCAGATGAAGCCGACTTGGTGGAAGAAGGAAGAGCTGCTTGCGGACCCGAATAATGTTGAATCGGTATTGACCTTGGAACTTCCGTGACAACTGCATTAGATTCACTGGACATACTCGCGCAGGTCATTCGCGAACATTACGACCTTGGCCGAGTGGACAAACCGACGGTGATGCCTGCCGCGCACCAGCGGCGGCACCGCAAGCTTGTCGTGAACACGGCGATTGGTTCTTTTCTCGCGAAGACCTACAAACGCGATCCTTTCGTGCTGGATGCGCTGCGGTTTCAGCATCGGCTCTCCGATCATCTCGCGACCAATGGCATTCCCGTCGCGAAGATTCAGCGCACCAGCAAAGGCACGCGCATCGTCGAGATCAACACGTGGGCGCTTGAGCTCCAGGAGTTCGTCGAAGGCCAGCCCATGATCGTCTCGAAAGAGACACTCGCGATCTCCGCCGAAACGCTCGGCAAGTTCCACCAAATCTGCCGCGATTTTCCGCGGCCCGAGCGCGACACGACCATGTGGCGCTTCAGCGAAGTGCCGCGCCAAGCCTTCGCGACGTTGTACGGTCTTGCGAAAGAAATGGGCAATGTCGATGAAGTCAATCAGCACTGTAATCGCATCGCCTTGTTTCTGCGCGACGCGGCGGAGGCGCTGAGCCTCGAAAACCGTGGACGCTTCGAGACGGGCCTTATCCACGGCGACTGGCACAGCGGAAACCTTATTTTCAAAGGCGACCGCCTCAGCGCAGTCGTCGATCTCGAGTTTGCGGGCGACGGTTGCTATCTCGAAGACTTGAGCTACGCGATTTCAAATCTCTGCGTGCGCACTACCATGCGGCCCGAGCGCCTTGCAAAACGCGTGGACGAACTGCTCGATCACTATCAGCGATACCGCACGCTCTCTTACTACGAGGAAGCCGCGCTCTACTACGCCGTAGGCGTCAAACACATCGCCACGGTGTCCTACCAAATCCAGCAGCAAGGCGCCGTCGTCGCCGGGCACTCCGCCGCCGAATGGATGGAACGCCTTGCCACGCAAGTTGGCTGGCTCGCCGAGCGCGCGCAAAAGGTGCGCTTCGGGAAATAGCGAACCTATCCGCACGGGATCATCCAACCTGATTGGTTGCTCCTACCATGTAGCCCACCGCGTTGCACTCTGCCGACCACGGATCACACCGATCGGAATCTGGGAAACAAGGGGTCGGAATCTGCTCAGCGCACATGATGGTTGAATCCGCACGCGAAACGACCCTTGTTTGATTTACAAAATAGACTATTAATGCCAATACGATACGAATCTGCGCAAATTTGGCGGAGAATCCTTAATACCTGTTTTGAACTCACTCCCCTTTGGCCGGCTTTTCGGTGAACAAATCCGCCACCCAAAGCGACATACTTATAAAGACCATGAACAGACGTGACAGTATTGAAGATGACTTGCTTGTACTGCGGGCCCAAACGGGCGATTCGGGGGCCATGGCAAGTCTTGTCGACCGTTGGCAGGCGAGGCTATGGGCTTTTGCTCGTGTGCTATCGGGCAACGACGAGGCCGCCTGGGAGATTGTGCAGGAGACCTGGGTCAGTGTGGTCGCCAATCTGGACAGCCTCCACGATGCAGCGCGATTTCGCACGTGGGTGTTTAGCATCGCGCGCCACAAGTATGTGGACAGCGTAAGAAAGTGGCAACGTCTTGAACAGGCAAAGACCTCGGTTTCTGCAACACGGGCGGTAAACGCAACCAGTGAAAGCGGGGATATACGGGACATCCTGGGACTGCTGCCAGAACAAGATCGTAGCATCCTCGCCCTTCACTACCTTGACGGGTTTGAGTACCAGGAAATGGCTGGGATTCTGGGTGTCCCGGTTGGAACCGTGAAGTCACGACTTCATAAGGCGCGGACTGAGCTAAAGAGCGTATTGGAACAAGCAAATGACTGACGATGAGCGGTATGTGCGCGATAACCTTTTGGCAACGACGCCAGCTTGGGAGGAGCGCGCAGCAATTTTACATGCGGAGGTAACATCCATGTACGAAGCAAAGAGAAAACGCGCCGCGACATTGTCGTGGGCCGGAACGGGTCTGGGTGTGTTTCTATTATTGTTGGGCGTTGCGGCGATTGTAGCCGGCGTTTGGTTGGAGAACCTATTGTGCGTCGTACTCGGCGCAATGATGTTTCTTTTTGGAGACGGATGGATCACCGGAAGCAAGTTGCTCTATTGGACGTGGAACAGCCGGATTCAGGTCGAGCGCGACATAAAGGAATTGCATGCCGATGTTCTTGAGATCGCCAAAAGGATCGATACCATCGAGCGTATGTCAAACAGTAAAACAACCGCGCCTGCTTCGTAACCGGGGGCTTTAGTGTGTGAGTTGCTCACGATGCTCGGCAACGAGGTTTGCAGGAACAAGTTTCAGCGCCAGCCAAACCAAGAGGGGTAAGACTACAACATCGTCCAGATGACCGATTACCGGGAGAAAGTCGGGAATTATATCGATAGGGTTGAGTGCGTATGCGATTGCTGCTACCAACAGCCATTTCGCGGCGCGCGGGCATTGCGGATCAGCAACTACGCGGCGGAACAGTGCCATTTCAGTCCGGAACGCGCGCATCGGCGCCGTGATTCGCGATTTGATTGGTAGTTGACCCCTTTTTAAAAAGTGCGCCCCGTCTTTCGACGGGGCGCACTTACGCACCGGTTAATTCGTATCTAAACTAGCCAAGTTTCCAGCCTTCGCGGTAGGTCTTGCGAACGAGCTTGTCGGCTTCCGCGCTGTTGGTGACCTTCATGTTCTTGATGTCCCACTGGATGCTGGTGCCTGCGCGTAGCGCGAGGTTGCCGAGCAGGATGATTTCGGTGAACGGCGCGGCGTAGGAGAAATTCGATGCCGAAGGTTTGCCGCTCTTGATCGATTTCACCCAATCCAAGTAGGGGTCTTCGTCTTCGAGACGCGCGATGGACTGCGCGGGTTTCTTGTAGCTGGCGAAATCCGCTTCGGGAAGCAGGCGCGGCTTTTGGCCGTAGGTGCCGCAGGTGAGCATGCCCTTGCTGCCGTAGAACAAAGTGCCGCACTTACCGCGTTCGCTACCAAGTTCGTAGTCCGCGGGGATACCTTCGGGGCGCGGCGGCGGGTTGTTGCCGGCGCGGCCGTCCCACCATTCCAGCGAGACTGCCGGGAACTTCTTCCCGTGTTCGCCCATGCGCTCGGGGAATTCATATTTGAGCACCGACTTGTCGGGGCCGGTCTGCGTATTGCAGCCTTCCTGCATGACAACTTCCACGCTCGTGGGAACGCCGAGCGTGAGCGCCCAGTTTGCAGGATCCATGATGTGGCAGGCCATGTCGCCGAGCGCACCGCAACCAAAATCCCACCAGCCGCGCCAGTTAAACGGCGCGTAGCCTTTGTTGTAGTCGCGGAACGGCGCGCCGCCGAGCCACACGTTCCAATCCAAATAATCCGGCACGGGTTCGGCGGGCAGTGGTTCCGGAATCGATTGCGGCCAGATCGGACGGTCGGTCCACGTAACCACTTTCTTCACATCGCCGATGGCGCCGGCCCAGATGAGTTCGCACACTTCGCGCACGCCGTCGCCGCAGTGGCCCTGGTTGCCCATCTGTGTGGCGACTTTATTTTTCTTCGCGACCGCTTCCATCATGCGGCACTCTTCGATCGAGTGCGCGAGGGGTTTCTGCACGTAGACGTGCTTGCCCATGTTCATCGCGTGGATCGCGATCATCGCGTGCATGTGGTCGGGGGTGGATACGTTGACCGCATCGATGTCCTTATGCTTCTCGAGCATGATGCGGTAGTCCTGGTAGGACGGAATATTCTCGTACTTCTTCTCGTTCTTCGGGTTCTGGTTCCAGGCGTTCATCCACTTCCCGGGATTGTTCTTGTCCACGTCGCAGAGCGCGACGAGATTGCACCCGGCTTCGAGCGCACCGTTAACGTCGCTGCCGCCCTTGCCGCCGCAGGCAATCGCCGCGAAGTTCACCATCTCGTTCGGCGACTTCACGCTGATTTTTGCGGGCGCTTTACCCTTGGTTGTCGTACACCCCGCGGCAATCGTCGCGGCCGCGCCGGCCAAAAACGATCGCCGTGTTAATTTCGATTTGTCCATCGCGTCATTCTCCCTTGCCGGCCCCCGCAGGACCGCGCGTTAAAACTCTGGCCACCCCCGTCTGGACAATGGCGCCCGCAGTTGAACACGGCGGCGCACCACTGTCAGGCGCATAACCCACGAGCATACTCCGCAGGTCGGCGGTGGTCAATGCGGATGGAGATATCCGGTCATGGCGCTTGTTGCAGTGGCGTGCTGCCTTTGTGCAGTTCGCCCGTGGGCGACTCGATTTCGATCCAGAGTTTGGCGTCAGTGGGAATTGGATTGGGCACTTCAACGTGGCCATGGTTGTAGTTGAATTCAGGTTCCGTCTTCACCACCATCACGCCGCTGGCGTCTTCCGGGCCGACCCACATGCGCACGGCCTTCACGTCGCCGCCCTTGACACCAATGTTGAAATGGCCGTTTGAGATCTCTTCTTCAAACATGGGTTGCACATCGTATGGGCCGATCTTTAGCGCGGCAAAATTTCGCATCGGTGGAGGCGAGCCGGGGGTCGCGGCGGGATTCGTTGTGGACGGTGACGATGCAGGTGCAGTGGCAGGCGCCGCTGACGCGGGTGAAGCCGTTTCGGCGGGTTTCGTCTCGCCGCAGCCCACGGCGAGAAACGCCGCCGAGATAACTGCTGTAAGTACACGTTTCATTTTTCGTCTCCTTGGTTACTGTGATTCTGACGCGGACACCGTGTCTGCGTCAGTCTTGCGTTCAATCGGTTTGTTTCGAAAGAGCAGGTAATAACCTGCGGGTACCACGATGAGGTTGAGAAATGTCGAAGTCACCAGACCGCCCAGAACAACGATTGCCAGCGGCGCAAGCAATTCGCTGCCGGGCTCGCCTTTTGCCAGCGCGATGGGGAACAAACCGAGCACGGCGGTGAGGGCTGTCATAAGAATTGGGACAAGGCGTTCCATACTTCCTTGAATGATTGCCTCGTCAAAGGTTTTGCCTTCGTGCTGCATCAAATGCGCGTAGTGATTGACGAGCAGGATGCCGTTGCGCACGGCGATACCGAAGAGCGTCACGAACCCGACCATGCTTGCGATGGAGATTACGGGCGCCTGGTATGCACCCAAACCAAATAGTGCGAAAAAGTTTGTGAAGACGTTGTCACTCTCGGTGAGGAAGATGGCGACGATTCCACCGATGAGCGCGAGCGGAAGGTTCAACATGACAAGCACAGCCGCGCGGGTGGAGTTAAACGCGCTCGATAGCAGCACGAGAATGACAATCGAGACAAACGCGCCCATGAGATAGATGGCGCGGCTTGCAGACTGCTGCGCTTCGAACTGTCCGCCATAGGTAACGCTATAGCCGTGCTTCTGCACGATCGGCGTCACTACTTCTTCAACGCGCCCAACCAGATTGCCGATGTTATAGCCTTCGGCAACATTGAGCGAGACAACGGCTTTGCGGCGACTGTTTTCGCGCTGAATACCCAAGGCCATGTTTTCAGGCCCGACATCCGCAATTTCCTCCAGACGTATCTGAGCGCCGCTTTGTCCAATCAACAGGAACTGGCGCACGTCGTCGAGATTCTTGCGGCTTTCGGGATGCAACCGCACGATGATTTCGTAGCGGCGCACGCCTTCATTCACGGATGCAACGGTGACGCCGTTGAACGCGGCCTCGACTTGACGTGCCGCGCCCGCGGGCGTGAGGCCCCAACGTTTCAAGTCGTCGTGCCGGTAACGAATCGGGAGCGACTCCACCATGGCTTCGCGGTTCGCGAGGATGTCGCGCGCGCCGGGCACGTCTTGCAGCGCGGACTCAATCTCACGCGCGATTTGGCGGAGCGTTTCGAGATCATTACCAAATACGTTGATGGCTATCGCGGCCTGTGTTCCGGAGAGCACGTGGGAAAGTTGGTGACCGATTGGGGAGCCGACTTCCGTTCGCAGCGAGGGGACGTCTTTTAACACGACGTCAATCTCGCGCCGGATTTCTGCCTTGGTGTGGCCCGGCTGGACGGTGACGACAATCTCGCTGCGGTTTACGCCGTGCGCGTGCTCGTCGCGTTCGGCCCGGCCCGTGCGCCGGACGACGGCATTCACGCCTTTGATTTCGGAAAGCCGACGGTCGAGGCCGCGGACCATGCGATCGCTTTCTTCGAGCGAGGTGCCGGGCGGCGCGTCGGTGAAGATCGTAAAGGTGCCTTCATTAAACTCCGGCAGGAAATCGCTGCCATAAGTGGAAGCAAGCGCGATTGCGGCGATCGTGACAATCGTCGTGGCCGTCAGCACGAGCACACGCAATCGAATCGCAGCCTTCAGGGAAGGTTCGTAGGCACGTTTGATCCAAGCGACAAGCGCGCTGTCTTTGTCGCGATGTTTTGCGAATGAACCAAGAAATACCTTGCAAAGCGCCGGTACGACCGTGAGCGCCACGAGCAACGACGCGAGAATTGACACGATATAGGAGAGGCCCATGGGTTGGAAGAAGCGCCCCTCGATTCCTTGGAGGAAGAGCAGCGGCACGAACACAGCCACGATGATTACCGTTGCGAATACTACAGAGGAACGGATTTCGTTGCTGGCATCGAAGATCACGCGTGTCCTTGGCCGTTGCAGGTACACGGGCATGCGCGCATTCTCGGCGAGCCTGCGGTAGACGTTTTCGACGTCGATGATCGCGTCGTCAACGAGTTCGCCGATGGCAATGGCGAGTCCGCCGAGCGTCATCACGTTAATGGTCATGCCGGCCCAGTCGAGGAATAGCATGGCCACGGCCAGCGACAACGGGATCGCGGTTAGCGTAATAAGGGTCGTCCGCACATTGAGCAGGAACAACACAATCACCACGGCGACGCAAATGGCCGCATCGCGCAGGACGTGGATGAGATTGGTCAACGACAAGTTAATGAATTCGGATTGACGCATCACGTGGCGATCGAGTTCGACGCCCTTGGGCAAGGTCGCCTGCAAGTCATCGAGCACCTTGTCGATGTTCTTCGTGATTTCCAGCGTGTTGGTAAACGGCGCTTTCTTTACGCCGATGACCACGGCGGGATTGCCCTTGGACCCTCCCGTGCCGCGCGGTGGAGCGGCGCCAAGCATCACGTCCGCAACCATTCCGATCGTAACAGGGCTGCCATTCACATATTTCAAGACCGTTTCGCGAATATCTTCTTCACCACGAACGCGGGCGGCCTGACGCAACGGAACTTCGATGCCCTGCACGTTGGCGATATAACCTGCGCTCGCCGTGCTGTGGGATTCGGCGGCGGCCTTTGTCACGTCTTCGATGGTGAGACCGTACAAGCGCAGATCGCCGGGGCGGACATTGACTTGGTATTCGGGCAATTCGCCGCCAATGGCGACAACCTGCGCAACGCCCGCAACGCCCAGCAGACGCTGCCGCAGATCGAACTCGCCGTACGCACGCAGTTCGAGCGGTGACCACACACCTTCGGGCGACGACAAGCTCATCAGCATGATCTCGCCGGTGATGCCGGTGATGGGCGCGATCTCGGCGTGGACCTGTTCAGGTAATTGCTCGATGACGACCGCCATGCCTTCGCTGACGACTTGCCGCGCGCGGTAGATGTCCATGCCCCAATTAAATTCGACCCAGACGAGGCTGAGGCCCATCGCGCTGCTGCTGCGCACGCGGCGAACGCCGGGCAGACCATTCACTGCGCTTTCGATCGGGAAGGTGACGTATTGCTCGACTTCGTCGGCGGCGAACCCGCCTGCCTCGGTCAATACGACCACGGTGGGCGCGTTGAGTTCGGGAAAGACGTCAACCGGCATCCGGGTGACAGAGTAAAGCGACAAGCCAAGCACCAGCGCCGATAGAATCAAGACGAGGGCAACATTGTCCAAAGAAAATGCGATGAGTTTGCGTAGCATGGTTTCGCTCAGTGGTTCTTATGCAACGCGCCGTCGGCGTGGTAGTGATAACCGTCGGGCGCCTGCTGCCCTGAACTCGTGAGCTTGAGGGCATACACACCATCGTGGACGACCTCGTCGCCTTCCTTCACGCCGCTCTTGAGCACGATCCACTTGCCATCGCTTGGCCCGAGATCCGCGAGCACGCGAAGCGCGCGATCGGGATCGTTCGGGTCGCGGCGATAGAACACGTGTTCGAGTCCGTCCTGTAGTACCGACGACACGGGGATGGCCAACTGTTTCGGCGTCTGCTCGCTCAACGTGACTTCCAGAAAACCGCCAACGCCGGATCGCGCCCACGACGCGGATTGATCGGGCGTTACGTAAAGAGAAACGGTACGGTCGGTTTCGTGCGCGGTGAGTCCCAGCGTCAACGTGCCGGCGAGAACGTTCTGCAAATCGACGCTGCTGCCTTGCGGCGGCACTATGCTGGCGCGTTGGCCATCGCGATAAAGCGTGATGTCGGATTGCGGGGCCTCGGCGTGGAAGCGTGTTTTGGTGGGGTCGATTACGGAAAGCGCCAGGGCACCCTGCTCCAGCCATCCGCCATCATTTACCGAAATGGTTTCTACGGTGCCCGGATGTTCTGCACGGACGGAACGCGCGGCGATCGATCGCCACGAAGCTTCAGAGCCGTTGCGTTCGCGCAATGACGCGATTGAAAGTCCGGTAATGGACGAGAGTGCGTTCAGACGCGAGGCATAGTGCTCGTTCGCTTCGCGCAGCGCCGCTTCGAGTGCGCGCGTTTCAGCATCGAGACGGGGCAAGCTGTTCTGAATTTCGTTGACCGTGGATTCGAGTTCGGCGTTTCGCACGTTGGCCGATGCAATATTTTGAAGACGTTCTTCCTGCTTTGCCAGGGCCGATTGCGCTTCCTTGCGTCGCGCCACGGCAACGTCAAGGTTGGCTTGCGCCATTGTGATTTCGCCTTCGGCTTCGACGGCTTCATGCTGCACCTGGCGCCATTCGGGAGAATCAACGGTAAACAGCACGTCGCCTGCATTTACAGTTTGAAACTGTTGGACAAGCAGGTCGATTCGCCCACCCAACACCGCGCGATACTCCTGACGAGCAGTGGGCAGCAATTCGAACTGGCCGGGCACGCGGCGTGTTTCGGTCACCGCGCGTTGCTCGACTTTGATAAAAGTGATACCGAGGTTATCGCGGACCGCCGGCGGAATCGGGATGCCGCCTTTGGCCGGCGCGGCCGCTGTGTTGGTCGCCTGATTCGCAGGTGCGGTCGCGGCGGGTTCGGGCTGCTTGGTGCAACTTGCGACTCCTATCATCGCCAGCGCGATCACAGTCCGAGCCACGCATACGCGTAAATTTATTCTCATTCTTCCTTCTCCGCGAAAGCGTCGATTACCGGGATGTCCGTTCCCTCTATCGCGGACAGACGGGACGCCGCAATCGACTCGGCCAACGTGGCGTTTAACAGTTCCAGTTTGGTTTCAAGGATTTGCACGAGCGTCTCGTACAGCAGGACAAAATCGATCTCGCCGGCGTTAGCAAGCGCCATGACTTCCGAAAGCTGCCGGTCGGTCACGGGAACTACTGCGTCGTACAGGCGCGTGCGTTGCGTGCGCGCGCCGTCCAACGCGGCCAGCGCTTGCGCATGTTCAGATTTCACGCGCAGGAATTCGTTCTCCACTTTGGCCCGCGCGATCTCCCGTGCGCCGACGGCTTCCGCAATTCCCTGGCGGTTCGCGTTCCAAATGGGCAGCGGGAACCCTAGCCCCAACACGAACGCCGTCTCGTATTTTTCTTTGGTATAGGTTGGCGAAAACGTGAGGTCGGGATATTGCTTACGCAGTTCGAACTTTAGTCTGAACTCAGTCGCTTCGTATTCGGCAAGCGCGCGTTGCACCGCGGGATGGTCGTCGATGTTTGCGTCCGGCAACGGATTCTCTTTGCTGTTCATTTGTGGCACGAGTTGCACGGGAGAGTCCGGCAACAAACCGAGCAGGTGTAAAAGCGATGCGTGAAGCTCCGTTTCGCGCGCGCGTTCGCGATCGCGGTCGGCTTCTTTCCGAAGGCGCTCGATAACAAAGAGCCGTGCGCGCGATGCGGGAAGTTCACCCACTGCGGCGAGGGATTCAGCCGTTTCGGAAAGGCGAACCAATGATTGGAGGTGGTCGTCCAACAGCTTGGCTCGCTCCGCGGCGGAACTCCACTGATACCAGGCGTCGCGTACGCGTTGCAGGACGAGTATTTCGGATTCGGCAACGCGAAGTTCACGCACGCGATGCTCGGACCGGCGGTACCGTTTCTCCGCGCCGAGGCGTCCTGATATGGGCACGGTGATGCTGAGTGAACCCATGTTGATCCACGAGCGCGTGATTTTGTCGGCATCCCATGAAAACGTTTTCTCTTCGATGCCTTCTATGCGCGGCATGCGGGTCACGTTTCCCATGCCGTCGGTCTCGATGCCAGACCACGCGGGCTTCGGTAGCGTGATGCTGCGCTCTTCGGTTTCGGTAATACGTTGTCTTCCGCGCGAGCCGGAGATTTCGGGGTCGGGCCAGCGGCCCGTGGCTTTCGCGATGGCGGCCGCCTGGTCCATTTCGATTCGTGTGATGCGCAGATCGGGGTTGTACCAAAGCGCGACGGCGAGGCCTTCGCGAAGGGACAAACCATCCTCCGAGTCGAACGCCGCACCAGGGTCCGGCGATTGCGCGGCAAGTGCGTCGGCGTAGGCGCGCACGGGCGCAACACCCAGCGGACGCTCTTCGAGGGACCGCTGCAATGCCGGCGCCATCATGGGTTGCGGTGCAATGTGCTGGCAACTGGAAGTGGCCAGAGCCATGACACCAATCAAAATAGTGTGTGCACGCACACAATTCATGCAATTACTTTCGGCTTTGGGGCGTGCGGTTGCGCTGACGGATTTGTCAGGAGGCCGCGGGACGCCTCGTTACGCTAACAAGACGAGACAGGGCGTTAGCAGGAAGGCGGTCCGCGGAGAGAAGGGGTAATCAGGCTGGGCGCCTGAATGGGCGGTAATTCGTACGATTCTGGTGGCACATGAGAACTCGGCACTACGAGATGCGCCGAAACAGGAACGGTGGCGGACATGGCCACGAAGGGGTTACCTGTGCGCGACCGATACTGACTATGCTCCGCGATATTGTGATCGTGATCGGCATGGCGCGGCGGCAACTCGGAATGATCAGCGAGTTGCGCGTGAACATCTAGAACGTCGGTATCGTGATTCGCTATCGGCTCGTGGTGGGTGTGCGGAACGCTGTGTTCATGGTGGTGCGCCTGCGCGAGTTCTGCTCCGCTTGCATCGGCGATCGCGTGGTGATGGCCGTGTTCGGTCGCCACGTGCAGCGGCACCACAACCGCGTGCAGCACGACGATTGCGGCTATCAGGGCGATTTTCAGCACTCGCAACATGGCGTAAACCTAGACAATTAATGCTAGTTTTGTCAATCGTGACAACTCATCCCAAGAATGTCATTTTCAGAAACTCCCGCCGGTGCTACAGTAAAGAAACCAGTTTCTTGGCAACCTTGGGGGAATGTGCCATGAAGCGCCTGCCTTGCTTCCTATATTCAGTCTTTGTGCTTTCGATCGCGAGTTCGGCCTTCGCGCAAACGCAACTGGTACAACCCGCAGATTTTGCCTATCTCGGCGCGTTTCGATTGCCCGGCGGAGAAGATAGACCGCAGACTTTTGCGTATGGCGGATATGCGATGACGTTTTGTCCCACGGGCGATGCGGGCCGTAGCGGTGATGGTTTCACCGGATCGTTGTTTGTGATGGGACACGATCGCTTGCCGTACGGCGAATTGCCCGATGGGAATCAGATCGCGGAAATTTCGATACCCGCGCCCGTGAACTCCAAGGATCTCGGCGCGATGAATACTGCTGAGTTTATTCAGCCGTTGACGAACGCCGCGCGCGGATTGTTTACGGAATACGACGAGATACCCCGCGTGGGCATGCAGTATCTCGATGCGCCGGGCGTGGGACCAATTCTGTTTCTCGCGTGGGGACAACACTTTCACGAAGATGCGGTGAAACAGGCCGCGACGCACGCGTGGATTTCAACGACGCTGAACAGACCGAATGCGAAAGGCGCGTGGTTTGTCGGCGACGTCTCGCTGTACAGCGTGAACGGTTACCTGTTCGATGCGCCGCTGCAATGGGCGAATGAAAATACCGGCGGAAAATTTTTGGTGACAGGCCGGTATCGCGATGGCGGTTGGTCGGGGCAGGGCCCTGCGTTGTATGCATTTCGCCCGTATGATGCCAATGGAAAAGGCGCGGCGAATAACACGCGTCTCGATTGTGTCACGTTGCTTCAATATGAGACCTCGCGCAATTCTGAGGACGTCGTGAGCAAATCGATGCGCGGGTATCAGCATGCGGACGAATGGGAAGACGGGGCGTGGTTGACGACAAAGAATGGGAAGACCGCGGTGCTCTTCGCGGGTACGAAAGGCGTTGGCGCGAAGTATTGGTACGGTTGGGCAAACCCGGCGGGGCCGGAAGTTCCGTGCATTGAAACGGAGTTTGTAAACGATTTTCCGACGTGCAGGAAGGCAGACGGCTCGCTGTGTCCGAAGTCTGACCTTGGCGGTTGTGATGGGCACAACGATTACCGAGGCTGGTGGAGCAGCGCGTTCAGCGCGCAGTTTATTTTGTACAACCCCGACGATCTCGCGAAGGTCGCGCGCGGTGCCTTGCAATCATGGGAACCCCAACCTTATGCAGCCGTAAAGTTGGATCAACAAATGCTGCTCAACCCCGGCCATGTCGAGGAGGACATGATCGGCCGAGGCGCGCAACGCCGCTTCCGCATCGGCAGTATTGCCTACGATCGGGCGCACGACCTGCTCTATGTCCTTGAACCTTTCGCAGATGGCGCAAAACCGGTGGTCCACGTGTGGCGGATTCTATAGGGAACCGCCGGTTAAAGAGCGATTGCCTCCCCAATTACACCTTGCGAATGGAGAAGTGAGGCTTTAGAGTTTTCGTGATGGCTGCAACTTCGGTTCGTGAGGTTCCCCGTCATGCTAACTCGATTTATTTTGCTCGCCGTGTGTACGCTGTTTTGTATTTCATCCCTTTCAGTGGCAGGCGCGAGTTCGCCGCCGGATGGTGCAACATTGCTCGTTATGTCGCGTCGCGGGAGCGATGCGAAGCAGTTCAAAGCGCGGCTTGCACATCAGGGTCTGAAGGTGCTCCGCGAATCGCGCTGCAATACCTACGCATATTCCATTCTTGAAGTGCTTCCAAACTCGGGTGACGCGCCGGCGGCGTTGCGTTCACTGCACGCGGCGAAAGATGTCGATCTCGCTGTCGCGGAGATTAAGTTCGATTCGGTAATGACCGGTTGCACACCAGACATTAATGACCCCGACTTTGACGAGCAGTGGCATTTGTTTGCAATGAATTTTGACGAGATGCATTGCCTGCTCAACACGCACGGCGTGATGCAGGCCGCGCAACCGCGGATGACGCTAATCGATTCGGGAATCGTTGCGATAAAGAAAGAAATGAACAAAAGCCAAATTCGCCAATTCAACTTTGTGGGCGGTGTGAATGGAATCGAAGATGTGCTGGTTGAGGGCTCGTCAATCGGTCACGGAACCGCAGTCGCTTCTGTTGCGGCAGCAACAACAAACAACGGCAAGCTTGTCGCGAGCCCTGCGTCCTTCAATAAGCAGGTACAAATCACGATGTGCCGCGTCGAAGAGAATGACGCTATCGACACATTGGACGTAATCGACGCCATGGTTTGGTGCGTTGACAATCAAGACCTGCGCGGGGGGCCGGGACCGATCAATCTGAGTATCAATTCATTCGGGCTACCGACGTATAACGGCTCAAGCGTTGTGCAGGAAATTGCAAAGGACGCGTTCAGACAAGGGGATCTGTTTGTTAATGGCGCGGGCAACGCCAATATCGAAGATCCAAGCCCGAAGACGAAGGAGTTTCGCGTACTCACCGGGTTAGACGAGACGGAAATGCGATGGGACGACGGCCCCGGGGATGGTTCGAATTACGGGGAATTCAAGGCCGCCGCGCCTGCCGTGCTCGTTCCCGTTGTGGTCCCAGACGCCAAGGCGCAACTGCTATACGGAACCGGCACATCTTTTGCCGCACCGTGTTGGGCCTCGTGTGTGTCGCTTCTCATGAGCCTCGATCCAACGCTTACAGCGCCGAAGGCAGACAAGATCGTTTTCAAGACCGGGCGAAAGACAGCCGAGGGCTACCGTATCCCGGACCTGCGCGCGGCGGTGAATACGGTGCTGGAGTTAGAGCCGTAGTGCTCGGCGAAGGGTCGTATTTAATCACCGATGTGTCAATTCGCGGCGGTCGTTTGCATCTCCAATGAAGATTTCAGATTCTGCGCTGCACGCTTTGCCACCGCTTCATGCAGCGAGGCCGAGGGATGCAGATCGTACGGCGTGAGCCCGCCGGGCGCGAATGCCTCGGGGATATCGGTGTAATCAAGATACCGGATTCCCGCCCGTTCGAGGCGCGGGATTATTGCTTTCGAGGAGATCTCGTCCCTTGGATGTTTTGGCCATAGAACCACGTAGAATCGGTCCGAACCCGATATATCCCGAAATCTCCGCCGCGCCGCATCAATAAGTGCGACCGTATATTCGATTTGTGATTCGCCGATTCGGATTGGCAGGTCTATTTTGTAGTGCTTCATGAATTGCTCACGCGCGAGCAAATGATACAGCGACACGCGTAAGTTGTCGGACGTGTGAAACGAACCGTTTCGAATAAGTCCATTGGTGGCATCCGGCGTGTAGCACGGAAAGAATTCTCCCCACCGGGTTATCACGATCATTGACCCATACGCGCGGCGAATGTGTGCGGGTATGAAGAAATACAATGCGACATCGGGTGGTGCTTCAAACTCTTCATTCAATTCGTTGCGCTCCAGTATAGCCAGCATATGCTGTGTGCCGTAGCCGCCGTACGCGTAGTTGTACACGATGTGGTCGGGCAGACCCTGCGCGAGGCGCGCCGCGACGGTCTCGTCGCCTTCCACGCAAGAGCCAAATGCAAATGAACATCCGAAGACGAGCATGCTGTGATCGGGCGCGGGAGCATCCGGCGGCCTTGGGGTTTCGCGGCGCCCAAATTCGTCGAATGTGTAAGTCGTGCTGTTTATCAGTTCTCCGTTGTATGAGAACGTGATTGTTGTCTCGTGGTTTGGGATAGGTTTGTAACCGAGATACGAATCATATTGATGGATGTCGCCGTTCGAGTAGCGGTACACCGACGGATCAACGTATCGCACGTTGTTGAACCAAAACGCCGATTCAAAGAGCGCGAACAGAATTGCAACGCCGACAAGGCCTATCGTCGCGGCAAGCGAGTTTGGGGATCGTCTTGCCCAATACCGTAACGGCTGGGCCGCGTCGAATCGTTTACGCAACAAAACCAGCGCTGCTGCGATACCGAGAAACATAAACTGCACACAGTGGAGGATTGAAATCGTGGTGGGATCGAGTAAGCCATCGGGCGAAACCGTATGCGCGATCAGCGAAGGACTCGACGCTACGCCGAGCAGGATAAACAAGGCTCCCATTGCGAGAGTTGCGCGGTGGTTATGCCGTGGCGGCGCACCTTTTTTCATGGGTCACGCCGTCACGAGTGTGATCTCGCCAATCTCCGGCGGTACACGGAAGCGCACGGGCATGATCGCCATTCCGACGCCGCGGGAGACGAGGACGGGGCAGCGCGGGCCTTGGCAGAGGCCGCCTGCGTATTTTTGACCGTAGGCGCTGGGCGTGACTGGTGTCCCGAAGCCGGGGACCCACACTTGGCCCCCGTGGGTGTGGCCGCTGCACATGAGGTCGATTCGCATGCCGGGTTCGACGATTTCTGCGGTGTCGGGGTTGTGCGCGAGGAGGATGCGCGGCATGGCGTCCGGCGCGTTCGCGAGCGCGAGATCGAAGCGCGTTTTGTCTTCCCAAAGGTCGCCGGTGCCGCCGATGCAGATCGACTCGCCGGGGATCGGTTCGTCGTGGATGCCATGGCGTGTGACGAAGCGGCGGGCGTTGTCGATAAGTGGAAGCTTGATTTCCGCGAAGGCAGCGCGCATGGCATCTGCGCCTTCCCAGTGGTCGTGGTTGCCCAGCGTGGCGACGACGCCGTGACGCGCTTTCACTCGTTTCAGCACGTCGACGCCGGCGCCGATCGCCAGCGGCGTCTTGTGGACGTAATCGCCCGTGAGGATTACGAGGTCGCCCTGCAGCGCATTCGCTTGCTCGATGACGGCGCGGATATACGGGAGCGAGATAAATGGACCGTAATGCGTGTCGGAGATGTGCACGATGCGGAAGCCGTCCAGGGCGGGCGGCAGATCGCGCATCGCTATGGTGTATCGCGCAAGCCGCACGCGCTGAGGTTCCACGAGCACCGAATAGCCGCCGAGTGTTCCGGGTATCGCAACGGCACTCGCCGCGGAGACGAGAAAGGCGCGTCGCGTCAGCGCGTTGGGTGTGGGCGTGGGCCTGAACACGCGCGATAGTTTGGCAACAGCTTTGAAAAATCGCCACGCCACAAACGCTACGAATAGCCATACGAATGGAGCAAGGAATGACGAGACGGCAAAAACAAAATGCGGGTGGGCATAGTGGCGATTGTGCGACTGGACGAATGACTCCATCACTACCATTACGGGCAGGCGAGTCATGTACGCCGTGCGCGTTACCATTAGCGTGACCGGTTGCAGGGCCGGTGGCGCTGCCATGAATTCGGCGCAAAGCGTCGCCAGCCAAAGAAGAAACCCAGCGACAAGCAAAGCGATTAACATTGCGCCGCTGAATCTCAAACGCGGCGAGGTCCTTTCCATTTTTTGTCCTTGTTTCACGTCCATAAGCTACAGCATACTGCGCGGCAAGTTCATTGGCCACAAGGACATCGCAGCATTATGGAACCTACTGACAAGTTCTGGCATTTCTGGATCAGCTACGCGATTGCGTTTTTCAAGCCCGGACTGGCGATGCTCGCTGGTGTGGGCAAGGAGATTTTTGACGCATTATCGGGCGGGGTCCCGGACGTGATGGACTTGGCCGCGGACGGGCTGGGAATATTCGCCGCTATCCTATTGTCTCCGTTTGCGTAATCGGCCATCTGTGGTAGACTGTACGGACTGCAAGGTGTTGGTTTTTTTTCGGGCCATAAACATGTTTGTAGCGTGGTTTTGAATTCATTCAGTGAACTCTTGTCAGTACCAAGGGAGGATTGTCGCATGAAAAGGTATGGTTTGGATTTGTTGGGCGTCGCTGCCTGTCTTGCGCTCGCAGCGATTCTGGGTTGGAGCGCGTTGCCGACGAATGCGGAAGGCGACACGTGTCCGCTGAAAGCGGCAGCGGCAAAGGCAGCCGGCGCCGAAGCGGGTACCTGCCCGTCGGCTGCGAAGAACGCGAGCGTCGCGAAGGGTGAAGGCACCTGCCCGTCTGAAGCGAAGAACGCAAGCCTTGCAAAGGGCGAAGGTACCTGCCCGTCTGAGGCGAAGAACGCGAGCCTCGCGAAAGACGAAAAGGGCGGTTGCTGCGCGGACAAGGCAGCGAAGCCTGCCGTGAATACCGAAGGCGGCGCGGAACCGGGCGCAAAGTTGGCCGCCGACAAAGACTGTGGCGAATGTCCGTCCGCGAAGAATGCGAGCCTGGCCGCAGGTGAAAAAGGCGAATGCTGCAAAGACGGCGCTACTGACATTGCGAAGCTGGTGAAGAGCGACACGCGCTTCACGACGCTCGCGCTGGCAGTCAAGGCCGCGGGTATGGAAGGCGAATTCCAGTGCCCGAGCGCGAAAACGGTGCTTGCGCCGACTAACGAAGCGTTTCAGAAATTGCCGGCGGAACAATGGGCCGCGATCCTTCAAGATGACGCGAAGCTGAAGGCGCTCGTTGCCAGCCACATCATCAAGGGCGCCGCGATGAAGTCGGGTTGCCTTGCCGAAGCGAAGCACGCGAAAAACGCGAACGAAGTGGACCTCGGCGTGAGCCAGTGCCCGGTTTCCGGTAAAGTCACGGTAGGTAATGCAAGCATCGTCGGCGATGCGCTGGTCGCGAGCAATGGTAACGTGCTCGTTGTAGACAGCGTAATTCTCCCGGCGGACATGCAGGTCGCCAAGGCGGAATCGGAAGAAGAGGTACAAGTCGCCGCGGCTGAGTAAATACTGCTAAATTACGAGGCGGGTCCGTATACACGGGCCCGCTTCTTTTTTTTAATCAGGAAGTTCGACGATCTGCCAGCCGTCGGTGCCAAAGCGCAAATCGCGTTCGACAAACTCCCAGATGACCAGCTTCTTGCCTTTCAGCATTTCCGGCTTGCGGCGTAGTTCTTGGCGCACAAGTGTTGATGCGCCGCCATCGTTGACGATGGAGGTTACCGGCATCTGCAGCGCGCGCGCGAGGTGCGCGATGAAGCCGGCATTTTTTGGCTCGTCCAATTGAAAAATACGCAGAAAACTGTCGCCGAGAACAAGCACCGGCGAGTCGGGCGAATCCTTATACAGTTCGCCCGTGGTGCGATCGACAACCTGCCAGCACGAGATTTTTTCTGGCGTATAGGATTTGAGCAGCGGTTCGCTTTTCGCCATGCGGAGTATGTCGCCATGCCGCTCAATTGTGAGTGCGCGCTCGTCATAAATCGCATTTCCTTTTTGTACCCAGCCTTTGCCGATTGCGAAACCCGCAACCCGCCGCGCAACATCGCGCGCGTGCGATGGCGTCCAATGTGTATCTTGCGCAAGATACGCGGACTCGTCTCCTCCGCTTTCTGCGCTTGCATCCGCGTACACAGCCTCAATGCCGCTCTTCTTCAACGAGTCCATGAATGTAGTGACGTGTCCGTTCACAGCCTCGGATGCACGACGCGTGAGGCGGTTTGGGTAGACACTTTCCTTGCCGGGTGTGATAACGAGTAGGAGCTCGATTCCACGAGCTTCTAGTTGATCGCGAAACGAAGTAATCGCGCGAAGCGGCTCTTGATCTTCCCCGGCACGTCTCCATGGCTCGACGAGGAAGCGCACGCCGGGCCTGTAAAACAACCAGCCATCACGGCCGATCAGACCGTTCTTGCCGGCGTCGTCCATGACCTCGAAGCGCCAATGCTGGAGATGCGGGCGGACCGCGTTTGCGACCACGGATTGTTCTCGAAGCGTGTCTTCATAGGCCCGCAGGTTGGTGGGCGATGGCGCGCGTTTGAACACGTCGAGCGCGATGGGCGCTTGACCATTACGAATATCGCTGATCGCCTGTACCGCAGGCTCGGCGTAAATGAACAACAGGAACATTACGACCAGCACGATGCATGCGCTTTTCGATTGTTCCACGATCTTCTCCTTAGAACTGAAAATACAGGAACGGATTAAACGATTGCACAAACAAATTCGCGAGCGAGTAGGTGAACAGTACAAGTAATAGTGCGACGCGCGGCCATGTGAGTTTGTTCACCCAATCGAAGGCCTGCACGGGGTTCAATACGAGCACTGCGCAGAGCAGCATCATGCAAAGCGTCGCGGGCGAGTAGAGGAACGCCGCGAGCAAGGGTGTGCCTGATGCATGAGGCAAGAAGCCAAACATTGCCGCAAAATAGTTGACCGCTTCGCTGATCGTTTCGCTGCGGAAAAGCACCCAGGAAAAGAGTACAAGCACAAAAGTGCACGCAATGCGCATGGGGCGCGGCATGCGTGCGTAGAAACTTTCCTTGCCCATCCAGCGTTCCCACGCCAGCAGCGCGCCGTGATATGCGCCCCAGACTACAAAGGTCCAATTCGCACCGTGCCATAGCCCGCCGAGCAACATCACGATGGCAAGATTGATATATGTGCGGCGGGGGCCGAGCCGGTTGCCGCCGATCGGTTTGTAGAGGTAATCGCGCAGGAACGTCGAAAGCGAGATGTGCCAGCGACGCCAAAACTCGGTGATGCTTTCCGATCGGTAGGGTCCGTCGAAATTGCGCATGAACTCGAAGCCGATCATGCGGCCCAAGCCTACGGCCATGTCGGAATACGCGGAGAAGTCGAAGTAAATTTGAAACGCGTAAGCAGTCACGCCAAACCACGCGTCGATCATCGTCGGCGTTTCCGCGCCAAATGCCGCGTCGGCGACATGACCGAGTTCGTTGGCAATGAGAACCTTCTTTGCGAAGCCCAGAATAAAGAGCGCGGTGCCGGATGAAAACTTCTCAAATGTGTGCTTACGCGACACCAATTGCTCGGCGATCGTGTGGTAACGAATGATCGGGCCGGCGATAAGTTGGGGATAGAGCGCGACGAAGCATGCAAAATCGGAGAGCCGTCGTACGGGCGCGGCCTCGCCGCGATAAATGTCGACGGTATAGCTGATGCAGTGAAAGGTGTAGAAGGAAATTCCCGCGGGAAGTGCAATCTGCAATACAGGAATCAGCGGCGCGCCGATGGTGTCGAGTAGATAGTTCAGATTGATTTCGAGAAAGCCAAAATACTTGAAGAAGCCAAGCAGCGCGAGGCTTGCGGCGACGGATACAACAAGTGCGCGTTTACGCCTGATAGGGTCGCCTTCCGCACGATATATGATGTTGCCGCAAACGTAGTTGATGTAGGTGGTCGCGAACATGAGCAAGACGAGGCGCGGATCGGTCCATCCGTAGAAGATGTAGCTGACGATCAAAAGGAATAGATTGCGGCGCGCGGGGAGTACGTAATAAATCAGAAGAACAAGGGGCAGAAAGTAGAAGATGAAAATGTGAGAGGAGAAGACCATCTGTTCGCGGTTCGTCTACATAGTGTAGATCGGAACTTCCCCCCTGCCCCCTTCAAAGGGGGAATCATTCAAAGTTGCGCCGATGAGATGGCTGCGACTCAAATTCCACGGCGCTTCAGCCAGCGCGCTCGGTCCACAGCGCCCAGTAGATTGGGCCTTTTCCGCTTTCCGGCAACTTATTTACGATACCGCCCATGAAGTGCTCGTCAATCGGCGCGACCAACGCCATGCGGTGTACATCGCCCGCAATAAACTTGGTCACATTGCCGCCGACATCCTTCACGCGTTCGTCGGCGACAGCATTGCGTGCCTTGAGCGGATTGTAGTGGCCGACGTAGATCACGTTGCCTTCGATTTTGCCTCGGTGCGTTTGTTGCACTTCGTATTTCATCACATGCGCGTAATCGTAGAGATCGTTCGGGGGGAACTCGCCGCCGGTATCGACAAGTTTCGCGGTTACTTCGATCGTGCCCAACGTGGAGAGTTTTGGATCGTGCGCGACGCCCCCAGATTTAGAACAACCTTGAATTGTCGCGCATATCGCCAAAATCCGACATGCCACTTGCAAATACGCACGCATGTTTACTTTGTCTCTCCAATGGCATTGAACGTCCAGCAGGGCTCCCAGCCTTTTGCCAGCTCCAGCACAGGTCCGTCTTTTACATTTGGATGCTGCGCGCGCAGTTCGGCACTATCTCCTTGGATGGTTGGCGCATCGGCCATGCGCATGATGCAAATGGGCGCGCCTTCCGATTCCGAACCGCCACCGTCCACGGGACATTTCGTAAACACCACATACTTCGCATCGGGCGACAGTGCGCCGCCGTATATGTGAACACCGTCCTGGCCGAAGATCAGTTTGTTCTCAGAGCCGTCGCCCTTCGCCATCCACAGTTGCGTCCAGCCGTAGCCGTTGTTCGCCTTCTGGTTGTCGGGTCGCGATGAGTAAATGATGTGTTGCGAATCGGGAAACCAGTCGGGCGTACAGCTTTGAAAGATGTGAACGGGTGTCACTTCGCCGGATTCAATGTCGAGGCGCACGACGTTCCACGAAGCGCCCCCAACATTCCCGGTACCCGTGAATGCTTTGCCATCCGGCGACCAAAACAATTGTTGATAGATACCCTTCCGTGGAATCTCACGCACGACTTTTTTCGATTGCAGATCGACGACCTGTATGCCCTTCGGCAACAAGCACACAATCGACTTTCCGTCAGGCGACCACGAGGCCCAGGAATATTCGCCATCACCGCCGACGGATTGTGCGTTCGTCGCGTCGGGTGCGGCGACCATGAGTTGGCCTTGGAATCCCCACTTATCATGGTCGATCTTCGTGCCTTTCTTGAGCGAACGGAAAAGGATGCGATCGGAACTCGGCGAGAAACGCGGCGCAGCTTCTTCGATGTCGGGCGTGTTTGTGAGATTGCGCGCATCCGAACCATCGGGACGCATCATGAAAAGGTCCCAAGTGCCGTTGTCGGATTTCGCGCTGTAGAGGATCCAGCCTTTGTCGTGAAGTTCCTTCGCGAGCGAGGCTTCACGCTCGTCAAGCGCGTGAGACCCGACCACAATAATAAGGAGCGAAAGAAGGAAACAGCAATTACGGTGTGCTCGCAACATCTTTACGCGGATGCTCCCGGCCATTTGTAACCCTCCGGGTCGAAGCTGGGGATCGCCATCATTTCGCCGCCTTTGAGTGACGACTCGTGCGCAATGATGCCGGGTACGGTATACGCCAACGCTTCATGTACATTTATCGCAGGCGTGCGGTCGTGTGTGATTGCATCGATGAATTCGTGCGTGAGAAAGGTGTGCGATCCCTGATGGCCGGAAGAGTGACGCAGCGGCTCAGGCAACATATCAGTCTTCCAATACTCCGGCGCTTTGTATTCTTCGAACTCCGCCAGTGTGCGCTCGAATCCGCCGTCGTCTTTCTCGGTCTGCTTGCCCCAGCGCACGACACAGGCCGGCCAGCCGTTTGACTCTTCCATATAGAGACTCATCTTGTCGCCGATCCATTGCGCGCGCTCACAACCGCGGTGAGCGCCCTTCCACCAGACGTTCATGCGGAAGGCGTGCCCGCGATCAGTCGTGAACATTGCGGAACCGTTCCAGAAGGGGTTGTTGTACGGATTGTCTTTCAGGATTGGATCGCCATCGCCCCAGCCCATGCAGGTAACGCGCGTGAGCCGTTCGCCCGTGACGCCGATAATCTGCGAACTCGTATGCGTGGGATAGTGCATCGGGGCCATACCATAGCGCCAAGTGCGTTTGCCGTTCTCTGTGTAGAGCACTTCGAGGCCTGGATGCTGATACTCCGCTTCGCAGTAATACAGGTCGCCAAACTTTCCTTCCTCGAAAAACTTTCGCGCGCTGATCGTCGTCTGCTGGTAGTAGCCTGTCTCCGCCATCATATAGGTGAGGCCGTACTTCTTTACCGTGTCGGCGAGGGTGTGCGCTTGTTCCATTGTGCCGTAGGCCGCGGGTACCGCGGAGATACAGTGCTTGCCGTTCGACATGGAATCGACCACGTGCTGTACGTGCAGGGGGCCATCGGTAAAAATTCCAACGGCGTCAATGTCCGGCGCTTTCACCAATTCTTCAAGTGAGTTGTAGGTCTTCTCGCACTTGAACGTTTCCGTCAGGCGTTTGCGCCGGTCTTCGCGCAGATCGCTTACCGCGACGACCTCACAATCGGGGTGTTCATGCCAGTAGAAGGAACAGCCAAACCCACCGCCGACCACGCCGATGCGGACTTTCTTTGGCGCGGTGTCCACGGCGAAAGCATGGTGCGCTGCTAGTGCGGCGGCGGAAAGACCGAATCCCGTTTGCGCGATGAACGATCGCCGGGATATGTCTTCGCTGACCGATGGCGTTTGTGCTTCCGTGTTCACGCTGTTCGACATTGACCCCTCCGGAATATTCAGTTTCGTATGGCCGCATTGGAAACACTTACTGTATTCACAACGCGCGCGAGCAGTCAACCGGTCGCCGCTTCGGCCTTTGGCGTGTTGGCATCTGCCCAGGATGTCCATGCAGGTAGTGCGGCATCGCGGTCCGATTTGGCGCCCCACGGATCGAATTTCAAATCGGCAGCACCCGCCTTGCGCAATGCTTCAAGCGCGGTGATACGCACGCCGAGATAGTCGCTCGCCAACCCTGTCACAAGAATACGCAGCTTGCCGGTTTTTTCGTTTACGACGCGAAGCGCTTCACTGCGCACCTCTGGGTTTTGATCGCCGAGTAGTGTGACAATTTGGTCGTCCGGAGTTTCATCCGTGATGATCGGCTTTTCCACTTCGACGGGCACCGCGGCGGCTTTCACGTCCAGCATGCGCATGCCGCCGGTTTCGCGGGCAAGGTCGTTTTCCATGCCGGCGATAAATTCTAGAAAGGTGCCCAGCGGCATATAGCCTGTTTGATCGCCGACGACTTCTCCGTGTGCGTTGATCGCAATGGTGCGCGGCATGGACTGAACGTTATAGGCAAGCGCGACATTCTGCTGTTTATCGACATCGACCTTTACACACACGAAATCTTTCAATGCGTTTACGGTGGAAGCGTCGGCGTACACCTCTTCGTCCAACCGTTTGCACCAGCCGCACCATTCCGCAGTGAAATCGATCAGGATTGGTTTTCCTTCGGCCTTCGCCTTTTCAATTGACGCCGCGTAGTCCGTGCTCCATGGGATGCCTTCCGCCGCTTTTGCGCCAAGACTGAGCAGCGCCAGGAATGCGAAGAGTGGTAGAACTCTAGTTGACGCGCGTGAGGCCATCTTCGTCGTCCTTCTTCGTTGGATAGTTATTCTCGACTTGCTTTTGACGGAGTTCATTTACAAGCGCCGCAATCTTGGTATCGTCGGCGATATTTTCCATGAGTATTGTGACGGTATTTCTCTCGGCGACGTACTGTCCGCCGATGTGCCGCAGATCGAGCTTGCCTACGGATTTGCCTTTGTCCGTCACGTACACGAGTGTCGATTTGTTCGCCGTCACCGCCTCGCCGGAGGGTTGCTCGACATCGCCGCCTATGATCGCATCGATCTCGTAAAACTGGTCCGCGATCGATTTCATGGCCTGCTCATTGGCAAATGCCAGCAAGACGATGAAATCGGCTTCGGTTTTCGCTTTAGACAGCACTGCCGCGATTGCTTGTTCTGGCGGGGCAATTTTCACGCCTTCTCCAATCTCGTCCGGAAGCAGCGTATCGTCCAGCACACCAATCACCGCAGCGCGGTAACCGCTTTTCATGGTGACGATCTTGTATTCCGAAAAGATCGGCTTTCCATCGGCGCCAAGTACATTTGCTGAAATCATGAAAGGATACGTCTTCGCCAGTTCGTGTAACTTGGCCACAGGCAGTTCCGCTTCGCGCGCGCCAATGTTTACTGCGTCATATCCGATCTCTTTGTATCCGCGGAGGATATAGTCAAGCTCCAGCAGTTCCCATGCGCGCGTGCCCGCGGTATTGTTGCCGGCATCCACAATGAGCGAGTCGCCCTGCTGCTGTTGCGCAATGAAAGTCTTGCGCCGTGCGAGGCCGCCGGCGACGCCTGCGGTGCAGTTGCAGGGATTGATGTGGCCGCGCGTATCGCACGTGTAAAAGACGCTGATAGAATCCGGCGGAGCCACGGAAGTCTTTTGATCCGGATCATCCACGCCGGTCTTATCGCCGCAGCTTGTCACAATAGACACGACCGTGAGCACGAACAAACGAATCGCGTTATTGCCAAGAAGATATTGAATACATGAACGCATCATATGAACTAATGTGTCAGCGCGTACGCGATGATATTCGCGTTGATCTCTTTGGAGTTGCGGATTTCGTTACCGCCACAGCAGCAACACCCTTGAACACTCGCCACGTCGTTCAGACCTTCCGACGAATACACGAGCACGATTTTTCCGCCGAGTTCGAGTCCTTCCAGCAACGTTGTCCCACCGTTCTTTAAATTGATTCGCTTCACTTCGTGGACCATCTGGAACAACGGATGGTCCATTTGAATCTTCGTTAACTCTTTATCGGGGAACAGCAATTTGAATTCACGGCGAAACGATCGGTCCCATTCTGGCGACGAGCAACCCGCTGACGCAAGTAGAAAACCGCCACGCTCGAGATAGGACTTCAGGTTGGTGCGCTCTTCTTCAAACAGGGAAAACGTACCTTCGCCGGTCATGATCGCGAACGGGTAATTAAATAAATCTTCCGTGGCAAGTTTCACGGGGGTGAACTGTTTGTCCGCGTCAATGTGCGAGATTTCGTTCAGCTCGCGCAGGAATTTGTCGCTAAAGCAATGCGATGTCTTTGATCCCGCATAGATCAGGTTGGCGCATTGCACGAGTTCCAGGCGCGCCTCGGCGTCCTGTGCCGTCAGTGGCGCCGCCCGCAAAGTTTTCGGCGCGACCAACACTAGTAACCCAGCGGCGACCATGACCGGGAACATTTTACGTAGTGACTTCATTTGTTTTCTTCCGCGATGCGTTGGAAATAGGCATCGATTATTTCACGATATTCTTCAGCAACCGGTTCCGATTCTGCGCCGCCCACTATTGGCCCCATGCTCTCCTCGGTGTCGAGTTCTTCAAAAGCGCCAGCAAATTCCGTTTCGTCGCGTGCCTCTTCGGCGCTGGCGTTCACCCGGCGTTTCGACATCGCGCTCTCTTTGTTGGGCTTCATCTTACTGCCTTCTGCCCCAAATACGTCGAAATTGTTGCTACTCTGACTACTTCCACCGGAAGACCCGCCAAACTGCTGGCCCGGCTGAAATCCGGGGCGCATACTGTTTTTCATTTGAGACATCGTGTTGCCGGGGTTCATTCCCATCGTAATCATCAGACGCTCGCAGGCTTGCGAACCGGTGCCCGCGGATTCACTTACGCGCTGAATCATATCGTCGAGCAAACGCGCTGCCTCTTCGGCGTCAGTATGGCCGTTGCTACCGTTGCCGGCAGAGAGCCCGCTGGAAGCCTGTTCCATTACCGTTGGAATGTTCCGGCCGTCTATACCGTCCGCAATGCCACGCGCGTCCTTAGAGACTTCGGGAAGCGCAGCTTCCACTTCAGCCGCATGTTTCTCGAAGCTGTTACGAAGATCGATTGTCGCATTGCGAATTTCGCGCTGTGCCTCGCCCAGCTCTTTCAATCGAACTTGTTGATCTAACGAAGGAGCAGTCACTTCGCGGTAGCTTCGCGCCTGCCGTTCGAGATTTACCTGCGCGGCGTATATTTCCTTAAACGTCTCCACATCCTGCAACAGTTTGTACATGCGGTCCATATTGTCGAGCGGTTGGCTTACCTGCTGCGCAAATTGGTCTTTGTTCTGGCCAAGTTGTTTCAGCGCTTCCTGCTGTTGTTGCTCGGCATCGGCAAGCTTTAGCTGCTGCGCGGCGGCGTCGCCTTGATTGGATTCCTTCAAACCTTGCGCACTCTTCTCCATCGCTTCGCGCGCGCTGTCGAGACGCGCCGCCATTTGTTCGAGCGATTTGTTGAACTCTTTCTCAATATCGAAAGTCACCGGCTCGGAGGCTTTTTTGCGCATGGCGTCCGCGGCCTGCTTGGTTTGTTCCGCAAGATCAGATTGGCGTTTGGAAAGTTCTTCCAGCTTCTTTTGGTCCTCAGGCTGCAACGGCGCGCCCGCCGCGGCCGCATTCTTTAATGCTTGTGTCAGCGCTTCGATTTCCTGCTGTTCTTTGGCCAAGGCGCTGAGCTGATCGCTGAACTCCGCATATTGGTTTTTGAGATCTTCGGACGTCGTCTCCTGTTGCATGAACGACTGTAGCTGCTCGTCCGAAATAATCATGATCTGGTGCGATGGCGTGGCTTCCATCTGCGGCACGTTTGGATACGTGTCCGCGGCTGTCGCGTAAAAGTCAATGACGTCCCCGGGCCGCAGGCCGAGGTCTGCGAGGTCCAACACTTCGATGGTCGTCACTTGCGTGTCGCCGCCGTCGCTGCTGAAAATGGTTTTCGACAGATCGTTTGAACCATTCAAGCTGCGAAACAATGTAACGTTGGCGACCCCTAGATCGTCCTGCGCTTCGATCTCGATAGGGACTTGGGCTGAGGCGATTGCGAAAGACTGCCGCCCAGGCGACACCACTGCGATGCGCGGCTTGGTGTCCGGCTGCAATTCGACACGCCCCCGAAACACATCGCGGCTGGGATTCTGCTCAATGTCTACGATGCGGGCTTCAAGATCGTTCGATTGCTTGAGTGTGAAACTGCCCAGCACAGACTGTGGATCGCCGCCGGGTCCAAGCGAAAATTTGTCCCCGCCTACTCGCAATTCGCCGCCGCTCAGCGGACGGTTCGACGCAATACTCATCTCGACTTGTGTGCCTTCGTAGGCACGCACGACACCGTCCGGCCCAAGCTGCCGCGTGCGCGCGGGCAACTTCGTATACGCTGGATATGTATAGGAAATATTCACGGCGCCGATGCGCGGTGTTTTACCAATGGCAAGCTGAAACCGTTTGCTTCGCCCGCGGTCAATCTTAGCGTAGTACTTCAAATCCTGCGTGGCGTGCTCAATAGTTTGTGCATACTTGCCATCTGTGTTGCGCAACATGGGCAACTCGTTCACGATGCGTCCGTCCAAATCTTCGAGCACGAGCGAAACGTCTTCGGGCTGTTCACCTTCCGCCGTCGCGAGAATCGATACATTCTCACCGTAATCGACGGTGATACCTGCGGGGTCAAGTGCAAGTCGCGTTGCGCTGTAGGGCGGATGGTCGCCGTAGGGATCTAGATAGCGTGGAAGCACTGCCGCAAAGGCATGCTTGAAAACAACGACGCACGCGAGCGCCGCGACAAGACCTATGGCAAGCACCTTGGCCTCTTTTCGCAAGGAGGGCGGCGTAAGTGTGCGCACGCGCTGCACCGTCGCTGCACGGGTGTACGCAATACTCACTTCTTCGCGCATGAGGGGACGCGATACGGCAACCGGTGCGTCGGTCGCCAGTGTTTGCTCAAATTCGAGCGCATTGATTAGATCGTTGTGGAGTGTAGGTTCATCCTGCTCTACCAAGCGCGCGACGAGGCGCGCCTCCGACACTGCGCGTGTGTAACGAAAATAGGTAAAGGCCGCTGTCACCAACAGCAGTGTCGCTGCAGCGCCGTCGAGCAGGAGGCGGGCATCGCCCGACAGTTGCAGCAGCACATCTGCGTAAACGAGTAGCAGCACACTCGCGATCGCCACCCAGGCGGCGCGAACACCGCACAACGCAAGGATGCGGCGTTTCCAGGAAACGGCGAAGCGTTCGAGCGCGCCTGCTATTGTGAGTGTCTGCGCGGTCATTTGGACCACCCAAGAGGGCGGTTCGGCGAACCGTTCATACCTGTGCTAAATACGTGTTCCATTCTACGCTTCATACTAACCCACTTCGCCGCCTTGCAAACCACTCTGCCGCGAGGAACGCGAGCAGCACGCTGAACACACCAAGCTTGTCCCAAACATCAACTTTCTTGGACTCGGTCCGCGTCTGTTGTTCAAAGGCAAGGACCTTGTCCGGGAGGGTATCGAGCGCATTCAGCGGAATCGACTCACCGCCGGTCGCTTTGGCGATATCCTCTAACAATGCATGGTCCGCGGACACAAAGCGCGTTTCGGTATTGTCGGAATAAACGGTAAACGGCGCAGAGTCCTGCGGGGTATTACGTGTTGCTCCGTCGCCATACTCAAGTGCCGCAACAAACTCTCCTTCTTCATCCGGCTGATAGTTGGCGGTGTAGGCACCGGGCGATTGCGGATCGGCTTCGATTGGGATTCGCACCGTCTTGCCCGAGGGCGCGGTCACCATGGCGACGGGATTCAACGCCTGCGCTTCCACGAATTTTGTGCGCACGTTGAGCTGCACCATCTCGCCGAGGTCGTAGGTGTAGCGATCGGTGCGGAACGAGACTTCCTGCCCCGGAAGAAAATCGGAATCGGAAACAAGCCAGCGCACCATCTGTCCCCAGAAGCGCGCATAGACATCGTCGTACTGCGCAAACTCCGGCGGCATGATGGCCCAGCGCCACATGCCTGTCGCGCCAATGCTCATCACCTTGCCTTTGCCATAGCGCTGATACGCAATCGTCGCGAGTTCCTGCCCGCTGTCGTCGGTTTTGCTTCGCGCAAGCACTACGGAGAGCGATTTTTCCTGCGAGACTTTTGTCACGCTCACCATCTCAGGCAATTCGCGGATGACCGTGTCAGCAGGAGTAGTCTTACCGAACGAGAAAACCGGATTACTCTTTCCTTCCGGCGTGAGTTCAAAGCGTTTGCCGTGTACCGAATCGCGCTCCCACACGAGTGGCTCAAGCGCGGCGAGGGCTTCGTTGTCAAAACCGTAGGAGCGGCCGCGCGAGAAGATGACGCCGCCACCGCGCTCCGATACAAAATCGCGGACAAGCGCGAGCTGCTGGGCGGTGAGCAGCGCGTCCACCCCTTTACCGAGAATGAGGCAGTCGTATTTGTAAAGTTCTTCTTTCGTTTCCGGAAGCCGCACGCCTTGCGTGACGGTCATTTTCTCCATCGATTCCTTGCCGGAAGATTCGGCAATCGCAACCAGGCGGCTTTCGATCACCTGAAACAACGACGTGACTTCGATATTCGGATCGCGCTGCAAGGTGCGCAACAGGAACTTGCTGTCCCAATACGGCCGCGACTCCACGAACAGAACTTTTGTGCGTTCATCGACGACGCGCACAAACACCGAACGCTTGTTGTTGCGCGTGTCCGCTTCACCGGGCATGGGCGCAAGGTCAACACTGTACTTGAATACGCCCTTTTGTTTTTCCGTGATCGGAATATCCAGCGTCGCGCCGCGCTCAGTGATCGCGACGCGTTCCGTTTTTACTGCCGTGCCCTCACGCGCCACGCTGACGTTTGCATACTGTCCCGTGAATCCCGCGTGCGCGATGGTGACTGTAAGACTGCCGGGCTGATCGACAAACAGGTAGCTCTGTTTCAAGCGCGCGCTCACAAACACATCGTGCGCTTCCGCTTCGCTCCCCACCGGCACGCTCCAGATACCCGCGTTAGCACTTTTCACGAAAGCCGCCGCGCGGCGGACATCGCCTCCGGCATTGTCGCGCCCATCCGTCACAAGTAACACGCCCGCCAACGTGCGATTGGTCGGCGTGTTGGTGGATTGCAGCAACGGTGTGGCCAGATCGGTTGAAGTCCCCGCAGGCGCACTGCCTTTTGTGATTTCATCGAAAACGACCGGCGTAGTTTCCGAGGAAAACGTGAAGTATCGCACGTCGTACTGCGCGGATAGGTCATGGTCGAATACCGCGCGCGACGCATCGAAGGCTTTGCGCACAGCGGTGTCACGCGACGCACCATCGACATCCGGAGTTTTCATGCTCGCAGACTGATCGATGGCTACGACGAAGATTGGACGTTCACCCGCGCGCACCGTGGGCTCCGCGCGCATGGGACGCAGCAGGACCACGACAAGTCCAACTACCGCAACACACCGTAACATGGCGAGCATCAAGCGCCGGACGGGATGCGCGTTTGCGCGCGCGCGCCAATACGCTGCAAAAACCAGCGCAAGCACGACTACGCCGAAACCCGCTATCGCTGGCGCGGGAAACGGCGGGTGTATTGTTATGTCGTTTAAAGCTTCCATTTATCGCTTCAATGCGAACAGCATGAGTTGTTCGATTGCGAGCAACGACAACGCCGCCAGCAACAGGTAAGGCCAAACCGGCACACCTTCCATTAGTGCTGCAATGTTTCGCACCGTGCGCGCTGTTGTGCTCACCGTTTTGCGCTGGGGCGCGGCGGCCAATTCTTCGAGTTGCTTTTCACTCAGTGCAATCAAGTCGCTTTCGCGCGCGTCCACGTTGACGGGGAGCGAGCCGATATGAGTCGAACCTTCATTTACGCGGTAAAATCCAAACTCCTGAGTTACCGGGAGAATGACCGCCATGCTTTCGCCGCGTCGTTCGGTCGTTGCATTCATATTCTTTCCCGAAGGCGAAAGGAACAACAGTGATGTGCTATTCGCTGCCAGGTGCACCGCGCCGGACGCGGGATAACCCACGATGGCCCTCGCCGCGGCGCCTTCGCGCGGGCGCATGCTCTTCACCATTTCATGTACGAGCGGAATGAACGCGGGCTTCTGCGCGAGGTCGCTCGCAGCGCGCGCCGCGGAAAAATTGCAGAGCAACATCGCGCCCGCGCCGAGCGTCGCCTTGCCCATCGCGAGATTGCCGTCCGCATAACGCGCCAATACTTCGCCACGTCCCTGGGCGCGCTCCGTTGCGAAATAGCGGTGAAATGCCAGCGCGCTAATCTCGCCCGTGTCCTTGAAGCGGCGGAAGATCGAGTCTTCCATCCGCACTTCCGACATCGCGCCCGCTTCGCCCGAGCCCGTTTGGCGATCGAGTAGCGTGGTCAACGAAAAAGGCAAAGCAACGTCGTCCTTCGCGGCCAGCGCGAGCGTATCAAGATTGCCTTTGTCGAGAATATCGGAAAGAAAATAAATCACCGCGCCGCCATTGGCGACGTATTCGATAATCTGTTTGATGTTGCGTTCGGACAATGGGCCCGCGCCATCGATCACGAGCACCTGCGGCGGGTCCGCGTCCAAATCGAGATCGCGTGCGCGCACGACTTGCGTGCGAAGCGTCGAAGCAAAATGCTCATCGCGGACGCCGGCGAAAGGGTCCAAGGCGCGCCACGTAAAATACGCGCCGGATCTCGCTTCGCCGTTCACGTCGCTGACGAGAAGCACGTCTATTTGTTCGTCCACACGCAGCGTAAAATACCGGGTGTTGTCGGCACCGAGCTGGTCCTGCGCTAGCGACGCAACACCCTCAAATTCTCCAATCGACGCCCCTCGAAATCGAAAACTGGCAGTCGCGCTGGAGCCGGGCGCGATAGTCAGCTTCTTGTCCGACAAGTCGGCTTGGTCGGCATTCGCGGAAGGGTCTGCCGCAATACGCCGCATGGAGAGTTTCACAGGAACTTCCACAGCAGTTCCGCCGTAATTTGCAACCGTGCAAACCACTTCGACGGACTCGGACAACACCGGCGTGCGCGGGCGGATCGCCACTTCCGTTATCGCGATATTCGCAGCAGAAGGATCATTAACTGGCAGGAAAACAAGTTTGATGCTTTCGGGAACGGACGAGAATTTCGCAGCCGACCAGTTCGTACGCTGAAAATCGGAGACGATGTAAATGCTGCGCGCTCGATCTTCAAAACCTTGTAGTTGCCGGACTGCTTCGTCGAGCGCTGCATCGACGTCCGCGCGTTCGAGTGTGGGAGTAGCGGCCAGCAAATCCCGGCGTAATGGCGCCGTGCCAGACGATGGCGCTTCGAGCGAAGATTTCGTCGAAGCGGAGACGATAACTACGTTTGTCACGCAATCGCCGTCGAGGTGACTCAACAGTTTTTCGACCGCTTGCTTTGCGCGGGCGAATGGCGCCGCTTCGTTGTACTGCATGCTCAACGACGCGTCGAGAATGATCACGGCGGCCTGTTGCTTGTCCTCATCGCCGGTCATTGCGCGCGCACGCAGGACCGGCTTCAAAAACGCGAGCAACAGGAGCAACACAAAAGCAGTACGCACGATCAATAGAATCACGTCGCGCAGACGAAAAAAGGCGGACTGGTTTGCCTTCGCGCGTTTGAGAAATTGAATCGTTGGAAACACCAGCGTGCGCGGCGTGCGCTTGGTTAAGAGATGGACGAGGTACGGGATCAACAATCCCAACCCGCCAATTAGCAGCGCGGGATTCGTCCACGCGATGGTCCAGTTGCCCACGGCTACAGCGCGCTCCGCACGAGTAAATATTTTTGCAGCGCGACCGCGTGCGGCGTAGCCGTGTTCACCAGGTTGTAATCGATTCCGCGCGCGCGCGCGGCCGCAGCGGTTTGATCGAGATACGTGCGCAATTCGGCTTCATACGATTCCGCGATGTCGCCGGGGCGTGCGGTCATTGTTTCGTTGCTCTCGGCATCGACAAAGTTCACGCTGTCCAATGGCGGCAACGTAAGTTCATAACGGTGCAACACGTGAAACAGCACAACTTCGAAGCGGCGATGCCGGAACATATCCAGTGCTTGAAATACTTTCACGGGGTCGTCGAGCAGGTCGCTGATGACAATCAACATGCCGCGACGCTTATGCAATGAAAACACATCGTGTAGCGCGCGCGACACCGACGTCTTCTTCCCCGGCTTTTGCTGTTCAAGCACATTCAAGATCGAATAAAGGTGCGGAAAGGTGCTACCCGCGGGTACGTGCGCGGTAACTTTCTCGTCGAACAAAGTCAGTCCCACGCGATCGCCTTGCTTTACCAGCAAATATGCAAGCGCCGCGGCGAGGTACGAACCATACTCGAGTTTTGAAACTTCCTTCGTCGGAAAGAACGCGCGAAAAGCCTTTCCGCCGTAGCCCATCGATGCGCTGCGATCAAGCACGATGTGACACGCCATGTCCGTCTCGCGCTGAAACAGTTTTACAAAATGGCGATCGGTGCGTGCGTAGGCCTTCCAATCGATCGTGCGGATTTCGTCGCCGGGATAGTATTCGCGGTAATCCACGAATTCCGCTGCGGATCCTTTGTACGGCGAACGATGACGACCCGCGTATGCACCTTCTACAATCACCCGCGCGGCAAACAACATGTTCTTCAAACCGGAGAGTTCGGCGGGGCTTAGATATTTCCAGCCAGTTGTTGCAGGGCGCGCAGACGCAGCGCCCGGCAGTGGGGGTGGTATCGATCGCTTCGTTTTTGAGCGGGCGAGCGCCATAGACTTCAGCGTCCCCGGTAGTCCGGTTCCTTCACGTTCTTCAACAATGTATCCACGATCTGCGCGGAAGTTATGCCTTCACCCGCGGCTTTGTAGTTCGGTAAAATGCGGTGTTCAAACACAGGCTTCGCGATGGAGCGTACATCGTCGCACGATGGCGACGGCCTGCCATCAAGCAGAGCGAGCGTCTTCGCGCCAAGCACGAGATACTGCGATGCGCGCGGGCCCGCGCCCCATTCCACGTACTCGTTTACATAGGCGTTCTGTTTATCGCCACTGGGCCGAGAAGCTCGCGCGAGGTCGACTGCATATTCGAGCACGTGACTGGACACAGGCACGCGGCGCACCAGCGCCTGAAAGCGCAGCACTTCTTCTTTGTTGAACACGGGCCGCACAGTTGGAAATTCGGTCGTTGTCGTGTCGCTGACGATTTTTAATTCGTCTGCGCGATCGGGATACGAAATGTTGATGCTGAACATGAAGCGATCGAGTTGCGCTTCCGGCAACGGATACGTGCCCTCGTGTTCGATCGGATTCTGCGTTGCAAGCACAAAGAACGGCGGATCGAGATGATACGTCTTCCCTGCCGCAGTGACGGTCAATTCCTGCATCGCTTCGAGCAGCGCCGCCTGCGTTTTCGGCGGCGTACGATTAATTTCGTCTGCAAGAATGAGATTGGCAAAGAGCGGACCCTTCACAAAGTTCATATAACGGTTGCCCGTGCCGGCATCCGTCTGTAGAATCTCGGTCCCGGTAATATCGGATGGCATCAGATCCGGCGTGAATTGGATTCGCTTGAAATCCCATCCCAACGCCTGGGCCAAAGTCTTAACCAGCAAGGTTTTGGCCAGCCCGGGCACACCAATGATCAGCCCGTGCCCGCGTGAAAACAGGGCCGTAAGCACCTCGCGCAGAATGCGGTCCTGCCCCACGATGACCGTGTGCAGCGCAACCTTCAACTCCCGCACCTTTGCGGTGAATTCCTGTGCCGCCTCCACGTCGCCACGCTCGGTCAATGCTGGATTAACTGCCATGAACCCTCCACCGGGAAATCCACTTTTGAGGTCTGCTCGAACGAAAAAAAACTGCCGCGCCTGGGCCTTATCCTACCCCCATCGCCCCACGGAATCCACCCTCGAAACTGCCCGCCAACGCCTCAAAACCCTATTGCGCAATTCTTTACAACTGTGCTATAACTTCCCCGATGGGACGCCCAGTTGGCGTCCATAGTTCGAGACATTTGGTTCCGTTCGCTGCCATTGATCCCGACGACGCGCACCGTAGTGCTAGCCGTTCCTTGGTTGCCTGGCCCCTTGTCCTTGAACGCATCGAATAGTTTTGCAAAGGCAACACAAAGGAATTGTTCAATGAACCTGTACGTCGGAAATCTGTCTTACACCACGACAGAAGGCTCGCTTCGCAAAGCGTTCGAAGCGTACGGCGCGGTGGATTCCGCCCGCATCATCATCGACAAAATGACCGACAAGTCGAAAGGTTTCGCGTTTGTCGAAATGCCGAATTCCAACGAAGCAAAGGCCGCGATTGAAGGCCTTGATGGTAAAGACCTTGATGGCCGTCCCTTGCGCGTAAACGAAGCGCGCCCGAAGACCGAAGGCGGCGGCGGTGGTGGTGGCCGCGGCGGTCGTGGTGGCGGCGGTTACGGTGGCGGCGGTGGTGGCCGTGGCCGCGACTGGTAAGTCGGTTCACAATTAATATTCAAAGGCCGTGCCAGTATTGGCGCGGTCTTTTTCTTTTTTGAGGTATAATGCTATTGGCGGAGCGAATTCATCGGGGAGTTTGCAATGGAGCGCGCACGGCGCAGGGCGCTTTATGTCGTTGTAACTGGTTTGGCGACGATCGTGTCCATAATTATCATGGTGACGATGGCGGGAAAAGAAGTGCCCCCACACACCATCCCAAATGACGCGGGTCTCCATTCCACAATGATTTGGTTCGAGCTCGCGTACACTCCGCAGGAAATCTTTGACAATCTCGGCCCGGTAAACTCGCCTCACGGCCCCATGCGACGGTCACAACTCGACATCACAAACCGATACGACTACGCATTCATGGTGTGCTATAGCCTGTTTAACGCTGCGCTTATGTATCTCGTTACACACCTGAATGTTTATCGTTTGAAGTCGCTGATTAAACTTCGTGTATTTCTGGTGCTTGGCTTGTTGCTGTGCGTGGCGATGTTGGTCGGCGATATTGTCGAGAACATGCAGCTGATCGAACTGACCAAGACGCTGTCCGTCGCGGATATCGAACGTACAAACCTGATGTCCAATTTGGTGTATTGGACCCGCGTCAAATGGGGAGCCATCTTTCTCGCATGTTTGATGTTAAGCGCGGGATACGCGTCGTACTTTCGCCGGATACCGACGCTGTTGCTACCCGCAGTCTACGCTGTCGCTGGAATTTCCGGACTCATTGCCATCTCGCTGGCAGATACTCGCATTGTCATGGAAATGTTGAGCACGCGCGCGATTGCCGTTGCGTGGACGGCGTCATTGCTCCATGCTGGACTTGTCGTGGTGCGCGGCCCCGTGGGTTTTCCGCTTCCCGAGCACCTGCACGTTCGCCATGCGACGGTCGCCGAAGCCGATGTCAAGGCCTAACCCCTGAAACAATTGGGGCCGTCTCATCCTTGTTGCGTGTGTCAGTCCGATTTTGCCCGGTTCTACACGATTACCAGGAATGCGGCCAAACCCACTTCCACACTCCCATGTACAATCAGCGGCAACATCAAATTCTTCCGCGTGACCGTCCACACCGTAAATGCGATACCGGCGACAAACATTGCGGCCATTTCGATCGGATCCTTTTGCAGGTGGTAAAGCGCTTCGGAAACCGGCACGAGTAACCAACCCCAGCGCGGCCACTTCTCTGCAACGGCGCGCAGCAGAAAATACCGGTGCATGAATTCCCATCCAAGCAACCACGAGGCTGTCCACAAGAACTGCTGATACAGCATCGATATTTTCACCGCCGATGAATGTTTTGAAGCGGAGGGATACCACTCCCTCAATTGCGGGATGTATAAAATCGAAAGCACGCTCGCGATACCGATCGCGACCATGCCGAGCAGCAGATAAATGTCCGCGCGCTTCCACCGCGCGAAACCGAAATAACCCCAGTCCATGCGCGGCAGGCAAATAGCAGCGGGAACCACGAGCCAAAACACGAACTTGAAGAAATCGAACTGGGCCAGCGCGCCGTCGCCCCGCCAACTGAACACCGACCACTTGATCGTGAAATCGATTGCGCCAAGATCGAAATGCCAGCGCACGCCGTTCGCGGCGAGCGTATCCACAAGAAGCACAATAAATACATAGATGCAAACAAACCACACGCGTTTGCTTCCGCCCGTTCCCAGCATGCGCTATCTCGCGATCTTCTTGCCGGCGGGCGTATCCGGAAATGGACACAACTCGCGCACGGGACATTTAGAACAGAGCGGCGCACGCGCAATGCAGACAGCGCGACCGTGAAACACCATGCAATGGGAGAAGATATTCCAATCCTCTTTCGGCAGGATTTTCATGATATCTTGTTCGATTTTTTTCGGATCGTCGCTCTTGGTAAACCCAAGCCGGTTCGTCACGCGCGTACAATGCGTATCGACGATTACACCGGGCACGCCGAAGCATTCGCCGAGTATCACGTTCGCGGTCTTGCGGCCTACACCGTCCAATGTCAGCAGCTCGTCCATTGCGCCAGGCACTTTACCGTTAAAATGCTCAATGATCTTTTTGCAGGCATTGCGGATGCTCTTTGCTTTCTGTCGATAGAATCCGCACGAATGAATCGCGTCTTCCAGTTCACCTTCGGGCGAATTGAGATAGTCTTTTGGGGTCTTGTATTTCTTGAACAACGATTTCGTAACGATATTCACACGCTCGTCGGTACATTGCGCGGCGAGAATGGTCGCGACCATCAGTTGCAGCGGCGCAATAAAATCCAGCGAGCACGTTGCATCCGGGTATTGGTTCTTCAACCGCTTAAGCACTTCTGCGGCGCGTTCGCGATTGGCAGCCTGCGTGAATTTAAAAGTTGCCACGCTACTTGCCCTTTCGCCACGCAAAGAGTTGTTCAAGCGTCATGCAGTTGATGATGTGCTCCGGCCCGAGCCAGCCCTTCCGCGCAATGCCCACACCGTATTGCATGTTGTCCATTCCCTCTACGCTGTGCGCATCGGGGCCGATGCTGAACATCGCGCCCTTGTCGCGCGCGCGTTTCACGTGCCGCCAGTCCATATCCAGCCGGCGCGGGTCCGCATTAATCTCGATCGCCACGCGATTGAGCACGCAGGCGTCGACAATCTTGTCGGTTTCCAGCGGGTATCCTTCCCGCATTAACAACAAGCGTCCGGTCATATGACCGAGAATCGAGGTATAGGGATTCTCGACGGCCTTTAAGACCCGTTTGGTGGCGTCTGCTTCATTCATATTTAATCCGCTGTGCACCGAAGCAATAATCAGTTCAAACGATTTCAATACATCTTCTTCGTAGTCGAGCGAGCCATCCGCGCGGATGTCCGATTCAATGCTTTTCACAATGCGGAACCGTTTCAGCGTCGCATTAAGCGCGTCAATTTCTCGGTGCTGCTTCATCACGGCCGCGGGAACAAGCCCCCCCGCGTAGGCAGCGGTTTGGCTGTGATCGGAGAGGACAATGTACGCGTACTTTCGATCGATTGCCCCGCGCGCCATTTGCTCTATCGTTGCCTTGCCGTCGCTGTATGTCGAATGACAATGGATCATCCCGATCAGATCGTCGCGCTCGATCAAGCGTGGCGTTTCTTTCAACTCCAGTTCACCCATGTCCTCACGCAGCTCAGGTTGGATGTAGGGGAGATCCAACAATTTGAAGATGGATGTTTCATCTTCGCAGGGCACTAGCGTGTCGCCGCGAAATACACCGTACTCGTTCATCTTCAAGTCGCGGTCTTTTGCGCGTTGGCGCATGGCGACGTTGTGTTCCTTGCTGCCCGTGAAATGGTGGAGTGCAAAGGGAAACTCTTCGTCCGTTACCACGCGTAAATCCGCGGCGATACCACTTTGCAAGACTACACTGGATTTGGTGTCGCCGTGCCCTGTAACGCGCTCGACATTTGGCGCTTCGATAAAGCGTTTCATCAGCGCCTCGGGTTTCTTGGAAGACGCGACGATATCGATATCTTTGATCACTTCTTTGCGGCGCCGAAGACTGCCGGCAAGTTCAATCCGAATCACTGCCTTGTCCTCGGACAGCCATTCCAGCAGCTTTTCCGCCTCGGCCTTGGCTTTGTGAATCAGGTGTAAGCCCTGGTTCTGGCGCGCGTACGCGATCCCCTCCAAGATTTTCTTCTCGGTTTTTTCGCCGAATCCTTTCAGCGCCGCCACCGTGCCGTTGCAGGCCTGCTCCAACTCGTCCAGCGATTTAATATTTAGATCTTCGTGCAGGACTTTTATTTTCTTCGCGCCCAGACCCGGGATCCGAAACAAGTCAAATAAGGTCTTTGGATACTTCGCGCGCAGCTCATGGTGATACGCAAGGCTGCCGCTGGTAACCAACTCTTCGATCTTCTGCTCCAGTGCGTCGCCGACGCCTTTGATCTCCCGCAATCGTCCTTCTCGCACGAGTACTTCGAGATCGGACTCGTTCTTCTCAATCTCGCGCGCAACGTTCACGTAAGACCGCGCCTTGAACGGGTTCTCGCCCGATAGTTCAAGCAGCATCGCGATTTCTTCAAGAATCGCGCAAACTTCTTTTTTCGTCATGGTGTCCTCTTATCTATGCAGCGCGTAAACAAGAGTAACGCACTGCACAGGGAAAATAGAATTTGCGCGAACGAAGTCAGGAGTCAGGAGTCAGGAGATTACGATTTATTTTGTTTTGTAGGAACGCGACAGCGCTGGGCACTTGCGCTTCGGTGAGATTGTGCAGAATCAATGGCCCCCGGTAACCGACACGCGCGAGTAAGGCTATATAGCGATCGTAGTCCAATAATCCCGTACCCGCAGCTTCATGTCCCGCGTCGCCGTCGCGGCTTAGATCCTTCGCGTGCGCTAAGACGATGTCATCGCCGAGTAAATCGAATGCCTCTTCGAGTATTTCATGCATGCGCGGCAGTTCGCCTGCGCGATACAAATTTGCTCCGTCGATACACACCCGCAACCGCGTGGAATGAATTTCGTCGAGTAAACGCCGGCCTTTCCTCGCCGTATCGACAACGTTTGACACCTCTGGCTCAAAAGCAAGTGTCACATCGTGCCGCTCTGCGATCTTTACCGCGCACTCCATCGTCGCGCAGAGATCGCGCCACGCCTCGGGTGAGTCGTTGTCGGCATGACGCCGCCACATGTTTTCCGGATCGCGCGTGCCGGTGCTCATCGTAATAACGCGCGTGCCGAGGGCAGTGCATGCCGAGGCCAGGACATCCAGCCTGCGCAAGCCCGCTTCGCGTTGCGCAGTGTCCGGGTGGATTACGTTGAATGTGCCCGACAGGGCGGCCATGGCGATACCTTTGGCTGCGCAGGCCCGCGCGATGTGTTCCGCGAGCGACTGTTCGATGGTATCGGGCATGCTGGCGAGGCCCGCGCACGCCATATTGAATTGAACGCTGCGAATACCTTGCATGGCGACGGCGTCAATTACCTCTTCGACTGTACGGCGCGCGAATGTCTTGGCAAAAATTCCCGGGTACATTGCGTTCACATCTTTACTTTCTTGGAATCAGGCCCAATGATCGGCGAAAGCCATTGCAGTATTTGACCGATCGCATTTTCGTTCGTATCCAACAGATCGGTGCCGTGCGCCGCGCCCGCGTATTCGTGCAGGTCACAATGCCCTGGCGCGAGCTTTTCGAGCGCGGTGCAAGTATCGGCCGAATACGCGTCCCCTATTGCGTCCATCAACAACACCGGGCGCGTTTTTAATTGCTTGAAAGGCTCCTCAACCGTCACGCCGCGATAATCCATTCCCGGTGAAATCATGCCCACCGCCTGAATATCGGGATCCGTGGTTGCATAGCGTAGCGCCAGATTTGCGCCGATACTCGCGCCGATTACCGCGATATTTTCTGTATCGGCACCATTCTCGATAAGGGACTTTTTCGCGGCCTCAATATCATGAAGGACCCCGAGCCAATCCTCCGTCTTGAAAGATTTGTGCGACGTATTCTCCCCATTGCGCACCGTGCTGTCGCCGTGCCCGCGCATATCGATTGCGATCGCCATATACCCTTCGCGTTGCGCGGCACGGGCAAAGTTCTGCCATCGTTCGCGCGTGCTGCCCAGCATGGGAACGAGAACTAGCCCCGGTGGTTTTGTTTGGTCCGCCGGATACATCGTAGCCGCGATGGTGTAGCCGTCGGACGTTGCGAACTTGACTTCGCGCGAAGCGCTGGCAGCGGGCGCGTCATTTTTCGCGGAACAGCCGCAGGCGACGGACAGCGCTGTGAGTGCACAAGCACGCGACAGGGTCAAAATGGTTGAAAAAGCAGGCTGGCGCATCTCGTAATCGTAAACGCCCTCACAGTCGTAATCGAATTTGCGCGCACGAAATCCAGACAAAAAGCGGGGCCGCGACGCGCGTGCGTCGCGGCCCGCACAAACTAAATCCCTCGTTACTTTCCGAGAGCGAAAACGTTTTGCAGTTTCATGGCGAGGCCCATGTCGCCCTTAATCTTCAGCTTTCCGGTAAGGAATGCGGTCTGCCCGCTCAGTTTGCCGGAGACGATGTCGAGCCAATTCTGGTCCGTTGCCGTGAGCGTGATGCTGGGGCTTTCCGCCGGACCTTCGACGACTGACGCTGCGCCGTCCGCCAGTTTCACGTGCCAAGTGCCGCCCTGATCGCCGGTGATGTCGAATTGATACGTCGCATTCATGCCCGCGATCTTCGTCGGATCGACTTTACCCTGAAGTTCGCTGAAGAATTCTGCCACTGTCGCCATGGTCTGCCTCCTCGTTTTGATTGGTTCCGCTCCATGGCCACAGCCTGACGGACGCCAATCACGTCCCGTTTATTTACCTACTGACCGGTCGCATCCCGCCGCGCGGAAACCGCCGTTGTCACTCCACCGTTATAAGTTTGCACTGCCTCACGTTCGCCGAAAGTAACGCCTCGAGACGGACCTCCTTGCCGTGCAGCGCCGTCGCAAAACTCTAACATAGGTGTAGGTGAGGTTCAACGGCCCCAAATGTGCTGGCACCATTGTCTCAGTGTACCTGAAACGCATCTGCCCCAAATGCAATTGAGGTCCACCTCCTCCACCCTCGTTGGTCCGATTTCTCTCCCGTACTGTTGCTCCGCGTGCACTAGGGACCGTTCGCGGTCAATGCAAACCGATTGGATTGCCGCCTCACTTACCTTTAGGATGAACTTGTATGGTGGTTTGGCCGGGGGTCTGCAAGCATGCGGCTCGATCTTATCCTGATCGCGCTAATTCCGTTTGCATCCGCATTTTTCGCGGCGATGCTCCTCTGGCATGTCTGGCGCAAGCGCCAAAAACCTATCGGCAAATCGATCATAGCGCTGTTGAGCGCGTGCGGCATTTGGGCATTTTTCTACGGCCTTGAACTTACCCTCCCGCAATTTCACCTGAAAGTGATTGCCGCACAATGTCAGTATGCTGGCATCGTATTCGTTGCGCCATCATGGTGTTGCGCCGCCATTTATTCTGCGGGGCTCGGGCGCCATCTTACACGCCGGCGGTTTGCCGCAATGCTCGTGATTCCGTTGGTCACTCTGGTGGCCGCGGTGACCAATCCACTGCACGGAATGTTGTGGCGGGAGATTTCAATTCGCTCCGAAAGGCTTCCGGTCCTGCATTTTCAGTACGGTCCCCTTTTTTGGATCAACAACCAGTTCGCATGGCTACTATTGTTGTGCGGCACCGTCCTGCTGCTGCGAAACGTATTGGCAGGCCAGGCGCTCTACGTCGGTCAACGCGTGCTCATGGTTCTCACGATACTCGCACCTTGGCTGGCGAATGCCGCGTATGTGTTCGATTTCGGGCCTATCTCCGGTCTCGACCTGACCCCCTTTGCCTTCGTCGTTTCGGGATTCTTCCTCTACTTTGGCCTCTTCCGCTATCGAATATCGGACGTGGTGCCAATCGCGCGTCAGTATGTACTTGAACATATCGACGATTGCCTGTTCGTGCTCGACACCGATTCAACTGTCATTGATATCAATCATGCGGGCGAGGCGTTACTTGGTGTTGAATCAGTAAATGTGATCGGCCTCCATGCGCACAAGGTATTCGCAGGGTTTCCGGCACTTAAACGGCTTAGCCAATGTGCCGATGGCATGACCGCGCGCTTTAGGGTAACGCGCGAAAAGACGGCAACAACACACGTCGCGCACATCACATCCTTAAACTCCAACTACGGTCTGCCGCTGTGCCGCATCATCACAAGCTGGAATATTACCACTGACGTCGAACAGGCGGAGTCGTTGCGAGAAAGCGAGGCGCGCTACAAGGATTTATTCGACGAGTCGCCGATTGCGCTCTGGCAGGAAGATTTTTCCGAAGTGCGCCATTTTCTCGATGATTTAAAAGACTCTGGAGTCGATGATTTCGAACGCTATTTCATCGACCATCCTGCAGCCGTCGAAGAATGCGCGCAGCGCGTGAAAATTCTTGACGTTAACCGCTGCGCTCTCGAGCAGCACGGGGCAAAGAACAAACAAGAACTCGTGGACAAGCTGTCTGACGTGTTCACGAAAGAGTCGTTCGCAGTATTTCAGAAGGAGTTAGTAGCCCTGGCGGAAGGTCAGACAAACTTCTCCGCGGAAGCCGAACACAAATCCGTTACCGGCGAAGTGTTTTGGGTTTCCGTGCATGTCCGCGTACTACCAGGTTACGAAGAATCGCTTGGGTGCGTGTTGGTTTCAAACATCAATATTACCAATGAAAAGCGCGCCGAGGCCGAACGGATTCAACTGGAACAGCAAGTCAGACACAGCACATCGAAAACCAACTAACTGCTTGGTGTCCTTACGGTATCCGCAAATGCATGCTCTTCAGTCGCGTCAATTGCAATAGCCCATATTTCGAAAGGCTCGCGCCGCGGCCCGTGTCTTTCACGCCAGTCCACGGCAGGCCGGGGTCGCAGTAATCGCAGCGGTTGAGGTAGAAGGTGCCGGTTTCGATTTGCTCACCCACCCGGATGGCGCGATCAAGGTCTTTTGTCCAAATGGAAGCGGTGAGACCATAGGCGCTGTCGTTCATGTAACGGATGGCCTCTGCGTCGTTGGCGACAGGCGTGATGCCGATCACGGGGCCGAAGCTTTCTTCCTGCATCAGCGAACAAGTCTGCGGGGCGTCTGCGATCACGGCAGGTTGCGCGAACCAGCCTTGCGTTGGAATGGAAAAATCTTTGCCGGAGACGACGAGTTTGCCGCCTGCCTTGACTGCACTTTCGACCTGTCCCGCTAGAAAAGCGGCGGCGGTTTTCGATGCCAAGGGGCCGAGCGATGTGGTCTCCGCTTTTGGATCGCCGAGCGCGATGTATTTTTTCGCTTCCGCGATGTACGCCTCGACGAAATCTTTGTAAATGGACTTGTCCACGTACACGCGTTCGATTGCGCAGCAGGATTGTCCCGCGTTGTAAAACGCTCCATCGACGCAATTCTCAACCGCGCTCGCGAAGTCTGCATCAGCGCACACATAAGCGGGATCTTTTCCGCCGAGTTCCAGTCCCATGTTGATAAAGCGATCCGATGCGGCACGGACCATATCGTGCCCGCCACCCGTCGACCCGGTGAACGAAACGTAGTCCACACCGGGATGTTTTACGAAGGCTTCAGCGACATCGTGTCCGCACACGACGTGCTGCACGAGGTACTCCGGCGCGCCTGCTTTCTTGAATGCGTCTTCGAATGCCTGCCCGCACAGCGGTGTCTTGCTGGAGTGTTTAAGAATAACTGCGTTGCCCGCGAGTAGGGATGGGACAACAACGTTCACTGCGATCAACAGCGGATAGTTCCACGCGGCGATATCGAACACGACGCCGAGCGGTTCGTGGCGAATATAGCGTTTGAAGCCGGCGATTTCCGGCACGTATTCGTCCGCAAGCGTTTCCTTCGCAATGCCGATCATGTATTCCGCGCGCTCGACGAGACGGTTCACTTCGCCGCGGGCTTGTTTGACGGGCTTACCCATCTGCCGCGACGTGTTCACCGCGACTTCGTCCGCCATTCCTTTGAAGGCTTCCACGAATCCACGGCACAACGCGATGCGTTGCTCAATCGGTGTAATGCTCCAGGCCCGATACGCATCGCGCGCACGGCCGACAACGCGATCCACTTCATTCATGGGAAGCAATGGCAAGGTGAGTTCGACCTCTTCGGTGAACGGATTGATAACGCGGAGTTCGGCACTGCTCATGGACGGATCCCCTTAAAAAGACGTTGCGCGATGGACCGCCCAAGGGTCCATCGCGCAACGATTATACAGAGTTTATGGTGTCTATTCGTCTTTTGGCACAGGCGGCACGATGCTGCGCACGAAGCCGATCGGTTTCTCCGGGGCCGGCGCTGCGTATTCGACATTGAGCGCGGTAAGGATGGTGCCTTCGGCAAGTTTCAGGTCGATCAGCGATTTCTCGTAGTCGATCTTCGCCTGCACTTCCTGCGCGTGAGCGTTCGCAAGGTCTTCCTGCGTGCGGAGCACTTCGAAGCTGGTGGTGATTCCGAGCTTCAAGCGCTTCTCTTCCGCCGATACGTTCGTTTCCTGCAGCGAACGCGCCTGGCCGCTACTCTCGACGATGATGCGGTTCGAAGCAGCCTGGCGGATCGCATTGCGAACATTGATCGCAACTTCGCTTTTGGTTTTGTACAGCTTATCCTTGGCCTGGTGCTTGGTCTGCAAAGCTTTCTGATACTGTCCGCGCGCCTGACGGTTTGTTATTGGAATCTCGCCGTCAATTTGGAATGAGTACGAATTGTCATCGCGATTGCCAATACCTTCAAACACAACACCAGCGTCTTCACCGCGCGCGCCTTGGAACAGGCTGCCGGATACGTCGAGCTTCGCCTGCATGTTGTTCGCGGCACGGAAGCGGTCGTGCTCCGCGCTGTCAATTTCGAGTTCGGCGGATCGCATTTCCGGGCGGTTCTCGAACGCGCGCGTCACGCTGGCCTGTTCGTCGAGATCGAGCTCCGTAGCTTCGGGGATATCTGTCGCGACGAGGCGTTTGTGCGAAAACTCTTCGTTTTCTTTCAGATCGAGCAACAACTTCAAGCGGTCTTCCGCGCTGCCGACCTGATTGCGCGCAGCGATAACGTCACTCGTGCGCTGCGCCACGCTCGCCTTCGCCTGCACAACTTCAAGGGCGGCGCCAATACCAATCTCAAAACGGCGCTGGTTTACATCCATCAAATTCTGCGCATTGGCAAGCGACTGTACGCGCACCGCCAACTGCTGCTCCGCGCCGACGAGATCCCAGTACGCCTTCACGACATCTGAGACCGTCGTCATCACCTGTGTCATCAACTGATTCTCGGCAATCTCGCGGCTGTTCTTCGCGATCTTAATGCGTGCAAGGTTGGCTTTAGGCCCACGCCCACGCAAAAGAGGCTGTGTAAGCGATAAGGTAAGGCCACCGCTGAATTCGGATACATTACCGCTGTACGTTGAGGCTTCATCTACAACGGACAGTTTCACTTGGTATTGCGTGCCCCAGGGGATCTTTCCCTGTAAGGTTGCTTCATAGGTCGAGGAATCTTGCTCGATGATCAATTCCTGCTCGTTGCCGCCAGACACAAAGTTTCGAATGCTGTTTCCTGCGCTCGATGCTATGGTAAGTGCGCCTGTCAACAGCAATCGACCAAGACCTAGATTGTTATTGTTGTTATCGTCGTCGTTGCCGCCCAAATTGAAATTGTTGATCGAGCGCAACACGCTTCCGAGAATGTTACTGTTTCCGCCGCCCAATAACCCGCTGCTTCCACCTCCGCCGAGTCCGCCCGTGAACGAACTGATCTGCGACGAGGCTTTCGACTCCACGTTGCTTTTCTGATACTTGCCCGATAAAACGGGATCGAATTCGCCCTTTGCGGCCAGAATATCGCCGTCCACTTTCAATGGCTCGTAAGCCGTAACTTTGATGTCCTGATTATTCGTCAGGGCGAGTTGCACGGCCTCCGACAATGACATCGGTTTTTCTTCTCGCGGGGGCGCGGCCTTCTGCAGTTCTTCGTATAGCTTATCGAGGTTGATCGCATTGAGATCGATAGTGCCTGCGCCAGTCTTCACTTGGCCCGCGCTAAAGCTGGCGGCGGGAGGAATGACAACTCCGTTGCCGTTTGCGGGCGGTGGCGTCGCGGGCGCTGATGGTTCGGGCGTTGGTTCCGGAGTAGCAACAGGTTCGGCTGCTGCTTGCACCCATTCGTTCACACTCTTCACACGAGCGGGCGCCGTCATTTCTGGTTCCGGTGACGATTCCTCAGCCTTTACCGGTTCGGCAATTGCCTTTTTCGCAGGCTTGGTGAGAACCGCTTGCGGAGTGGGATCCGGTTCAGGGGAGAGTTCTGTCTCTGGTGCTTCCACTGCAGGCATCAGGGCTTCGGCGGGAATTGCTTCGGATTGCGCACCAGAAGATTCCGCCTCAGGCTCGGGAGAAGCCTCCGTTGCCGCGGCCGTTTTTGTGTTCCCCTGCTTGGCCCAATCTTTAATCGAGATCTTTCCCGGATCGGCGAAGGCCTGGCCCACAAAAATGAGTAGCGCCATGATCGGGGACATTGTGCGCGCGAGGCGGCGCATCCGGTGCATACAACTCCTCCCAGCGTTCGGCGCGTTTCCGTGCGTGCCGTGGTCAGCGGCGCGCGCCGTAGCGGGTCAACCAAACCGCAAGTTGCCGTGCCTCAATGACCCGGCAAATACAATACCTTGTAGTGCTTACCCCAAATTGCGAGGCTTACGCTAGAGTCTACGCTACCTATAGTGGCGAGTCAAGGGGAATCCCCGATGACTACCCGCTGGCAACTGCTTGTCGCGCCTCTGCCAACCCGCGCTCCAGCTCGGACTCGATTGCCCCCCAAGCCGGGTGCAACGGCGTGTTCTTGCCTGCCTGATAGGCTGCGGCAATCTCGGGTAGCTTGGATTCAATTGATAGTAACGATTTGCGGATCGGAACTGAACCCTGCGATGTGGCGGCCTCCCCCATCACTTCCGGGCCGGTAAGCCAATCGAGGAACTTCGTGATGGCTGCCCCGTCCGCACCCTCGTCGCACACAAACACCACTACTGCGTCGTTTGACCTGCGTGCGATGGGGCCGGTTTCGCCAGGGACGGGCACGACACCGTAGTCGAGGCCAGACCTGGCGGCGGCGGGGAGATGGCTGCTGGACGCGACGGTCATGCCGAGACCACCGGCGAGCCAGCGCTGGAAAGCTGCGTCTTCTGTTGTTGAGACTTCCAGCACGAAGTCGAAGGCACGTTGGGCTTCGGGGCGACTGAGGCCGGAGGTGCCATCGAGCAGGACGTTACCGTCGGCGGACCAGAGGGCTTCCATGTACGGGAAGGCGCCCATGCCGCGGGGAGGGCGCGGACCGGGGTTGGCGTTGTGGGCGTTGACGAAGGCGTTAAGCATGGACCAGTTCTTGGGCGGCGTCGTGCCGACGGAGGTTTTGGTGTAGTAAAGCACGGAGCAGAAGCCGTCGGCGGGAAGCGCGATAAGGTGGCCGTCGTAGGTGTAGTCGGCGATTACTTCTTCGCGAAAATCGGCGAGCAGCGCCGCGGGAAGGATCGCGTCGAGGGGGCGAATGCGGCCAGACTCGTAGAGCTTCGCGACGAGGTCGCGTTTGACCATGCCGACATCGGGCAGGTCATCCACCACGAAGGACGCCATCAACTTTTGAATGGCGACGTTCCATTCCCCGATGTATTGTGCCTCGACCGTGACGCCAGGGATCGCCGCTGCTTGATCGGATACGGCCCGTCCGATCAACGGATGTGCGTAATACCAAAAGCGCAGCGTCGCCGCGCCGCTTGGCATCGGCGGCAATTCACCCGCGGGGCGCGCTTCGGCGCGTGATGCCGCGAGGACTGCATCTATCCGCGCGCTGGCTGCGGACAGGGCTGCATGCGGATCGACTGTTTGCGGCGGCGCGCCGCAGCCCGCGAGCAACACAATCGCACACACGGCGATCGCGTTCGCGAGACGCGTCGAGCCCTTTTGTTCTCGTCGGGTCCCCGGAATGGTGGTGCTGCACATTCCGGGATTCTACAAAAAACGGCTTCACGCACTGGTGGCGCGCCGCTGTGTAACTCTCACTCTATATGCCCAAGGCGTTGCACTCGGATGCGTTCACCACGAAGGACGCGAAGAAAATAAATCCTCGCGCTCCAATCCGTCCTCTGAAGTGCAACGCGCTGGGCTATTGATTAGGGCAGGATCGCATAACGGTAGCGCTGCGTCTTCGGCGAAGTTGACGCCGCAGGATCGGCATGCACGCGCCGCGGCGAACTCTCATTCGCCCGGCACCGATCTAAAACGGACGAAAGGTTCCCCGCCCCCTAATCGAGGTGTCTCATGAAGTACCCCCGCGTGCTTCCGTATTCATACGCCTCCCAGCACCTCTGTAACACCCCTTGAGGGGCGCAAGGCGAGCCATAACCATGAAACAACGACTTACGACGCATTTCCTCCTCTTGCACCCCTTGAATCGTCGAAAAATGACCGCACACCCCCCATTGTTTCGCCAAAAAAAGAAATTGCCCCCCTCGCGCGTTCGGCCCCACGTAGCGCTTCGCTCGCCGGCCCGAAGCTCCGCTTCGCATCTCCGAACTCAATAGCGCCCCTCTTGCTACTTCATTACCTCGCCTCCTAAATTCTCGTTTCCCAACCAGAGTGCAACGCATTGGGTTAATAGATAAGAAACCGTTTCGCCGACACCCGACCGCGTCAACGCTGAACTACGAACCTTGAAACGAGGATTAAAGATACACAGGCCGTGCGCAACGATTCGTGTCAGGAGCAGATGCGATGAATTTGGTTTGTAGTTCCGCGTTCAAGCGGCGGGTGCGGTTTGACTCGCTCTGTCTGCATTTTTATAATCGGTGGTTCGATAGGCGGCGTTTGGCGCGGATTTTTGCGGTGGCGCCCCTCATCTTTCTCTGAATGGCATGAATACCAGCGACGGAAAACGGACAGCCCAAACTCTATTTATCATCAGGGGGCGGTGTGGGCGCGCGGGTCGTTGGGGGTGCCATCTTTCCAAATGCCGCGAACCACTCTTTGAACTCGCACAGCAGGTCAGGACTTCGTTTGACGCAAGCCGCCCATTTGGAGTGCGGCGGCGGGTAGACGCCGCTTTGCCTGTTTATCGCCAAACTCAGCCAAAGCGGTGTCTACGCTACCCGCTCCGCCACCGCACTCCAAATGGCGCACGGTTTGCTCAGCGTTTTTTTGTTATGGACAGGGGCCGAATTTGCTTAGGCATTGCAGCCCCAGACGCCCGGCGCGGAGACCGGGCGCTACGAACTAACCTTGTAACCAATCTGCCAGGGAAGGGATGCCATGGCGAAGTTTTATAACGAGCCGTCTCGCACGTTTAGCGAGTATTTGCTGATTCCGAGTTTGACGACGAAGGAGTGCGTGCACGAGAACGTGGACCTGAGCGCGCCGTTGGTGAAGGGAAAGCCGGACGAAAAGGTGTTGCGGCTGAACATTCCGTTTACGTCGTCGATCATGCAGTCAGTTTCGGATGCGAACATGGGCATCGCGTTGGCGCGCAGCGGGGGGATGTCGTTCATCTTCTGTTCGCAGGGGATCGAGTCGCAGGCGGAGATGGTGCGCAAGGTGAAGAAGTTCAAGGCGGGCTTCGTCACCAGTGATACGAATTTGCGGCCGGACCAAACGCTCGGCGATGTGGTGAATGCGACGAAGCTTGTGGGGCATTCGACGATCGCGATCACCGACGATGGCACGGCGAACGGGAAGCTGCTGGGCATTCTGACGAGCCGGGATTATCGGGTGCATAAGGCGGGGCTGGACGCGCCGATCAGCAAGTTCATGACGCCGTTCTCGAAGCTGGTGTATGCGAAGGAAGGCATTTCGCTGAGCGAAGCGAATGAGCTGATCTGGGAGAAGAAGCTTAATTGCCTGCCGATTATTGGTGACGAACAACAGCTTCGCTATCTGGTGTTTCGCAAGGACTACGACGAGCACAAGGAAAACCCGAACGAACTCGTGGACGCGGAGAAGCGGCTGGTCGTGGGCGCGGGGATAAACACGCGAGATTATAAAGAGCGCGTGCCGGCGCTGGTTGAGGCGGGTGCGGACATTCTTTGCGTGGATTCTTCGGACGGCTATTCGGAGTGGCAGGGCGACGCCATCCGCTGGATCAAATCGACGTATGGCGCGGATGTGAAAGTCGGCGGCGGTAACGTCGTCGAAGAAGACGGATTCCGGTATCTCGTGGATGCGGGCGCGGATTTTGTGAAGGTAGGCGTGGGCCCGGCGTCGATCTGCATCACGCGCGAGCAAAAGGGCATCGGGCGCGGGCAGGCGACTTCGTTGATCGAAGTGGCGAAGGCGCGCAATCAATATCTGGAAGAGACGGGCGTGTATGTGCCGTTGTGTTCGGATGGCGGGCTGGTGATGGATTATCACATCGTGCTGGCGCTGGCGATGGGTGCGGATTTTGTGATGCAGGGGCGCTACTTCGCGCGGTTCGACGAGAGCCCGGGCCGCAAGATTCTGATTCGCGGTAATTACATGAAAGAGTATTGGGGCGAGGGTTCGGAGCGCGCGCGGAATTGGCAACGGTATTCGGAAGGCGGCGGCACTGGGCTGACCTTTGAAGAAGGCGTGGATGCATACGTGCCGTATGCGGGGCGTTTGAAAGACAATCTGGCGGTGACGCTGGCGAAAATAAAATCAACCATGTGCAACTGTGGATCGATTTCGATCAAGCAGTTGCACGATACTGCGCGCCTCACGCTGGTCTCGGCGACGAGCATCCGCGAAGGCGGCGCGCACGACGTGATGCTGAAAGAGAGCGACGTCATGACATCGGAGAAATAGCGCAGCGCGCAACACCATGCAGTCACACGAACGGCCCATCATCGTCCTCGATTTCGGCGCGCAGTACAGCAAGCTGATCGCGCGGCGCGTGCGCGAACAAAAAGTGTTCAGCCTCATCGAGCCGTTCAACATCTCGATCGAGAAGCTGAAGGCGCACAACCCCGCGGGGATCATTTTCAGCGGCGGACCTTCGAGCGTGCATGCAGAGGGATCTCCGAAGCCGGACCCGCGCGTGTATGAGTTGGGCGTGCCGATTCTCGGTATTTGTTATGGCGTGCAGCTTTTCGCGGATATGCTCGGCGGGAAAGTGGAGCGCGCGGCGAAGCGCGAGTATGGGATTGCGCAGCTTGATCATCACGACAGCACCGGTTTTCTCGACGGCATGGATGCGAAGACCCAGGTGTGGATGAGCCACGGCGATTCGATTACGAAGTTGCCGGACGGGTTTTCGACGATTGGGACGACGGAGAATTGTCCCTTTGCCGCGGTGGTGGATACAAAGCGCAAGTTCTACGGCGTTCAGTTTCACCCCGAAGTTGTGCATACACCGCAGGGCACGCGGTTGCTGGCGAATTTTGTGCACAAAATCTGCGGCGAGGATTCGAGCTGGACGATGGGTTCGTACCTCGATTCCGCGATCGCGACGATCAAGCAGCAAGTGGGCGACGGTCGCGTTGTCTGTGGGCTTAGCGGTGGCGTGGATTCTAGCGTTGCCGCCGCGCTGATACACAAGGCGATTGGCGATCAGCTTGCCTGCGTGTTTGTGAATAACGGATTGCTGCGCAAGGGAGAGGCGGAACTCGTTCAGAAAGTGTTCCGCGACAATTTTCATATTGATCTGCATTACGTCGATGCGGAGAAGCGTTTCCTGGATGCACTAAATGGCGTGACGGATCCCGAAGACAAGCGCAAGATTATCGGGCGCTTGTTTATTGAAGTGTTTGAAGAAGAAGCCAAGCGATTGGGCAAGGTCGATTTTCTTGCACAGGGCACGCTGTATCCCGATGTGATTGAGAGCGTATCGGCTACGGGCGGGCCGTCGGTGACGATTAAGAGTCACCACAACGTCGGCGGGTTGCCGGAACGCATGAAGCTGAAACTTGTCGAGCCGTTGCGCGAACTGTTTAAAGATGAAGTGCGCGAGCTAGGGAAAGAGTTGGGTTTGCCGGATGACATCGTGTGGCGGCATCCTTTCCCCGGCCCTGGTCTGGGCGTGCGTTGCGTGGGTGAAGTGACTAAGGAACGGCTGGACACGTTGCGTGACGCGGATGCGATTTTTATCGAAGAGATTCACAAGGCCGGGTTGTACGGCGATATTTGGCAAGCGCTCGTTTGTTTGTTGCCGGTGCGCAGCGTTGGCGTGCAGGGCGATGAACGTACCTACGAGGAAGTCTGCTCGTTGCGCGCCGTCACTTCCGAAGATGCCATGACCGCGGACTGGTTCCGCTTCCCGCCCGACGTGCTACAGCGCGTCTCGAACCGCATCTGCAACGAGGTCAAACACATCAACCGCGTCCTCTACGACGTCACAAGCAAGCCGCCCGGCACGATCGAGTGGGAGTGACGGGACGTTTTATGCCCGACTATATCCTCACCGAGAATCTTCGCGCGGCTATTGAGATTCAGACGGACAGCATCGTTAGCAAGACCGTATTTGGAAGCGAGCACACGAAAGTTGTGCTGATGGCGCTTGATGCGGGGCAGGAGTTGTCGGAGCATACGGCTGCGATGCCTGCGGTCATTCATTTGATCGAGGGGGTGGCGGAAGTGTTGCTAGGGGACGACGTGCATCGGCTTGAGGCGGGGGCTTGGATGCATATGCCTGCGAGTTTGCGGCATGCGGTGAAGGCGGTAACGCCGACGGTGTTGTTGTTGACGTTGTTTAAGAAGCACTGAGACGGGCGAATTCCTTTTTGGCGGCTTATTTCTATTTTGCAGAGTACTGTCCCTCTCCCACCGCGTAAACGCGGAACTACAAACCTGAATGCGGATGCAGTGGACACTGTGGACATTGTGGTTCCGCTGCTGCGGGGTGAACGCACCTATTTGTATGGTGCGGCGCGGCATTCTTACGAATACGTAGGATATTTGTTAATGGGATTTCAATCGCCGATTTGCGTATCTACCGTTAAGTTGTTGTTTGGCATTCACTAGCCGCTCGTCGCAAAACAGATACGAGGCCTTGGCATTGGGGTTGCTCTTCGTCAAGGATTAAAAGTGCCATGCCTACCGGTTGGAAGTATTTCACCGGTTGCGGATGGGTAGCTGCCTCGATATACTTCGGGCTTCCCCCAGGTTGGTGCAGGCGTATTTTTGGGCTTTGGAAAGGGTGTGCTGCGTGAAAAAAGTTGAGGCGATCATCAAGCCGTTCAAGCTGGAAGAGGTCAAGGAGGCCTTGGCAGCAATCGGTATTCAGGGGCTAACGGTTACCGAAGTGAAGGGCTTTGGGCGTCAAAAAGGGCACAAAGAACTGTACCGCGGGGCGGAGTATGTCGTGGAGTTCCTGCCGAAGGTGAAGCTCGAGATCGTTGTGACAGATGACAAGGCGGAGCAGGTCGTGAATGCGATAGTGAAAGCCGCATCGACCGGCCGCATTGGGGACGGGAAGATTTTTGTGTCGCCAGTGGATGAAGCAATCCGGATTCGAACGGGCGAATCCGGCGAGGTGGCAATAAGCTAGGCAAGACAGCGCCCAACGCCACGGGGGCGTTTAACAACGACGGGACAGATTGGGACGGAGGGAGTCATGAGAAAAGATTTGAGTCCAAAGGATGTAGTCGATCTTATAAAAAAGGAAAGTGTGAAGTTTGTCGATATGCGCTTCATGGATTTCCCGGGGCTGATGCAGCACTTCACCATCCCCGCGCACGAATTGTCGGTGGAAAGCTTTGAGGACGGTCTAGGCTTCGACGGGTCGAGTATCCGCGGGTGGCAGGCGATCAACGAGTCGGACATGCTTGTGATGCCGGACCCAAAGACGGCGACGATCGATCCGTTCTTCGAGATCAAGACCCTTATTCTCTATTGCAACATCCTCGATCCGATCACGAAGGAACGTTATAGCCGCTGCCCGCGCTGTATCGCGCAGAAGGCGGAAAACTACCTGATCTCGACGGGTATCGCGGACACCGCGTTCATGGGTCCGGAAGCCGAATTCTTCATTTTCGATAACGTGCAGTATGACCAGACGGCGAATGTTGGCTTCTACAAGGTGGACAGCGTCGAGGGTATTTGGAACAGCGGGCGCGATGAGGGCGGCCACAACCTCGCCAACAAGCTGCGCTACAAGGAAGGCTACTTCCCCGTGCCGCCGTCGGATTCGTTGCAGGACCTGCGCAGCCGGATGGTCGTCGCGATGTTGGAGGCCGGTCTTACGGTTGAAGCGCATCACCACGAAGTAGCGACAGCGGGCCAGTGCGAAATCGATCTTCGCTTCGATTCGCTTACCGTGATGGCCGACAAGCTGTCGATGTACAAGTACATCATCAAGAGTTGCGCGAAGGCAGATAATAAGACCGTCACGTTCATGCCGAAGCCGCTCTTTGGCGACAACGGTTCGGGCATGCACACGCACGTAAGCCTTTGGAAGGGCGGTAAGCCCATGTTCGCGGGCGACAAGTATGCGGGTCTCAGCCAGGAAGCGCTTTGGGCGATTGGCGGTTTGCTGAAACACGCGCCGGCGTTGGTGGCAATCACCAACCCGACGACGAACTCCTATCGCCGTTTGGTGCCAGGCTATGAAGCGCCGGTGAATTTGGCTTATTCGAGCCGTAATCGCAGCGCGTGCTGCCGCATCCCGATGTACTCGCCAAGCCCGAAGGCAAAGCGCGTCGAGTTCCGCGTGCCGGATCCGTCGTGCAACCCGTATCTGGCATTCTCGGCAATCCTGATGGCGTGCATCGATGGCATTCAGAACAAAATCGACCCGGGCCAGCCGATGGACAAGGATCTGTACGATCTGCCCGCCGAGGAGAAGGCAAAGATCCCGCAGACGCCCGGTAGCCTGGCTGACGCATTGAACCACCTGGAAAAGGATCACGAGTTCCTGTTGAAGGGCGATGTGTTCACGAAGGACGTGATCGAGACGTGGATCGATTACAAGCGCCAGCGCGAAGTGTTGCCGATGAGCCTGCGTCCTACGCCATACGAGTTCCATCTTTATTACGACGTATAAGCCGTCGAACATTTAGAGCGAAATATGGGGCAGCGGCTCAAGCAGTCGCTGCCCCATATTTTTTTTGAGCACGTTTGCGGTGCCCCGTTGGGGCGACAGAGGGTGGGGCAGATATCGCTTTCCAGGGGCGATGCCCCTGGCTAGGGTTGCAGCGCGCTTTCAGCGCGAAATGCATCCCCCGTCTTTCGGTGAGCAATCAGAGTACTCGCGGCGGTCGAAACGATGGAGCGGTAAACGTGCTCGCAGCGGTCAAATTGGGTCAGCAGTCAAGTCGCTCGCAGCGGTCGAAAAAATCTCGAGTGAAGACGCTTCCGTTGTCGCAACGGGTGAAAAGGTCAGGGCGATTGCGAGGCAAAAAGCGCTCGCCGTTGTCAAAGTGGGTAATAAGTTCAACGGGTCATGGGCGTTCGAAACCCTGCGCGGGCGGCGGCGGTCATAAGCACATGAATGGGCAGCCACAAAAAACCGAACGCACGGACACCAGAATGTCCGTGCGTTGCGAAAAATCTTTTGATTCTGTGAACGCTTACAGGGCGTTGAACAGAATGACGAGCAGCAGGATCCACCAAATCGGATTAAGCCACCACCAGAACATGTGTTACCTCCGTTTCGAGTTCGCGCCCCGCTCTACGATCCAGCGTTTCCCGGGGCAATCGTAACAAATTGGGCCAGGAGGGCCTTTCGACCCCCCTGGCACACTACAAAACTACGACGCTTCAATGATCAAGAAGATCAAAAGAATCCACCAAATCCACCACATAGTCAACCTCCGTTTCCTGTTGTTTGCGCCCGGCCCCACAAGGTGAGTACCGAGCATGCTTCCA
>JADLHJ010000036.1 GCA_020848835.1 Candidatus Hydrogenedentota bacterium
AAGGGACCTAAAATCGTCCAACCTGCTTGTGATAGGCGATTGTGGGTACTTTGCAGCAGACGACGGCGAACACGGGCGCGAGTTGTGGGTTGCGGATGTGGCACAGGGCGGTGAGTGCAGGTTGGTGGCGGATATTGTGCCCGGTTCCGGTTCGAGTAACCCACGCAATTTGATGGCGCGTCCCCACGGCGGTTTTGTCTTTGCCGCGACGACACCGGAGATGGGCGAAGAACTTTGGTACGGGATTTCTCCTGACGGGAGTAATCATTCGATCATGATGATCAAAGACATACTGCCGGGCCCCATGGGTAGCGAACCGGTTCCGGTAGCGAGCGCGCAGACTATGGTGCTTTTTTATGCGACCACGTTGATGGAGGGGCGAGAATTGTGGTGCACGACGGGCACCAGCGAACAACAGACCGCGCTGGTGAGGGACCTTAACCCGGGTGTGGAAGGATCCACACCGATGCGCCCGCGCGTGTACGGCGTACTGGACAATGTGTACGTGGTGGCCATTCCCGACGCAATTCGCGGCTGTGTGTTGTTTAGATATGACTTTTCCGATAATACGCTTCGTGAGATTGACGATGTAGGCGAAGACACGGCACCACGCGGGATGGCCAATGGGAAGGTGTTCATGGCCAATACTGACAACGATCACGGGCACGAGTTATGGACATACGACGTGAAGAATAGAGTGCTGGGTATGATCGCCGACCTGCAATCAGGACCCGATGGTTCGTATCCCTCGGAGTTTGGCAGTTGGAACGACCAAGTGCTATTTCGCGCGCAGACCGGCGAAGTAGGAATCGAATTGTGGTTGAGCGACGGATCGTCAGCTGGCACGGCGCTCGTAAAGGACATCAATCCCGGGCGAGCTGACAGCGATCCTAATTCTTTTGTTCCGTTGGGCGATTATGTGTTCTTTCGAGCAAAGGAGGACGCGTGTGGCCGGGAACTTTGGGTGACAAACGGCACAGTTGCCGGAACAGAGCGCGTATGCGATCTGATGCCCGGCCCGGAATCTGGTGGGCCCTATAACATGGTCGCGCGCGGGCCGTATCTGTTTTTCTCGGCAAAAGACCCTGAACACGGAGAAGAGCTGTGGCGCACGCATCGGGACGAAGGACGGTGGGTTACGGATCTTGTAGCAGACCTGTACCCCGGCCCGACAGGGTCCGAACCGCATATGCTCCAGTGGACTGACCGCGGAGAGGGATTATTCCTGGCGAAGACCGCCTCATATGGGATAACAGTGTGCAAGCTTTCGCCCGGATTCGACGCACCGGAGATAGCGCTGGCCGGTTATCCCGAGACAACCGTCGTTCCTCTCGTCATCGAGGCGGTCACGCCATGACCTGTGCTGGCAATCGCTACTGCCTACGCATGACGGCAGGCCCAATGCCCGGCAGGTCTTGGTCATTGACGGAGCCGTTGACACTGGTCGGCCGCTCGATGGGTTGCCACATTCGAGTTGACGACTCGCATATATCGCGCGTGCAATGCGAGATTGCGCGCGAAGGCTCAAGCGTCCGGCTGCGAACTATTAGTGAGCGTAATCCGACAATGGTGAATGGTAACGCATGCAACAATGCGGTACTCACGCCTGGCGATGTCATTTCATTTTGCGGGATTTCGCTGGTGATAGACCAAAACCCGGCAGCGGATACTGCAATGGCCCCATCCGCAATGGACACCCGAACGACTCAGTCATTAGACGATATTGTCCATTTGCAGTCCTCGTTCGATGCGAATAGGTATACACACGACGCAACCTTGGTCGAAGATCTGCATTCGCTGGTTGGCATCGTGCGCGCACTGGGCAAGGCCACGTCGCTCGACGCACTGATAGCGCAATTGGTAAACCATTTGACGGACCGGTTCCGCGCAGAGAGCGTTTGGATCGGTCTGCGCATGCAAGCGGATGGTGTGTTGATTCTCCTTCCGCCCGTCACGGCGGAGGAAACACGTACCGCACCGTTTGGCGTTATGCGTGAGGCGTGCGCAATGTCAGTGGGCCTTATGATTGAAGAGGCCGCTGACATGGAGGGGCGCTGGCTTATCGCAGCACCGTTGCTGCACGGCGGAGAGAGTATTGGCGCACTTGTTGTCGGCCATCCACGTTCGCTAGGGGAGTTCACGCCGGCAGATTTGCAGTATCTCGTAGCGGTAGCGGATTGCTGCGCCCCGCTGGTCCGCGCGGCGGAACGGTTCGAGCAAATGCAGCGTGACATGCATGCGAAGTCGGAAGAACCATGCACGTCTGTACAACTATTGGGGGACAGCCGTGAGATGCGCGCGCTTCAAGGCGAAATCCGCCGGGCCGCCGCAGCGCGGGCCCATGTGATATTACAAGGTGAAACCGGGGTGGGCAAAGAGTTAGCGGCGCGCATGCTTCATGATCACAGCGCTCGATGTTCCGGTCCGTATATCGTAGTGAACTGCGCCGCCATCGCGCCCGAACTGTTCGAGAGTGACATATTTGGCCATGAACGCGGTGCGTTCACGGGCGCAATTCGGCGGAGAAAGGGGCTATTTGAACTGGCTCAGGGCGGTACGCTTTTTCTAGACGAGATCACGGAACTGAGTCTTGCCAATCAGGCGCACCTGTTGCGCGCGGTGGAAACCGGCACGTTTAGACCAGTGGGCGCTGAGCGGGAATTGAAAGTAGATGTTCGCGTTGTTTGCGCAACAAACCGGCCTCTCCCCGACCCCGAACAACGGTATTTCCGGAACGATCTCTTCCATCGCCTAGCCGGGATCGTACTGCGCATCAAACCATTGCGGGAACGTAGGGATGACATACGGGTGCTCGCCGCGCATTTTCTGAGAACAGCCGCGCTGCATTCGGCCAACCATCCGACGGGATTCACAGAAGCAGCATTGGAAAAACTAGCGGCGTATGCCTGGCCCGGAAACGTGCGCGAGCTGCGCAACGTTGTAGAGCGGGCCTGCGACTTGTCGCGCGGCCGATACGTTAACGCCGAGAACATCCTGGTTGAAGACGCTACGCCCATCGAACCGATTCATCGCGAGAACGCAACGCTGGAAGACTTAGAACGTCAGCATCTCGTCGCGATGCTGCAGCGCCACAACAACAGGGTTTTGGATGTCGCGCGCGCCCTCGGGATATCTCGCAGCACGCTCTATTACCGACTTTCACGCCACGGAATTAAGGCGCGCCAACCAAAGTAGGAATAGTCAAAATAAGAAAGGCAACGGTGAACTCGACGATCTCGAAGAATGAAGGTGCCGCCCAACAGCCACAATACAATCTAATGGACATGAGTCACAATAGATTCGACGTTACCCGACATACCTCAACTCATGAGATACTACGCCCAATGCAGATCGCTTGTCCTGACGCCAAATCGCCGGGTAGCGCGTCATTTTACCTCGTAGCGTACGGTCTCCATACACTGCCAGACGACGTCGGTGAGTGTTGCCTCTTCCTCGGCCCTTACGGTGAACATTAGTTCGCCTTGGTCAAACAGGAATTCCAAGTCGATTATGGCGATTTGGCCACGCGTTGCAAACGAAAACGAACTGAATGGACTTGAGTTGGTGGTTTTGGCAAGGCGGTACGACGCAACCTCGCCTATGGACAATGTGCGTGACATTACAAACTCAGCTACTGGGTCTGCTTGCGAACTGCCTTGGAACCAACATATCTCCATATGCGGCTTGCCTTGCTGGTCCACGATCGAACCCTGGCCCAAAGGGTGGTGACCGTTGTATTTGACCCTCCACCCCTCAGGAAGAGCGAACCTTATGGCAGATAGTGTGCCTCTTCCACGAAAGGGAAATCGTACGAACGGTCCCGGACCATAAAGAGATTGCTGGATTAGGAAATTGATGCATATTGCGCCAGCGACAGCCAGAGGTATCAATACGAGAAACCAACTCGGATTGAACACAAAAGATTTGCGTCGCGCGTCAAGTTTTTCGTTCGATTTAATGGTGTCCGATTTCTTCTGGTCCGTCATCATAAACTCTCCGAGTACTACTAACCTCAATGCTTCTTAACATCGAGCTTCGCCGCGACATACGGATGATGTTGTCCAATACACGCGAGGTTCAAGCCTTCTCGATTCTCCTACGATCCCGTCAGGCAACAGTCTACATTGGACATAAGGAGACATGGCAGCTGCTATAGCTCCGAGTTTGACGCCAAACAGCCTGAATGGCTGCGGAATAAAAATAGGGCTTATCCATGGGTCTGTGTTAGATCAAAGTGACAAAGCCGAAGCGGCGATAGCTACAACCGTGTATGTATGGACAAGACGGCTATTCCGAGCCAGGACTGTGTCTCTGGTGAGCGAATGCCGAGCGGTACCGCTCTGTCGTCCAGATTTCCGCGTCCCAGAATTCTTGAACGGCGAGAGAGTTATCGGCGGCGCGGCAGATTCCCCAGTGGTAGTGGCGGATGGGTTTTGTCGAGTCATCGAATCCGAGCCGAACGCATCGCCCAACCACGTTATTTGTGGTATGAGCGTGCCAATAGCATTCCGCGTTTTTTGAATCAGGAGATGGGATGTTCTCATTGAAGAGCGCATTGAAGGCACAGACAAAGCGGCCTGCTGCGGACGCGAAATCGGCGTCGACCAGCCACACGTATTCAATGGTCGGGCGTATTCGTGACATCATGCAGGGAGCATCCGAGTAAAGCACCACCGACTCGCGCGTGGCAGCGAGAAGTACGGCGTCACGAGCGCGGGCAGCCAATCCCACGAGAGAGGTATCGTCATTCATACAAGCGATTTTCATGGCAGTTTCCGTCAAGCGAGACACTGTCCAATCTGGGAATACAGCGTCCAATGCCTGCGCCAATGGATCGCGTGGTGCGGGCAGGAGGGTGTTTGATTTCCGATACCGGCCAAATATTGGGGATGCAGTTACTGCCAATAGGCGCTGAAACTCTTGCAAAGCAGCGACAACGGACTCCCGTCCGCGGTCAACGCGCTGCAATGCGCGCAGCAACCGAAAGTACTCCATCAGAGCCGGGTCTTCAGTGTAGTACCCTTCGACGGGTACATCGGCGGGGGCGATCCGAAGCGCGTCCGCGACACATCGCGCGCATTCGAGCAGTTCATTTCTTTCGTGCCTCTTCATCGCCTCGCGATACATCCAATCGAGACCGAGAAGACATATGCGATTGTCAATGACGCGGCGTATCGCGGGCATGTGAGGGCGCTCCGGCACTAGCTGTTAAATTTAAGCGCGCTACGTACAGGTGAGTCAATACAACGCCACCGGTGCCGTTCGCAACAATTCGCACGCCATTGTGTCTGCAATATTTAGCGATAGGCAATCTCATGGGAATTCGACATGCCAGAGACTACCCCGTGGCCTGTTGTTCGTACGCTCCAGTCGTTGAATCTCGTCGCTTACCTCGTGATGGAGTACCTCGCGCTCAGGCAAGCACTCATTGTCCTGAATCGACGTGAAAAATGCCCTCAACTCAAGCTGTGGTGCCGCCTACGCTGGATGACCCTTTCCAAGTTCGGCTCGCCATGGCAGAATGCGCTGCGGATTACGCCGTCTTCCAGCTGCTGACCACCTGCACTGAACCAAGTGCTCGGAGTTTAACAAATGGAGCATAATTTGTTTCGCGAATGCTGCATTTCGGCGCTTTTCGCGACATTTGAAGGCGAATGCAAGTAGCTGAGACGGCTCGGATTTACTGCTTGTGGCAGTGCCCAGCCACACTGCTTTCCGTGCTTTACACGATGTGAAGCTTCAATCCTTTCTCTTGTGTAAAATCGGCTTATGAAATAATTACCCCAGTCGGTTCTCGTGCGTTTGGGTGAGATTACGGAGATCATCGGCCGTGACGGGAGTACCTCCGACGCCCCATGAGCCAGGAGAAACGTCTTCAATCGTTACCCATGTCACTTGGCGGAGACCCTCGCCTTCCACGGACAACACAGCGTCCGTGACCCTGCGAATCATTTCCTGCTTTTGTTCAAGTGACAGATATCCACCTACACCTTTGATTTGGACAAGCGGCATTTTTCTTCCCTTTCCTGTTGATGATTGCAGCTAGGCGGCCTTCGTCCACGCTGCCCGAGCAAACGCGCGGTCGAGCGGAGTGTCGGCAATGTGGTTGGTAAAGTTGGAAAGTGTCTTGAAGCCGATACCAAGCACAACTTCCAGGACCTGCACTTTGGCGTATCCTGCATCAAAGAAAGACTTGGTGGCGGAGTCTGAAGGCCATCCACGCGAAGTCACGACCGCGGAAGTAAACTGACGCAGGGCTTCGAGCTTCTGATCGTCGATAGGCCTTCCGTTGCGAATTGCGTCGACTACGTCGCTGGAAACTTCTTGCATTCCCGCGATGACGGAGTGTGCCGCCACGCAGTATTCGCAGGTATTCTCAAAGCTCGTCGTAAGTAGAACGATTTGGCGCTCAGTAGGGGTAAGCGAGGTCTTTTCGAAATAGCCTGCCATCGCGCGATACGCTTCGAGCAGCGCAGGTGCCTCGGCCATAACTCCCAGAAGATTTGGTACGAAACCAAACGACTTCTCCGCATTGCGGAGTTCCTCCTTGGCCGCGTTCGGAGCAGTGTTCACATCATGTACAACATATTTCATTCGATGTACTCCTTGTTTAAAGATTTACTACACACAACTAATTGGCAACCAATTGTTCCTGACGATTCGATTTCCCTGCAGCAGGTCGAGTTTCGCGCTTCGCGACAATGGTTACGACACTCATGTGTCGTAGAAATCGGCGAGACATTACAACGATGTGGCGCGTGCAGTTGTGGAACCGATGGAATCCCGTTCTCCGCGCATAAAGCGAACGATATCGACGAGGTCAATCAACAGGGATGTTGAATTAATCACTATCACGGCCAACAGCCACGCGCGAAACGGGCCGGATACAGAAGACGACAGAGCCGTCCAAAGAAACCAAGTAACCAGCGGCGGCCAAACCAGGATATGTCCGATCCCTAGTAAGCGAACAAAGCCAAGCCGGGCGTGAATAATTGCCATCATGACGAAACTGACCATCATTGCCACTAGTGCGAGAATTCCTTCAAGTGTTCGCGAAAAGAAGATGCCACCGCCAACGTTCACGATCGCCATGACCATGATCCAGGCATTCCACGGAAACGCCATTGTCATGATTCGGTAAAGCAGGTCGTAGGTTACGTTCATTGCACCAGTGCCTTTCAATCAGTTGAATCTCGCGAATGCCAGCCGGCTGCCAGTATCGGCGGTGTTCGTTCGATGTGATCCGATTTGATTCAGTGTTCGTACGTGAATTAGTCGGGCGAGCAAGCAGAATCTTTCGCGAAGCAGCCGCGGTCGCCACGTTTGACGCGGGTTTTGAAGCCCCCGAAGAAAACTGTGAAGTGTAAGAATCCAGAGGCAACTTCGACTAATAGAAGCCCCGAATATAGGTTATCGAAATACCGGCAAACGTTGTTGACTTCGATGTGACCACGAAACGAAGCGAACGCAGCTACCGACAGAAAGGACGGTTCACCTGCCGCTCGTGGTATCATCCCTTTCTCCAATTGACTGAGAAAAGTGGCGCGTGCGCGAATTCAAGTGGGGATGTACGTTTAGGGTGAGCATGAGTTCCGTGAACAATCATGATACGAATAAGCTAAACGCCCAGGGAGTCGCGGATCCGGGAATCTGGGTGGACCAGCACGGCGACGTGTTGTATCGCTACGCCTTAGCCCGGGTACGGCGTCCGGATGTGGCCGAGGATCTCGTGCAGGAAACCTTCCTTTCTGCGCTCAGATCGCAACATCACTTCGAGGGGCGATCCAGCGAACGCACGTGGTTAACGGGAATTCTGCGCCACAAAATTCTGGACTTCTATCGGAACAGGAGTAGGGGCATTCCTGAGTCGGATCAGATAAGCCATGAGGATTGGCTGTCGGGATTCTTCGATGAACAGGAAAGCTGGATAAAGCCCCCAAATGCGCGCGCAATTGACCCCGAGGCCTTAGTGGAGCGTGAGGAGTTTTGGGGAATCTTCGATAGTTGTCTCGATGGCCTGCCGGTCCGATCTCGTGAAGCCTTCGTTCGACGCGTTGTGGAAGACGAAGATGTGGGCACCGTCTGTAAGGCATTGAAGGTTACGGCGACTAACCTGTACGTAATCCTCTTCCGCGCGAGGACGCAAATGAGGCACTGCCTTACATTGAAATGGTTCGAACGATAGAGCCCAGCAAAGTAGTCAAACGTATATGAACCCAATGAACATCATGATGATTAGCTGCAAGAAGGCGGCTGATTTGACCTGTGCGAGCCTCGACAGACCACTGACATTATGGGAAGCGGTCCGGTTACGCTTACACCTCTCCATGTGTGCTGCCTGCAAAGCGTTCCAATTGCAGAACAAAGCGCTACTGAAACTGTTTGAATTGCGTTTCCGCGATCCCGTCTACGCCAAGCAAGAGGCCGGAATACCGCAATTGCCCCCCAACGCCTGCGAAAGACTGAAAGAAAAACTTCGCGAAGCCGCCCGCAACTCTTGTCCGCCGCACTAACCCATGCGACCGCGATGCGCGCCCCATCTCGTTGGCCTACCAATCTACTTGATGTAAGAACTCTCCAAAACTTACGACTCATCGTGCGGAGGTCCGCGTAACCGCTATTGCGAATAGTTCGCTCGATAGGAAAATAAGAATGGCAAATGGCGTAACGAATCATAAACACCTAAAAGAGTACTACGGGCGCGTTCTCCAAAGCACTGCGGACCTGAAGACGAACGCTTGTTGTTGCGCGGGCAACGGCCTTTCTGCGGCGGCAAAGGAGGCTTTGGCTCAGATCGATGACGAAGTGCTGACTAGGTTCTTTGGGTGTGGTTCGCCAATCCCGCCGTTACTCGATGGGCTGACCGTCCTGGACCTCGGCTGCGGCGCAGGGCGCGACGCGTATATCGCTTCACGGCTTGTTGGTCCATCGGGTAGCGTGATTGGAGTCGATATGACAGAAGCGCAGTTAGACGTCGCGGTGAGGCATTTGCCTTCGCAAATGAATCGTTTTGGTTACGCCGCGCCCAACGTCGACTTCCGTCACGGTTATGTGGAAGACCTTGCGAGGGTTGGAATCACCGATGCGTCAGTGGACGTTGTTATATCCAACTGCGTGCTCAATCTCGCTTCCGATAAGGCTACCGTCTTCGCCGAGATATTTCGGGTGTTGAAGCCCGGTGGTGAACTCTACTTCTCCGACGTATTCGCCGGCCGTCGCGTGCCCGAAGAATTTCGCGACGATCCGGTTCTGCATGGCGAGTGCATGGCTGGCGCACTGTATCGTGAAGACTTCCGAAGATTGCTGCGGGATTTTGGCTGTATGGACCACCGCGTAGTATCGAGCCGGCCAATCGAGATCGGTTCGCCGGAGATCGAGGCGAAGATCGGAATGGTTGACTTCTATTCCGTTACCGTTCGGGCGTTCAAACTCGACACGCTCGAGGACATCTGCGAGGATTATGGTCAGAATGCGGTGTACCACGGTTCCATACCCGAGCATCTCCATTTTTTCGACTTGGACGATCACCACAGATTTTTCGCGAACAAACCAATGCTCGTATGTGGCAACACCGCAGCCATGCTGCAGGAAACACGATATGGCGCGCATTTCGACGTACACGGGGACCGGTCGCGTCACTTTGGGCCGTTCGCCTGTGGTCCGTCATTCGGCAAAATTCGTGAGGAATCCGGGAGCGGCGGGGCGTGTTGTTAGAATTGGGCCCCAGGTACCATTCGGAGACCCGCGCCACTTTAGCGCGTGAATTCTTCGTGTCTTACATAAATCGATATGGGCCGCATCAACGGAATTGTGAAATGTCTCGGATAGACTTACATGAAACGCCCTGAGTGCCGTTGGACGCTCCGGCGTAGATTGCGCTTAGGCGTATTCACTGCATGTCCGCTTGTGCTTTTATCATGCATCGGAGACATCGCAGATCGCCCCGCCAATCGCGCTTCCGATGACACCAAACGCGCAACACTTGAGCGAATGGTAACCGAATACCACAAAGAATTTCCCGATGTTCCTGAACTAATCGCCGGCGAATTGGCAATGCGTCCTGCACAAAGTCGCTTAGTTCTTGTCGATGTGCGCGAAGATACCGAGCGCGGCGTTTCGATGATCCCCGGAGCGGTATCCGTCAAAGAATTTGAACGCAAAAAGCCGGAGCATAAAGACAAGACCATTGTGATGTACTGCACCGTCGGATACCGAAGCGGTTTGAAGGCCCAGCAGCTTCGGAAGGAAGGATTCGACGCGTACAATTTGCGCGGGAGCATCATCGCTTGGGTGCTGGATGGAAAGCCGGTAATAGATCCAAATGGCGACGAAACGAAGCGTGTACACGTTTACGGGCAGCAATGGAACCTCGTTCCAGAGGGCTATACGCCGGTATGGTAGCGGTGGCGCGCTTTAGGACATTTTAGGCCGATGACCTCGGAAACACTCATTCGACTTGGCGTTTTCTTGGGCATCCTGGTGATCATGGGACTTCTGGAAGTGATGGCCCCGCGCCGCCCTCCGTCGGTTTCGAAAGCGCGCCGTTGGTTCTGCAATCTTGGCATCGTAGTAGTCGACACAATCGTCGTCCGACTGGCGGTACCGGCCGCAGCCGTTGGCGCCGCAGTAATGGCGCAACAAAACGAATGGGGAATTCTAAACCAGTTTGCCATCCCAACTGTGTTCGCATATGTTGCATCAGTCGTCATATTAGACCTCCTTGTCTACTTTCAGCACGTGGCCTTTCATGCCTTTCCGGTTCTTTGGCGCGTACATCGCATGCATCATTCCGATCGCGACCTGGATGCAAGTTCGGGTCTGCGATTTCACCCGATAGAAATTGTTCTATCGATGGTCATCAAGATGTTGGCCGTGATTAGTATCGGTGCGCCCGCAGGCGCGGTACTGATCTTCGAGGTCCTGCTGAACGCAACTGCCGTGTTCAATCACAGCAACGTGTCCATTCCGAATTCTATTGACCGAGTATTGCGCTGGATACTGGTTACTCCCGACATGCACCGCGTGCACCACTCCGTCGTCCCAATCGAAACTGACTGTAATTTTGGGTTCAACTTGCCATGGTGGGACCGGCTCTTTGGCACGTACCAGCCGCAGCCCGCAGCCGGGCACGAGGGGATGGTCGTAGGTTTGGCTGATTACCAGGACGACCGGCCGCAGAGGCTGAGTTGGATGCTCGTATTTCCGTTTTTGTCCGAGACGGCATTCCGTGGCAGGAAAGATATCCGCCCTGAGTAATTACGATCGTAACTGGCCCGGTGAAAAGGTGCTCTCGTTCCTGACTGAAGGAAGTCCCATCTAAACTCGTCTTGAATTCGCAGACCCACAACGCAATGAACTAAAGAACGTTAGCGTCGGGTGGCGCTCTTGTAGAGTATGAGGCTGTAAGAATTTGCTGTACGCTACGACAAACCCGTGTAGTCGATGGAATAGGAAGGAAAAGCGATGGAACTCCTTCAGGCAGAGGCGCCCCCGACCGAGTCTGTCTCATTCGACAGTTTCGTCCGTCGCGCAACTGGCCAACCACTGACCGGGCGTTCGATTCAGACGGTTCAGGTTAATGTCGGATTAAAGTGCAATCTCGCCTGCAAGCACTGTCACGTCGAATCCTCACCCAAACGCGAGGAACAGATGAGTTGGGAAACAATGGCCGACGTACTCAAGGCGGCCCGCATGGCAAATGCCCACACCCTGGACATTACGGGTGGTGCACCGGAAATGCACCGGTATTTTCGCCGATTTGTAGATACGGCGATTGGGCAGGGACTTCACGTCATGGTGCGCACAAACCTGACCATAATGCTTCAATCTGGCTACGAGGACCTTGGCGAGTACTTTGCAGCACGAAACGTTCACCTTGTTGCGTCGTTGCCGTGTTATCTTCCAAATAATGTTGATAAGCAACGCGGCGCGCACGTCTATCGAGATAGCATTGCGGTTATCCGGCTCTTGAACCAGGTTGGCTATGGGACGGATCCAAAGAAGTTGCTCGATCTGGTCTATAACCCAGGTGGCCCAAACCTTCCTCCTCATCAGGACACGCTGGAAGCGGCGTACCGCGAAGCTCTGTACGGCGAGTTCGGAATTCAATTCAACCGATTGTACGTCATAACGAATATTGCGATTGGCCGTTTTCTCAATGACTTGGCGCGCCATGGAAAGCTCGATGAGTACGAGCGTCTTCTCCGAGATTCCTTCAATCCATTAACCCTAGATGGGCTTATGTGCCGTCATCAACTACACGTGGGCTGGGACGGCACGATGTATGACTGCGACTTTAACTTCGCGGTGCATCTCCCGGCTTCGGCGGGTCGAGGGGTGCATGACCTTGATCCGGAGTCGTTTCGCCACCGCCGGATCGTAACCGGCGAACATTGCTTTGCGTGCACTGCGGGAAGCGGGTCGTCTTGCGGTGGTGCGCTTATGTAGTGACATGGATTTGCGACGCTTCTGAATTGTCATTGGTACAAGTTTGCTAACTGATTTCTGAGATGAACTGCCGGTTTAAGGAATTCCTGTGAGCATTAACACAGACGCAACATTTCCTCGCGGACCACATGGCAACTCGGTTGCGGCCGCGACGTGGATTCGTCGAATATCAATCGCGCTTTCGGTATTGGGATTGATCGCTCTGACCCGGGCGCTTCCCACCGCGGCAGCGCTGGAGGCGGTGATCGGTTGGGTCGAAAGTTTAGGCGCATTCGCCCCCGTCGCGTTTGTCGTAGCGTACTTCCTGGCGACCGTTCTGATGCTGCCCGCGTGGCCATTGTCCGTCGCCGCCGGCGCTCTGTTCGGTTTCGTATTCGGGACCATTGTCGTGATTTGTGGGGCGACACTGGGTATGGCCGGATCGTTTCTCATCGGCCGTTACTTGGCGCGGCCTGCAATCGAACGCAGGTTTCGACATTATCCACGGTTTGCCGCCATCGACCGCGCCGTTGGACAGGGCGGTTGGAAAATCGTGGCGTTGCTCCGGCTATCGCCCGCCGTTCCATTCAACGTGCAAAACTATATCTATGGCCTGACAGCAATTCGCTTCTGGCCCTGCATGATTGCTAGCGCGTTTGCAATCGTTCCTGGCACGTTTATGTACGTCTACTTTGGTTACGCAGGCCGGGCGGGTATAAACGCTACTGGTGCCGAGGCCGGGCGAGGGGCTGGACAGTGGGCACTTCTCGTTGTCGGATTGATCGCTAGTATTGCGGTGACTGTCTACGTCACAAAGTTGGCGCGCAAAGCGATTCGTGAACAGGAGTTGGTCGACAGCACGCAGGGCGCATCGGTCTCAGAAACGTCGGATTCACGACCACACGTATCGCGCAATCCGTGGCGTCAGGCGGGAATTGCAGCGGTCGTCGCGGTACTCATTCTCACAACACTAGGCGGCGTAAGGTTCGCACCGGGCATACTCGTTCGTCTCTTCGGGCCGCCAACTGTATCGATGAACGAAGCGTATGCAGAAGCGAAAGACGGACCGCGTTTTGACCATTCGACCTTTGACGGCCTGCTAAAAAAGCACGTGAATTCCGCGGGTGGCGTTGACTACGCCGGCCTGCGCGCCGATCAAGATGCGTTGAAGTCATACCTTGCCGCACTAGATCGCGCACCCTTTAACGAACTGGGGCGAGACGAGAAGTTCGCGCTCCTCATAAATGCGTATAACGCGTTTACGCTCCAACTTATCATCGAGTACTTAGACTCAGGGATCGAGTCCATTCGCGACATACCTTCAGACAATCGTTGGGACGATAAACGCTGGAAAATTGGTGGAAACACCTGGAGTCTAAATGAAATTGAACACGAGCAAATCCGCCCGAAATTCCGCGAACCGAACATTCATTGGGCGTTAGTGTGTGCCGCAGTCGGGTGTCCGCCGCTTCGGGCGGAAGCCTACGATGCAGCGCATATCAATGACCAATTACAGGACCAAGCTCGTAAGGTACATACTAATGGCTCCCGCTGGTTCCAATTCGACTCAGCAAAGCGAAAAGTCCTTCTCACAGCGCTCTACAATTGGTATGGCACCGATTTCGATCAGGTGTCGGGCGGCGTCCTCGAGCACGCGGCGAAATTCTCGCCGGAACTGGCGAGTAGCGTGCAGACCGGAGAGCGTCCCAAAATCGATTGGCTCGACTACGACTGGAAGTTAAACAGCCAGGAGAATTTGAAGTGAGCCCCGCGGTATCCGAACAGCCAAATGTGGCGTTGGACGCGAATCACTTGCTACCGCTGGACGAACACAACGTGTTATTGCAGGCGCGCACCCATCCACCCAACTGGCAAAATCCGACGCCGTCCGGTCGCTACAACTTTGTCGTAGTTGGTGCAGGCACTGCCGGCCTTGTGGCGGCCGCGGGTGCGGCAGGGCTCGGCGCAAAAGTGGCGTTGATCGAGCGAGGCCTGCTCGGTGGCGACTGCTTGAATTACGGATGCGTGCCAAGTAAAGCGCTAATCCGCTGCGCGCGCGCCGCCGCCGATGTGCGCGATGCGCAACAGTTTGGCGTGTCGATTGTCGGCAAGCCGGAGGTGGATTTTGCGGCGGTGATGGAACGGATGCGGAAACTGCGCGCGAAACTCAGTACGCACGATTCGGCGGAGCGCTTCAGAGACCTAGGGGTGGACGTCTATCTTGGCGACGCCATGTTCACCGGCAAGAATTCCATCAGCGTAAGACAGCAACGAATCGAGTTCTCCAAATCAGTGATCGCGACAGGCGCGCGGGCTGTCGCGCCCACGATCGATGGCCTCGATAAAGCGGGTTTCTTGACCAACGAAACGGTGTTCTCCCTCACAGAACTTCCACCGCGGCTGGGAATCATCGGCGCAGGTCCGATCGGTTGTGAACTCGCGCAGACGTTTGCGCGGTTGGGATCAAAAGTGACACTCATCGAAGCAGGGCCCGGAATCATGCCCCGCGAAGATCGAGACGCCGCGGAAATCGTACACGCCGCGTTGCAACGGGATGGGGTCGTCATCCTTTGCGGGGGCAAAGCCGCCTACGTGAAAACCAATGGAGCCGAAAAAGTTCTGGTGCTCGAATGTGATACGCACATACGCGAGGTACGTGTGGACGAGTTGTTGGTTGGAGTTGGCCGTGCGCCAAATGTTGACCTGCTCAATCTCTCCGCCGCGGAGGTCGAGTATGATAGGCACACAGGCGTGCGCGTAAACGATCGCCTGCAAACAACCAATCCAGATATTTACGCTGCCGGCGATGTGGCATCACAGTATAAGTTCACACACGCTGCAGACGCCATGGCGCGAATCGTTCTACGCAACGCTCTCTTCTTCGGACGTGACAAAGTTAGTGCGTTAACAATTCCCTGGTGCACATACACCGACCCCGAAGTGGCCCATGTTGGACTCAGCCAGCAAGACGCCGAGAAAAAAGGGATTGCCACTCAGGTTATCGACATACCAATGAGTGCCGTTGATCGAGCGGTGCTCGACGGGGAGGACGAAGGATTCGTTCGCGTTGTTTTAAAACGCGGCACGGACAATATTCTCGGAGCTACCCTGGTCGCGCGTCACGCGGGGGAAATGATTTCCGAGATTACCGCGATCATGACTGCGGGCATCGGCCTGTCCTCGCTCGCCAAGACTATTCATCCCTACCCGACGCAGGCCGATGTACTGAAAAAAGCAGCCGATGCATACAACCGCCAGCGCTTGACGCCGCGGGTCAAGTCCATGTTTGAAACGCTGCTGGCATGGCGGCGTTGATATTTAATGTGTCGAAACAAGAGTCCGTATCGAAAAGGAGATCCCGATGAGAAAGTTGATGGTTTCGGTAACTGTGATCGTGCTTACGCTCAGCTTGGTTTCCGGATGTGTTGACAGACGCGGCGATTCCAAATCCAGTTCGGACACGACGACCAACCAGGCTGCGCCTAAGCAAAAGGAACCGGGTTCGGGTTCGCGGTAAGCGCCGCACATTTTATTCTCCGATGCTGAACCAAGCGCGAGATGGGCCCTTCGCTACCACGCTTCCGATCAGAATATACGCCGGGGCAAGGGCACTTTTACTACACAAAAATTGGCTCCCGTGGTTTTCCATTGGTGCCATTCTTGTCGTACTCCATGCGTGCATGGCGCTGTTATCGCGCGAGTTCTGGCACGGCCGCGACATCTTGGAGCGTCCCGTCGTCACCCTGGTCGCGCTTATGGTCGCATCCGGCCTTGCGTACTTGCTTGCGGTGGTGCTGGTGCAGCGATCATTTATGCCTGGCAAACAGTGGTGGATCGGGATGCTAGTGGTCGGCGGCACCATGCGCGCGATCATGTTTCTGTCATCGCCGATGCTGGACGACGATCATTACAGATTCCTTTGGGACGGCGGCCAGGTTGCACAAGGAAAATCTCCTTACGGGATTGCGCCGGGCGATGCATTCGCCGCGCCCAATACGATTGGTAAGGGCAATCGAATGAGTACCGCTCAAATAGTTGCCGAGCGTGTCAACCATCCAGCGCTGCGATCGATATATCCGCCCGTCGCGCAGACTGGATTCGCGGCGGCCCATTTCATCGCGCCGTGGAATATCAGAGGGCTGAAGATAGTCTGGCTCATGGCTGACCTGGCGACGTTCGGACTTCTCGTCATACTGATTGGCTCCGCAGACATCCCGCTTCGATATCTCTTAATTTATTGGTGGAATCCGCTTCTTGTAAAGGAAACCTACAACTCCGCGCACATGGATATCCTCGTGCTGCCCTGTATCGCTGGCGCTCTTGTGCTGGTCGCGCGGAACCGGCACACGTTTGCATCCTTTGCGATTGCGGTGGCCGCCGGAGTAAAGCTTTGGCCTGTTCTCGTCTTCCCTGTTGTGTTACGCCATCGACGTTTGGGGCTCTGGCCGTCGATTCTCGCCGCGACAGTATTCGTTCTCACAATAAGCGTGGTGACCGCGCCACTCCTGCTTGATGCGCGGGACACTTCTTCCGGCTTATACGCGTACGCAAGTGAATGGGAGATGAACGACTCACTGTACATGTTGCTTCATGCCTCAGGCTCGTGGATATTTCCCGCCGCGCCTCACACCGCAGCGCGGATCGTCTTGGCCATAATTCTTGCCGCTATGACAATCTGGGTTTGTCGTGTACCGTCTGATAACGTGCAACAAGTCTGCGGGAGGATGCTCTATCTGGTATCTGCACTCTTTCTGCTCGGCCCGACACAGTTTCCCTGGTACTGGATTTGGCTGCTGCCGTTACTGACGATAGTCCCCGTAATGGCGCTGTTGATGCTCACTGCGACCTTGCCGCTCTACTATCTTCGATTTGCTATGGACGCCTTGGGCTACTCAGATTTGTTCGACTACGGCGTCGTTTGGATCGAATTCGGTCCTACCCTCGCCATACTTATCTGGAGCGCGGTGCGCCAGATTCATGGGTATATCTCGCCTCGAGTTCGTTGGGGCCTTGCACATGAAAGATAGTCTGTCCATAGCGGTGGTCATACCGGCCCTGAACGAAGAGCGCGCCATCGGCCACGTTCTTGCCGCGCTTCCAAATTGGATCGACACGATCGTTGTGGCCGACAACGGATCGAGCGATGCCACTGCGGAGGTCGCGCGCCGCGGCGGCGCAAAGGTTGTTTACGAACCTCGCCGCGGATATGGTGCCGCCTGCCTCCGGGCACTGACCGCCGTGGGCAGACCCGATGTTGTTGTCTTCCTAGACGCCGATAACAGCGATGACCCTAGCGAGCTGGATGATCTAGTTGCTCCTATAGAACGTGGTGAGGCCGATCTGGTAATCGGCTCGCGCGCACTGGGAGTGGCCGAACCCGGGTCGCTCACGTGGCCTCAGCAGTTCGGCAACGCGCTCGCCAGCGCACTCATCCGCCGCATCTGGGGCAAATCGTGTACAGACCTTGGCCCCTTTCGCGCAATCAGATTCGATTCCCTCGTTGGGCTCCAGATGGACGATCTCGATTACGGGTGGACAGTTCAGATGCAAGCGCGTGCATTCCACAGTGGGCTGCGCGTGGTCGAGGTACCTGTACGCTACCGCAAACGTATTGGCCAGTCGAAGATCTCCGGCACCGTACGCGGTGTTATCTGTGCCGGAACAAAAATACTGACCACAATTGCACGGGAAGCGTTACGGACACCGATGCCAGCAACCACCCGGCGCGCGTTGTTGGTTTTCACACGCTATCCAGAGCCCGGCACGACCAAGACCCGGCTCATTGCGAAGCTAGGGGCCCTGGGCGCGGCGTATCTTCAGCGGCAGATGACCACACATGTACTTGCCATGGCGAGAAACTGGAGCAGACACAGCGGTGCTGCAATCTCCGTATTCTTCGATGGCGCCGATAGCACCGCAATGGCGGCAATGTTCGGCGGGGACCCGGAATACGTGCCGCAAGGCAACGGTTCGCTAGGGGAGAGGCTCTACCGATCGGTCGATGCAGCGCATCGCAGAGGCATGCGCGATATCGTCGTAATCGGTTCGGACTGTCCTTCAATAGACGCAAGGGCGCTGGACTCCGCATTCGAATTTCTTCGTGAACACGATATCGTCCTCGGACCCGCAACCGATGGCGGATACTACCTGATCGGTATGCATGCGCCTATTGCAGAACTGTTCGACACGATTTCTTGGGGCACGGAACATGTCCTCGCGGAGACTCTTGAGCGCTGTAGGCGGGGCGGACTTAGCGTAGCGCTTCTTGAAGAACGCCATGATATCGACACGCCGGCAGACCTTCCTTACTGGGACGATGCATCTCGAGCAATAGCAGACGAAAAAGGATATGCACCATACCTCTCCGTAGTCATTCCAACCCTGAACGAGGAGCGACACATCTCCTCAACGTTGGAATCTCTTGGCACCGCTAATGATCTGGAGATTATCGTGGCCGACGGCGGCAGCACCGATCGGACACGCACAATCGCTGCAATGCACGGCGTGCGGATCGTTTCCACGGCGCCTGGCCGCGCAAATCAAATGAACGCGGGGGCAGCAATCGCGAGAGGTGAAGTTCTACTGTTCCTTCATGCCGATACAAGACCCCCATTCGGCTTTTCAAGTCAGATTAAGAATTGCCTTTGCGACCCGACAATAACAATCGGTGCGTTTCGATTTGCCCTAGATGCTACGCGGCTGTCGTTACGACTCATTGAATTCGGCGTAAATGTGCGGTCGAGGACACTTGGCCTTCCGTTCGGCGACCAGGGACTTTTTTTGCGCAGGACCACCTTCAATGAAGCCGGTGGATTTCGCGACCTTCCAATAATGGAAGACTACGACTTGGTTGCGCGACTCGGCGCGGGTGGCCGCATCAGAATTGTCTCGACCAGCGCCATAACGTCTGCCCGGCGCTGGATCACTCATGGAATTCTTCGAACGTCATTAACCAATGCCGCACTAATCATAGGTTGGAAGCTGGGCGTTACGCCAGCACGGCTAGCAACATGGCGAAGTCGAAAGTCCCATCTGAATCGCAAATTAGAATTTCCTGCCCCCGCATGCGAGGAACCCGCCAAGGATTAGGCCCCGCATGTGCGCAATCACTGTATCCAAAGAATCAAAATCAAGGAGATGAGGAGCAATGATTCCCGATGAAGCACACGAGCACGCGGACAACATCCCGTCAAGTGAAGACAACGTAAAGTTCAAGTCGGTTACACCAGTTTGCCCGTCGCGAAGAGTACTGTTGCCGTCTGTACTGGTCGCGCTGATCATTGCATGGGGAGTGCTGTATATGCAGCAGCCCGCTCTCGAGGCAAAAGCTGCTCCTCTCGGAGAAAAGGCTCTCAAGGAAAACAGCGAGCTAAACGTCGAGGCGGCATCGATCATAACGGTAAGTCGCGAATCCCTAATTTTTGGCAAGCCCCACGCAAAAGTGGAAGTCTTCCTCCGCTCAACTGCAGGCGGGGCAAACAGCCGAATCCAAGGCATCGAATACAACTACGAACTTGAGAATGACGCCTGGGTGCTCAAAGACAGCGGCGGCTGCTCTGGCGATGAATGCGTAACTCGTGGGCGTGAAGTGTTCGTGAAGCAGACGCCGGTGCTCTGAATAGGTGGGGAGCGTCTTGCCGTTTACGCACGGTGACGAGCGAAATATTGTCAGCACACGACAATCGCGCCAGAAATTGATCGGTTCGTTTGAGCAAAATCGTTCTGGCTTGGTTAATGCCCCAACGGTAGACGGTGCAATAATGCTGTATCCTGAAAGATGACATCGGAAGACTCGACTCTTGCCGATACTCATTGGCTACCAAGATTTCGCCCTTAAGTGTTGGAAGAGACAAGGATGAAGACATCTTGATACTTGATGTGCCAATTCGGTAGACATCCTATCCTGAAGCCAAGTGGCCGGGGTGTAGCAGATGGTGTATAATTCGTTTCGCCAATGTGGCATTTCGCCGCTTTTCGCGACAATTGAAGGCAAATGCAAGTCGCTGAATTGGCAAGGGGTTGCTGCTTACGGCAGTAACTAGCCATACTACTTTCAGTGCTTTGGGAGCAGGGGGCCGCTGGTTCGAATCCAGTCGCCCCGACCATTTTCTAATGCCTTCCTGATACACCACTTCGTATTCCGGCTATTGCACACGGCCTGCGCCTCGCTTGTACCTGCGGTTGGCCGATACTCCTTTGTCAATTTCCCGATTGTTCTTGTTGTATAAAATTCTCGAAATGTTATACCATTGCGCGGGGGATTTTCGGGAAATACGGGAAAATCGAGCAGACACCATGGCCACAATAACGCCACAAGTTCAGCCGGTAGCACGATTTGAGACCTATGACGGCGTGTTAGAGCATGCGCTCAAGGGAGCGCTGGCGCCGCTGACGATATTCGGCACTCTCGCACTCGTGACTGGGGTAAGTGTCGAGTACTCGCACGGCAATTACGGTACTGCGGCGCTTTATTTCCTGGTGTACTGTGGAGCGGCGTTCTTTGCATTAAATTCCCGATTGGGATACCGACTCCGCATCAGTTTGTTGCTGTCGGTCTTGTATCTATTGGCCGTGTCGGAACTGGTCGAATACGGCGTTGGTAGCCTTGCGGATATGTTGTTTCTCACGATATTGACGTTGGCGTCAGTCTTCTTTTCGCGCTCGGCAGGGTACACGATACTCGCGTTAATCGTAGTGACAATCTTCACGGTGGGTCTCTTGTATCTGACAGGCCAAATCGAGATATGGAACTCGGCGCAATTTGGCTCGACGGAAGTCATGAACTGGCTTAGCGGGCCGATAACATTTCTTGTTATGTGCGTGCTCATCTTGCTGGTGCTCGGTGTGGTTGTGAGTACATTGCGCGCAAACATGTTAGAAAGCGCCGCGCTGGTACGGGACCTACAAGCGCAAATCGAGGAGCGCGTGCGCGCGGAAGAAGCATTACGTGAGAGCGAGGAACGCTCGCGGACGATGATGGAGTGTGTATTCGAGGGCATCGCGATATCCGAGAGCGGACGATTGCTCGACACGAATTCTGCGTTCCTCGATATCTTCGGTTATAGCCGGGAAGAGATGAAGGGAATGTCGGCGGTAGAGCTTGCCGTTCCCGAAGACCGTGAAACGGTCGAAAACGCAATCCGAAGCGGCCGTGAGGACCCTTATGAAATCCGCATGGTTCGTAAGGACGGGACGATCATCGATCTCGAAGTCCACGGTACGCAACTCATGTTCGGGGGGCGGCAATGCCGCGGCACGGCTGTTCGCGATGTGACAGCGTACAAGCGCGCGCAAGAGGCGCTCCAGGCAAGTGAGGAGCGCTTCCGGCTGGTGTTTGAGTACGCACCGGACGCGTGCTTTATCTGCGACCCGGACTGTGTGCTCCAGTTCGGTAACCGGGCGGCTGAGCGGTTGCTGGGATGGAAGCAGGACGAGCTTGCGGGAAAGTCTTATCTCGATCTTGAGCTTGTGCATCCTGACGATCTGCCGAAAGCGTTGGAAGCGATTCTGGCCAATCGCCAGGGTGAGGAGACGGGACCGAACGAATTCCGGGTTCGGCGAAAAGATGGGAGCTATGTCTTTACGGAAATTCGCGCCTACCCCTTATTGGATCGTGAGCAGCCAATGATCCTGCATATCGCGCGGGACATTACGGAGCGCAAACGCGCGGAAACCGAGCGCGTCGATATGCAGCGCCGGCTGGAACAGACGCAGCGCCTGGAAAGCCTTGGTGTACTGGCGGGCGGCATAGCGCACGACTTCAATAACCTGTTACTGGTTGTGCTTGGGCATGCGGACATGGCGCTGACGGATGTCCCATCTACATCTCCAGCACGGGAGAACCTTTCGCAAATCATGCAGACGGCAAAGCGCGCGGCCGAGCTGTGCCGGCAGATGCTGGCCTATTCCGGCCGGGGCAAGTTCGTGGTGGAAGCACTCAACGTAGACCACCTGATATCGGAATTACTCCACCTACTCCAGGCTTCCATTTCGAAGAAGTCAGTGCTGAAATTGGATTTGGTCAAGGATCTGCCACCGATGCGAGGCGATGCGTCGCAGTTACGGCAAATTCTCATGAATCTCGTGATAAACGCATCCGAAGCGATCGGCGAGGACGACGGTGTGATTTCAATTGCGACCGGCGTTGCCAAATGCTCGCGGGAGTATCTCGCGAACGCGCTGGCAGATGACGACCTGCCGGAAGGTGAGTACGTGTATTTTGAAGTCGCGGATACCGGCTGCGGGATGAATCAGGAAACGCTGGGACGGATTTTCGAACCGTTCTACACCACGAAATTTACAGGGCGAGGACTGGGTCTTTCAGCAGTGCTCGGAATTGTGCGGGGACATAAAGGCGCGCTAGTAGCCTCCAGCGAACCGGGAAATGGAAGCGCTTTCAGGGTTTTGTTCCCGGCGGATTTGTCGGCGCAACGCGCTGCAACTCCGGCATGGCCCGATTCCGAACCCCAATGGAAGGGTGCCGGTCGCGTATTGCTGGTCGACGATGAGGAGACTATCCGGTCAATGACCGGCAAGATGTTGGAGCGGATTGGCTTTGACGTAATAACCGCGTACGACGGCAGCGAAGCCATTCGCCTTTTCCGCGAGCATTGCAGTGAGATTGATTTCGTGTTACTCGACCTAACGATGCCGCGGATGAATGGAGAAGAAACATTTCGGGAACTTCGCAGTATCGATGCGGGAGTGCGGGTCGTGCTCTCCAGCGGATACACGGAAAACGAAATCGAGGCGCGCTTTGCGGGCAAAGGACTAGCCGGTTTTATCCAGAAACCGTACACTCTTGCAACCTTGCGCAACATACTGCGCGCATCGATCCATCCGGAGCCTATGGCATCCGAAGTCTATCCGGCCAATCTCGCATAGCCGCGGAACCTTGAGTTAGCGGTTCACGCACGCTAGCGTCTTTCGCCCATACTGCTAGCTTTGCGCGGCAGACCTACACATGAAGAAGGAATCGTGAAAGCGTTATCGGTTGATCGGTATTTGGCGGATAGTGCATGGCGCGGGCCTTGATAATGCCGCGCGTTCCGCCTAGTGTTGCGGCAACCAACACATCACCACGCGGAGGCGCATCATGAGCACGGTACTCGTTACGGGCGGATCGGGGTTTATCGGCGCGCATTGCATCGTGCAATTGCTCGCCGCGGGCCACACCGTGCGCACGACGGTGCGCAATCTGAAGCGCGAGCCCGAGGTGCGCGCGATGCTGAAGGAAGGCGGCGCGGATGCGGGCGATAAGTTGACGTTCTACGCCGCCGATCTGGAGAAGGACTCGGGGTGGCCGGAGGCTGTCGCAGGGTGCGACTATGTGTTGCATGTGGCGTCACCGTTTCCCGCGACGGTGCCGAAGGATGAAAACGAATTGATCGTGCCCGCGCGCGAGGGGGCTTTGCGCGTGTTGCGCGCGTCGCGCGATGCCGGCGTGAAGCGGGTCGTCTTGACGTCGTCATATGCAGCGATTGGTTATGGGCATCCACCGCAAACAGCGCCGTTTGACGAGACAAGTTGGACAAACCCGGACGCTGGGGATGTACTCCCTTACGTGAAATCGAAGACGTTTGCGGAACGCGCCGCATGGGATTTCATTAAGAAGGAAGGCGGCGCGCTTGAGTTGTCTGTTGTGAACCCGGTTGCGGTGTTAGGCCCTGCGTTGGGCAGCGATTTTTCGCCCTCGATCTTTCTGGTGCAACGTCTGATGGATGGCGCGATGCCGGGATGTCCGCGCATCAGCTTTGGGCTCGTTGATGTGCGCGACGTAGCGGATCTGCACCTGCGCGCGATGATAGATCCCGCGGCGAATGGCGAACGCTTCCTCGCGGTCGCAGGCGATTTTGTCTCAATGCGTCACATCGCGATGACACTCAAGAGTCGCATGGGCGATGCGGCGAAGAAAGTGCCCACGCGCGAATTGCCAAATTGGCTGGTGCGCGTGGCGGCGTTGTTCGATCCGGCGGTGAAACAAATCCTTCCGGAGCTTGGCAAACCAAAGAACGGCACAAACGCAAAAGCAAAACGCGTGCTCGGCTGGGCGCCGCGCTCGAACGAAGAGTGTGTCGTCGCGACGGCTGAAAGCTTGATAAAACTAGGGCTGCTGAAGAAGTAGCTCGGTAACTTCTCCAACAGCCTTATGAGCCCCGCTTCGAGTTGCTTCGCGGATTAGTGTCCGCCGAATTTGAATTCAATGCCCGCGTGCGCGACGAAGTCTGGCGAATCGTCGTCGAGTCCCGCGCCTATGCCGACACCGATTTCGACGGTGTCGTTGAATTCATGCGTTAATCCAACCTCAAGCAGGTTGCTGTGTTCGTCTTCTCCGGGCGCTTCGCCAACGGCGATGTCCGCGATGAGCGTGGTGGATTCAACTGGCTTGAACGTATAGCCCAGCACGGCCTGATATCCGTAATCGTGATCGTCATCTTCATCTTCGGACTCGTAGTAGCCCTTCAGCGTGAGATGAAGCCCGTGTTTTTCGGCGAACGCCTTGCTGAATCGCAGTTGCACTTCACCACCAACATCGTCGCTGTCTTCGCCCGTCGGCGCCGTCAGCTTGAACTCGCCACCGACGACGATGCCGCTCGATTCGGGATTGGCAACCCATTCCAGGAACGCACCCACATCACCGATCCCATCTTCACCATCTTCTTCCCATTCGAAAGGAACGTTAAGGCCAAGGCGGAGGTGATCGTTGATTCCGTATGAAAGCTCAGCTTCCAGTTCGGTTTCGTGTCCTTCGTTAAAGTCTTCGTAACTTCCCTTGATTTCGAGTTCACATCGGCCCGCATCCGCGCTCTCAGCAGGCTCAAGCTCCGTTGGTTCGATAGCTGCCGCCGTGTACGACCCTGCGATCAACAAGGCCAACAGCCATATTGATATCGTTGCCGGCGCACGGTGTGCGCAGCATGCAATCCGTTTCATTGACGCCACCCTTTCCTTGCCCATCATGGGCCGCTGTTGCGGACTAGTGTGCCCGCGAATCATTGCGGGAAGCTTACCGCTACGTTATGAAGGCGAAGCTTTGTAATTTGCACATTGCCAATCGATAATGTTTCAGGAACAATCCGGCAACACAGGCGTAACAATCTAGAGGCGCCGGCGCATATCGGCTAATTCCGGGGGTTCTACAATGCGCGTTTTTGTCGCGGACGATGACGAAAAAATCCTACAGTTTATCGTGAACGGCCTGAAGCAGGAAGGCTATATGGTCGACTCCGCGCGCGACGGCGACGAGGCGTGGTCGATCTTGTCTACGCGTACCTACGACGCAGCAGTGCTCGATATCATGATGCCGAAACTCGACGGGCTTACCGTCATCCAGCGCATTCGCGACGAAGGCGTGAAGACACCCATATTAATCCTAAGCGCCAAACATGAAGTAGACGATCGCGTGTCCGGCCTGAAGGTTGGCGGCGACGATTATCTTGTAAAGCCGTTTGCCTTCTCGGAACTGGCCGCGCGTTTGCAATCGCTTATTCGCCGCTCGCGTGGAACCAGCGATCCGACCTCTTACACAGTCGGTGATTTGTCGATCGATTTGCTCAAACACGAGGCGCGCCGCGGCGGTAAACGAATCGATCTTCAGCCTCGTGAATTCTCGCTGTTGCATTACCTGATGCGCAATGCGAATCGTGTTGTATCGAAAACGATGATCATGGAAAACGTGTGGGGCTATAACTTCGATCCGCAGACAAACGTGGTTGAATCGCGCATCAGCCGGCTGCGCGAAAAAGTGGATGCGGGTTTTGATGTGCCCTTGATCCATACCGTGCGAGGCGTGGGATATGCCATCCGGATCGAAGAGTAACTTTTGGGCGAGCGTCAAGGTCCGCCTCGCCTTGCTGGCGGGCGCTCTCATCGCGTGTTGTACGCTCGCCGCATTTGGGCTCGCGTATGCCAATTTGGTGCTGGCGTTGCAAAGCAACGTCGATCATTACTTGAGCGCGGAGTTAAACGAGTTCAAAAATATTTATAACAGCGGCGGGTTGGACGCGCTGCGTGAAGAAGTCCACCTCGAAGAAACTGCGCAAGGCAGCTCCAATATTTTCATTCAAGTGTTCGATGCATCCGGCAACGCGGTTCTTTCCAGCGATAAGACGCACTGGGGCGCCGCGGCCGAATGGAGCGGGCCCATTCCGCCCGCGGGACACAGCACTTTTCAAACTGTTGTGGCGGAACCAGACGGCAGACCAGGCCGGCGTATTGAAGGTCATATTACGGGAGACGTTTTCGTTGTCATGGGAGTGGGCACGGACCAGCACCGCGTTGTGCTCGATGCGTTCCGGGAACGTTTTATAGAAGTCTTTGTACTCGTCGTTTGCATCAGTCTGCTGGGTGCGTGGCTTGTTGCGCGGCGCGCGATGCGCGGTGTGGAAGCGGTCACCGTCGCCGCGGAGGAGATTGCAGGCGGGGCGCTCGACCGCAGAATCGTTGGCCACGGTTACGGCTACGAGATCGACCGACTTGGAAGCGTGTTCAACGCCATGATTGAAAAAGTTGTCGCGCTTATCAAAGAGGCCCGCACGCTGAATGACAACATCGCGCACGAGCTGCGCAGCCCGCTGACGCGCATCCGAGGCATCGCGGAGACATCGGCGATAAGCAACGCGTCTTCAAAGGACTGTCGCGAACTGGCCTCGAACGTTGTGGAAGAGTGCGACGGTTTGTTGAATGTTGTGAATTCCATGCTCACGATTGCCCAGATCGAATCGGGACTTGCGAAATTCGACACGCAGCCGGTCGATTGCGGACGCCTGGTGCAGGACACCAGCGATCTCTTTTTGCCGCTGGCCGAGGACAGGCGCATCACGCTGGAAACGACGGTCGTAGATGGCGTCACGGTGAGCGGCGATCGCGCGCGGCTGCATCAGGCCATTGCGAATTTAATTGATAACGCGCTGAAATACACTGCGCCGGGCGGTAAGGTTTCCGTGTCGCTGGTGCGCAACAACGGCAGCGCGCTTATATCAGTAGAAGACAGTGGCGTTGGTATTGGTCAAAACGATCTTCCACACATCTTTCAACGATTCTACCGTAGCGAAAATATTCCTTCCGTACCGGGCAACGGACTTGGCCTCGGCCTCGTACACGCCATCGTTACCGGGCACGGCGGCGAAGTAGATGTCTCCAGCCGTCTGGGCCACGGCTCGACCTTTCGCGTGACCCTTCCTTCGTCGTAGACGCCTCCCCTCACCGTATTCCGTTTTCAATCGTTCACGGCGGCTTCCACATTGCCGAACCGTAATGTGGCGACAAAGTTTTGGTCACTACCGGCGGGCATTATTCATTGAAGCAACGCAGGTGCTTCAATGATGTTTGTGCGAAATACATGGTCAGCCGGCATTGCGGGAACGCTTTGCATGCTCTTCGCCATCGCCGCGGATTCGCAGGAGTCTTTCTCTCTTACGGGCGATGTGACGCTCGCGCAGTGTATTGCACACGCGCTCACGCACAGCCCACGTATGGAGGCATTCGCCGCGGACGTACGCGCCGCTGAGGCCGCGCAACTTCAAGCGAAAGCGCGGCCAAACCCGTATCTATCGCTTGAAGTGGAAGACGTGCGCTGGCAGGGTGGCCCAGGAACAACCACGACGAGCAGCTCGTTCGATCGCACGCCGGGCTCGCTATCCATCGATACAAGCGGCGGTCAAGGCAACACGTCAATCACCGGCACACGCCCCGCGCGTGCAATTGCATATGGCCGCGCGCATGAAGATGGGCCTCACAGCGGTTTCGCCGAGTCTGACTTTACGCTCCGCATTTCACAGGTCGTTGAGCTGGGCGGAAAACGCGCCAAGCGCATCGCACTGGCGGACCGCGAGCACGCCGCTGCTGCGTGGGACTATGAACGTGCACGCGCGGACCTCTGCGCGGAAGTGGCGCAAGCATTTACCGGCGTGCTCGTAGCGCAACGCCGAATTGAACTATCTCAAGAAGCCGTGCGCCTTGCGCAGGAAACGCAGCGGGCAGTGGACGCGCGCGTAGACGCGGGAAAAGTTTCACCGATTGAGGCCGACAAAGCGCGCATCCCCGTCGCGCAGGCAAACACCGAAGCGGACAGCGCACGCGAAGGGTTGGAAGCGGCGCGCGCGCAACTCGCCGGCGTTTGCGGCGAATCTGCGACGGCGTTCGGCGATGCGGTTGGAAACCTCGACGAACTATCCGAGCCCGCCGATCTGAATCGCATGCTGGACGCAATCGAAAAAAATCCCGACCCCGCGCGATGGACTGCTGAAATGGACGTGAAGGACGCGACCATCGAAAGTGAGCGTGCAAAGGCGAAGCCGGACCTCACGTTGACGTTAGGTGTCCGCATCACACCGCTGGCCTCGCGGCACGAACGCGACTGGTCGTTCAACTCCGATGGCGTGTTTTCCGCAAACCGTTCGAACATTGATCCGGACCGGGACTTCGATACGCGGCTGGTGTTCGAAGTTGGCTTGCCCTTGCCAATTTTCGATCGCAATAAAGGAAACATCGGGCAGGCAGAGGCGCTGGCAACGAAATCCCGCGCGCTTGCCAAAGACGCCCAATTGCGGACCCGCGCGGATTTGACCAAGGCGTTTCACGAGGTGTCCAGCGCGTATGTAAGTGCGCAACGCATCTCAACAGAAATCATGCCCGCTGCGAAAGAGGCCTTTGAAAGGACGCAGATAGGATATCGCGAGGGAAAGTTCACCTACACGGATCTTGTAGATGCCGAGCGCACGCTGTTTGACGCGCGGCGCGACTACCTAGATGCCGTGCGCGCCTATCACGATGCAAACATCGCGCTTGAGCGGTTGAGCGGCGGCAGTGTTCCCGAGTCCGCGCCAGCTACTCCGATTGATCTCTCACCTTCCGGGGACAACCATGAACCGAAATAGATTTACGTTGTTTGGGTATCGTTCTATTTGCGCGACCACTTTTCTGTTTCTGCTTGCCATTTTCGCGGCCGCCGTTTTTTATACAAAACTGCACACCGTGCACGCCGCCGAGGAAGCCGCAGCAGAAGAAACCGTGCCGGAGGGCGTTGTTCCGTTCACCGACGAGCAAATTGAAAAGTATGGTGTCATTATCGCGACAGCATCAGGCGGAACGCTGCACAACTACATCGCATTGTCCGGTGAAATTCGGCTGAACGCAGACAAAGTTGCGCATGTCACACTTCCTGTCAAAGGTTACGCGCAGGAGATTCGAAAGAGTCTTGGCGATGCCGTGACACAGGGCGAAGTGCTCGCAACGTTCAAGAGCCGCGAACTTGCAGAAGCGCGAGCCGCGTACGTTGCCGCGCAAGCCCGGCTTGGTATTGCGCAGACGAAGTTGAAGCGTGAAAAGTCGCTTTTCGAGCAAAAGGTATCGCCGCAGCAGGATTATCTCGATGCAGAGCGCGATGTTGCCGAGACGAGCATTTCCATGCAAGCCGCCGAGCAACAACTGCGCACGCTCGGCTATGAAGACGCAGACTTCAAATCGATCGGCAAACAATCGAAGGACGCGTACACACGCTTCGTGCTTCAATCGCCCATGGCCGGCACGATTATCGAGAAGCACATTTCGCTGGGCGAACTTGTCGCCGCCGATACGACGGTATTCATTGTGGCCGATACTTCCGGCGTGTGGGCCGACTTCACCGTTACGCAAGATGACCTTGCGCGTGTGCGCGTAGGCCAAAAAATCGCAGTGGTCACCGATGCCGGAAACGCTCCAACCGATGCAACGGTTTCCTACGTCGGCCCTGTGATGAATTCGGACACGCGCAGCGCTCTTGCCCGTGTCGTCATGGATAACGCGAAAGGCGACAGGGTTCCAGGGCAATTCGTCACCGGAAAGATCCTCGTAGACAGTTACGATGCCGCCGTCCTTGTTCCTCCGTCTGCTGTGCAATCCGTCGATGGCGTGCCCAGCGTATTCGTGAAAGTGGAAGGTGGTTTCGAAACGCGGCCCATTAAGACTGGGCGCTCCACCGACGACGGCCTGGAAGTGGTGTCCGGATTGCAGGCCGGAGAAACTTACGCGAACACAAACACATTTGTGATCAAGGCGCAGCTCGGCAAGGGCGAAGCCGGCCACGAGGAAGAGTAACGCCGAATGCTCGAACGCGTCCTAAAGTTTTCGCTTGAGCACCGCTATCTTGTCGTATTGATAACGCTGTTCGCTGCCGCAGCCGGCACGTATTCGTTCACACAACTCAAGATCGACGCCGTTCCGGACATCACCAACAATCAGGTGGCAATCAATACTTCGATTCCGTCGCTCTCTTCCGAGGAGGTCGAGCGACAGGTCGCCTATATCATCGAAACATCGCTCGCCGGTATTCCAGGACTGCAAGAGACGCGGTCGATATCGCGGAACGGCTTCTGCCAGATCATCGCGATATTCGACGATGCAATCGACCCTTACTTCGCGCGGCAACAAATCACCGAACGAATCAGTGAAATGCGCGGCTTGCTTCCGTCCGGCGCCGAACCATCGCTTGGTCCGATGGCAACTGGCTTGGGTGAAGTGTACATGTACGCGCTAGCGTTCGAGCACGAAGATGGTCAAGGCGCGGAAGTAAAATCGGGCGAACCAGGTTGGCAATCGGACGGAACATATTTGACTCAGGAAGGCGAGACGCTGCGGACGGAAGCGGAGCGACTGGCATATTTGCGCACGCTGCAAGACTGGGTAATCAAGCCGCAGTTACGGGGGATTCCGGGACTCGCGGATGTCGAGACCTTGGGCGGTTATCAGAAGCAGTACCAGATTCGTCCTAATCCGCGCCGCTTGGCGTCGTTTGGCCTGACCTTTGACGATCTCGCCGCCGCGGTTCAACGAAACAATTCGAGCATTGGTGGAGGATACGTCGAGCGCAACGGGGAAGGTTTCGCAATTCGCGCGGACGGACGCGTGCGCTCGCTCGATGAACTATCTAACCTCGTGATCGAAGTGCGTAACAACGCGCCTATCTACATCCGCGATGTTGCCGAACTCGGTATTGGCGGCGAATTGCGCGCGGGGACCGCGACGATGAACGGGCGTGAAGTCGTTGGTGGTACCGCACTCATGCTTGTTGGTGCGAACAGTCGCATCGTTGCAAAACTGGTCGGCGACCGCATCACAGAGGTGCGCCGCACCTTGCCGCCGGACATCGCGTTGACGACGGTGATCGATCGCACCAGACTTGTCGATGCGACGATCCGGACCGTAGCCAAGAATCTGATTGAAGGCGCGGTGCTTGTCGTCATCGTCCTGTTTTTATTGCTGGGCAATGCACGCGCCGCGTTTATCGCGACCCTCGCTATTCCATTGAGCATGTTGATTGCCGCATTCGGTATGGTGCAGTTCAACGTCAGCGGCAACTTGATGAGCCTAGGTGCGATTGACTTTGGATTGATCGTGGACGGCGCGGTCATCATTATCGAGAACTGCCTGCGTGAGTTGAACGAAACGTCACAGCGATTGAACCGTCGTCTCACGATGGAAGAACGCGTTCACACGATACTACACGCAGCCACACAGGTGCGCAGCGCCACCGCGTTTGGCGAGGCGATCATCATCACCGTTTATATTCCAATCCTCTTGCTCACGGGCACTGAAGGAAAAATGTTCCAGCCGATGGCGGCGACGGTGATCTTCGCGTTGGCGGGCGCGTTCGTCTTGTCGCTGACGTTTATCCCGGCGCTGGCCGGAATTGTATTGCGTGGTGCGCACAGCGATCGGCAGACCTTTTTCATGCGTATGGCGCACGCAGCCTATGCGCCGCTGCTTCACTTTGCGCTTCGTGCGCGTTACGCGGTCATTGCAGGCGCAATCGCAATCCTCGCAGGCACGGTCTTCATGATGATGCAGTTGGGCCAGGAGTTTATTCCGCAACTCGACGAGGGCGATTTCGACATCCTCACTGCGCGGATACCGAGCATGGGCTTGACCGAATCGACGCGGTTGCAGATGGAAGTCGAAAAGGAACTGATGAAGTTTCCCGAAGTGAAGCTGGCCTATTCCAAAACAGGCACCGCGGACATGGCTTCCGATCCGCTCGCGCCCTGCAATTCGGATACCTTCGTCGTCTTAAAGGCAAAGTCCGAATGGCCCAATCCAAATGACAGCAAAGAGGCGTTGCGCGAGCGCATCGAATCGGCGCTTGAAGAAATACCCGGCATTGAATACGAGTATTCGCAACCGATCGAAGATCGCTTCAACGAAATGATCGAAGGCGTGCGCCAGGACGTGGCCATCAAGGTCTACGGCGATACCTACGAAAATATCCTGCCTGTCGCAAAAGCAATCACCGCGGTCGTTCAGAAGGTTCCCGGCGCGGCAGATGTACAGATGCAACAGGTCGAAGGCCTGCCCATGATCGACATCGAATACGATCGCGCGGCGTTAACGCGATACGGGATCAGCGTCGCGGATGTCGAGTCAATCATCGCGACCGCGGGAGTCGGCCGCGAAGCTGGCACAGTCTTCGAAGGCGACCGGCGTTTTCCAATTGTCGTGAGACTGGCCGACAACGTACGCGAGGACTTGCGCGCGATCGAGGAATTGCCAGTGCCCCTGCCCAAAGCAAAGACCCCGGTCAAACAAGAAGAGGGCGAGACCGCACCCTCCAGCGTGTCGGGCGGCGTCGGGTATGTGCCGCTGAAAGAAGTCGCGCACCTCCGCGTCACCGAAGGGCTGAATGAAATCGGGCGCGACAACGCGAAGCGCCGCATCTATGTGAAGGCAAATGTGCGTGGCCGCGATATTGCTTCTTTCGTTGAAGATGCGAAGAAGCAAATTGCGGACGGCGTAAATATTCCGGCCGGGATCTGGCTCGAATGGGGCGGGCAGTTCGAAACTTTGGTTGCCGCGCGCGAGCGTCTGGCAATCGTGGTGCCGTTCTGCCTGCTCCTTATTATGCTCCTGCTCTTCACTTCGTTCGGCTCGATGCGGCTTGCCTTGCTCGTGTTCTCGGGGGTCCCCTTCGCGCTGACCGGCGGCGTACTCTCGCTGTGGCTACGCGGTTATCCGTTCTCGATTACGGCAGCGGTAGGCTTGATCGCGTTGTCTGGCGTCGCGGTATTAAACGGCCTCGTGATGGTGACGGTAATCCATCAACTCTTAAACGAAGGCCACGCATTACAGGACGCCATTCGCAAAGGCAGCCTGATGCGTCTGCGCCCAGTCCTCACGACAGCGCTGGTCGCATCGCTCGGATTCATCCCCATGGCGCTAGCGACGGGCACAGGCGCGGAAGTGCAGAAGCCGCTCGCCACCGTCGTAATCGGCGGATTGATTTCGAGCACGATACTTACACTGCTCGTGCTGCCGGCACTCTACCGCGTGTTCGGCAATTCAAAAGCCGACGGTCCAAAACTTCGAGTGTAGTGTGGCGGGCGTTATTCCGCGATGAATCCGTGCGCAAGGCCGAGGTAGTAGGCCAGCAGAAACGGCACGCCCTCGCGCAGGCGCGTGCCATCGGCGTCGTGCGATAGCGTCCACGGATCGTCGCCCCAGTAGATCGCGTGACTCTCGTCGATGCGGAACGGTTTGCCATCGTTGCGGTGTCCCTTGCCGAGGTGGCCGCCTCCGGGATCGCGCGTGTGATCGAGCAGCGGCGCCATGTCGATGCGATGCGCGTTCGACATGGGCCAATCAACAAGATCGATCGGATAACGTTTCAGCGTGTCGATGCTTTCTTCGAGCCACGGGCCTTCGGGCGACAAGTCCGTCGTGCCCCATTGGTCCGTTCGCGTTTTGCCCAGGTTGCACGCGGCGTACACAAAATTGAAGAACGGATTGCGCTCGTACTTCTCAACGCGCCAGTGGTAGTAGAGCGCGTTATGAAACATGTTCAGCAGTTTTGGATCGGTTTCGTAGCGAATGAGATGGTAGTAGTTCATGAAGGCCATGTTGTCGTCCGCCTGGCCGAAAGCGCCCGGCGCAAGCACGACCTTGGGCTGCGTCATCACGTTCATTGCGTAGCCTTCGTCCATTGCGAGCTTCATGAATACGTCGCGATATTTCTGGTCTCCGGTGATGTGATGGGCGACGGTCAGGTACGTAAGGATGCTTGCAGAGTTCAAGCCGCGCTCCACCCACCATTCCGAATTACGATTGAGATCGTCCGGCGAGAAATGCGCCCAGCGCGTCGGAAGTCCGTCATGATCCACAAGCGCAAAATCGTGATCGATCAAGTGGTCCGTCATGCGACGCACGACTTCGCAGACCGCTTCCTTCTCCGCCTCCGTCTCGCACACGTGGTCGAAGTAGATGCCGAAACCGAAGTAATAACCGTCGAGCTCATCGGAGCTGGAATCGCACTTCCAGTACCACTCTCCGGTTTCATCGATCGGCCAGCGTGGCGTGATCAATTTCCACAACGCATCGCGATCGCGGCGGCGCGCATTGTATTCGGCGTCTTCTTCCTTGTTTGGATCGGGACCACTGCGCGGTTCGACCGCGCGCGCGATAAATCCCTTCGGCGCGGGGTGTGTGCCGCCTTCGGTCACTTCGCTGAGGAACGCCAGCGCTTCGAATGCTTTCGCTGCGTCGCGTCGAAGTTTGTCACTCTTGGTGGCGGCGTAACTAAGACTCGCCGCGCCAAGGTATAGGCCAGTGAAATGTCCATCGTTATCCGTTGCTTCGGCGACTGCGGTTTCCAATGCGCCTGGCGCAGAGAGTTTTGCTGGGTTCACATAGCCGAGACGGGTGCGGCGGTGATACTTGTCGATCGCATCATCGAATAGCGCAGCTTTTTGGGCGAGCGTCGTTTGCTGAAACGTTATGCGCGAAACGCCGCCGGCCGTTGCGAACCACGCACTGCCATCGGGCGCGACGGTGATGTCGCGCACGTGATTATCGAGCAGCCAACGGCGGCCTTGACGAAACTCGAAAGCACCATCGTTGAAGCGAATCGCGCCGTTGGTCGTACCAAACCACACACCTTTCGGACCAGTCGCCATGCAGGTGAAATCGTTGAAGGGCAAACCGACTTCAGCGGTGAACAGCCGCCATTCATCATCTTTCACGCGATAGCCAACACCTTGCGGGCAGGCGAACCAGAGATGTCCGTCTTGATCGTAGTCCACTGCGCGCACATCAACCGGCGCCCAGCGAATTGCGCCGTTGCGCGGAAGCGCGAGCGACCATGTCTCTCCGTCGCCGAGGTACAAGCCGTTCGTCGAGGCGACGGCAATTTCGCCGTCGCGCGCCGCCGTGTCGCGAACATCCTCTTTATTGCTCACGTACACCGCGAGGCTTGGGTACCACGCAATTTCGTCCCATTTGAATGCGGCCGCGTGTGTAGTTTCTACAGCAGTCCATTTTAGATTGGCAAACTTCGCGGCCCCCTTGTCTGTATGTATGTGAATGGCGCCGTCCGTGTCGCACGCGATACGCGTGACATCGTTGGACGGCAGCCCGTCTTCTTGTGTGTAGGGAATGTGCGCCTGTTGTTCAAAAGCCTCAACACGATAAGGCGGCGCGATTTGCGCGGTTGCAATATGCGCGAACGGCAAAGCAAGCGTGATGACTATTGCGCGGCATGAAAATGGTGCGATTGAATTAAACACGACATACCTCCGTTCCGTACTCTATTGCCGGGAAAAGACGTAAATTCGCGTGGACGCCGCGCCGATAGATTCATCGATGCTGATGGCGTCATCGTTGCATGCAAGACCGCGCTCCGTATCGTTGTCCTCGAGCACATGTATTGCTGTGCAGTCAGTGATGTTCCATTCGCGCTTGGATAAAATGAACGCCACGCGCTGCGGTGTATCGGCGATATTCACCACCACGATAGCCGCGCGCCCTTGCCCGTCGCGCCATGCGGACATCAGCATATTCGGATGCTTTGCAGTGTATTCCTTTAATGTATCCTGTTGACCTGCGTAGATCGATAGCCGGGAAACGGGAATTTCCGCTTCTTCAATTTTCATCGCTGGTGCGCGGAGCATTGTGCCGTGGAGCAGAAAATCCAACGCGCGCAAACGCAATTTCGCGAGCCGGATTGCGAAGTCCATTTCTTCCGCACGCGATGCGAGGTGCTCTGGACGGAAGTTTGCAATCGTAGGAACCTGACCCCACGCGAAGGCGCGCGCCTGTTCGAGGCGGAACTGTTGCGCGAATTTTCTATCGAGCAGTCTTAAAGGCTCCGCGGGCGCAAATTCCTTCGGCCACAATTCGTCATAGGGCGGCATGGTGAGGGAAGAATAGTTTCCATATGGAATGCAGTAGCCATGATAGATGGCGTGAAAGAACGGAATAGGCCGCCAATCTTTCGGCGCTGCATAGCGCTCCATGCTCACCTGCAGGCTCAACATCAAATCAAGATACGGCAACCACGCTTCGCCGCAACCTTCACCCGCGAGCGTTACCGTCCGCGGACCCTGATTGCAGCGCGCGCGAATGTCGGCCTGTAACGATTGGAACCCCTTGATCCAATACGTGCCGCCGCCGATGGGATGGCCGTGCCTTGCATCGTAACAGTTCAGGCTCGAACACGCCTGATCCATGTAGATGCCGTCCACACGCAGATCATTCACCGCTTCAGCGGCGAGTCCTGCGTACGTATCGCGCCAGAATGAAGTACCCATGCACATGGAAGCGCACGGCGCCTTGGTAAACGTGTTGTATATTTCGGGACGTATCGCGCCGCCGGGTCCCTTCACTGCAAATGGCGCGGCGTCGCGCGCTTTCCAGCTCTCTGTCGTCATGCCCCACAGCCGCTGATTCATGTAAACGATTGCATGAAGGTTCTTTTCGTGCGCGGTATCGATCGCGCTTTTGAAATTCTCTGCGCCTTCGCGCGGCGGCAAATATTCGGGAAAGCCAACGTCGTACGCGCAACCATGCCACCAATGCCAGAACACACTCACCGGCACACCGCTCGCCGCTTGCAGCGCGGCCGCGGGTTGCAAAACATTTTCGGAGCGCCCGCGGTTCCACACCCAAAGGCCGGTGTCGACCGCCCACTTCGCCGTTTCATTTTTTTTCAGACGACTGTCGCGCGCCCACGCTTGTTGCAGCGCCCACGCGCGGTAGCGTTCGGCCGCGGCAAACCAATCGCCATTGAGTAGACCCAGCGCGACGCGATACGGCGACCGGTACGTACCGTTCGGTTCCGCGCTGCGTTCCGGTAATTGCACGACTTCAAAACTCGCGCCTTGTTTGCCGTCGCCAAAAAATGCGAACTGCTTTCCATAAGCAGCCGTGTCGTCACTCGCAGCGTAGAGGCCTGGCGCGCCCGCGCTGTAGAACGCAACACACTGCAAGGACATGATGCCGGGATAAGACCATTCCAGGCGCCGTGCTTGGCCGCCGGCATTCAGAAGGGTGCGTGGCTTGTCCGTGAGTTCGCCCAGCCACTGCGGCGCGGCGAGCGATTCTTGCTCATGCGCTGCCAGACTGCCGATGCACGGAAAATGCACTTCGAGCGGAGTTTCCTGCGCAAGCCCGTCAATCGCGATCGACCAATGACTGGTGGGCGAGACGGTATCAAGCGTTACGTCTACGGTGACGCGCAGATCAGGCGTTGGCGCGACGTCAAAGCCGGACCAAACCATCCGCATACCAGTCGAGTCGCCTGCTAGCGGTTCGGTGTAAAATTCGTGCGCGCTGGAAGGCGCCACGGCGGGAACGCCATCCAAGCCAAGCTCGATGCGCCAAAGTGGCGTCTCGGGGTCGGCGTCGATCAAATTGTTCGCGCCACCAGCATCGCTCAATGTGACAATGCGCACACGATCCAGTTCGACGCGCAGCAGTGCATTTTCGATCTTCTGCGCATGCGCAAAGGCGATAGTTAACGCGCACGCTAAGAAAACGCGGATCGTACGCGTTCGCTTTGTGTGCACGCGGAATGCGGCGAATACTCTACTCATGACCGCTCACCTCGCGATCTACTTCCCCCAAGTCATACGCGTGTTATTTGAGTCCGCGCTGCATCTCCACGATCGCTTTTGCAATGGCTTCGCGCTTTGCGATCAACACATTTGGATCGCGCGGATACGTGACCAAATCGGGCACGACATCCTTCAGATTGTATGCGGCCTGCACTTTTTGTAGTAGGGCGGCGTTGTTGCTCTGTTCGGCCTTTTTCATCAGCTCGCGGAAGATTACGAGGTAGTCGTAGTCTTCGACTCCGTCGCGAATGATTTCCCAGCGCATGGAATTCACCGGGCCATTCGGGCCTGGGTACAACAGAAAACCGTCGCCATTCGCGGGCGTGACATCCACCTGCGACAGCCACGGGTTTACGCCGCCTTCCGTGTAGTTCACGTTCCAGTAATGCACGCCCTTAATTCCAAGCGCCCAAGTCTGCCAGAACAACGCGCGATGTTCGATGGCCGCAAAGTCGACAAAGAAATTCGCATAGGGACGCGGCGGTGTGTGGTTCACATACCACCACACGTCGTTGCCCGCGGTGATGTGCTCGAGCACGGCCTTGTTGTTCAACGTGTCCATCACCGGCGTGTGTACCGCCCAGATGGCCGCGGCTTCATGAAAAAATGGCTGCATGCCGGAAGTCGTCAGCATCAGCGGAATGTCGGGCGCATCGTTGCGCCAGCGCGTCATCGTGTCGAAGAGGCGCTGCCATGCAGGACGTTCGGGTTCATCCGCAATCTGGCAAAACGCGCGTCCACTGAGGTTGTGTTGTTTTACAAATGCATTTGCCAGACGCAACTGTTCGGGTACGTCCAACAACGAAGCGGGCACGTTGAATGTTGTCGCGCCGTCAGCGAGCAATTCTTTGAGTTTGGGTTCGTAGGCCTTCAGACTTGCTGCGTAATCGGCGCTCTCGGCCGGAAGCTGCGCAAGCGTGCGCAAGGTGATGCGATGTTCGGACGCGTTCTTGAGATATGCAGCGCTCAATGCGCTTGCATTACCTTCAAACCCGAATCGCTTCGACATTGACGCCGCGTTTTCCGGCCAGAAGCCGAAGTCTGTTTTAAGCGTGGGCGTTTTCGGCAAGGCGAAGTCCCACACTTCGGCGCGCACCGAAATCGTCACGGGGTCCATGCCTGCGGCGCTCGCTTCGATCGTCCCTTCGTACACGCCCGCGGGCGTGTTTGCGGGCGCGTGTACCGTGATCCAGATCGGTGAACAACGGTTTGCGGGCGCGTTGAACGGTTCGTAGGGAGGAATCGGGTCCGGCCATTCGCCGGTGGGCCCTTCGAAGTGCGTGGGGATGCGCACGGGGTAGTACATCACGCGGCCGAGTTGCATGCTTAGTTTCGCGCCGGACTTTGCATCAACGAGATCGCCGGCCTTCAGTGTCAGCGTCTCGAGCGCATTCTCTTTGGGACGAAAAACTAACTGAAAGGATTCGCTCTCGTTTTTTGCGAGCGCGACACGCGCAATCGATTTCGTCGCCCCCGCGGGCTCGGGATCGTCTTCGGGGAAAACTTTTTCAAGCGAACTTTCCACCCATACCTTCGCTGCGCCATTTGCCGCAAGCGTGCGCGTGAGCGGGCGTTTGCTGCGGTCGAGCGCGTGGGGCGCATCGGTCCACGCCGCGTATTTCACCTGCACGGATTGGCCCACAACGAACTGCGCATCGATACCGCCGTGCGGCGATCCGGTGTCCGCGCCGAGCTTGATGTCCTTGCCGCTTTGCGTGACTTTCGCAAGATAGTCGTAGGCGCCATCGCCGATAGATTCCCAATCGTAGGTGCAACGCACGATCGCGCCGGGTTCGAGGTCGCAGTCCAGCGGCGGCAATTGCCATACACGCTCGTTCGAAGCAACGACGCTGGACTTGATCGTCACGCCTTTCATTGCGCGCGCGGGCGCGAGCAGCACATTCAGTTTCCCGTCGGCATAGTCGATTTGCACCGCGAGTTCATCGGACGCAAAGTTTACGTGCGTGAGTCCGCGCACGGCGTTCAGGCGATACGTCGTTTCCCACGTGCTGGCCTTTTTCATCAGGCGCGGGACGAATGCCGTCTGGTAACCGCAATACGTTTCACCCTCTTCGCGCAGCGCGAGAAAGGAATGCGTCTCGTCGCAGTTGAACACCGCGTAGACCGTCTCCTTCGTTGCAGTGTCGGTCGCGGCGATCCAGTTGCGCGCGGCGGGGAAGTACGCGCTGCGTTCCGCGTTCACGATGCCGTCGAGAGAAGGCACATCGATGCGGTCGGCCGCGTCGAACTTGCCGCCGGGCGCGAGCTCGTTGCGCACCCACGGCGCGACCCATTGGTCTTCTGTTCCCTTGTTTTCGATGCGCAACCGCACGCGCACGGAGGCCTGATCGAGCAGCGGCTCCATCGTCCGCGTCACGCGCAGGCCTTTGATATTCGGCCCGTCGCAGTCGTAGGTGTATTGAAGTACAGGGCGATCTTTAATCGTATCTACCACGACAAGCGATTCGTTCAGCCGGCGGTTCGGCACATAGAAGTTGCCAATACCGAATCCTTCAAGCAGCAAACCGTCGTGCGCGGCCTGGTTCATCTTCGAAGTGTTGAGACGAAACAACTCGACACCGGCGCCGTCGGCGGGCGCGACGCGAAACACGTAATGGTTCGCTGGGATCTCGACATCTTCCGTCACCGGCGCCGCGTGCGCAATGCTAAGCGCGACAAAAAAGCAGAGTACTGGCCGTATCATGAACCGCTCCTGAGAAGGGGATTGGCGGTGATTGTACAGGACGCGGAAGAGCAGGAAAAGGCGCGGCGACTGCGGCTATTTTTGAACGGGTTTTAAATAGGCGTCTAGAAATTTCACGATGGCCGCAAAGGCCTGTGGTTCGCGGGCGATGCCCATTCCGTGGATACCGCCTTCGACGATGACGATTTCATGCGGCACGCCTTCCTTAGCCAGTGCTTCTGCCATTGCGGTGGATTGACCGGGGTGTACTCGTTTATCCGCCGTGCCGTGGAGCAAATAAATAGGCGGCGTGGTCGGCTTCACATACGCGATCGGTGAAGCGCGATGTGCGGCATCGCGTTTTTCGGCTAGCGGTCCGCCGAGAAAACGCACGACCACGGGATCATCCCCTTGAATGTTCAGCGATAGCGGCACTTCAAGATTCAGCGGCGCGCATACCGCAACGGCCGCCTGCACCGCGCTCGATTGATCATCGTATCCGCCGCTTCCTTCGAGGCCGTCGTCTTTCGTCGTGACGGCGAGCATCGCTGCGAGGTGCCCGCCTGCGGACGCGCCGATCGTGCCGATGTGATCCGCATCGATTCTGTATTCCTTCGCATGTGCCCGTAGCCAGCGTACCGCGAGCTTGCAGTCCTCAACCGCGGCAGGAAATGTTGCTTCATCGGAAAGTCGATAACCTACAGATGCGGATGCGTAGCCGGATTCCGCCAGCATGTTCAACATTTGGAACGCAGATTTACCGCCGGTGTACCAACCGCCGGAATGGAAATGCACAACGAGCGGGAGCGCGGCCTTTCCTTCTGCGGGGTAGACGATGTCGAGGCGTTGCTTTTCGGATTGCGTGCCGTAGGTCACGTCTTCCTTGACACCGAATCCCGCCGGCACGCTTATCGGCTGCGGTTCAACTGCAGCGGCAAAAAACGCCGCCGCGCTTAACGTGAGCGCGGCGGTGATTCGATCAAACCTCGTGCGCATCAAAAGCGTAGTCTCGTTTCAAATTCAAGGTAGTTCAGATCGTCGCTATCGGAACCGCCAAGGAAATCCAATCCATTGGCGAAGACGAAATTTCCATCGACGACGTCGTCACTCACAAACATGTGGTCCCACACCAATCGGAAGGACAAATCCTCCGAATACTGATAAAAGAATTCGATTTCGGCGACATACCCAATATCGTCGCCCGATTCTTCGGTAAGAAACGACAGTGCTGGCGCAATTGGGATGCGGAAGCGCCCTGCGTCGATGGCGGAAGGATAATCGAAGGTCTCGTTCACGCCAAGCTTACCCACTTCAAAATTGGCGGAAATTCGTTCGAGCGGCTTCGTATTCACACCGGCGCGAATCTGGTAGAAGTTTGTGCCGCCACGCGCTTCGTCAAAGAGCTCGTAGTAGCGAATTTGCGAAAACAAACGATTAAACGAAACGCTTGCGTCGGGTCGGTCGAACGGATTCAACCACTCGAAGAAATTCACGTCGCGATTGTCTTCTCCGCTGAAATACGCGCCGCCGATGTACACGCGCGGCGTCCACATCACATTTTCAAAGGTATAACCGACTTCGAGATCGCCCGCCCAGTTGTCGTAGTCGGCGTCATCGTCGCCGTACAACCGATTGATTGGTGCGAACAACGCGCCCGCGCTGTCGGCCTCCCCGAACTGATACGCAATCTCGCCAGCGTAATCGAAGCCAAGAATATTGCCGGATGCACGAAACCCGACGGTGTGCAGGTTGGTTGCGTCGTAGTCGTCGAGGTCAAATGCATCTTCAAGCCACTCGATCGGCGCCACGAAATTCGTATCGTTCACGGAGCGCGCATCGCGCAAATACAGCCAATACAATTGGAATTCATGTCCTTCAACTGCTGTACACGTGGCGGCGAGCCCGTAGAAATTAACATCTCCGTCTTCTTCGTTGGCGCCGGTCTCGAACAGCTTCGTCGCCCAACCGTCCAGCGCCCAGCCATCGCCGGTGTACGTGGCGCGCACGCCGTCGAAAGACGAGTTGATCGTGGCGTGTTGCTCGCCGACGAGCCAGCCCGTGCCGAGTTTGATCTGTTGCCGTCCCAATCGAAGCCGTAATGGCAAACCCGCGATTTCATTCATCTCAACGTATGACTGCAATACTTCCACGTCGTCGCTGGAATTGGCCGCGGAATCGACGCCGGTCAAATAATTCGAACGGAAATCGGTCTGCCCCCAGATTTCAAAATCGTCCAGTTCGATGACCGCATTCACATAATTTGTGAAGTCCGCGGAAATTTTCAGGCGCGTGTTCTGTTCGACCCAGGTGCGCGTCTTTCCGGCATCGTCGAAGGCGTAGCGGCTTGCCGCGCCGAAAGGGCCGATGGGCCGGTTGGGCAGAAAGAAATCGGGGATGCGTATCTCACGCGTGCTGTCCATATACACGTTGTCCCAATACCGGGCGCGAATGCGGAGTTGTCCCCCGACATTAACGTTCTGGAGCTCGGCAAATGCCGAAGCGCAGCAAAGACATACGACGGCAGAACTCCAAATTCTGCGTGACATTTCTCATTCCCCTTTCAGCTTTCACCCAGCACGACGCCGCTAGAAGTATAGCCAAAATGACTTCCGAGAGACTTGGCGATCGATGCCGTGAGAATCGTCCTACGCGAAATCCTCCAATAGTCCTAAGTCCGAATACCGCCGTATCCGATGTTTGCGCACCTTGCATCCGGAGTAAAGTGGCTTCAACGCAAGAGCAAGCAGACTGCCCAGGGCCTCACCCGGCGGTGGTAGCGTGAGGCAAAGTATTCCAGCTTAGCAGGGATTCTCGCCAGTGGTTCTGCGGAACAAGTTTTCGAAGTATGAATGGTGCGTGGCGCGGATTTTGACGTTTTAGGAGCTGCGGGGAAATGAAAGTATGGAAGCGGAAAGCAAGACTCGCCGACCCGGGAAGGGTGGTATCAAGCCGAGCCGTTGACCCCTGGTTTGATACGAAGGGTAGACGCTACGCGGTTGAGATTCGCGGCTTTTGTGCGCATGCGGAAGTGAATGAGTTAACCGAAGTTTTGGACGTGATTGAAGGGTTGACGGGCCGTGTTCACATTGTAGATACGAAGACCGGAGACTTGCTGTGCGAAGGGACAACAGCGGAAGTGTATGACGCGATTGTTTCCTGCACGACGTTTCCCCAAGAGGAGCCGGTGCCATGCGAACGAGCCATATAAATCCGATCTCATTTGAAGGCGAATGGATATCGCATCTCTCGCCGCTTGAGGACTATGTAAAGTGTCTGCGGCAAGGCCACGCCAGTTCGCCGGTCATACCGCTGTGGCATTTGCGCGCGCTGCACGACAAATCCGCGCACGCTGGTATGACGCAGATTTCGGATCTTTGCGCGAAGATTGAAGCGCGCATCGTGGCTGCGTACGTCTCGCGTGACGAAAACTCGAGCGATCTGATGACCGAACTTTCGCGCGTGACCAATATTATTCAAACCGGCCCCGTAGTGAATCGACAGATGGCAGTGTGACGCCGGACGCAACGACTGAAAAACTGGAGAAACCAATATAGAAAACAACCGGATTCAAAGCGGAGACAATTCCTCGAAACGAATCCGGAAAAGTGTCCCCCTCTCTACGGTCCCTGATACGTGCACGCTTGCGGGATTCCCCCCAAAACGGTACCCCAGCCGCCGCAAGCGTGCACCCCTCTTTTAGCGGGTTTGCGAAATTACTTCGCGACAGGTTCGCTGATTACGTGCGGCTTTCGTGCAAAAGCTTCTGACAGGTTTACCGCGTAGGTGTAAAGCGTGGGCACCACGACCAGCGTGAGAACGGTCGCGAAGGTCAACCCGAATATAACGGCGACCGCCATCGAGCCCCACCATTGCGCGGTTTCGCCCCCGCTTGTCCACTCGAAGCTCTTGAAGTCGAAGCTGATGCCGAGCGCCATTGGCACGAGGCCCAATACGGTCGTGCCGGCGGTTAGCATCACCGGACGGAAACGAACGATGCCCGCCTTCACCACGGCGTCTTCGAGCGACTCGCCGCGGCTGCGAAGTTGGTTGACGAAGTCGAGGAGCACGATTGCGTTATTGACAACGACACCCGCGAGGCTGATGCAGCCGATGCCCGTCATCATGATGCCGAAGGGCATGGCGCAAATCCACAGACCCAGAAACACGCCGCCGAGCGACAACAGCACTGCAGTCATGATTACGAGTGTCTGTAAAATGGAGTTGAACTGCGCGACGATGACGAGCGAAATTAGCAGCAGCGCAATCACAAATGCGCGCAACAAAAATGACTGCGTTTCTTCGAGGTCGTCGTTTTCGCCGGTGTATGCCATCGTGTAGCCCGCGGGAAGCACGAAGCCTTCGAGTTTCTTGCGCACGTCCTTCAACACTTCTGGCGGCTGCCGATCGCCTTGAACTTCCGCCGACACCGTCACAGTGCGCTTGCGGTCGATGCGGTTGATCTGCCCGAGGCCCGCGCCGGACTCAATACGCGCCACCGCGGAGAAGGGCACCGTCTCACCCGCGAGATTGGTAAAGCGCATGTTTTCGATGTTTGCTACGTCCTCACGGAACGTTTTCGGGAAGCGGACAATCACGTCGTATTCTTCGTCGCCCTCGCGGTACTCGCCCGCTTTGCGTCCATCGATTGCAGCTTGCACGGTCAACCCGATGAATTGCGTGTTCAGGCCCATCTTCCAGGCCTTTTCGCGATCAATAACGACGCGAACCTCCGGCTTTCCCTTGCGGTAGTCATCGTGAATGTCCGTCAACTCCGGCATGTCTTTGATGGTCTGCTGCACTTCGGAAGCGAGCTGCGCAAGCGTCTCATATTCGTCGCCGCTGATTTCGATGTTGATCGGCGGACCGGTCGGCGGTCCCATCTGCATTTCTTCCACGCGCACCTGCGCCCCGGTGATGCCTTTCACCGCCTCGCGTGTTTCATCGATGATTTTACTCGGCAACACTTTGGCTTTTGCGAGCCGCGGAAAATCTAACGTGACCCGGCTGAGGTGCGTGCTGTTCCCGCCACCGGCCATGCCCCCGGTAAGGTCTACGCCCGACGAACCCACATTCGCCATCACATTTTCCATGTTAGGTACGTTGGGCTCGATGAGCCGCTCGACCGCTTTTACATATTCGTCTGAGGCCGCAAGGTTACTTCCCTCCGGCAACTCGATATCGATGTTTGCCTGTGGCGGTTCGGAGTCGGGCATGAACTGCACCTGCGCCGTCGCGAAGAATTCGGCGGAGATTGCAATAAGACCTGTGAACGCCATGGTGAGCGTGACGCCGCGCCACCGCAAAGCCAAGCGTAAGAAGTTCTCATAGGTTTTTATGATCGGGTGTCGCGAGTCTTCTTTCATCTCAAAAGGAAGTGGCTTGACACGCATAAATTGCCCTGCCAACGCAGGGTTCACGATAAGCCCAACGAATATCGAACCCGCAAGCGTGGCGACTACGGTGATCGGCAGATACACCATGAAGTCGCCAAAAATGCCAGGCCAGAAAAACATGGGCACAAACGCGACCATCGTCGTCGCCGTTGAACCGATGATCGGCCATGCCACTTCCGCGGTAGCGCGCTTGGACGCGGTGACCGAATCCATCCCTTGCTGCATGTGACGGTAGATGTTTTCGATCACTACGATCCCGTTATCGACGAGCATGCCCAACGCAAGCGTGAGGCTGAACAATACAACCATGTTCAGCGTGATGCCGGAAAGGTAGAAGTAGGTGAAGCCGATGAACATCGAAAGGGGAATCGCCAGCCCGATGAAAAAGGCATTCACGAAACCGAGAAAGATCATGATGATAATGACAACGAGCACCAGTCCGCTGAGCATGCTGTTCTCAAGGTCGCTGACCATGTCGCGGATGAAGTCCGATTCGTCCCACGTCACCGCGACATCTATGCCTTTCGGCAGTCGCGCGCGTTCTTCCTCAAGCACCACGTTGATCTCGTCCGCGATGCGGATAATGTTTTCGCCGCTACGCTTGGACACCGTGAGCGTGACGGAAGGTTTTCCGTTAACACGCGAGATGCTAGTGGATTCCTTAAAGCCGTCTTTCACGGTCGCGATGTCGCGAAGGTAAACGGTGCCGGAAGGCCCCTGCTTCACGACCAACCCCGTCAATTCGTCCGGCGTGCGGAACTCGCCGGGGGTCCGCATGAGAAACTTTGCTTCGCCGAGGTCCATTGCGCCGCCGGGCGTATTCACGTTTTCGAGCAGCGTCACCTGAATCAAGTCCGCCGCGGAAATACCATATTCGGCGACGCGATCGGGATCGACTTCGATCTGAATTTCGCGCTCGATCCCGCCAATCTTTTGCACATCGAGCACACCCTTGATGGCTTCAATGCGGTCTTCAAAATCGTCCGCGAGTTCGTTGAGCACGGTCAAGTCCGTGTTGCCGGTCAGCGAGATCACGAGAATGGGCAACTCGCTCAAATTGATCTCGCTGACGATCGGGTCGTCTGCGTCTTCGGGCAGGTCTTGCTTGGATTGATCGACCTTGTCTTTCACGCGGCGCAGGGCGTCATCGATTTCCATGTCGGGCATGAACTCGATGACGACGGACGACGTGCTTTCGAGGCTCTGCGACTTGATCTGCTTGACGCCCTTAAGCCCCGCAAGTTTGCGCTCGATCGGCACGGTGACGAGCGATTCCATATCTTCGGGGGACACGCCCTGGTACCGTGTCGACACGACAATCACCGGCACGATGACTTCCGGATTGGATTCGCGGGGCAGGGTGATGTACGCGTAAAGTCCCGTGACCGTGAGGATAAATACCATCACGTAAATGGAGACGCGGCGGTCTACCGCAAAATCGACAATCTTCACGGGATGGTCTCGGTCACGTTAACGGCTTCACCGGGCCGCGCGTCGCGTTGGCCGGCGACGATGATGTGGTCACCCGGGCGCAGGCCGTCGGTGACGTGAATGTTGCTGCCGCTGAGCACGCCGACTTCCACTTGCCGCAGCTCGGCTTTTCCGTCTTTTTCGACAAACGCGAACCGTTTGTCGTCGATTAGCGCCGTCGCAAAGATTGGGACCGAAATCGCGTCGGGGTATTGCTTCCGCACGAGGTGCGCGCGCGCTATCATTCCCGGCTTCAGGCAGGCATCCGGATTGTCGATTGCGATTTCCGTTTCAAACGTGTGCGTCACCAAATCGGCCGCGGGCGCGATTAAATGGATTTTTCCGTCAAACGTGCGATCGGGAATCGCATCGAGCTGCACGCGAACAATGTCCCCCGCCTTGAAATACGTGATGTCGCGCTCGGGAATTCCTACGCGCACTTTCACTTTGTGCAACTTCACGATTCGCACCAGGGGCTTGCCGATGTCCGTGAATTCGTCCTGCTTGGAAAACACGTGGGCAACCACACCATCCATTGGTGCCCGCGCGATGCTTTTCTTCAACTGAATTTCCACGGCGCGAAGGTCCGCCTCCGCGACATCGCGATTGGCAACCACGCTGTCCTGATCGCGCTTCGCGCTCACGCCTTTATTGGTCAGGTTCTGTATGCGGTCGAATTCCTGCGCGGCGAGTAGGGCCTGCGCCTTTGCCTGTTCGTAGCGTACCTTCATGGTCTCGGTGTCGATGCGGAAGATTTCCTGGTCTTTCTTCACGGCATCGCCGGTTTCGACGCCTTTCCACTCGATCTTGCCTGCCACTTCCGCGCTGATGGTGACATTTTCCCAGCCGTCAATCGTGCCGGTAAGGGTGAACTTGTCTTCGAGGAGGGCAGGCGTGACGACCTGCACTTTTACGTTGGGAATGCGCTGTTCGTGGTTGTTATTCGCGCGGTTGGCTTCGCGTTCGTTGAACTTGGCCTTGGCGCCATATACCACAAGTCCACCCAGCAGAATGATTCCCAAGCACAAGGCGGCGGTGACGACAAACTTCTTCATGAGCTCCCCATTACTACGTTAACGCAGGGGCACGAGCCGCCGCGTCAGGATTTCTGTGCGCGGGCGCCTTCGAGAAATAGATCGACGAGCGCCTCTCCCAATTCGTTCGATAGCGTCGTGTGCGGTCGATTGATCTTCACCATGATATGCATGTCCATCATGCCGCAAAATGCCATGGCCAGTGATTCGCAACTGTGCCTCGCGAACTCGCCGGATTCGATCCCGGATTGCATGATCTTTGCGATGCGCGAGTAGCGCGATTCCCATAGACTGTCGCGATCCAGCTTTGGCGCGCCGTGGCGCGGCGCGAAGAACGTGTGAAAGATCAGGCGCACGACATGCGGCGAACGCTCGGCGTGCTCGAATACGTTAACGATCAGCGTCTTCAACTGTTCGCGAAGGCCAACGACGCCTTCGAGCGCACGGTCCATATCTTCGACCAGTTCCGTGAACCAGGATTCCACGAGCCGCCGAAAGAGATGTTCCTTGTTCTCGAAGTAGTAATATAGCACGGGCCGGGTGACGCCCGCGCGCTCGATAATCTCGCGAATGCTGGTGCCTTCGTAGCCTTTCTCGGAAAACGACGCGAGTGCGCTGGAGAGCAACCTGCGCTCCGCCTCGTTCGCGGAGCTGACTTCATCGGGCACTTTAACGGATCGCGTTGCCATCGATTCTCCTGTAGACCGACCAGTCGATAGAACCGGCTGTTTCGATCCCCGCAATCATGCATTAGAAATCTGGGATCACCGTATGCCGCCCCGTGACATAGCCTGCGCAAGTATAAGATAAACTGCGGCGGGCGTGCATCAACCGCAGAAAAGAGGATTGGCGCTTAGCCCGCAGCCCTTTCCGCGCCCAGGTATTTGCCCGGTATCCGCGACATCTCATAACTGCCAAATTCGGATGCCCGCTGAATGACTTCGGGAAGCGGACGGGCCCACCAGCTTGGGACGCCAGGCCAGGGAAAGATGCTGTGCCATTGAAGCAATAGCGTACGCCGTTGATTTGAGCGATTCGCATGCGCGGCATGGAGCAGGCGCGCGTCGTTGATAACCAGGTCGCCTGCCTTGACGGGCAGGTCAATTGCATCCGGGTGATCGGCGAAGACCGGGTGCGAAGTGTCGAGCGCCTGAATTTCTGGCCCGTGTGCAGCCGGCAAAATATCGTGCAGCGGGATACGCTTGAGGTGCGTGCCCGGAATCGCGCGCAAACAGCCGTTTTCGACGGTCGTATCTACCAAGTAGTAGGAAAGAAAAATCCGCGTAGGCCAAGGCAATGACGCTTTTGGATGGTCCCATTCCATGAAGTCCTGATGCCAGTACAATGCGGGACCCTGCGCAGGTTTGCTAAGTATCAACACCGTGTCGTCTGACTCTTTGCCTTCGATGCCAATTGCCTCGCAGGCTTCGTCGGCCGCCGGCAGATCGACTAGTTCATCGACCAGCGGCGACCAAAGTCCCAAATCGGGCCGGTGCATGTCGCCGCGCAGGTAGCGACGGCGGGAGTTAATGTGGAAATCGCTGCCCTGATACTTCGTATCCGGATTGTGGGGCGTTGCATCGAGCACGCTGTCGCTGTACTCGATCCAGCGTTCGAGCATCGAATCGTCGAGCACGCCTGGAATGATGCAGAACCCGTCGCGTACGAGTTGCTCGCGCTTCACAAGCGCTTCTACCGGGGACAGCTTGGACATCTAGGCCTCCGTTGTCCAGGAAAAATCCTAGCCCCGGCCAACAACTATTTCCAGTAGTGTTTCTATTCTGCGGGCGCGGCAACGATTGTGAACGAGTTATTGGCGATATCGTCGATCGCGGGCACGGTAACAGATTGAATATAGAACTGGTAGCCCGTGCCCGGCTCGAGGTTTTTCGGAAGTTTCCATTTCAGCTTGCCATCGTTGTCGGACTGTGCTTTCACGACGCGCACAAATTCCCCACGCTGCCACAATTCGATGCGCACGAGTTCGCCTGCTGCGCCAAGTGTCGTCCAACGAATGTTGGCTTTATTGCCAATCTCGTACACGTCGCCTTCAAATGGTTTATTTAGGACGAGCACGTCTGGCGCATTTGGATCGGTGCCGTATTCATTAATCTCTTCTCCGTCCTGTAACGAATCATTGTCGGAATCGTTGTCCAGCGGATCGGTCAAGTAATCCGTGATCTCTTCGCCATCGCCGAGGCCGTCGTTGTCTGAGTCCGCGTCCTTCGGATTGGTTGCGTGCGTCGTGACTTCGTCGCCGTCGGAAAGGCTGTCATTATCCGTGTCAGCCTTTTTGGGATTGGTACCGTGCGTGTTGATTTCCGCGCCGTCGTTCAGACCGTCGTCGTCGGTATCGGCCTTTTTTGGGTTCGTCGCGTGCGTGTTTACTTCGGCACCGTCGCTAAGCGTGTCATCGTCTGAATCGGAATCGAGCGCGTTCGTCTGGTGCGTAGTCACTTCCGCACCGTCAGAAAGCCCGTCGCCGTCGGTATCCGATTTCTTGGGGTCAGTGCCGCGCGTGTTGACTTCGTTGCCGTCAGACAAACCGTCGCCGTCGGTGTCGCTCTTCTTGGGGTCGGTCTTGTGCGTGTTGATTTCCGAGCCGTCGTTCAACCCATCGCCGTCTGTATCCGACTTCTTTGGATTTGTGCCGTGCGTATTGATTTCCGCGCCATCCGTGAGCGCATCGCCGTCTGTATCTGCTTTCTTGGGATCTGTCGCATGCGTGGTGATTTCAGCGCCGTCATTCAACCCGTCACTGTCTGTGTCACTCTTCTTGGGGTCGGTGCCGTACGTGTTTATTTCCGCACCGTCAGTCATTCCATCATTGTCGGTATCGGCTTTCTTCGGATTGGTGCCGTGCGTGTTGACTTCGACGCCATCGAAAATGCCGTCGTCGTCCGAATCAGAATCTTTGGGACTGGTCGTATGCGTATTCACCTCCACACCGTCACTCAACCCGTCGTCGTCGCTGTCGGAATCCTTAGGATTTGTCGTGTGCGTATTCACTTCCGCGCCATCACTCAATCCATCGTCGTCAGAATCCGTATCTTTGGGGTTGGTAGCATGCGTATTAATTTCCGCGCCGTCGCTCAATCCATCGCCATCCGTATCGCTCTTTTTCGGATCGGTCGTATGCGTGTTGATTTCCGTGCCATCGCTCAGCCCGTCATTGTCGGTGTCGCTCTTCTTCGGATTCGTGCCGTGCGTGTTCACTTCCACCCCGTCGGACAGATTATCGTTGTCGCTGTCGCTGTCCAACGGGTCGGTCAAATGGGTATTCACTTCGACGCCGTCGGTCAAGCCATCGTCGTCCGAATCGCTATCGTTGGGATTAGTGCCAAGCGTCGTTTCGAGCGTGTCAATCAGCCCGTCGCCATCGGTATCCGAGGCGGTCACAACTGCTGCTATTTTGTAAATCTCGCCATCGGCATAATCGCAAATGTACAGCTCGCCGCTGGCGTCTTCGCCGAAAGACGACGGATTGTTAATGCTGCGCCAACCGGCTGGATTGAGCTCCGCGTCGCGATCCACTTGTTCAGTCACGGTGCTGCCGTTGTACTTCAAAGACCACAAACCGCCGAAAACATAGTCCGCGTAGAAGTATGTGCCTTGCAGTCCTGCGATCGCAGTGCCGCGATACACGTAGCCGCCGACCACCGCGACGCCGTCCGTGCGCGGATAGTCAATCACGGGTGGCGTAAAGCCTGCGTTTGTACCGCAGGTGCCGCCGCCGCCACGGCATTCAAAGCCTTCGGCTGTCTTCCATCCGTAATTCTTTCCACCCGCACTGCCGGCGCTGTAGAAGTCAATCTCTTCGAGCGTGTCCTGGCCCACGTCGCCCATCCACAGATCGCCCGTACTGCGGTCAAAACTGCAGCGGTACGGATTGCGAAGGCCGTAGGCCCAAATCAGATCATCGCCGTTTGTCGCTCCGTAGAATGGATTGGTTGAAGGCGCATAGGGCGACGCGATATCTACATCGAGCCGCAATATTTTTCCCAGCTTGGTATTGACATTTTGACCGTTGCCGGATGGATCGTTCGCGCCGCCGCCATCACCGATGGCGACGTAGAGGTAACCATTCGTCGGGCTGAATCCGATCCACCCGCCCTTGTGGTTCGTGTCCGGATGCGCGACCGAGAGCAGATTAAAACCGCTGTTCGGATCCGCGATGTCGCGATCGCTCGTCACGGAGTATCGTTCGACCTTTGTGTTGCCGGGATAGGTGGTATCGATGTAGTAGACATAAAAGTAGCCGTTGGTGGCATAGTTCGGATGAAACGCGAGACCGAGCAACCCGCGTTCGTCTCCCCCCTGGTTCACCTTCGAGGCAATGTCAAGAAATGCGGTGGTACGGACGGTTCCGTTCTTGATGAGCTTAATCTTGCCGCCTTGCTCGACCACCATGATTCGTGTGGTATCACCTGGAGGCGAACAAAGGAAGACAGGCTTGGTGAAGCCTTCCGCAACGAATTCGGATTTTACGGCGACCGCATGAGCAATCACATTTCCGAACAAAAACAAAACGGCCAGGGGCAAACACCGAGCAACCACCACTACACTCCTGAAAGACCACGCCGCACCCCCGTGACGGCGGATAGTCTGCAATGTCACTAATTTGTACGGGCCGTTTTATAGCAGTCTTTTGCTTGGAATTGCAAGCTTATATTCACGTAAGCATCTGGATTACTTATACTTATAACAATGCGAATTCTAATGTAGAATACTGCGAATTATGCCGCACCACAAACGGTGATCACCGCGCGTTTCGGTTGATCTTTCGCTTTCGCGCGGCAAAATGTACTGGGTTTCCACCGCCGCCTGGAAACTGAAGATCTGCAGCGAACGCGACTTTTGGATTTTAGTTTTTGGATTCTGGATCATTGCACGGAATAGGCGAACGAAGGCAGACTCGAAAGATGACAATCACTCCAATATTCTCGCGAACGCTCTCCGTGTATCCAATCTAAAAATCAATAATTAATCATCCAAATTTCGTGAACATTCTCGGCATAGGGGGCTACTCGCACGATTCCGCCGCGGCGCTGGTCTGTGGTGGACAGCTTGTTGCGGCAGTTGCGGAGGAGCGCCTCACCCGCGTGAAGCATCAGGGCGGCGTGCCGCGCAAGGCCGTGCAGTTTTGCCTCGACACTGCCGGCATCTCCATCGACGACGTCGATCATGTCTGTTGCTACATGCGCCCGGGACTGCGTGTGGGCAAGCGCATTCCCTACCGCATCACGCAGATGTTTCGCTCGCCCTCATACTCCGCGGGCTACATCGCCTACGAATTGCAACACAACGCCGAATACGTACTCGGCATGCGCAGTCTCTGCGGAAAACGCGCGAAACTGCACTTCATGCACCACCACCCCGCGCACGCGGCGTCGTCATTTCTCGTAAGCCCCTTTGAAGAAGCGGCGCTGCTGTCGATCGATTACGTCGGCGAATGGGACGTGACCTGGGCAGGCATCGGACGCGGCACAACAATCACGCCGCTTTTCGCCGAGCATTATCCAAACTCGCTCGGCGTCCTTTACACCGGCCTCACGGATTACCTCGGCTTCGCGCGTGCGAGCGACGAATACAAAGTCATGGGCCTCGCCTCCTACGGCGAACCGGAATACGCCGACGAATTCCGCCGCATCATAAAATTACTACCCAATGGCCGCTATCAGATCGATCTATTGTGGCTGCAATGCCATTACCTCGCCGGCAGCCGCTGTGGATACATGTCACAAAAATTTATCGACCGTTTCGGCGCGCCACGCAAACCAAAAGACCCCGTCGAAAGAAAGCATCAGAACATCGCGGCGTCGTTGCAATGTGTCTTGGAAGAAACCGCGCTACACATCGCAAGACATTTATACGATGTAACGAAATCGAAAAAGCTTTGCCTCGCGGGTGGCGTCGCGTTGAACTGTTCAATGAACGGCCGCCTACTGCGTGAAGGTCCCTTCGATGAAATCTTTGTGCAACCCGCCGCGGGCGACGACGGCATTGCCATCGGCGCCGCGTTGCAGAAGCACTACGAACTCACGCGCGCCCCACGCGCATTCCAAATGACGCACGCCTGCTGGGGGCCTGAATTCTCCAACGACGCGATTAAACAGTTCCTCGATCTCGCAAAACTTCCGCACGAAAAACCGGCAAACGTAATCGAACGCACCGCCGATCTCCTCGCCGAGGGAAAGATCGTGGGCTGGTACCAAGGGCACATGGAATTCGGCCCGCGCGCGCTCGGTTCGCGCAGCATCCTCGCCGACCCCACGCGGGCGGATATGAAAGACCTCATCAACAAATATGTCAAACACCGCGAAGAGTTCCGGCCCTTCGCACCAAGCTGCCTCGCCGAACACGCCAGCAAATACTTCGAAGGCTGCACCTCATCGCCCTTCATGCTATTCGTCTACCCGGTCAAATCCGAAATGCGCGACAAAGTACCCGCGATTACCCACATCGATGGCACCGCCCGCGTGCAAACCGTCACGCGCGAAGCGAACCCCAAGTACTACGCGCTCATCGAAGCCTTCGAACAGCGCCGCGGCGTACCCATGATCCTCAACACCTCATTCAACGTCATGGGTGAACCCATCGTCAACACCCCCGCCGACGCCACCCGCTGCTTCTACAGCGCCGGAATGGACGCCCTGGTCATGGGCGACTACATATTGACTAAATAAAAGGAGCACAGGCGTCCCGCCCGTGATTTAATTGGAAATTCGGTTTCATCAAAAAAATCACGGGCGGGACGCCCGTGCTCCTTTATGTCGCCTCTTGCATTAGAATAGCCGCCCATGAGCGACAGACCCATCCGCATACTCGTCGTCACCGTCGATTACCCGCCGATCGAAGGCGGCATCAGTACGCTCACGCTCGAAGTGTCTCGCGAACTATCGCGGCAAGGTTTTGAAGTCACCGTACTCGCACCGCACTTTCCAAACATGGAATCGTTCGACGCAAACGAACCCGTGCGCGTGATCCGCTTCACCGGCTATAACAGCGGATGGCTTCGCCTCTTTCCCATGCTCGCGCGCGGACGCAAACTGGTCCCTCACCACGACCTCCTGCTCGCGATCAACATCACCTACGGTGGCATCGCAGGGTTGCTCGCGCGCAGTATGTTCGGCGTTCCATACGCAACGCTCGCATACGGCTATGAGTTCTTGAAGTTCAAACACATCTGGCCCGTGGCCGCGCTGCTCCGCTACATCTACGGACAGTCCCGCGGCGTCATCGCAATCAGCCAGTTCACCCGCAACAAACTGATCGAATTCGGCGTACGGTCCAAATCAATCGCAGCAATACTCCCCGGCGCAACACCAAAACCCGAAGCGGATGACGAAACGATCGCATCGATTCGCGCGAAGTATCCCATCGAAGGCAAGCGCCTCATTCTCTCTGTTGGTCGTCTCGTGCAACGCAAAGGCCATCTCACCCTAGTCCGCGCGATGCCACGCATTATCAACACCATTCCAAACGCGCACCTCTTCGTCGTCGGCCAGGGCCCGGCGATGTCGTCCTGCTCGCGCGCGGCGTTTCGCATGGGCGTGCGTGACAACATCACCTTCGCGGGCGCGCTCAGCACAGCCGAAGTACAGGCCCTGTATTCGCTGTGCGATGTATTCGCGCTGCCAACAGGCGAAGGTACAAACGGCCAGGTCGAAGGGTTCGGCCTCGTCTTCACCGAAGCGCACGCGCACGGCAAGCCTGCCATTGCAGGCAAATCCGGCGGCGCGATCGAAGCGGTCGCCGATGGCGATACGGGCCTGCTCGTCGAACCGGATGACGCAGATGCACTCGCTGCCGCACTCATCCGCGTGCTAACCGACCCTGAACTCGCGCGCAAACTCGGTGAGCTGGGCCGGCTCCGCGTGGACAACGAACTCAACTGGCGCGTGTTCACCAACCAAATGATCGCCGCACTCGGGATTCGCAAATGAGACGCATCCGCGTGGCCCACGTGATCACGCGCATGGGCAAAGGTGGCGCGCAGGAAAACACCTTTCACACCGTGTGCCTCGCCAACCGCGACCGCTACGAAGTCGATCTCATTAGCGGTCACACCGCGCATAACGAACCCAGCATGGAACAAACGGTGCGCGACGCGGGCATCGAAATCGTTCGCGTAAAACATCTCGTGCGCAATCCGTCGCCGCTAAACGATCTCCGCGCCTACAACGAATTGCTGCAAATTTACCGAGATCGCAAATACGACATTGTCCATACGCACACGTCGAAAGCGGGTTACCTCGGCCGCATGGCCGCCGCGAAGGCAGGCGTGCCAATCATCGTGCACACGCCCCACGGCCACATCTTCTTCGGCTACTTCAATAAACTATTCACGAGGTTCTTCACCAAACTCGAACGCGACGCCGCGCTGAAATCCAGCAAGCTCATCGAACTCACGCAACGCGGCGTCGATCAACACCTCGCCGAAGGCGTCGGCACGCGCGATCAATGGACCTCCATTTTCAGCGGAATTGATCTCGCTCCCTTCGACGAAGCGATTCGCGCGCGCGCGGCAACGCGCCAATCGCTAGGCGTCGCGCCGGACGAATTTCTCATTGGCGCCGTGGGACGCCTTGAACCCGTGAAGGGTTTCTCGTATTTTGTGCGTGCTGCGCGCATCGTGCTCGATTCCATGCCCTCGGCGCGGTTTATTCTCGCGGGCGACGGCGCGGAACGCGAATCGTTGGAGGCCTTGGCGGAAACGCTTGGGCCGCGCTTTCAGTTTTTGGGGATGCGGGACGACGTGCCCGCGCTGATGGCAGCGATGGATCTGTGCGTAGTGCCGTCGATTAATGAGGGGATGGGCCGCGTGATTCTTGAAGCAGGCGCGGCCGGCACGCCGGTAGTGGCGACAAACGTGGGTGGAATTCCGGAAGTGGTAAATGAAACCGTGACGGGTCTGCTCGTGCGCCCGCGCGACGAAACGGGGATCGCTTCCGCAGTGTTGTCGCTCGCGGCAGATCGCGCACAGCGCGAACGCATTGGGATCGCCGCGCGCGATCACGTGCAAAAGTTCAGCTTAGCGCGCATGGTCGAAAAAATCGAAACACTCTACGAAGATTTAATCCGGGAGAAACGACTTGACGCCTGAAGATGCATTCCTTTCCAAACAACGCCTGCTCGTCATCGCGCCGCACGCGGACGACGAATGTTTCGGTTGCGCGGGCACCATGGCGCGCATCAAGCATCTCGGCGGCGAAGTGTACTGCATCGTATGTTCTGTCGGTGATTTGAAACATTACGACGGAAAAGATCAGCGCGTCAGCGGCGGCACCCGCGAATCGGAACTCAAATCGGTAATGGATTATCTAAAAGTAGACGACTGGGAGATTCTATTTCGCGACGAGCAAACGCACCTGCGTCTCGACGCCATGCCCCGCCGCGATCTCATTTCACTCTTCGAACGCGATGCAAAACTCGCGCTGGATAAACTGCAACCCACAATGGTCGCGATCCCCGTGTCATCATACAACCAGGATCACGACGCGGTCTTCCGCGCAGCATGGACCGCCCTGCGCCCCGGCGTACCCTCCGCAAAACCTTTCCAACGCATCGTGCTCGGCTACGACAACACTTCGCTTTTCTGGAGCCTCGAACGCGAAAAGTTTCACCCGAATTTCTACGTGGACATTACCAACTTTCTCGAACACAAACTCAAAGCGCTCTCGATGCACCAATCGCAAATGCGCGATGCGATACACCATTCAAGTGTGCAGAACGTGGAGTTCACCGCGCGCGTGCGCGGACGCGAGATCAGCGTGGAAGCCGCGGAAGGCTACATGGTATTCCGGCAGGTGTTTTAGTTATCGCTGAGGCGACGTGGAAACGCGCTGCGCAGTCGTCGGGCGAAGGGTCGTGGGCTTCACTACAGGCTGCGCGCCCAGACCGGGCGTCTGCACGTTAGTTTGCATCACTTGCAACGTTGGCGCCGCGCGCTCGACGCCCCGCTCCGCCCACGCATCGCGAACGGACTTGTAGATCACCCCACAAGGAATCGCGGCGAGCACGATAAAGACCGCAACCTTGACCGCGAACCGCACGCGCGGATATGTCCGCGGCTCGTTGTCCGCCTCCGCTTCACTTTCATCTTCTTCTTTTACGGGATGAGCCGCGCGAACGGCTGCTACCTGGTCGCGCGCCTCGCTCGCCGTCCAGCATTTTTGAATGGCCTTCGCAATCGTTTGGTCGGTTGGGAATTGCGCGCGCAACGCCTGAAGAATGGACAGCGCCTCGACGTACTTGCCGTCGTTATAGAGCGCACTCGCGGCGCGATACTGTTCGGTCGGTGCAGTCTGTTCCGGTGCCAGCGTAGCCATGTCGGAAACCCCAAATCAGTTGCCCGCATCAATAATGCAGTAAGTGCCCCGGCAAAATCCAGAGATTTCTCAATTCTGGCCTTGCTCGGAATTAACGCATTTTGGCAGTTGTTCCTGCGTCAAACACCATGCGGCTCGTGTTGTTCCCCTTACGCCCGAAGCACTTACGCAATACCCGGCAAGGAGGTGTGCCATGCCCTTTGTTACTACAAACGATGGAACCCGCATTTTTTACAAAGATTGGGGTACCGGCCAGCCCGTTGTCTTCAGCCACGGCTGGCCCCTGACTGCGGATGCCTGGGACGATCAGATCATGTTTCTGGGGCAGCACGGATACCGCTGCATCGCCCACGATCGCCGCAGCCATGGCCGCTCCGACCAGACCTGGCACGGCAATGAAATGGATACCTATGCCGACGACCTGGCCGCACTCACCGCGCACCTCGACCTCAAGGACGCGATTCACGTCGGTCATTCCACGGGCGGCGGCGAAGTGACCCGCTACATTGGAAGGCACGGCACAAAGCGCGTGGCGAAGGCCGTCCTCATCGGCGCCGTGCCACCGATCATGCTCAAGACCGCGGCAAACCCCGGCGGCCTGCCCATCGAGGTGTTCAATGACATCCGCGCAAAGGTTTCCGCTGACCGCTCGCAGTTCTTCAAAGACCTGACAATGCCGTTCTACGGCTATAATCGCGAAGGCACAAAATCTTCCCAAGGCATCCGCGATTCGTTCTGGTTGCAGGGTATGCTCGGCGGCATCAAAGGCATCTACGACTGCATCAAGGCCTTCTCCGAAACCGATTTCACCGAAGACCTCAAAAAAATCGACGTGCCCACCCTCATCATGCACGGCGACGACGACCAAATCGTCCCGATCGGCGCTTCCGCCATGCTATCGTCAAAACTCGTTAAGGGCTCGACCCTCAAGGTCTATCCCGGTTTCTCGCACGGCATGTGCGCAATCAACAAGGACGTCATCAACGCGGACTTGCTGGAATTCTTCAAGGGCGCTTAAAAAGAAGGAAGGGGCTCGACACGCCGGGTAACTTAGTCTACAGACGTTGCAAGACTTGTTCGCAGCGACTCGGCAAATTTTGTGCCCGCTGGGCTTCCTTGCGAGTTGTCTTCACTGGCCGAAGCGACTAACCTTTCTATTGGAAACTTGGAACGATGGCCACGAGTTGAAAAGTAAGGACGACAATGTCAGGAATCCGCGTAACCGTCTGGAACGAAGGGGTGCACGAACGCGTGGATGCGAAGGTGCGCGAGTTGTATCCGAATGGAATGGGTGCGCAGATCGCGCAGTATTTGGAGAAGCAGCCTGGGATCGCTTCCGTGCGTGTGTGTGAACTGCACCATGATGAGCAAGGTTTGCCTGAAGAGGTGCTCAATTCCACGGACGTGATGACGTGGTGGGGGCACAAGGCGCACAAGGAATTGACGGAGGAGAACGTCGAGCGGTTGCACAAGCGTGTATTGGACGGCATGGGGTTAATTGTGTTGCACTCCGGTCACCACTCCAAGATTTTCAAGAAGCTCATGGGCACGAGCTGCGATTTGAAATGGCGCGAGATCGGCGAGCGCGAACGCATCTGGGTGGTCGATCCCGCGCACCCGATTGCGGATGGGTTGCCGGAGTATTTCGAGCTGCCGCACGTGGAGATGTATGGCGAGCACTTCGACATCCCGCAACCGGACCGGCAGGTGTTTATCAGTTGGTTTCAGGGGGGCGAAGTGTTTCGCAGCGGGTGTTGCTGGCACCGGGGCAAAGGGAAGGTTTTTTATTTTCGTCCTGGGCATGAGACGTTTCCCATTTATTACGACGAGAACGTGCTGCGCGTGATCTACAACGCGGTGAAGTGGGCTGCGCCCACGGGCGTGAAGGAGATCACGCGGAAGAATGTGAAGCCCATCGAGAATGTGTTTATCGATCCGTGACGTAGCTGGCGGGCGGGTCGAAGATCAAAGCGGAGCTTTTCAAGAGCGCGTTCCCAAGCTGGAGCTTGGGAACGAGTACCAACTGTCAGGTTTGCAACCCTTTATTGTGCTGCGTATCCTATCCGCCTATTCGGGTTGCAGTTTAGCAGTCATTTCTTCATTCGGGGAGGTCTATTTTCATGGCGAAGTCCAAGGGTAAATACCGTTTTTCATTTGGTCCGTGGAACATCTCGGAGGGTGCGGACCCCTTTGGTCCCGAGGTGCGCACGCCGATCGCGCTCGCAAAGAAGATGAAAATTGCGAAGCAGTTGGGCTTTGACGGCATGCAGTTTCACGATGACGACGCGGTGCCCGATCTGGACGGCAAGTCCGCGGCGCAAATCGCGAAGGAAGCCAAACGCGTAAAGAAGATGCTCGAAGGCGAAGGGCTCGTGGCGGAGTTTGTCGCGCCGCGCCTTTGGTTCGCGCCGCAGACGATTGACGGCGGCTACACAAATAACAACGCGAAAGAGCGCCAGTACGCGATCGATCGCACAAAAAAATGCATCGACATCGGCAGTCACCTCGGCACGAGCGCGATGGTGTTATGGCTCGCGCGCGAAGGCACGTACATCCGCGAGAGCAAGAACGCGCGCAAGCAGGTATTAATGATTCGCGACGCGATCGATGAATTCCTTGATTACGATCCCAAGGTGCGCATCCTCATCGAGCCGAAGCCGAACGAACCGGTGGACAGCGCGATCATCTCGACGATCGGCCATGCGGTGGGCATGAGCTACATGACCAGCGATCCGGGACGTGTGGGTGTGCTGCTGGAAACGGCGCACTCGCTGCTCGCGGGCCTCGATCCTTCCGATGACATGGGCTACGCGCTCGCGCACGACAAATTGTGGAGCGTACACCTGAACGACCAGGGCGGATTGAAATTTGATCAGGACAAATCCTTTGGATCGAACAATCTGCGCGTGGCGTTCAACCAGATTCGCGTCCTCGAAGAATACGCCTACGGCCAGACCGGCGAGTGGGTGGGCCTTGACGTAAAAGCAATGCGCACGCAAAAGCAGGACAAGGCGACGAAGCATTTGTCGAACAGCCTGCAGACCTTCAAGTTCCTGCTCGACAAGGTGGTGTCGATGGATCAGAAGATTGTGAGCCAGTGCATCGCGCAGCGCGATTACGAAGAATTGGATCGTTATATCCTCACGCTCCTGATGGGGAAGCGCTACTAGATATCTCCGACGAATACTGCTGGAACCCCTACAGGGTTCACTTGGAATTGGTGCGGGCTTACCCAGGGTAGGCCCGCCTGCGTCGAAACGACTCCGGCGTGCCAATCCGCCGCGGCGGACTACACGCTGGAATCCCTTCGGGATAATCAAGATTTATCAGAGGTCTTAAGTGAAGTTTTCATTCGATATCGGCAACGAAGAAACGCATCGCGTCGAGTTTGAGCGCAATTGGTTTTCAGGGCGGACGAAGATCATGGTCGATAACGAATCGGCCCAACTTAAGAATCCGTGGCTGCTAACGACGCATTTTAACAAGGAGTTCGTCGTCAAGTACGAGTTTACGGTTGGCCGGAAAGAATGCCACGAGCTAATCATCGAGCACGAACGACCGCAGTATATGGGCGGTTTTTTCCCGCATGACTATCGGGTGATTGTTGACGGCGTGCTTTTGCAGAAGCACCACGGATATTGATTCCTGAAGCAGCGCAAGATCGCATACACCGCTTTCGCTGTTTGTTGCGATAGACAGCCAAAGCGGCGTCTACCCGCCGCCGCACTCCAAATAGCGCTTGATGCGCTCACAATTGGATTGCAGTAGTGGATTGAATAGCGTTGGGTCTCCAAGGGGGGTGGACGATGTCGCGTCACGGTGTTTTCTTGTACCTAGCAATACTGCTCATCTGCACAGGTTGCCAAACAGCGCAGCAAGATCGCGCACACTCCTATCCGCGCATAAAGGCGGAGATCGACAAGGTCGCGATTATCGATACGCACGACCACCTCTGGCCATTTGAAACGCTGCCGATCTTCAGCGAAACAGACAAGGGCTGGGGTGCGAACCTCGCGGGCATCTGGCGCAACAGTTACTACGCGTGGAATTCTCCGCTCGCGTCTTACGCGCCCAAACAGCCTTTCGCGGAATGGTGGGCCGAGGCGCACGACGACTTCGACAATTCCCGCGGGATGAGTTTTTATCGATACATGTTGCCTGCATTTGAAGACCTATACGGCGTCGATTTCGACAGTATCACGCCCGAGCAGGCGCAATCGCTCGATAACCGCATCTTCGAGAATTACAAAGACCAGCGTTGGCTCTATCACGTCGTCACCGAGCGCGCGAACATCGAGTTGATGTTCAACGATCCATATTGGGCACGCTTCAAGTTCGAAACCTATTATCCCTTTGAAGTACTCGTATTCAATGTGACGACCTTGACAAACGGGTTTAATCCATCGGAGATCACCAACCCAAACGACAGCCCCTTCGCATTCGCGAAAAAGGAAGGTCTGCCCACAAAGACCCTCGACGACTACCTGGCTGTCTTGGATCGCATGTTTGTGAAAGCGAAAGAAGCCGGTGCGGTCTGTCTGAAGACGACGATTGCCTACGAGCGTTCGCTGAATTTTGAGAACGTATCGCGCGAAACGGCCGAGACCGTCTATGGGAAAGTGCGCAGCGAACTGAGCAAAGAGCAGATCACGGCGTTTCAGGATTTCATCATGTGGCGGCTGGTCGAGTTGAGCGCGAAACACGAGCTGCCCTTCCAGATTCATACTGGCGACGCGCGCATCCAGGGATCGAACCCGATGTTATTGGTAGACCTGATTCAGAAAAACTCCAAGACCAAGTTCATTCTCTTTCACGGCGGCTACCCGTGGATCGGCGAGACGGGAGTGATCATGATGAGGCACGGCTCGCATGTCTGGGTCGATTCCTGCTGGCTGCCGACTATCAGTTACACCATGGCCAAGCGCGCCTATCAGGAATGGATAGACGTCATGCCGTCAAACCGGATCATGTTTGGCGCGGACACCGGCAGCGCGGAGGGAATCTACGGCGCGACGGAGTTTGGGCGGCGCTGTATCGCCGACGCGCTGAGCGAAAAGGTTGATAAAGGTGATCTAAGTTTCGACCAAGCTGCCCGGATTGGACGTCAGATACTGCGGGAGAACGCCCTCGAATTGTTTCCGCAGCTCCGGTCCCGGCTATGGAAACACAAGGGCCCAATGCATCCCCGATAGCCCGTTATAGCTTGACGCGTGGCTGGTATCGGACTGAGCGCAGGAGGAAGGGACGTACCTGATCGGCGAATGTTAGCAGGTCGGTGTGAATTTGAACGTCCATGATCTGGCACCCAGCATCTTTGTTATGAACTGTGGGGTATGCGCAGTTGTGCACGTGCGCGTCTAGTTTTGCGGTGCGCTTTCAGCGCGGTGGCTTGGAGTAGTCCTTTTTCCAGGGGCGAGTGCCCCTGGCTAGGGTTGCGGAGCGCCTTCGGCGCGAATTTAACATTGGCCCATCTTTAAAGTGGCAAGAGCACGAAGAACTCTTGAACCGTATTTTTTCGGAACTGCGAGTACGAAGAAGAGTGTGCAATCGTGAATCCTTTTGGCACCGCTCCGCTATTGCCGTTGCCGCAGGCACTCGGCAATGGCGATGGCGGCGCTGACGGAGGCGTTGAGCGAGGTGATGGGGCCGCTGAGGGGGATGCGGAGGTGGAAGTCGCAGTGTTCGCGGACGAGGCGGCGGATGCCTTTGCCTTCGCTGCCGACGACGAGAGCGATGCGGCCTTTAAGATCGGCTTGCCAGATGGTTTTTTCGCCTTCGGCGTCTAGACCGGCGATCCAGAAGCCGACTTTTTTTAGGTCGTCGATCGTGCGGGAGATGTTCGTGGCTTGGACGAGATCGATGTATTCCATAGCACCGGCAGCGCTTTTCATGGCGGCGGAGGACAATGGCGCGGAGCGGTCTTTCCCGAAGACTACGGCGTTTGCACCGCAGGCCGCAGCGGAGCGGACGATAGCGCCGAAGTTGTGCGGATCTTCCACGCCATCGAGAATAACGACGACGGCCTGATCGGGAAAGTCTTCCTTTGCCCAACGTCCTGCATCGAGCAGTGGCAACAAATCCGCTTCCAATACGACGCCCTGATGCAGCACGCCACCGGACAACTGATCGAGCCGGTTGCGATCGCTTTCCTCGATGGGCACGCCTTGCGCGGCCTCGCGGATGTCATCGAGATCTTTTGCGCCGCGCAAGATAAAAAGCCTGCGCGCCGTTCGCTTTCCGGCGCGCAGGCACTCAATTACTGGAATACGGCCAACTACACGATCACGCAACGCAGCAGGTTCCTGTCACTAAACCGAACCGACTTCGCCGAGTTCGTTTACTTCGATGAGCTTGTCAATGCGCGATTGCAGAATGTCGGGTTCGGGGACATTCTCTTCGTCGTATTGGTGCGCGTTTTCGTCACGCAGTTGCACGAGAATATCGACGCACTCATCGTAGCGGCCCTGCTTTTCAGCGCACTTAGCCAGCCGGTACCGGTTGTGATAGAAGTGCACGCCGGTGGGGTATTTTTCGATCGCGTCGAGCAGGACCTCCTCGGCATCCTTATATCGGAAAGTGAGCATTAGGAAACCCGCCAGCTTCGATAGCCCCGCTTCGTTGTACTCGTCTTTCTTCGCATCGGCGCCGACTTCACCCTGGTTAAAATGATTGCGCATTGCTTTAACGCCGGGCTCGGTGATCAGCCATCCCAAGAACACAACAACGATGATGATCAAAGGCCACTTCAATCGACTCAAATCCATTGTCCCCTCCTAAAAGCCAATTGTGCCGCGGACGCTATGCACGATTGGCGATAGCACCGGAATGTTGAAGATCGTGCCGGCCACAACCAGCACGACCGCGATAATCAGAACGGCGATGGCCCAACCCATCATCTTGCTGAGCGCGTAGCCTATGCCCAGCCCGCCCTTTTTCACGTCGAGCGATTGGGCGCGCTTCACGAAGACTTCGTGTTTCTGTTTGCAATCCGCACTGCAGAAGAAACCGGTCGGCCCTTGAATCTTACACGCGGCGCAAAACGGCTTGCTGCATTGTTTGCAGCGCCCCACTGCTTCGACCGACGGGTGATTTACACAGACCGACGCCACACCTGACAGCGCCATAGGCACTCCCTCCTCACCAAACTCCAACCCACATGTTCGTTTGTCCCATACGGACACGCGGGCGCCGCACTCCCCGAAGTAGTACGTTGCCCCAAGCGAAGCCTTGCAGCTTCGGTGACATTATACACGTGTTTCACGTTTTTTGTAGTGCGGTCCGGGAATAGGAAGTAGGGAAATGATGGGAAGTATGGGAAGAATGGGAATGGGGCGTCACTGCAGCGTGACGCCCCATTGGGGAGAAACCTACGCCGCCGTTTCCGGTTCGGTGAAGTTGTCGAGCAGGCCGTGCGTTTCGTGGCGGCCTACGAGTACGGCAACGTAATCGCCCACGCGCCGGGAGGACTGAAGCTTTCCTTCGGCCACCAGGTCGCCGATTTCGCGGGCGGTATCCGAGCCGGTCTTTGCGATGACCACTTTCAGCGGACGGCCGCAGCAGTTGAACATCATTTCCATGACGTTGTCGTTGCCGTTCATGGCGGGCCGCATGCCGAGCAGTTCGCGCGGGGTGTGGTGATCGCCGGGGATAGTCATGTCGGCGCTGGTCATCGCCAGGTTAAAACCGTGCTCCTTGAAGTACGCATTCACCGCGGCGGTATCGTGTCCATGCAGATCGACCTGGGACGCGAGCATCTCGATAGTCGTGCCCTTTTGCATTGTGAACATGGACGGCGCAGTTGTGGTGTTGTTAAAGGTTGCTAGCAGACCACCCATCGTAATCGCGAGCATGGCGGCCATGGCGACGGTTGCGTATTTCCAGTAGTTCGGGCGCGGTTTGAACTCGACGACGACGGGCGCGGCCTTCGCCTCGACCGCGGCCATCGTGCGCTGCCATAGGTCGTCCGGGCACTTTGGCGTGCGGGCGAGCCGCTCGCCGATGGCGCGCTCGAACTTAATCTCGCCGGCCAGGTTTGACTTGTGTTCCGGCGTGAGCGACTGATCGAGCTCGGCCGCTTCCGCCGCGGAAAGCTCACCGTCCAGGTACGCCGTCACCAGTTTTTCATGATTCGTTGCCATTACATCGTCCCTCTTTCAGATTGCTGCGTCGCTCCCGGTGCTTGCCGAGGGACCAACCGTGGAAACGACCGGACCACTCCCGC
>JADLHJ010000037.1 GCA_020848835.1 Candidatus Hydrogenedentota bacterium
AAAAGCTAAGCTGGCACCCGGAGTCGTCTGGGGTATCGGCAGCGAGCCGGTCTTCCAGGATCCCGATCAGCTTGCGCCGTTCGTGATCATCCACCCGATCCCAGGTGGCCGATTCTTCCGGTGTCATGGTGTACCGCCGCGAACCATAACGCAGATGCTTAGTATGCTTCATGGCGAAAGGCTCCCCGAATTGCAGTAGTATAGCAGAATCCCTCCGAAAAGGGGACTACCCTTTCCGATTGGGGTTGTGCAGATGTAGTTGTTGCGTGGACGTACATGTAGGACATTTGAAGAATCAGACTGGTTAGGAAACGGCTAGGTTTCGGGAATTGTTGACATCGGGGACTTCCCTGTACGGTATTTTGTAGTATTTGTCAATTATTTACTATCCCTTGGGGTCTTGTCGCAATGGGTGTAGAGATCGAACGTAAGTTTTTGGTTTGCGGCGAGGATTGGGGGCAGACACCCCGGGCTGAGCACTGCAGGCAGGGATACCTAGCGTTTGGACCGCCGGTCGCGGTGCGGGTGCGCATTATGGGCGGGGTGGCTACGCTGAACGTCAAGACCGCTACAACCGCAATAAGCCGTCACGAATTCGAATACGAAATACCAATGACAGATGCGGAATCGATTCTCGCCACTTCGTGCGCGGGGGCGATCATTGAAAAGACGCGGCATTGCGTGGAGTATGGTGGAAAGACTTGGGAAGTCGATGTGTTCGCAGGGTCCAACGCGGGGCTCATCGTTGCGGAGATCGAGATCGATTCGGAAGACGAACCCTTTGAACGCCCGCCTTGGTTGGGGCGTGAGGTTTCCGGTGTCCCGCGCTATCTGAACACGTCGTTGTGTCAACGTCCTTACTCGGAATGGAGCCCGGAAGAACGTGCGTGAGAGCAGTCCTGTCAAACTCGCCGTTGAATCCGTTTCCTTTTTTATGCGCAACGTGCGGATGCGGTTGCCGTTTCGTTACGGCAAGGCGTGTCTGACCGCGGCGCCTTTGTTGCACGTAAAGCTCATCGCGCGCGATGAGGACGGCATCGCGATAACCGGTACGAGCGCGGACATGCTGCCGCCGAAGTGGTTCGATAAAGCGCCGGATAAAGATTACGCGCGGAACATCAGCGATCTTGTGCTTGCCGCGAAGACCGGTGTGCAAGGATATCTCGCGGTGGCAAATACGTGCCGTACGCCGTACGACATTTGGCAGGAGGCGTATGGGCTGGTGCAGGATGCGACGCAACTTGTCGGGCTGAACGCGTTGACGGGATCGTTTGGATCTTCAATCATTGAACGCGCGTTGATCGATGCGGCAGGTAAGGCCGCGGAATGCAATTATCACGCGCTGGTGAAGAACAACTTATTGGGAGTCGATCCTGGTCTTGTGCATGACGAGCTTGCGGGCAAAAATATTGCCGATGCAATTCCGAATTTGCCTGCTGCGTCTATTGCCGTGCGTCATACGGTCGGGCTTGGCGATCCGATTACGGATGCGGAGATCGCGCTTGCCGATCGGTTGAACGATGGTATACCGCAGAGCGTCGAGGCGTGGATACGCGAAGCGGGTGTGCGGTATTTCAAGGTAAAGGTCTGCGCAAATCTCGATATCGACAAACCGCGACTAATCGCGCTGGCGAAGTTGCTGGATGCGGCGCTGCCGGTGGCGTATCACCTCACGCTCGATGGCAATGAGCAGTTTCATACTGTGGATGAATTGCGTGCGTGGTATGGGGTATTGCGCGAGTGCGGGGAACTGCAACGGTTGTTGTCGCGCGTGTTGTTGCTGGAACAACCGATTGAGCGCAGCGCGGCGTTGTCGGATGCCGGTGTTCAGGGGCTGTCGAATGCGATCGAGTTGCCGCCGGTGATCATAGACGAATCGGACGACAATATCGATGCGTTCAAAGAAGCCGCTGTGCTGGGCTATCGCGGTGTGAGCGTGAAGAATTGCAAGGGCGTGTTTCAGGGGTTGATGAACCGGATGTTGGTCGATCATTTTAACGCGCAGGGTGAGCGGCAATACACGCTGTCCGCCGAAGACCTTTGCAATCAACCGCTGGTGCCGTTGCAACAGGACCTTTGCGCGTTGAGCGTATTGGGGATTGATCACGTGGAGCGCAATGGGCACCACTACTGCGGGGCGATGGACCATGTGTCGCATTTGGAACTGGAAGATTGCTTGAAGGTGCATGGGGCGCTGTATGAGCGATTTGGATCGAGTGCTCGATTGTCGATTCTGAATGGCGTGCTTGATTTGGGGTCGTTGCAGCAGCCTGGGTTTGGGTTGGGGAACGTTGTGGATTATTCGAGCATGGTGCCGTTGCACGATTGGGAGTATGAGTCGCTGGACGTGGATGGGTAGGTTTGTGATGAAGAACAAAGCGGAGCTTTGCAAGAGCGCGTTACCAAGCGGGAGCTTGGTAACGAGAATACGACGAGAATGCAATGGGAATGTAAGAGCAATGTAACTATGGACGACGTGGACGCAAAAGACCCGCAAATATTGGGTACCAAACTGGCCGTCATTAGTCTATTCTGTGCATTGCTCCTGCCTGTTTTTCCACCTTTCCCTTCCATCGCAGCGATTATCATCGGCCATATTGCGCGGATTCGTATTAGTGAATTCAGTCGCGCCAAAATCGGTTCTATTGTATCTGTAATTGCTTTGTTTTTTGGCTACTCCGGAATAGTCGTTTACTTGTTAACACCTGCCGATGGACCGCTAATGCCATGGGGAAGATCTGAAGCCGCCCGGAGAGCTTCCTGCCAACATAATCTTCAGCAGATCAAGTATGCTTGTATGGCGTATTCATCAAATCACGGTGGCATATTGCCCGAGAAATTCAACGATCTTTCTCCTGAATTTATCACCGAGCCAGCGGTTTTTTTGTGCCCTTCATCGAAAGCTAGCATGGGTGATACTTCTGCGATTGATTCATGGACCTCTTATGAATTTATCTCCAACGTTTCTGGAGAAAATGTCGATCATTTCGTCACGGTTAGAGAAAAGGATCGGCACGCTCATACGCTTGGCAGAAACTATCTGTATCCAGACGGGCGAATCGCTTTTGTGCGCGAACGTGATGAAAAATAATCGAGGGTTCCGCTATGCAACGCTATTCGATCAATGAATTCATTCAACAGACGGCGCAACGCGATCGCGGGCAGGGGTTGTTCGAGCATGAGAACGAGCGCATGCTCGAAATTAATTTGAATGGAACGATTTGGATGAAGACGGGCGCGATGGTGGCGTATCGCGGGGACGTGAAGTTTACGCGCGAGGGGATTATGGAGCATGGTCTCGCGAAAATGTTGAAGCGCGCGGCCACGGGCGAGGGCACGCAATTGACGCGTGCCGACGGCAATGGCGCCGTGTACGTCGCGGATATGGGTAAGAAGATTACGATCCTGCATTTGAATAACGAGGCGATTGTCGTGAATGGAAACGATTTGCTTGCGTTTGAGCCAAGCATTCAGTGGGACGTGAAGATGATGCGGAAACTTGCGGCGGTGGTGTCCGGCGGACTTTTCAATTTTCGGCTTGAAGGCACGGGGCTTGTTGCAGTGTCAACGCATTACGATCCGGTTACTTTGCTCGTGGAGCCGGGACAGCCGGTATTTACCGATCCGAATGCGACGGTGGTGTGGTCAGGATCGTTGCAGCCGGAATTCAAGACGGATATTTCGTTCAAGACATTCTTGGGGCGAGGCAGCGGCGAATCGGTGCAGATGAAATTCGATGGACAGGGGTTTGTCGTCGTGCAGCCTTACGAAGAAGTTTATATGCAGCATGCGAAGACGCCGGGGCAGTAGTGGAAGGAAAGAGGGAAGCATGATTAAGACAACAGTTGTTGGCAGTTATCCCGTACCGGATTGGCTTACAGCGAGTCCGAGCGAGCAGGCGGTGATCGATGCGACGCGGGTGATCTTCAAGATTCAGGAAGATGCGGGTATCGATGTAATCGCCGACGGCGAAATTTATCGCTACGACATCAATCATCCTGATACAAACGGGATGATTGACTATTTTGTGCGACCTCTTGCGAACGTGCGTTCGCAGCCCACGCGCGCGGACATTGCGAAATTTCACGGCGACAAGCAAATGGCGTTTCGCGCGAAGCCTGCGGGGGTTGTGGATGGGCCGATTGGCGAAGGACAGCTCAACCTCGCGCTGGATTATGAACGTGCCCGCGCGTTGACGAAGGCGGACATGAAGTTCACGATCACCGGGCCCCACATGCTCAGCAAGACGCTGCTCGACAATCATTACGGCGATCGCGCGGCGTTGTGCGATGCGATTGCGGATGTGCTGGCGGCGCAGGTATCGGAAATTTATCCCGAGGTTGTGCAGCTTGACGAGGCGAATATACCGGGGCATCCGGAAGACGCGGCGTGGGCGGTGAAGAGCATCAACCGTGTGCTCGATGCGGTGAAGACGACCCCGGCAGTACACCTTTGTTTCGGCAATTACGGCGGTCAGACGGTGCAGCAGGGCGATTGGAACAATCTCATTGATTTCCTGAGCGCGTTGCACGCGGACCACGTTTTGCTTGAAGTGGTGCATCAGCACTCGTGGGAGCTGAAGAATCTTGCACGGATCGATCCAAAGGTGAAGATTGGGTTAGGTGTCGTTGATATTAAGTCAAACGTTATTGAGACCCCAGATCAGATCGCCAAACGGATTGAAGACGCCGTCGAAGCGCTGGGCGAGGAGCGCATTGCGTATATTAATCCGGATTGCGGGTTCTGGATGTTGAAGCGGAGTGTGGCGGACAGGAAGATCCGCGCGCTGGTGCAGGGACGGGATTTGTTTGAGGGGCGGACGTAACGATGTTCCTCGATTTCTCGTTCCCAAGTTTCACTTGGGAAGGCAAAAGTTCGCGAAGTTGCACTTCGCGATTAGAGAAGGAAGCACAGCTTCCAAGATAATTGCGTTCCCAAGCACAGCTTGGGAACGAGAATCTACGGCTGAGCGAATCTGTCAATAAGGGTGCATAATGTCGATCAAAAACAATTTGCGGCAAATTTTGTTGGCGGCTATTTCATCGTCCATGCTTTTAGTGCCATCGCAAGCACAGACAAACGTCCTCACTGAAGCGGATAAGCCCGCGCAGATGATGGAGACGTATCTCCGCGGGAAGATGGTGGATGCGTTTGAGCGGCGGGCGGAGGCGTATGAGAAGATCAAGACGCCGGAGGACGCGGCGGCGCATTCGCAGAAGATTCGCGATTTTTTTGTGCAGCAGCTTGGGGGGTGGCCGGAGAAAACGGATCTGAATGCGCGTGTGATGGATACGTTGGATCGCGGTGCGTACAAGATTGAGAAAGTGATTTATGAGAGCCGTCCGAGTTTTCACGTTACTGCGTTGATGTATTTGCCGAAGACGAAGGGGCCTTACCCGGCGGTGTTGTTTCCTTGCGGGCACGATGTAAACGGCAAGGCGGGCGAGGCGTATCAGCGGGCGTGCGCATTTCTTGCGGTGAATGGCATTGCGGTTCTGTGTTATGACCCGATTGGTCAGGGCGAGCGTGCGCAGATACTCAACGAGAACGGGAAGCAGAAATACACTTCGACGATTGAGCACACGCTGGTGACGGTGTCGTGCATTCCGCTGGGCACGAGTGTGGCGGCGTTTCGCATTTGGGATGGTATCCGCGGGATCGATTACCTGCAAAGCCGCGATGACATCATCAAGGACAAGATCGGTTGCACGGGAAATTCCGGCGGCGGGACTTTGACAACGTACATTTCCGCGCTTGACGATCGCGTGTATTGCGCAGCGCCGAGCTGTTACATCACTTCGCTGAAAGATTTGATCCTTATCGATGGCCCGCACGACGGCGAGCAGTGCATCGCGGGGCAGCTTGCGTTTGGGATGGACCACGCGGACTACCTCATGGCGCGCGCGCCGAAGCCTACGTTGGTGTGTTGCGCGACGCGCGATTTCTTTCCCATCGCGGGCACCTGGGACACCTACCGGATGACGAAGCGGTTCTATACGCGGCTGGGTTATCCGGAGCGGCTGGAAATTGCGGAGGCCGACGAGGAACACGGGTTCACGCCGATGTTGCGCCAAGCGATGGTGCGTTGGATGAAGCGCTGGTTGTTGAATGTCGATGACACGGCGACGGAGCCGGATGTCACGCCGTTGACCGATGAGGAAGCGTTGGTGACGGCGGAAGGGCAGGTGCTGAAACTTGAAGGCGAGCGATCGGTTTGGGATATCAACAATGCGCTTGCTGACCAGCTTGCGGAGCAGCGCAAGGCGGCCAATCTGCCTAAAGAGGAGTTGTTGGCGAAGGTTCGCTCGATCACCGGCATTCGCGAGTTGAAGGACTTACCGAAACCAGAGGTTCAAACAGTAGCGTCCGCAGAAAAGGACGGGTATCGCGTGGAGAGCCTTGTGCTGTGCCCTGAGCCAGGCTTGGCGATACCTGCGATGCTGTACGTCCCTACCGGCGAAGTGCAAAGTTGCGCATTGAGCGTTACTGAATTTGGGAAGGATTTTAAGTCTGGAATGTGTGAAGCGCTTGTCCAGAATAAGACGTTAGCACTGGTTGTTGATCTTCCAAACACGGGCGAGACGGCATCTTCATGGTCTCACGGCGCAGAGTGGGAAAGGCTATTTAGTCCCAGTTACAAAGCAACCATGCTCGCCTACCAATTGGATCGACCTTTTGTGACGATGTGGGCAGAAGAGATATTGGTTCTCGCGCGCTATTTGCAGGAACGGCCCGAAGCAAATAAAAATCGGGTGCAACTCTTCGCAGAGGGCATAATCGTTCCTGCTGCACTTCACGCGGTGGCGCTCGACGCAGACAATTCCTTCGCATCGCTGCACACACCGGCACTAACGACGTGGGATGCGAATGTTCGTTCCCCTGAGGCGGCTCGTGTATTCGTTACCACGGTCCACGGTGCCCTTCGCGCGTATGACCTTGGCGATCTGCAAGCTGCGATTAAAGAAAGCGTGAAGCTCTACGTCTCAGAATCAAAAACGCGGAACTAAAAGAATTTCTATTCCGCTTCGCGGCGTCGCTGGCGCCATTGTTTTAAGGTGCCGAAGGGGAAGTTGATCATTTGGCGCATGCCGGCGACGGTGGAGACTTGGCGGGCCATGCGGCGCATTTGCAGCATGAGCTCCTGGCGCACGACGGCTTCTTCTACTTCGCCTTCTTCGCGTACGGCTAAGAGACGATGGATCGCGATTGCGCCGAAGACTGCTGCGAGCAGGAATACGTAGTCGAGACCTTGCAGATCGACTGTTGGCACATCAAAGCGCGCGGCGCCGGTAGCTGCATCGATGCCGCGCAGCGAAATCTGCAGTTCGAATTGCGCCGCGGCGTCCCCCACTACGCCTGCGAGAATTGGCGCTATGGTGGCCATCACGCCGGAGATGAGTGCATTGACGGCGAGGTACGCGGTCGCTTTGCCGTAAGGCGCGGCCTTGAACGCGAGATTGCTCGTACAGAGCGTGACGCCTGCCGTTGAGATCCCAGCGAGGACGTGGATTCCAATCAGCAGCGGTATGGTCAGGAAGTAGGCGTCAGGCATCGTGGTGAACGGCCACACCAGAAACGTGATGATAAACAGCGGACCGGATACCGTCAGCACCGATTTGTTCGAGTAACTATCCGCGATGCGGCCCCACACGCGGAAGAACACCACGTTCACCAATTGACTCAGCACTGACAAACCGATCACCCAGACCATGCTCATCTCAAGCTTGCGGAGCATGTAAACCGCGAAGAAGGGCGCGGCAAAGTTTACCGCGAAATTCCACCAGCCGAGGAAGATCAGTACGTCGCGGAATTTCGCGTCGCGGAGTGGTTCCTTCAAGATTTCCCGCACTGTTGTGCCGGATTGTTTCGGCATTTCGGGTTCTGGCATACGGGCGATGAAAAGTAAACTAACGCCTGCGGAAAGTGCGGCGACGACAAAGACGATGGTGTACGCGCCGAGCGGCGTAGCGTGGTGCTGCTTCCACGCGTCTACCATGACTGCGCCCGCCACGCTGAGCACTGCGCCGATAAAGGTTGCCAGCGCCATGCGTTTGGCGAAGAAGGTGCCGAACACGGGCATGGGCACGAGATCGCGGACCCAGGAGTTCCATGCGCAATTGGCGAGGTTGCCCGTGGCGAAGTGGACGAGCAGCAGTATGATGAATGATGGTATCCAGTAATCGCGCGGCACCAGCCAGGGCACAAACGCGATAACGAACCAGACGAGGCGGCTGACTGTCGCGGCGTAGAGCGCGAGCGCTTTGCGTTTACGATAGTGTTCGACGAGCACGATGGACGGTAGTTGCAGTATTTGGGCGAGCGGACCTGCGGCGGCAATCACGCCGACTACGACGTTTGACGCGCCGAGCGATAGCGCGAACCCGATTAGGAACGCGCCCGTGGTGAGCACGCCCATGAAGGTGACGAAGGCCGCGTCGTAGAGCATCATGCGCATGCCGAGGGCGATGTCGTCTTGCGAGAGCGATTCTTTTGGATGGAAGTAGGGCATGGACGTGGTCTGCGTGAGTCCCCTGCGCGTGCTGCGCGTAAACGGCAATAGTTTAGCAATTCAAAGCTGCTTAGGCGAAAGCGCGTCAATCTCTGAATGACTGCGTGCAATGGGTGCTTACATCCAAAGCGGCGATACCTCGCCGCACTCCAAGGCGCTTCGCGCGCGTCTTCGACATCATTTGCCGGAGCACGGCTCTTTTACTCACGCGCGTGCTATAGTGGATTGGTCAGGGGGTCGGAGCGACGGCATGTCTGTCATGATTGAAAAGAGTGGGCCTGTTACGACTGTGATTCTTTCGCGGCCGGAACGGCGCAATGCCGTTGATCGTGATACTGCGCAGGCGTTGTCGGATGCGTTTGCGGCGTTTGATGCTGATCCCGAGGCGTGTGTTGGCGTACTGTATGGCGATGAGGGGCAGTTTTGTTCGGGTGCAGATTTGAAGGCGATCGCGGAGGGGAATCCGAATCGTTTTGAACCGGACGGCGATGGGCCGATGGGGCCTACGCGGATGACGCTGTCAAAACCTGTTATCGCAGCGATTGAAGGCAATGCTGTCGCGGGCGGACTTGAGCTGGCGTTGTGGTGCGATTTGCGCGTGGCGAGTGAGACCGCGGTGCTTGGCGTGTATTGCCGGCGATGGGGCGTGCCGTTGATCGATGGCGGGACGGTGCGGCTGCCGCGTTTGGTTGGGCTGGGTCACGCGATGGATTTGATTCTTACCGGGCGGGGTGTGCGCGCGCAAGAGGCGCTGATAATGGGGTTGATCAATCGTGTCGCGCCTACGGGACACGCGCGCGATGTTGCCGAGGCGCTTGCGCATGAGATCGCGAAATTTCCACAGACCTGCATGCGCGAAGATCGCTTGTCGGCATATCAGCAATTCGATCTTTCATTGCAAGATGCGCTCGCGAATGAGTTTCGTCATGGGTTGCGTTCGTTGGAGGCGGACTTTATGGCGGGCGCGCAGAAGTTTGCGTCGGGTGCGGGACGGCATGGGGCATTTACGGATCACTAATGGCAAAAACAATTCTCATTATTGGCACCTTCGATACAAAAGCAGAAGAGTTTGCGTTTCTGCGGCAGCGCGTGTTGGGGCGCGGCTTTCCGGTGTTGACGATGAATGTTGGCGTATTGGGCACGACGGACAAGTTCAAAGTCGATATCGAAGCCGATCTGGTTGCGCAGGCGGGCGGCAGCGATATCGAGACGTTGCGCAAGCACAACGATCGCGGTGAGGCGATGAAGGTGATGGCGGCGGGTGCGCCGGTGTTGGTGCGGCAATTTTTGGACGCGCGAAAGATTGATGGTGTGATCGGCATGGGCGGGACAGGCGGCACGTCGATTATCACTGCGGCGATGCGCGCGTTGCCGATCGGTGTGCCGAAGGTTTGTGTGTCCACCGCGGCGGGCGGCGACGTGTCGCAGTTTGTGGGCACTTCCGACATCGTTATGTTTCCTTCGATTGTCGACGTCGCGGGGATGAACCGCGTGTCGAGCGTGATCATCTCGCGCGCGGCGGGGGCGATCTGCGGGATGACGGAGGTGTGGCCGCCGCCCGCGAAAGAAAGCAGGCCGATCATCGCCGCGAGCATGTTTGGCAATACGACGGATTGCGTGACTGCGTGCAAGGCGGAGCTTCACGAGAAGGGCTACGAAGTGCTCGTGTTTCATGCCGTGGGTACCGGCGGGCGTACGATGGAGTCGCTGGTGCGCGATGGGATGGTCGAGGCGGTGCTGGATATCACGACGACGGAATGGGCCGATGAAATCTGCGGCGGGGTGTTCAGCGCGGGGCCGGAGCGGTTGAGCGCGCCGGGTGAAAAAGGTATTCCGCATTTGATTGTTCCGGGTTGCGTGGACATGGTGAATTTTGGGCCGATGCAGACGGTGCCGCAGCAGTATCGTGACGACCACCGCACGTTTTACGAATGGAACCCGAGCGTGACGTTGATGCGCACGAACGCGGAGGAGAATGCAAAGATGGGCCGCATCTTCGCGGAGAAAGCGAATGCGGCGAAAGGACCGGTTGCGTTTTTACTTCCGATGCGGGGCGTGTCGATTCTTGATGGCGACGGACAGCCGTTTTGCGACCGTGCTGCGGACAAGGCGTGCTTTGATGCCATTCGCGCGAATGTGCGCGGGGACATTCCTGTGATTGAAGTGGATGCGAATATTAATGACGCGGCGTTTTCGGCGAAAGCGGTTGAACTGCTTCTAGAGTTGACGAAAGTGAAGTCGAATAGCACTGCGTAGATTTTGTTGGTGTTGTTGAGGTGTTGTGCGCAGCCCGCGCCGTGTTCAGGCGAACGAGGCGCTACTTTTTGCGAACTTGTTTTTTCTGTGAAGGATTAATTGTATGTCCCAAGCTACTCGCACTTTTATTGAGCCCGCTGATGTGGAGACGCAGGTATTCGATTGGGGCCGGTTGTCGTGGTTGTCTGAGCCGCGCGTCACTGGGACGGATCGGTTTAGCGCGGGGCTTGTAGTGTTGAATCCCGGGATGGGGCACGTGCGGCATAATCATCCTGGTGTGGAAGAAATTCTCTATGTCGTAGAAGGCAAGGGAATTCAGATGGTGGAAGTGGATGGCAAACCCGTCGAACAAGAAGTTGCGCAGGGCGTGCTGGTGCATATTCCACCGGACATCTATCACTCCACGGTGAACACGGGAGATGGCCCGATGAAACTCATCGCGATCTATTCGCCGCCGGGGCCAGAGGCATTGTTGCGCGAAATGGGAGGCGTCGTTATCGAACCGCCGATGCGTTAGGCAATCTCCCGATGTTTTGGTCATATGGATTGCCCTTTCAGATCACATTCTGGATTCTTTTTACACTGTACATTGTCGCGATTGTGGTGGCGCGTAGATATCAGAAAATGGGCAAGGTGGCAATATACGGCGCAGCAATTGCCTTTCTCATTTTCATTCCATGTTGTACTGGTATCAAAGCAATCATGGACCCGTTTCGGTTTGGCGTCTTTGAATATGCGAACCATGCGGCGATCCGGCAGTATCCTGTTAGAACGAACCTTCCGGAGGCGGCTACTGCGATCACGGTAGATCAACAGTGGGGACTTTTTTGCGCGAAGTTCTCGATTGAGCAAGAAGCCCTGGACAAATGGTTCGAAGAACAATGGAAGTTGCACGGCGCTACTTCCCGTACGCCGCGCGAAGCTGTTGCAACCGTGACGAAGTCGGATTTGGATTTTCACAATGATTTGGTTGCGGGCAAATGGTCCGTGCCGCCAACCGCTGTAATTTACAAAGGCCCGCGACGAGGCGATTTTCGCGGGTTTGTGGTGCTTTACGATGTGCCCAAAAAGACCGCGTATGAATTTATGTTTTATTGGTAGAACATTCGTGCCGGCCCTTCAGGCCTCAATCGCAAGAGGGGGAGTTCAGCGACTTGGGCCTTACGGCCCAGGCTATGAACCGTTTCGCGCCTTTGGCGCTGGAGATCCAATTTTTCGTTATCGCGATTGGTTGAACTTTTTTAGAATACCCTGTCTTTACAAACTCATGAGGCGATTTAGAACGATGAGCAATTCATTTTCTTTTCCAGCGGGAGTTCGAGCTTGTTTCATTGCATTGTTTTTTGCGATCGCGTGCGTTGCGTTTGCCGAGCCATCGCCCGGCAAAGCCGGTGAGTTGATCGCCGTCGATGTTTCCACTGAAGCCGCCTCCGTGCAATTGCCGGGTGTGGAAGCGCGTCTTGTGGCGGTTGTCGCGCCTGGTGGGGTGTTTACGTTGCAGGGGCCGGCATTTGCGACGAATGCGATCACGGGTCTTTCCGCAACGCTGATCAGCGATTACTATGCGGAGTCGCACGGCGCGAATTCGTTTGCAGTTTCAGTGGAGTTGCGGCGGCAGGCGGGTTATACCGACCTCGTCGCGTTGGATGCGTTTGGAAGTCCGAAGACGGGGAAGCAAATCGCGCGCGGGCGCGCGGCGCGCACTGCGGGGGAAGAATACGATTCGGCGACGACGTATTTTGCGTTGCTGGAACTATCGCTTGTCGCTTCGCCGCAATCGGGGAAATTCGATCTGGCTACGACGGTTGTGTACGGCCCGCCATTTGATGAGGCGCTCGACATTCCGCTGACCGGGAGCAGCAAGCCGTTGTCATTTATGGGTACGAAGATTACGCCTACGGTTATTCGTCTGCCGGAAACGGATCCGGAAAGCGAAGTGCCTGCTGGCAAACGCCCGGCTGTGTCGTTGTTGTTTGCACCGAACAAGGCGTTTCCGGCGTTTGAAGTGCAGGCCGTGCGGGAAGACGGGACGGCGCTTCGTTCGTACGATCGGCCCGATCTCTCAAGTGCGCCGACCAACGGCAAGGCGCAGTGGGTTTTCGGAAAGCCTGATCCGATTTCGAAAGCTTCGATTGCGAAGTTTTCGTTTCGCGGGTATCGTCTGCAGCCAATTGTTTGGAAGAACATCGCGCTGCCGGGGGGAATTGCAGTGGGAAAATAGCTGGCGCGGTTGACTTAGGCATGTTCGCGCGTTCGCTTCGAGACACCCAAAGCGGTGTCTACGCACCACCGCACTCCAAATTGCGGAGTCGATACTCGAGAAAATCGAGCTTACGCGTACGAAACGTTGAGGTGTGATATGAAGCGGAGCTTCGGGACGGGTGCGTTCCCAATCCGGAGCTCGGGAACGAGTTGAGATTTATTCGTGGCGCAGCGCTTCGACGGGGTCCATATTTGCAGCACGCATGGCGGGGTAGATGCCGAAGATGATTCCGACGACGCCTGAGATGGTGAAGGCGACGATAGGCGACCAGAACGCGATGATCGTTTTCAGTTCGGCGAAGTAGGAGATGATCTGCGGAATCGCGAGGCCGAGCGCGACGCCGATGACACCTCCAGTTGCGGACAGCAGGACCGTTTCTATAAGGAACTGCATGACGATGTCGCGCTTTTTTGCGCCTAGTGCGCGGCGGATGCCGATTTCGCGGGTGCGTTCGGTCACGGTTGCGAGCATTATGTTCATGATGCCGATACCGCCGACGAGCAGTGAGATTGCGGCGATGGCGCCGAGGACGATGTTGAAGATGCGTTTCGTACGTTCGGCCTGGCGCAACAAATCCAGCGGGACGATGATATCGTAGTCTTGCTTCTTGTGGTTGCGCGACATGAGGTCGGCGATGATGTGCCAGGTTTCGACTACGTCGTCGATGTTCTTTACTTTCACGGTGGCTTCGTGGAGTTCGACGCGTTCGGCGGAGAAGGAGCCGCTGGAACGTTGGACGATTGTCTCGCCGAAACGGTTCTTTGCGGCGTTGAGCGGGATGTACATCTCGAAGGGCGCGCCGCTGCCGCTGTTTGCTTTCGCGGCTTCCTGGTTTGTCTGTTCGCCAAACCCACTTGAGGAACTGCCGCCGGCCTGGCGCGACTTCGGCTCCATCACACCGATCACTTGGTAGTAATCGCCGTCGATTCGCACGGTCTTTCCGATTGGATCGTCGATGGGAAACAACGAGGCGGGAAGGCCGTGGCCCAGCACGCACACGTTCACACTGCTTGCGAGTTCTTCTTCGGTGAAGAAGCGCCCGCGTTCCACGTGGTGGTTGCGCATTTCCTGATACCAGGGGACGGTGCCAACGACGTCGCAGTCCACGCGATGCACGCCGTTCCATACGTCTTTTCGAATGTTGCGGCTTGGCACGAGGATTTCCACGCTCGGTATGGTCAGTTTGATGCGGTTGATATCTTCGTAGGTGATGCCGTATTCGACGACGTAGGAGCGTTCGGAGGTGGTGCGGCGTTCTTCCGGTGGTTTCACGCTGCGCACGATGATGTTGTTGCTGCCGAGGCGGCGGATCTGCTCTTGCGCTTCGTAGCTGAGGCCTTCGCCGATCGCGAGCATGGCGATCACCGAGCATACGCCGAAGACGATACCGAGCACGGTGAGTAGTGAGCGCAGTTTGCGCAACCACAGGCTCTTGAAACCCAATTGCGTTGTGCGCACGAGGCGCTGCACGGAGGTGAGGCCTAGCAGTTGGCGGATGGTCGCAGCACTCGTGTAGCTAGACATGTTGAAAAGAGCTTTTGCTTTGAGTGCCGCGAAAAGCGGGTACAGACGCGCATTTCAATCTGCAGAAAAGCGGATCAGTCCCCGTTTTCCGCTCGTACTGGATGTCTTTAGTTTCGCCGCTCATCGCGCTCCACCTTTCCATCGCGCAGCCGAATCACGCGCTGTGCGCGTTCGGAGACTTCGTCGGAGTGCGTGACCATGATCAAGGTCTTGCCCTGCCGGTGCAGTTCGTCGAAGACGCCGAGAATATCGGAGCCGGATGTCGAATCGAGGTTGCCGGTTGGTTCGTCGGCGAGGATGATCAATGGGTCGTTTGCAAGCGCGCGCGCGACGGCGACACGTTGTTGCTGGCCGCCGGACAATTCGTAGGGGCGGTGTTCGAGGCGTTCGCCGAGGCCCACTCGGACTGCCAGCTCCGTTGCGATGGCGCGCGCTTCTTCATCGGGGCGTCCCTGGTAATACAGCGGTACTTCGATGTTTTCGAGCACGTTGAGTTGTTGAATAAGATTATAGGATTGGAAGACGAAACCGATGCGTTTGCCGCGAATCGATGAGAGCGTGTCATCGTCGAGTGTGGAAACGTCCTCGCCGCCGAGGATGTATTGGCCGTCGGTGGGGCGATCGAGACAGCCGAGCAAATTGAGCAGCGTAGATTTGCCGCAGCCTGAGGGTCCCATGATCGTGATGTACTCGCCCTGGCGGAAATCGAGGGAAACGCCGCGCAACGCTTCGACCTCGACGAGGCCCATCATGTAGCGCTTACGAACCTCGACTATCTGTGCGATGATGTCTGCCACTGCGTAGTCCAGTTATGCGGCAGCGGGCGCGCCGCCTTCACGCTGTTGCGGCGCGGCGGGGGACTCTTCTTCCTTCTTTTCGCCGTCCTTTTCCTCATTGGCGCCCGCTTGGCCCGGAAGTGCGTCCGGCGCGCGCAGATACACGTGTTCGCCTTGGTCAAGGCCTTTCTTGATCTCGATGAACTCGTTATTGAACTGGCCGGTCTCCACTTCGCGCTCTGTTTGTCCGCCGAAGGTATCGGCCACGTACACCACGCGTTTGTTGCCTTTGGGCTGAACCGCCTGAATCGGCACGTAAACGACTTCCTTCAATTCATCGACGAGAATTTCAACGTCCGCGGTCATGCTTGGCTTTAGCTTTTCGTAGGTGCCACTGATGGCCACGGTCGCGGGATACAGTTTCATGTCTGGGTTCATCCAGCGCTGGCTTTGATCGGGCACTACGGAGATTTTCACGACTTCGCCGACCAATTCCTCTTGATCGCGGAAGGACTCCAGTTTGATCTTCGCTTTTTGTCCGAGCTTTATCTTGTCGATATTCGACTCGTGAATCTTTACGCGGACTGCCATCTGCGTCATGTCCGGGATTGTGATGATTTCCTGGCGCTCGTAGACGGTGGTGCCTTCCTGAATCGGGTCGCGGTTGCCGCGCCAGTTTTCCTCGCTGCCACCGTAGACCACGAGCCCGGGGCGTTCGGCGACGATCGTGCAGGACTCCAGCTGCTCTTCCAGTTCGCGGCGCCGTTCGGAGCGTAGGCGGAAACTGGCCTCGCTCGATTTTTTGCGCGCTTCGGCTTGGGCCTGTTTTGCGACGGCCTGCTTCATGGTGCGTTCCATGGCGCGAATGGCTTCTTCGTAGGCGGAAAGGAGCTTTTCGGCTTCCTTGGGAAACTCGTACTTCACAAACAGGTCGCGCGCCGTTTCCGAGGAATCGCGGTTTACCGTTTGCTTCTTCACGCTCATCTCGTCGTTGTCGAGTTCCTGCTTGGTGACAAAGTTCTTCTCGGCTAGTTTGCGCGTGCCGGTAAGTTTTGTTTCAGACAACAAGAGATCGCCTTCGGCGAGCAGACGATCGCTTTCGAGCTTGCGCAGTTTTTGTTGTGCTTCGCCATCGCCCAAGGCATCAGGCTTGGCGTATTTTGTGAAATCGATGTCCGGGCGCCGGGCCGCGATCGCAATGGTGGATACAGCGGATTTCGCGGATTGGGCGATCATGGACTCGGCTTCGGCAGGCAAGTCGCCACCCTCAGTGGTCGATTCGGCGTCGGTTGCGGCAGGTTTGTCCGCTTTCGCCTCCTGTTTAACTTCGGGCTTGGCCTGCTGCTGGCCCTGAGCACCCTGGCGTTCGCCGCGGTTTGCATCGCTTGGCGCGCCCTCGGGACGTCGACGTCTTCCGCCGCTGCGCTGGCCATCACCGCGCTGTCCTTCTTCCCCCGCGGGTTTCGCACCTTCTTCTCGCTGTCCGTCGCTCGCAGGAGAAGGTGCTGCGGGCAATTCGCGATTCTCAGGGTTGGTGTTGTTGCTGGGTTCGACGGTGGTCTCGTCCTTGGGCATGACGAAACTCTCTTCCACGGATTTGCGTATTTGATCGCTCATTTCTGAGACATCGCCGCTTAGACCGCGCTGTTTCAAGATAGCGTTTGAAATGTCTTCGCTCAGGTAGCGTTGCAGATCCATTAGGGCGAACTTCGCGTCGAGTTCGGCTTTCTTGATGTCGCTTTCGTTCTGCTTGACGGTGATTTCGAATTGCGCGGTGGACTCCGCCAGGTCCGCGCTCGCGCTTTCGTATTGAATTTCCTCCTGCGTCATCTTTTCCTGCAGTTCGGAATTGTCCAGCGTAACGAGAATTTTTTTGTTTGCGACGTCCTCTGGCGTCACGAGGTATCCGTCGTCGATGATGCTGAGGATTTTTGTCTCGCCCTTGATCTTGGACTTGATGGTTTGCGATTCGCGCGCTTCGACGTTGCCGCCTTCGGTCACGGTAATTTTCAAATCACCTTTCACGGCGGCAAAAAGGGTGTTTGTTGAGGTCTGCTCGCCGCCGCCGTTCATGAAAAGGTAGACGGCGATCAGCCCGATCACGGCGATCGCGGCTTTTGCCCAGCGGGAGCGCAGCAGCTTCAAGAGCCGCGCACGTTTATTGAGGTGTGGTTGCAGGGACATCGTTCACTTCCTCCCACTGTCCGTTCTCTTTAATATAGAGAATTCCCATATCGCGCCAGAATTCAAGCCTGGCGATCGTGTGGCGCACCGTTGCGTCTGTCAATTCGTTTTGCGCGCTGATGTAGTCGTTTTGCGCGTCCACCTGATCGAGCACGATCGCTTCGCCGATCTCGGCGCGCAGGTCTTGTTCTTCAACGCGGCGCGCGGCGAGCTCGAGTGCGAGTTTGCGGTTTTCGTAATTGCGCTTGGCCTGATCCAGGTTTCGCCACGATTCACGCACATCGAGCTTTACGTTGTCCTCCGCGAGGCTCAATTCCCGGACGGCGCGGTCAAAACTGATCAAAGCGGTTCGATAGGAATTTCGTTCGGCTTTGCGGTCGAGACCCAGATCCACATCAAAACCGGCGCTCCATCGCGCGCGCTGAAAATCCAGTTCGTCGAAGGTATCGTCGCCGGGCACGCTGTTCACGGAACCCGCGATAACCAAATCGAGGTCTGGCAACAGGGCATTCGCCGCGACTTTGATGCGTCGTTCCGAATCATCTTTTTCGTCGCGTGTGTTGTAGAGATCGAGGCGCGCCGCCAGGGCCACGGCGACTGCATCGTCGGATTGGAGCGCGGGATGGTTCAGGCCTTTCTCATTGAGTTCGACCAGTTCTGCGTCGTCAAGAATCACGTTCACATCCGTGGACAGTCCGAGCAGAATTTTGTACTGATCGAGCGCTTGCTTGTAATTGCGGATCGAATCCACCCACGCATTTTCCGTATTGAGCAGGGATTGTTCGATTCGGCCCAGCGCAGTCAAGGTGGTGCGGTTCGCGTCGTATAGCGCGCGTTCGCGCTCGACGGAGCGCTGGAATGCGAGGTAGCCCTGATAATTATTTCGAGCCGCATCACGCGCCTGCAGCACGTTGTAGTAGCCCGATGCAACCTGCACCGCAAACTCTTGGCGGAACCTCTGGAATGCGCGCAGTTGGTACAAGACGTCACGTTCGGCCTGGGTCAAGAATTCCGCATTGACGTCTTTCCCTCGCCCGCGCAGAAGCGGTTGCGTGATGTTTGCCACCAGTGCGGAGGACGATTGCAGCGTGGGATCGCCGGTGAGGAAGCGCAGGAAATTCGAGGTGAGCCCGATAGCGATGCGGGCGCCGCCTTTAAGGAGCATGCTCACACCAATATTTGCATCGCCTGTTATGTCCCGGTCGTCGCGAATCTCACGCTCCGGCTGGTTGACGCCGGCGACTGTGAAGGCCTCATTCACGACATTCGCATAGTCGGTCAACAATTGTGCCGGTGTACCGGATAGCGCGCCGACGGCCTCGAGTGCGGCGATGGTCTGCGAATTCGCGGGCACACCCAATTGCTGGAGAATGCCAGACGCAGTGGGCGCCCCGGAAAGTACCAAAGAGGCGTTACGTCCGCGCTGCGCGATTAGGCCCGGAATCGCGTTTGCCGCTTCGCCTACGCCATTTAACTTCTCGATGTCCGTCGTGCTGCGGTTGTATTGACCTGATCCGGATGCGGCGAAGATGGGAGAGAACTGGTGACGGTCAAGGGTCAGCGAAAGCGCCTGCAGGTACAAGAGTTCCTTTTGGTTTTGATAGGTGCGGCTATGCGTGACGGCGATGCTCAGCGCATCTTCCAGCGAAATGATTTGCGCACCCGCTTCCGCCTTCCCGGCCTCGGCGAGGAACTCCGGCGTTTGCTCCCCTGCGCCGAGCCCCTCCAAAGGATCGGATTTATCTTGTTCAATGGAGAAGTTTTCCGGCAGGCCCGGCACGCCGGGGGACTTATCCGCGATGATTTTGTAGACCTCTTTGTCGGCCTTATCGCGGTAATGTGCGGTCGAACAGCCGAGGCCAAGACAAAGTGAGGCCGCGCCTAAGAACGCCAGATATGTCGGGATTGCACACTTCATGCTGGAACCGTCGCGGGTCATACCCCTCTACTGCTAATACTACGTATGACCGCTTTGGGCAGTTGACGATCACCCGGAAAACGGCTGGCCGCTAAACCTTTCCCCCCGAATGGTTTGCGGACACGGCGGCGTCTTTCAGACACGCCACATTCCTATAGTAGCAGAATCGGCATAAAAAAACACTCGACAGCGGGTAGGCCCACCGCCAAATGTTAAACCCCAAGTCTGGTGTAAAGTTTCGCTCTTGGCCCGACACCGGAAACCGGGAGGAACGGGTTCCCCGGCCGTGACGTATCCGATTCGCAGTAGACAACTTACGGAATGACTCAGGAAATCACGGGCGAGACGCCCGTGCCCCTTTACAGCCGCTCGGCGATCTGGACGGCGTTCAGGGCCGCGCCCTTCAGTAAGTTGTCGGATACGATCCACATGGCGAGGCCGTGGGGGTGTGAAAGGTCTTCACGAATACGGCCGACAAAAGTGTCGCCGTGGCCTGCGGCCTCCGAGGCGAGCGGATAAACCTGTCTGGAGGGATCATCTTTCACAATGACTCCCGGGGCATTTGCCAAAATAGCACGTGCCTCGTCGGGGGTCAGTTTTTTTTCGGTCTCGATGTTCACCGACTCGCTATGTCCCGTGTATACGGGCACGCGCACAGTGGTCGCACACACGCGGATGGACTGGTCGCCCATGATCTTTTTGGTCTCGTTGACCATTTTCATTTCTTCGGAGGTATAACCGTTGTCCGCGAAGGCATCGCTTTGCGGAATCTGGGGAATACAGTTAAACGCGATTTGATGCGGGAAGAGGATAGCTTCAGGTTTGCGGCCTTCGATTACCGCTTTAGTCTGTTCCAGCAATTCGTCTAGCGCCTTAATGCCGGCGCCGGATACCGCTTGATAGGTTGAAACGATTACGCGCTCGAGCTTTGCGGCGTCGTGCAGTGGCTTCAACACAACCACCATCTGGATGGTGGAACAATTTGGGTTCGCGATGATGCCTTTGTGCCACTTGATGTCAGCCGCGTTTACTTCCGGGACTACCAGCGGCACGGTGTCGTCCATGCGCCAGGCGCTGGAATTGTCCACGACCACGCAGCCATCCTTCGCGGCGCACGGCGAAAATTTTTTGCTTGTGCTGCCGCCAGCGCTGAACAGAGCGATTTCAACGCCTTTAAAGGATGTTTCGGTCAATTCCTCGACGGGAAGGTCTTCGCCTTTGAACTTGAGTTTTGTACCCTTCGACCGCGCCGATGCAAGCAGTTTGATGGATTTCACCGGGAAATTGCGCTCTTCAAGAACGCGCATCATTTCGCGGCCCACAAGGCCGGTGGCGCCGGCCACGGCAACAGTCTTCGGAGTCATGGTAGTACGAAGTCCCTCTCAAGTCACCGGGCGCACCCTCTGCGCCCTTCTTAATTCACCCGATATGCGCACCTGAAATATGTGGCTGCACTATGGACATTGTGTACGTCATGGACATTGTGTCGATGACGCAATAATGCGCTGCCGCGCAGCAGATTAGCCCGCTGCTGCGCCGTCCAATGCCGCTGCGAGTTCGCCCTTGGCCGTGACGCCTACGAAGCGCTTCGCGACTTTGCCATCTTTGAAGATTAGCAGGGCCGGAATGCTCGATATATCGAACTTGATTGCCAAGTCCTGTTCGTTGTCCACATTGACCTTCGCGATCTTCGCCTTACCGGCGTACTCGGTCGCCAGTTGATCCAACACAGGCGTCATCATACGGCAAGGCCCGCACCATTCCGCCCAGAAATCCACGAGCGTTACGCCGTTGTTAACGGTCGATTCGAAGGTGTCCACAGTCAGTTCTTGGGCATTGCTCATTATGGGTCTCCTGGTTGCTCGCCGGGCGCGCGGGGGGATAGCCGGGGGCCACGCGCAAAACTGTACGTCGAAGGCTCAAATCCGGCGCCAAAACGATGTACGAATAAACCGAACTAGCATACATGAACATTCCCGTGCGGCGCAATTCAATGACTTGGGGGCTTTGCATCGGGGTAGAAACTCAACGGGCCTTCTCCCGTGATATTACGTTTGCGCGCAACAAGTGTCCGCCCCTGCGGTATTAGAATTGAACAACCAAGAAGGTCACCATGAAACACCTCAAACCGAAAACGAAGCCCCGCCCGATCCGCGCGCAGATTGACCAGAAAGGCGCACCGATCCGGAACCCTTGTGAAGGGCTTGAAGGCAAGGACTTATGCAAGTGTGAAAAAAAGGCCTACAAAGGCGGGGTGGTGTATTGAAGGCGTTAGAGCGCGGTTGTTTCTACTAGTCTCGAACTGCACCGTTAGCTGGTTCTTCCAGCTGGAAGCCCCAGCACACTTCGTGCATCATCACTTGCTAGTCTGAAACGCGCGGGGGGATTTTCTATGAGATGGTGCGTGTGTGTGGCAATGACGTTTCTCGCGATTGCGGACACTGTTCCTGCCCCGTTTGAGTCGTTGGGTAAGCCCGTGCTCAAGGCTGGGTTCATGGGCGTGCTCGTTGGGCCGGGCCCTACGGAGGGTTCAGAGCGTATCTACATTAATTTTCGCCAAGATGGAGGCAAGCTGTTTCTCGTCGCGGTCGATCCCGAAACCGGCGCGTCGGAACAGTTCAAGTCGCCGGTAGGCACAGGCGCTTGGGGCTTCATCGTTGGGCCGGACAACCGCATCTACCTCGGCACGCATGAAGGCCCGGACGCGAGTGACAATGGTCAAATCCTGGTATTTGATCCAAAGCACCCGGAAAAGCAGATCGAAGTAATTGGCAGGCCTTCCGAAACGGAAACGTACCTGTGGCAATACTGCATCGGCGCCGACAACAAGCTCTATGGCTGCACCTTTCCGCAAGCAAAACTCGTGTCATACGACCCCGCGACCGGCAAAATGGAAGATCTTGGCCGTATGGACGAGGAGCAGATGTATTCTCGCAGCGTCGCGACGGGGCCGGACGGAAGAATCTACGTGGCGATCGGATACGGCAAGGCGAACCTCGTCGTCTATGATCCGATGACCCGCGAGCACAGGGCAATATTGCCCGAGGCTTACCGCGGAGACCCCGCGCAAACCTCCACGTCCGTGATGAAAGGTGTCGATGGCAACGTCTATGTTTCCGCGACAAAGATGGAAGTTTTAAACGGCGATCCGGAGAACGGCGAAATCAAACGGCCCGTATCTGTGACGTTGAAAGTGCATGCGGATGGATCGCTAACGGAAGAAGCGCAGCCGCCCGCGATGGTCACCTACACGAAACTGAAGGACGGCCGCGTTGTATCTAACGTTACAATCAACGGTACCTACGATCTCACGTCGCCCGATGGCACCGTCGAACATAAGATCTTTACGTACGCGGGAGACGGCGCGGGCCTGTTCTACGTTGCGAATGGACCGGGTGGACGCATCTATGGCGGCACCTTCATGCCGCTGGAAATGTTTTGGTACGACCCCGCAACCGGTACGTTGGAGAACCCCGGCAACCCAACCGATGTCGGTGGCGAGATTTACTCGTTCCTCGATCATCACGGCATCTTGTATCTCTGCGCGTACCCTGGCTCATTCCTGTCGAAATACGATCCGGGCAAACCGTGGAATTACGGAAAAGAACCTGAGAACAATCCGCGCGCATTCGGTCCGCTGGGTCCAGGACACCTGCGTCCGCGCGCGATGATTCACGGACCGAACGACTTCATTTACATCGGCAGCTTTCCGGAGTACGGCAGACTGGGCGGCTCGCTGGGCGTGTGGGACCCCGCGCAGGACAAACTAATCGAGAACTATCATCCCCTTGTAACCGATCAGTCTGTGTCCGCATTGGCATACGACGAAAAGTCCGGATTGATTTTCGCCGGGACCAGCATCCAGGGCGGAGGCGGTACTACGCCCACGCAACCGGAAGCGAAGTTCGTAGCGTTTGATCCGCAGCAGAAGAAGATCGTCTCCGAAATCGCACCCTACGAGAAATCGCAGTACATTCGCGCCTTGGTCATCGCAGGGCGACGCATATTCGGTATCGCAAACGGCGATTCGCTATTCGTTTACGACATCGACAAAGGAGAAATAGTACATAGGTCGGACTTGGGAGTCGGGTCAGTCCACGATATTGCGCTGGCGTTATGGAAAGATGGCAAGCTTTACGGCGTGGCGAACAAGAAAATATTCTCTCTCGACCCTGATACGTACGCGGTGAACGTCCTCGCGGAGTACCCGCGCGCCATTCGCTGCGGGTTCGCGATAGACGACCACGGAATCTATTTTGGAGATAAGGCTGAACTTATCCGCTATCGCTGGCAGGGGATATAGCGAAACTATCTGTTCAGTTCGTGCGGAACGGGCTGCACTTGGCCTTTTACTTGGTCGCGCTCGTCGCGTTCCTGCTGGTATTTTCCGCGCTGCTGCTGTATGCAGCCGATAATATAAAACGACGAAACGAATAACCCGGCCAGCACAACGCACAAACCAATGATGTAATTTCGACCGTATCCCTTGTGCGCCATAATCGCGACTCCGACTTCTGATTTCAGGCCGACTTCGTAACACGACCTTTCATTATTTTATTCGCGAAGGGTACGCAGTGCGAAAAACGCTATGGGTTTGACGTATTGACGTTCGTCAGCGACTTGTGTATCACGCGCGTTCCGGTGGCGAATGTAGGAGATTTGCGCGATATTTCTACTGGTTCGCTGATGGCGCGCGCCTTAAGCCCGTGCCGAATGGCGCGGAATATGAATACAGGATTTCCGATGAGATACCGGTGCCACAGGTGTACCGGATCGGTGACGAGCCTGTGGAGCCACTGAAGACCGTTGCGCCGCCAAAAAGGCGATGCTTCCTTCAGGGAGCCCGCATAAATGCGAATCGTGCCGCCGCCAATGCCCCATGCAATTGCGCGCGGACAGTACCGCGACGCCATATCGACGATGCGCTCTGTGCGCGGCGTGCCCATGCCGATAAAAATAAAGTCGACATCGTTGAGCGATTTGAAGAGTTGTTTGTATTTTTTGTCCGCCATGTAACCGGAGTATGCGCGCACGATGGTGCAATGTTTCGACGATCCTTCAATCGCGCGCGCCGCCTTCGTGGCCTCGGCCTCCGTCGAGCCGATGAGAATGCCACGGGTATTGCGGAACTTTTCCGACTCTAGGAATGCACGAAATGCCTCGGTCATGTTGCAGCGTTCGGGCATCGGTATCCCGAATACGCGCGAGTACCAGACGATGGACATGCCGTCGGCCGTCACGATTCGCGCATCGTTCAGGTGCGCGCGAAGGGTTTCATCCTTCGATGCGAGATTATAGATGTGCGCGTTTAAACAAAGCAGTGCGCGACTTTTTTCTTCCGGATGTTTCAGCAAGTACACGACTTCACTGACCAGTTCGTCGATAGTATGCGTCGAACACTTAATGTTGCCGATCGAGAATTCGATTGGTCCTTGGCGCTCTGCGCTGGGCGTCATTGTTGGGTGACCCCCAGCCCGCTCGGATGCCTTGCGCTCACGTGACCCGGAAAGGGCTGGCATGTTTGTGCGCGCTCGTACACGGCGAGCAGACGATCGTAATAACGCGATGGCGAACACAAATCCAGCATGCGCGCGCGCGCGGCAAGGCCCATTTGCGTGCAGCGGCAAGGATCATTCCAGAGCGCTGTCATGCATTCTGCCAATTCGCTGACATTGCCCGCTTCGAAGAGCAGCCCCGTTTCACCATCTTCAACAAGTTCGGGCAATGCTCCCATGCGCGAAGCGATTACGGGCACGCCGTGTGCCATTGCTTCGGCTGGTACGAGACCGAAGGCCTCGTTCCATCGGCTCGGTGTGACGACAAATCGTGCGCCTCTATAAAACGCGCGCAAGGCCGGCGCATCCAGCAGGCCGCGCCATGTGACGTTTTCACGTTCGATGTTTTGCGCGCCGACGGCCCCGGCAATGTGCAAGGGCAATCCGACAATGCGCGCGGCCTCGATCAAGGTGTCCACGCCTTTTTCCGGGGCGATGCGTCCGGCATATGCAATATATTGGCCGGCTGCCGGATCGGCGGGTTCAGCAACAGAATCAACGACGTTTGGCACAACGACGAAGCGATCAGGATCGAAGCCGCCGACTTCGATCATATGGCGCCGCACCATTTCGCTTGGCGTAATAAACACGGACACGTTATTACGGAAGAGTCCAAACGCGTTTGCGGTAATGCCGCGCGCCGCGTAGGCGACGCTTTCCGCGCGAGTGTTCCGGCAGTTTTTGATCGCACACCAGTGCGCGCCGTGGGTAACGCAGCGCGTGCAGGCCTTGTCGTGGCTCAGGTGCGTGGCATTCGGACAGGTAAGGCGGTAATCGTGACAGGTCATTACAACCGGAACGCCGGCGCGCTTGCATTCAGCGAGCACCCACGGGGAATGGTGCGGATATACTTCGTGGACGTGCAGCACGTCCGGCCGAAACTCGGCGACCGCTTCGCGTATTTCGCGAACGCCCGGCGAAGAGTACACCCCGTGTACAAGCGCACGAAGTTTGCCGCGCAGCGAGCCTGCATAGTCTTGACTATCGTGTGCGAGCAGGCGGACCTCATGGCCGCGCTCCGCCAGCAACTGTGTGGTTGTGCGCGCAATGTTGTCGGAACCGCCACCGAAGCGGTGCCAGTTTATGAGTTGAATGATCCGCACCGTTCTTTATTCGCTATTCGCCGATCTCTGAAACAATTTGCGTTCACCGCGAAACTCGATACGTTCGTCGGAGCTGCTGTCTTTATGCATGGCGAAACAAAGACTCGCGGCGTACTTTGCATAGGCGGCAGCGCGCTTGATTTGAAAACGTCTCCCAAGCAATTCCACGGTATTGCCTTGCAAGAGCGCCACAACGTATACGCTGCCGTGCACCACACATGCCTGCGCGATGCGTGCGCCCGCGATGATTAAGGTGTAAATGACACCCCGCTCGGTGAAGTCGCAATGTGCAAAACACACTCCGCCACGCTTCGCCGCCCACACCAAATAAGATTCCTGCATCCGGTATGATGGGACCATGTGTGCAACGAGCGCGCGGGGGGTGTAGTAGCACGCGATGTTCGCTTTGCGCACGCGCATGAAAAATTCGGTGTCTTCGCCGCCACGTACCAACGCGGGATCGAAGCCACCAACCTGTTCCGGGACACTGCGGTGCAACAAGACATTGCCGGTGCAAATCATGTCCCGGCGCGTGCAATGCCCTGCTTCCTTTGCAGGAATTTCGCCCAGCGTGAGTCGCACGAACTGCGACATCGAATTGAGTTCATCTTCTGTTAGGTGCAACGCGCGCGAACCGCAGACGCAAAGTGCTCCGGTGGATTCCCGCGATCGCCACAACTCGATAAGCCAGCGGTCGTCTGCCAGTTGGTCGTCGTCGAAGAACGCTATCCAGTCGCCTTTGGCGCTTGCGAGCCCTGTGTTGCGCGCGGCCGCGATGCCGTGGCCGTTCTCGCGAACGTAGCGGACAGCCACTGCGCTCCTCGAGATGAATTCCGCGACAACACTTGGCGTGTCATCCGTCGAGCCATCGTCAACCACGACAATCTCGTATGCGAAAGACCCTTCGGTTTCTTGCGTCTGGAGCGATTCGAGCGCGAGCTTGAGGTAATCGCGGCGGTTGTACGTGCATACGACTACCGTAATGAGGCGTTCGGGGACCACTTCAGGTACAAGCTGACTATCGAGTACGTATGCCAACATTACACCGCCGCTGCCTTGAGCCGTTGCGTCCGGCCTTGCGAATTCGCGAGGACAGGATCTCTGCCTACCGAGTAGTAATCGAAGCCGAGCATGCGCATGAGGTCGGGCGAGAAAATATTGCGGCCATCGAAGATCACGGGCGCATTTAGAAGTGACTTCATGCGATCGAAGTCGGGATTTTTGAAGTACGACCATTCCGTTACGAGGATCAGCGCATCGCTTTCTTCAAGGGCGGCATAGCTGTCGTCAACGTATGTCAGGCCTTCGCGCGTGCCGAGATAGCGCTGGGTTTCGCGCATGGCCTTCGGATCGTAGGCGAGTACCGTCGCGCCCGCGGCGATCAGTGCGTCGAGTATCAGCAGTGCAGGCGCTTCGCGCACGTCGTCTGTTTCGGGCTTGAATGAAAGTCCCCAAACGGCAAACTGCAATCCAGTTAGATCCCCGCCGTAGTACTCTTGAATTTTTCGGACCAGCGAACCCTTTTGCTCCTGGTTCACGGCTTCCACGGCGTTGAGTATTTTCGGTTCATGCCCAGCCGATCGCGCTGTGCTTACTAGGGCCTGCACGTCTTTCGGGAAGCATGACCCGCCATATCCAATACCGGGAAAGATGAACTGATATCCGATACGGCTATCCGCGCCGATGCCATTGCGTACGTTTTCTACGTCTGCGCCGACACGTTCGCAAATCGCCGCGATTTCGTTAATGAACGAAATCTTCATCGCGAGCATGGCGTTCGCGGCGTACTTCGTCATCTCCGCGGACGTTGTGTCCATGGACAACACGGGGCGGCCATCGCGCACGAATGTCGCGTACAGTTCTTTCATCAGCACATCGGTGCGGCAATCGTCCGAGCCAATCACGATGCGGTCCGGGTGCATGAAATCGTCGATCGCGCAACCTTCGCGCAGGAACTCGGGATTGGATACGACATCGAAATCGAATTGAACCTTGCGTTCGTTCAATGCCGCCTGGACAGTATTGAATACTTTCCCTGCGGTGCCGACCGGTACGGTCGATTTATTCACGATGATCTTATAGCCGTTCAAGTGCTCGCCGATGGATTTCGCGGCTGACAACACGTACTTAAGATCTGCGGTGCCGTCCTCAAGCGGTGGCGTGCCCACGGCGATGAATACAAACAGCGCGCGTTCGACTGCGCTCTTAATGTCTGTCGTAAATGTCAGGCGGCCTTGCTCAACGTTCATGGCAACCATTTCATCCAAGCCAGGCTCATAGATCGGAATGCGCCCAAAGCGCAGCGCTTCAATTTTTGCCGCGTCAATATCGACACACGTCACTTCGTGGCCGACCTCGCTAAAGCAAGTGCCGGTGACGAGTCCGACGTATCCAGTCCCAATGACGGCGATTCTCATGGTTCGGTTCCTTTCGCGTGCGCCGCATTCCCAAACGTTGCAGCCTGTTTGGCAGCGGGCAATTGTTGAAAGTGGAGGGGCCCAAGACGGCCATCGAGCAGGTCGAAGTAGTACCGCTCGAGATTCACGATAAGTTTGTCCCACGCAAATACGGTGTACGCGGTTTCGCGTGCGACTTCTCCGGCGCGCGAGGCGCGTTCAGGATCGTCAAGATATGCGACGGCGGCGTCTGCCATCGCCTGCGGCGTGGGATCCGCAAGCGCTCCGATGTCGTATCGCTCGAACAGCCATTTCACTTCGCCGACGGGATTCGAGATCGTCGGCCGGCCTACGCACATGTAGTCGCCGATCTTGTTCGGCCAACGGCCCACGTTGCTGACCTTGTTCGAATAAGGCATGAGAAAGAGATCGGCAGCGGCGAGATATTTCGGAAGTTGCTTGTACGGGACCGGGCCGAGCGCTTTGACGTTTGCCATCACGGATTCGCAAGACACCATACCGCTCACGTCGTGTTCGGCCGGACCGGCGAGCAGCATAATCGTGCGTGGATCGCGTTTGAGCAACAACTCAAAGGCCTGTACCGCAAGTGGCAGATCGATTAATACATCGAGACCTGAAAAGCAGACGACCGGCACATCTTCCGGGATACCGAGCATCGAACGACTTTCCGATTTAGGTGGGACTTCTGCAAACGCGCGAATATTTGCGCCGCCAGGAATCACGAGACAGCGTTTGCGCTCGATGCCAAGCTTGATTCCGCGCTCCATCAGCGCATGGCTAATCGTTGTTAGGCCGTCGAGCTTGTTCCGGTACGCCTCCTCGAAGTGGACTTCAATTGGCGCGAAGAGCCATTGATACCAAAGCGGACGGCGCTCCTTGATCAAGCCACCACGGCCCCACCAATCGATCCAATCGCTTACTATCGGGATTTGCTTTTTGCGGGCATATGCCAACGCGGGCAACACTACTGCGAGCCGCGTGTCTAGACAATGAATGATGTCGTACTGCTTGTTCTCTCGGAACAGCAGCGCGCGACGCCGCCACGCGCAGATCGGATCCCAGCCCTGGCGCAACGCGCCGACCAGCATGTCGGGGCTTTCGATGATGCGGAAGCCGTTAACGTGTTCGATGTGCGTGCGCCAACGCTCGGTATCGGCGTGGCACATGACGTCTACATCATGTCCGCGTGCAGCAAGTTCGTAGGCCCACGGAAACGCGCGGAAATTGATCTTGAAGCGTCGATGGTTCGACACCAGCAAGATGCGCAACGGGCGCTCTGTTGCGGTTTCCGCACTCATGCCGGCACGGTTTCCAGGCGCTCGACGTTCGCGGCGTACACTTCCTGAAGGATGTGCGTCACGTCGTAGGTGATTTTCCATTCGGGGAAGTGCGACTCGAATTTCTGCAGACCGGAAATCCACCAGATGTGATCGCCAACGCGGTTGTCATCAACGTAGACGGTGTCCATTGATTTGCCGCAGATCGATTCGCACTCCGCGATCGCTTCGTGCATCGAGCAATTGCTGTAGCGGCCCCCGCCGATGTTGTAGACCTCGGCGACGCGCGGTTTTTTGTAGAACTGGTAGAAGGCCTGGATCAGGTCGTAGCTGTGGATGTTGTCGCGGACCTGTTTGCCTTTGTACCCGAAGATGCGGTATTCGCGGCCCGTCACGCAGCATTTCATCAAGTATGCAAGGAAGCCGTGCAGCTCCGCGCCGGAATGGCCGGGGCCGGTCAGGCAGCCGCCGCGGAAGCAGGCCGTCTTCATTCCAAAATAGCGGCCATATTCTTGCACCATGATATCCGCCGCGACTTTCGACGCGCCGAACACGGAGTGCGTGCACTGATCGACGGACATCGTCTCCTTGATGCCGCCTTCGTAGTCATGTCCTTCGGCGATTTCGAAGCGGGTTTCGAGTTCGCGCAACGGCAGGAAATTGGGCGTATCGCCGTACACTTTGTTCGTGGAGGTGAAGATAAACACCGCTTCCGGACAATGTTGGCGCGTGCACTCAAGCATGTTTAGCGTGCCTTGCGCGTTCACGCCGAAATCGACAAGCGGCGCACGCGCGGCCCAATCGTGCGACGGTTGCGCGGCTGTGTGTATCACAAGTTTGATGTCCGAGCCATACTGCTTGAAGATAAGTTGCATGGCGGACATCTCGCGGATGTCGGCGCTGAAATGCGTGTAGCGTTGAAGTTGCTCGCTGAGCTTTTCCACCGCCCACGCGGTCGAGGCCTCCGCGCCGAAGAATTCCTGGCGCATGTTGTTGTCCACACCGACAACGTGAAATCCCAGGCCGCCGAAAAAGCGTGCGGCTTCTGCTCCGATTAGTCCGCCTGAGCCGGTTACGATTACTACGTCCACTGATACACCTCCCACATGTTGGTACCCCGCAGAGATCGTGCGCTTACGCCGACTGCGCCAAATGCGCGGCCTGCGCTGTGGATGCGCGCGTCCGATCTCCTACTGCAAACGAATACACGTCTATGAGACGCTTGTAATACACGTCGCGCGCATATTCGCGAATCACTTTTTCACGGCCAGCAAAGCCCATCTTTTGCGCGGTGCTGGCATCGGACCATAGGATTTCAACCGCTTCCGCGAGTGCATCGGTGTTGTTGGCATCGAACAGCAGGCCGGTTGAATCTTCCTCAACGATTTCGGGTAACGCCCCCATGCGCGACGCGATGACCGGCAGGCCATGCGCCATCGCTTCCGCTGCCACGAGACCGAATGCCTCGTGCCACACGCTCGGCACAACGCACGCGCGCGCGTTCGCATAGAACTCGCTCAATCCACTGCGCGACAGCTGGCCAATAAAAGTCACATTCGGCGGCGCGTCTGCGCGCAGGGATTCAAACAGTGGGCCTTCGCCTGCAATTTGAAAGGGTACGCGCGGCAATAGCCGAGCAGCGTCGAGCAGCGTCTCCACGCCTTTTTCTTCGCTTAGCCGTCCCGCAAATGCGATGTAGGAACCGTTCGCGGGATCGCAAGGCTTCTCGGGTACGCCAACCGTATTGGGGATGACCCGGATCTGTTCTTTGGGAATTCCGGTGCGAACCAATCGCCCCGCGACAAAGGCGCTTGGCGGCAAGAACACATTCACGTATTCGCGAATGAGTCCCCATGTGCGTACCGCGAAACTGCGAGCGGCCATCGCCGTGCTTTCGACCATATCGCCGCGGCAGTTTGTCAATGCGCACCAGTATTCGCGACCGCCTTCGCAGCGTGTGCAAGCCTTGCCGTTGCGCAGGAAAAGTCCCGTCGGACATGCGAGACGATAGTTAGGACAGCGCATTACCACGGGCACGCCGCGTTCACCGCAGGCTTCGAGCACTGATGGAGAAACGAGTGGATACAAATTGTGTACGTGTACCAAATCCGGACGTTCGGTGCGGATTAAATGCGCGACGTCGTCTTTTGCTGCACCGGAGTACACGCCGGTCATGAACGCGGCGAGTTTCGCGCGCAGTCCGATTACGTCATTCGAGCGGCGCTCAAAGGTATACACCTGATGCTTATGATCGCGGAGCAGCGAACAAATCTGTTCGAACATCACGTCTTCGCCGCCGCGCATCCGGTAATGGTTATGTATTTGCAGAATCTTCACGGGTTTTGCATTCGCTCGTTTACGTACTTCTCAGTTGAAGGTAAACGCGATCTACGGCGTCAACGGCGGAATCGAAGGAGAACTCGTCATGCGCGATGTCGCGAATCCGGGACTCGTCGTAATACGAATAGTTCGTGATCATGTAGTTCAGTGCACGGACCAGGTCTTCCGTGTTATCTGGCTCGATGATCTCTCCGGTGGTTCCGGGCCGAACAAATTCGGCGAGGCTGCCAATATTCGATACCAGCACCGGGCGGCCGTAGGCGTAGGCCATGTATTTGATTCCGCTCTGGCTGCCTTCCAGATAAGGAAGCAGGACGATGTCGCAGGCTTTGAACAAGGTCTCAACATCGCCATCGGGAACGGATTCGAACTTTGCGTTAACGGTCAGTCTGTCCCTGCATTGCGCGATGATGGCTTCCAGTTTCTCGCGATATGCCGGATCAGTGGCCTCGCCGCGAATAAGCACAGTCATCGGTTTCGCGAGCGGAGCGTCTGCCAGCGCTTCCAGTAGCGTATGCGTTCCCTTGTAGGGACGCTGGAAACCGAAGACGAGTCCGACACACGCGTCCTTCGCGATCCCCAACACTTCGCGCGCAGACTCTTTGGTAATCTCGGGATTCGAAGTTGCGTGATAGGTTCCATGCGAGACGACGTGCACGCGTTCGGCGTCCACGCCGAATTCGCGCACGATGCGTTCCTTAATAGCGCTGCCATGGACGATGATCGCATCAACCATTGCGCGATAGATGATGAAATAAATGATGCGGTTAAACGCGGTGTCGCGGTCGTGGGGCAGTACGTTGTGGGCAGTGTAGATTACGCGTTTGCCGAGCAGGAAGAACGCCGAATACATCAGCAGACAGCGCAACAGCGGGCGGCCAATGCTGACATCGTACACGACGCCGGAGGGTGACGACGCCACGTGTGACAGCAGTCGTGCGTAATATTTTACGAGCTTGACAAGTTCGAGAACGCGGCTGCGTTCTTTTTTGTCGTTGCCACGCAAGTTGCAAAACGTCACACCGGTTTCGTACTGCGAAGCCATGTGCATATTGCCGCCGATAAGTTCGACCTCGCGGCCTTGGCGCGCGTACGCATTGGCAACCTCGCGCACGTAGTCGGGCTGAAACCCGCTGCCCAAAATGATGCGCACGTTCTCCACCGTGCGCGTCGAGTCTTGCGGCGTGGCGGCGACGATATTTTCGTAGCTGCCGCTCATCGCAGGTCTCTGCGCACAGGCGCGAGCGCATACAATGCGGGGGCGCTGAAACGCCGCCGATCACGCACGCGGGCGCGTTCCTGCACCATCTCGGGCGCGGCGACAAATCCGAAATATGCGAGCGTGACGAACTGCACGAAGGTCTGCATCGTGGGTACGAGCAGGGTGGATTCCGAAAGTCCGCCAACTACGCCAAGCAGCAACAAGCCGCCCAGGAATGCGAAGTGAGGGTCTTGCGTCGCCCGGAAATACTGAAACGCGCGGCCCATGCCGATGAACTGAACTACCGTGTAGGAAAGCATCCCGACCAATCCGAGACCGAGCAACACTTCCAGGAACACCGAATGACATTCCGCGATGGGCCAACCTTGTCGATCGGAAATTTCGCGGATGTGTTCGAGTGTGAAGAAACTGCCGTAGCCGTAACCGAGGAAAGGCTTCGCTTCCGCGTATTCCAACAAGTTTTGCCACAAGGGAAGCCTCCCCGTGAGCGACATCGTGCCCGAGATATCTTGGTCCGTGCGGCCCATGAGCAATCCACGTTCGAGCGTAGGGGCGACAAGGTCGCTTTCGACCAAAAGCACGAAAAGCAACGCGGTGATCCCGAGCACGCTGACATAAAGAAAGCGGCGCGATTTGCCGTATACGAGGAATGCGTAGACCGCGAAGGTCACAAGGAACGCCAGCAGCGATGTGCGCGACTTGGTCAGCATTAGAAATAGAAACGCGAACCCTGCGCACCCGACGTACATCGCCTTCCCGCGCTTCTCAAACTGCGCGGCCGTCATTGCTGCCAGCACAATCAGCGAACAGTTCACGCCCTGATTATTTGGATGCAGGGTGCCGGCGAAGCGATAGCGCTCAGCCGCGGGCGTAAAGGTGCTCAGGGCGATCTCGGAGACCACACCGGAAAGCAGATAGACGAAGGAACTAAACAAAAGGAACAACATGATCTCGCGCGGCGTGAGGGTACACGCGATCGCAAGCGCGCCAGAACATAGCGTCGCGATAACCACGAGCCGGCGCGCGCTGAGCGCGCGATCATCCGCCCAAGTAACGCTGAGCAGCATCCAAATCAAGAAGAACAACACAAGCGACGCCAGCGCGCCGTTCATCTGCAAGTTGTTGCGTTTGCCAAGCGCCAGCACCACGACACCAAACAAACCCGCGCCGAGGAAGCCGATCTGACGCTTCACATTTCCTTCCGACGCGTGTTTTTCCAAGGTATCACCGGAGGGGAGGTAGTCCGCTTGAATGGATGCAGACCGCAGCGGGTCGTGCAACGCGATAAAGAAACACGCCGTGAGCAAGATGAACGTGAGCCACGGGATGGGGCGCGGATTTGCAACGGTCGACAGCGCCGTCATGCGGGCACCAACCCTTCCATGTGACGCGTGCAATACCAAAACGTCGCTACGCGCGCTGAGCATGCCGCGGCATTTGTGATCAATTGTCCCACTGCGGCGCCAATGGGTCCGTAGGCTTGTGCCAGCCAGACGCCGCAGAACAGCAGCATCGCAAACGCGACGACGTTTACTTTGAAGTCAACGTCTGCGCGGCGCAGCGCGAAGAGCCCGCGCGAGAACGCAAATGAAAACGCGGCAGTGGCGAGGTTTAATGAAAGTAGCGCCGCAAGGTGGCCGCTGTTGGCATATTTCGACCCGTAGACCCAACCAACCAGCGTGTCGCCGATCAGGAACATGGTCAGGCCAAAGAGCAGCAAACCGCCGCCGTAGACAATGCTGAGCCGGTAAACTTCGCGGCGTAGACGCGCCGTGCCTCCGTCCGCATGTGCGTGCATGATGCGCGGACCCAGAACATTCTGGATACCGAAGACCACCGGATTGATCACTGCCACAATACCGAGAGCGGCGCCCCAGGCGGCCGTGGTTTCAGCGCCGTGAAATGCGGCGAGTATCCACGGATACATGTTGATACTGACGCACCACAATAACGCGCTGAAAAAGAGCCAGCGTGTCGAATGCCACTCCTGCGAGAAATCACGCATTGCGGTGCGGGGCTGCAATACCAGTTGCGACTTGTGCTGTTGATACCAGCCAAGCGCGCCCATCGCGCAGACCAAACCGATTAGTATGAATACTGTCGTCGCGTTAAGCAGATTGACGTAACCCAACGCGGCGATTCCACCCAACTGCCCTGTCGCCACGAACACATCCAATGCAAGCGCGGTAAGGCCTTTGAGCTGCGCGAATGCGACTTGGCGCGCAAAGTCGCGTAGCAACATGAACGAGATGGCTGCGCCGAACGCGACGAGCATGTGCGATAGGGCCATCGAAAGTGCTGCCGCACCGAGCGCAATTCCAGCAACAATCGCGCAAATTGCAACCGGCGCAATCATCGCAAGTAACTGCAAAAGCGACGAACCCGTTAGCGATGGTATTTGTTCGCGCGATGCGCCCGGATAACGCACGATATAGGGCGTGCAAACCAAGGATGCCTGCAAAGTGAGCAAGATTGTGTACGCATTGAATCCGAGCATGTAGAGGCCGAAGTCTTCCTTAAGACACATACGGCCCAACATCACACTCGTCGCGAAAGTGGAGCCGCTGGCGATCAACTGGTCCGCAAGCGTAAACGCACCGTTGCCAAACAAGCGCGACGACACCTTTGCGCGCAAGACGTCAATCATCCGCGCAGGCGGTGCTGACATCGCTATTTGGCCGGCTTTACTCATTGCTCTGGACTAGACTGCGCCCCGTTGCGCGAGTACGGCGGGGATGGTCTGCAATAACAACTTGAGATCGAGCCAGAGCGAATGCTTCTCGATGTACTCGAGGTCGAGCCGCACCCAGCGATCGAAGTCTTTGTCGTGGCGGCAGGTGACTTGCCAGATGCAGGTCAAGCCAGGTTTCACATCCAGCCGCCGCCAATGCCAATGGTCATAACTCTTTTCTTCGGTCTTGGGTAGCGGGCGGGGTCCGACAAGGCTCATGTCGCCTTTTAATACGTTGAAGAGCTGTGGTAACTCGTCGAGGCTTGTTTTGCGGATGAAGCGGCCGATCGCTGTGACGCGCGGATCGTTCGTCATTTTGAATGCGACGCCACTGCGCTCATTGAACTTCATCAACTCTGCCTTCCGCGCTTCGGCATCCACCGACATGCTCCGAAACTTATAAAGGTTGAACGGCTTGCCACCGAGCCCTCCGCGCTTTTGTGCAAACAGTATTGGGCCGCGCGACGTCACCTTGATGGCGATCGCTACCGCGAGCATCACCGGCGACGCGGCAAGCAGCACGGCAGATGCGCCGACCACGTCGAGAGCGCGTTTCCATCTCGGAAACGGCTTTGCGAACAAGGTGTGGCTTGAATCCGGCACGATGCGGGCTTCGAAGCGAACCGCACGTGACGAACGATTCTCCTGAACCGCGAGATTGTGTTGAAGTGCTGCGTTGCTCATGGTGGGTTATTCCTGTGGCTTTGCCGTCATCGCATCAATGCGATCGGCCGGATATTCGTACATGGCGCAGGATAGGCTGGCATTGCCCGCTGCCGATCCCGACTCCTGATAGTTTTCGTAGAACAAGGCATCAATTTTTTGAACTAGACCGCGCGCACCGGCGACGGTCGTATACGGAAGGATCACGGCGATGCGTTCGCCCAGCCAGCCCTTCGTGTCGCATGCGCGCGTGCGTTGCATCAGCGCTACCGTCAATGCACGTTGCGCGCGCGCGCAGTCCACTTCGTTTTCCGCTTCTTCGATGGTGAACGCGATCATCGTAAAGATGAACCGCGAACGCTCCGTGCGTGCGCGCTCAATTACGAGTTGGCGTTCAAACGCCGCCGTAGAAAGCAGTTCGACCGGCGCAGGCGATTGGCTTTCCCGCGAGAAAAGCCTTAGAAGCGTTGGCCTGTTTTGTGCTTGAGTATTTATGGCATGCACTCCATGCAGTTGTGACCGGGAGGAACAGCGCGGCCCACTGTTGCGGCGCGAAAGCCGCTTAGAGTTTTCGGTATATAAAATTGGGGATGAAGTGGCGCCGCTTGTTCAGCACTACGCCGATTACATTTCCGTTTTGAGCGGTCAGTTGATCGACCGCGTTGCGCACCACTTGCCAGCGCGACTCACCGGCATTGACGATTAACACGGTACCGTCCACGACGGGAGACATCAGCACGGCGTCCATGCTTTCCGACATGGGCGGTGTATCAATAACAATCAGGTCGTACTGTTTGCGCATGCGCCGCAAGGTATTTCCAAACCGAGCGGACGATGCCAAAGCGGCCAGTGCGTCGCGCGTAAGATTGAGTTGACTCACGGCAATTGGCGGTTCATCGAGACGGTGCACGTATTCGGAGATCGGCGCGTTCTGAAATGTCGCCGCTTCCCAGCCGCGCGAAACGCCGTTCTGGAGCACGCGCGTCGAACATCCGGATTGCCAAGTACCCAGCAATAGCACGCGCCGGGCTAGATGCTTCGCCGCGAGACGCGCGAGTTCAAATGAATACGTAAAACCTTGATCGCCAGGCTCAAGCGCGGCAATGGACACAATCTTTCCGGGGCGGTTGCCGAGCGTCGCCTCGATACGCTGATGCAACGCGAGTATTTTCTCGGCAAAAGGTTTCGGTGTTTTCGCGAACGGCTGCGCGTGTACGACCGAAATCGCGGGGTTGCGATCCGGGGTGTCTTCGAACTCGATGCCGTTCAGTTCGAGTGCTTCGAATATCCGGCTCATCGTACTGCTTCTCCGGTTTCGGCATTGGCGGGTTGCGTAACCTGCGTATTGGTAACATGGCCAGAGGCGGACGCGGTCGCGTAGACAAACGCGCCCATCAGTCCAAACAGGACGGTTGCCAGAAGGCCAGCCGTCAACCAGCGCCATGAACGTACGCGGGGTACAGCGGAGAATTCTTGAACAACCGACCTGGTAATTCTCTTGGTTACAGGCTTTGCCTTATATCCGTAGCCATTAATCAACGCGTTGTCACACAACACGTTGATTTCTCGGGGAAAGCCTTTGGCCGCGTGCGCAACCGCTTTCATGGCGGACAGAGTCATCACTTTCTCTGGGTTGCCGTCCGCATGCATGATGCGGTGGTTGATGTAATCGATGCTTTCCTTGACCGTTAGCGGGTTCAGGCGCGCGCGCACCGCAACGCGCTGCCGTATCTGGCGCAATTCGTGGGTGTTTAACTTCTCGTCCAGTTCCGGCTGACCCGTGAGAATGATCTGCAGCAGCTTTTGGTCTGGCAGTTCGAGATTTGAAATGAGATGCAGCTTCTTGAACGTCTCGACCGGCATCTGGTGCGCTTCATCAATGACGAGTACCACGCGCCGGTTTCGGCCCAACTCGTAGATTAATTCGCGCGTGAGCGCCTGTAATTTCCAGTACTCGGACTGGGCGCGGCTATCCACATCGAACTGATCGAGCAGATAGGTCAACAGCGAGTCAAAAGTTTGGTTCGAGTTGAAAAGGTAGATCGCTCGCACCTGTGATTTACGGATGCGTTCCAGATACGTGCGCAAGACTGTCGTCTTGCCCGTGCCAACTTCTCCCGTGAGTGAAATGAAACCAAGCCCCTTGTCTACGCCGTACAGCACGGACGCCAAGGCCTCTCGGTGTCCCTTGCTCATATAAAAAAACTCGGGGTCCGGCGCGATATGAAACGGCTCTTTGCTCAAGCCATAGAAACCTAGATACATGCCTTGTACTCCTTGTCGGAAACGGACACGAGTACGGGAACGCCGACCCATTTCTCCACGTGCTCGGGGGAATTGATCGAATCGTCGAAGTATTCCAGCGTGAGCACGAAGCTAAATCCCGCGAAGAGCGCCAGAAAAACTCCCAGCGCGAGATTCAGTAGTTTCTTCGGCTTTACTGGCACCATGGGCATCGTCGCTGGTTGGACAATACTGACGTTCGATACACGATCCACATCCAATGCCGTGGAAATTCTCGCGCGTTGTAGACTGTCGCGGTACTGTTCGTAATCCTTTTCCGCGAGGGTCACGTCGCGTTCCAACGCGGCGAGGTCCGTGGCGCGGCCCGTCAGTGTTCTAAGTTCCGCCTGCTGCTTTTCCAACGACGATCTCAACGCGCTAGCTTGCGACTCGAACGCGGCCACTTGCACTCGTTCCGTTTCCAGTGTCGCCTGCAGTTGCTGATACGTTGAATCGATTCCGGTAATAATCTCAGTGTGCGTTTCGCTCTCGTTTGCGAGCGCGACCTCGGTTTCTTTGATCTGGCTGCGCACATCAATAAGCGGGCGGTGCGTTTCCGGATAACGCGCCGCCATGTCGGTTTCCTGAAGCTTCAACTGAAGCAACTTTTCCTTCATCGCATCAGCGGCATAATTGGTCATGCCCGTCGTGCGGCTAATCTCCTGCGTTTTTGGGCGCGTCCTAAGCGCATCCTCAACTCTCGCAACGCGCGCGCGAGATGCCTCCGCCTGGGCTTGCGCGTCTGCGAGCTTGTTTTCCAATTCGCTCATGTGTTCGAGCATGGTTTGTTTTTGCGTCTCGATGGCGGAAATGCCGTTTGCCTCTCGAAATGCGCGCAGCTTCTCCTCGCTTGCGAGCAGTTCGTTGTGCAGTGCTTCAGTTTGTTCTTCGAAGAATTCCGGCGACGCCTGAGCCGCGTGTACGCGAATGTGTTCCTCCAGGTACAAATCCAAGATAGTCGCGAGGGTCTGCTGCGCCAGGGCGCGACTGGGCGACTCGAAGGAGACGGTGATGATGTCTGTTTTCGGTTCAACGCCGACGGACAGGTTTTCCAATATGTACTTCACCGCACTCTCGCGCTCCGTGAGCGGCGTAGCGAGATCGAGGGCGACCAGAATGCCACTGCCGGCTTTTTCCGCTTCGCGCACTTCGCGGCGAATCGCGCGCAAGTCCTGCTGCGCCTCTGCCATCGCCGGGACCGGCGGCTCGACGTCTTCCAGTTCGTCAGGTTTTACGAGGAACGCGGCGGGGCCTATCTTCGCGACGACCTGTTCCGCGATCTCTCGGCTGGCGAGGATTGAGAGTTCGGAGTTTACTTCGTTAGCTCGATCGCGTGAAGGATATAGCGTAGGGCCGGATACCGACGGATCGACCGAGAGGTTTTCGCGACCAAGCCGTATCAACACTTTCGCGTCGGACTGATATATCTCTTGCGCAAGGTAGGTGTACACAACCACGGCGGCAATCACCATGATGAACACAGTGCCAAACGTTGTCTTGTGGCGAAAGGTAGCGCTCAGGACGTCACGCAGGGAACTTTGAATGGCATTACTGCTCACGGCGCACCGCCGATCTGAATATCCGGCATCGCTGTTGCCGCGTTATTCAAAAACTGCGATGCAAGCGCGCCGTCGTTGTCCGTCGAGCGCGGATTGACCTCATGCGTGAAGTTGTAGTGTAGCGCCCGCGGCACAATGCGATTAACGTACTGCTCTACGAATTGGTCCACCTTGTCGATGTTTGTCTGCGGCACGTAGACAATGTCGTAGGGCTCAAGTACAAACGGCTCGCTGTCCGCGGACTCGAGTGCCTTGCGGAGGTCAAGCGTCGTTCCGTATTGCTTGCCGTCGCGCTGTCGAATTACCACGACGCTATTCATCTTGCCGCTGTCTTTTTTCGGGCCGCCCGCCTGCATCACGGCTTCAAGCGCGGTGAGGCGCCCGTTAATCATCAGCAATCCAGGCGCGAGTACTTCGCCCGCGACGTATACTCGGTTGCTATCCAGGGATCCGACAACCACGGAGATCTCGGGATCGATGAGTTTGTCTTTGTACAGCGTGAGCAAATCCGCACGTAACTCGTCCGGTGTGCGGCCTTGTGCCTGCACATCGCCCACGAGTTGCAGCGAAATTTTTCCGTCGGGCCGGATTGACTGCTTGTCTTCGTTCAACTCCGGCCAATAGAGGAATTTCACCTGCAGCACGTCGCCCGGTTGCAGCGTTACTTTAGGCGCAGAAGACGCCATCGGAAACGATTCCATCGTGGGCGGTGTCGTCGTGCACGAAACGCTGCACACTACTAATGCCGCAAGTGCGACAGACACCCATGTGCGCGGGGATGGCACTACTGAAAGCAACTGCACTACAAAATCCTTGAAAACCGGTTAGCGACTCGATGCCAAACCGCGGGCACCAATCACCAACTGCCGACCACTAGCCCACACCTTAAATGAAAAATGTGCAAGACGTGTTAGGGCTTGCGGTTGTTACCACGCCAAAAGCGTGCCAGCTTTGATTTCGCAGTATGCTTTTAGTGGGGACATTGTTTGCACGTCGTTGGTTCTTCATGCCACAAGTGATTTGCCTTAATGAAGTTGAAGGAGGTCCACCGAGAAGAATTTTGGGCCGTACTCGCCTCGTTCTTTCGCAGGTTCCGTAGAATTAGCCAAATCCGAAATTGGCCCGAAAAGGCTACGTCACCGAAGCTTGCTTGATCCGAAAGATACATTTGTGAAGGTGCTGAACGTCAATTAAGGCATTGCTTTTTCTAACGAATTCAGGGAAATACCTGCGTAATAGACAGGGTATCGCTCGTGCGTTGCAACGTCGGAGTGCAATCGGTAGGCTCGTGAAATGTTGCCTGTCGCGACACTCTTATTTATTGCGGTATCGCAGTCTGCCGTGGGAGCGGGGCCGTCGGATTTTTTTGAAACGAAAGTCCGCCCGATACTTGTAGATAATTGCCACGAATGCCACGGACCCGAAAAGCAAAAATCCGAACTACGCCTGGATCACATCGACTTTATTCTCAAGGGTGGTGAGGCCGGACCTGCGATCGTGCGCAACGACGCGGGTGCAAGCCGGCTTGTTCATGCCATTCGCTATACGGATCCCGATCTCCAAATGCCGCCGAACGGAAGGCTTTCCGATGAATCCGTTGCCGTGCTCGAACAATGGATCGCCGACGGCGCGTATTGGCCGGAGGAGTCTGCGCAGGCAACGCATGCGGAGAAGCCGGTATTCGACCTTGCGGCACGACGGAAATCGCACTGGGCTTGGCAACCGATCCGCGAAACTACGCCGCCTGAAACGGCCTCGACCTGGCCGCGCGACAGCATCGATAAATTTGTACTCGCGAAACTATCTGAGAATGGTCTCACGACTGCGCCGCCAGCGGACCCTGCACAGCTTGTCCGCCGCCTTCATTACGTCATCACCGGTTTGCCGCCCGATCCAGAGACGGTTCGCGCCTATTTAAAGGATCCAAGCGAGGCCGCATACGTAGCGCTTGTGGAGCGTTTACTGGCGTCGCCGCGATTCGGCGAGGCGTGGGCGCGGCACTGGCTCGATCTGACGCGATACGCGGAGACCTTTGGCTTTGAATTGGATTTCCCAATCGCTGAAGCGTGGCAGTATCGCGACTACGTCATTCGGGCGTTTAACGCGGACTTGCCTTACGATCAATTGGTCCGCGAACACATCGCCGGAGATCTATTAGAGCCGCGCGTCAATCCGGAGACGGGATTGAACGAATCCATTATTGCCACAGGCTTCTGGAATTTGATGCAGGCGCAACATGCGCCCGTGGACGTGCGGCTGGATCACGCAGACCGTGTGGACAACCAGATCGACGTACTCGGCAAGACGTTTCTCGGCATGACGATCTCGTGCGCGCGGTGTCACGATCACAAGTTCGATGCGATCTCCACCGCGGACTACTACGCATTGTCAGGCGTATTCCGCAGTGTGCGACGCCAAATCGTGCCGTTGGATCCCGCGGGCGATATTGCGCAAAGCATTTCCGATTTGTCGCCGATGCGTTCGGATACGTCTACGCAGTTGGATGCATGGCTAAAGACGCAGACGAGCGCACCTATCGTTGTATCGCAACGAGACGCGCAAAAGACAATGGATGCGCCGCCATCAAGCGCTGTGCCGTTTGCCACCTTTGCCACGTCACTTGACGGTTGGTTTACCAGTGGACAGGCGTTTGGCGATCAACCGACCGATTCGGCTGAATGGTTTGTGTCGGACGACAGACGCCCGATTCTGCTCGCGGGAGGGCAGGTGCATTCGGGCAGACTCGCACTGCGTTTGCGCGGTGCACTTCGATCGCCCAGCTTCATTCTCGATCATGCACGCATTCAAGCGCTTGTGGCAGGACGCAATGCGCAGATGCGTCTCGTTATTGAAGATTATTTTGTTCGCGAGTTTCACAATTTGCTATTTGAATCGACCGTATTGGATATCGCGCACGGAGACGAGTTGCGTTGGCTGGAGATCGCCGGCGGTCTTGAGAAATATCAAGGCTGTCGCGCGCATATTGAGTTCATTGACAATGGTGATGGCTACGTTGCGGTTGCTGAAGTCCGCTTTTCGAACGAGCTGTTCGCGCAAGTGCCCATCGAGTCCACGGCACCCGCGGCGACGGCACTCGCAAACTGGCGTGCAGGAAACGCGACTCGCGCGGAGATTGCGCTGCTCAACACGCTCATCGTGAACAATGCCACGTCTTTTCCTCAGGAGTTGCGTGATTCGTTGGACAAGTATGCGGACGCGACTTCTAAGATTCCCGAACCGGTAATGGTGCAAGCGCTGGCGGAAGGTAGTCCCGTAGAAGAACGCGTGTACATAAGGGGCAACTATAAGACACTTGGCGAAGCGACGCCGCGCCGCTTCCTTTCCGCTCTTGATGGTGCGAACGGGCGATTCGGCACTGGAAGCGGACGACGCGAGCTCGCGGAGCAGATTGTCGTGGAGACTAATCCGTTGACGGCGCGGGTGATGGTCAACCGCTTATGGCAGCATGTGTTCGGCCGCGGTATCGTTGCGACTACAGACAATTTCGGGGTCCTCGGCGCTGCGCCAACTCACCCGGAACTTTTAGACTATCTTGCGCGCGACTATCAGCGGAACGGATGGTCCACGAAAGCGCTCATTCGCAAATTGGTGTTGTCATCCACATTTCGAATGGGCAGCGTCGCGGCAAATCCAGCAGATGACATGCGCGACCCGGACAACACATTACTGCACCGCATGCCGCTGCGACGTTTGACGGCAGAGTCGGTGCGGGATTCATTGCTGTTCGCAGCAGACAATCTTGACAGTACGATGTATGGCAAATCAGTTATGGCGTATATCTCACCGTTTATGGGCGGGAACCGTGCGCCCAAAGAGTCGGGCCCCATGGACGGTGCTCGGCGGCGCAGCATCTATCTGGAGATCCGCCGCAACCATCTGCCCCAGCTTTTCATGGCCTTTGACTTTCCGACGCCGGATAGCACGCACGGCACTCGAAACGTCTCAAACGTACCTGCCCAAGCACTCGTGCTGATGAACGATCCTTTCGTTGTTGCGCAAGCCCAAACCCTTGGCAGCAGTTTGGCGGCCCTAACCGATTCTATCGACGCACGGATAGAGGAGCTCTATTTGCGGATATTTGGGCGTACAGCGTCCGTTGACGATATTGCGCGATCCAAGGATTTCTTGTTAAAGCAAAGCAAGATATACGATGGTTCGCCCGGAACTGAGTTCTCGAATCCGCATTCATGGACTAATCTGTGCCACGCTTTATTCATGGCAAAGGATTTCATCTATGTGGGCTAAGCGGGGAGACGCGATCGAACATGCCTGATTGCGGACATTGCGCAGGCCCGCCGGTTAGCCGTCGTGACATGCTACGCCATTGCGCGACTGGTTTTGGTGGCTTTGCGCTCGCAGCACTGTTGGGTGACAAGGCTTATGGGGCTGCGTCTTCCTCCGCCAATCCGCCACAGTTTCGCGCGCGGGTGCGCAACGTTATCTTTCTTTATATGGACGGCGGCGTGTCGCAGGTGGATAGCTTCGATCCCAAGCCGCGTCTCACCGCCGATCACGGCAAGCCGTTTGCGATGAAGATGGAACCGACGCAATTCAACAACAACGGAAACACGCTCGGGAGTCCTTGGGCATTCCACCAATACGGCCAGTCTGGTTTGCCGGTCAGCGACCTCTTTCCAAATGTCGCGCGCTGCGCGGATGAACTGTGTGTCGTGCGATCGATGGTCTCCGATTTTTCTGAGCACCATTCCGCGAACTACTTCCTGCACACGGGACACGGTCAACAGGGCCGGCCCAGTTTTGGCGCATGGACCGTCTACGGGCTTGGCAGCGAGAACTACGATCTGCCCGGTTACATCGTGCTCGATGGCGGTCTCGTTCCATCCGGCGGCGTGGAGAATTTTGGTGCGGGTTTTCTTCCTGCGAACAATCAGGCGTCGATCTTTCGCAATATCGATCCGCCGCTCGCGAATATTCAGCCACCTGAAACGCACGCTGACGCGCAGGCGGCCAAGCGCGCATTCACCACAGACTTGGATCGCGAAGCGCTGGCACGCACGCATGCCGATCGGCAGTTTGAAGCTGCGATTGCCAACTATGAGTTAGCATTCCGCATGCAGACATCGGTGCCCGGCGTTGCAGATATCGACGGCGAATCCGACGCGACCAAGCGCCTGTATGGAATGGAGTCAGAGTTTCAGTTCACGCGCGCGTATGGCAGGCAATGCCTTGTCGCGCGGCGGCTCGTCGAGCGCGGCGTGCGTTTTGTCGAACTCACGTGTCCACACATGAACGGTGTTGATCGATGGGACGCGCACAGCGCCTTGGTCAAGAACCACGGCGACAATGCGCTCGCGACCGATCAACCGATCGCAGGTTTGCTCATGGATCTGAAAGCGCGCGGCTTGCTTGAGGAAACGCTCGTGCTTTGGGCGGGCGAGTTTGGGCGCACGCCGTTTTCGCAAGGTTCGGACGGCCGCGACCACAATCCGTTTGGTTTCACGATATGGATGGCCGGCGGTGGCGTGAAACCGGGGTTTGTCTACGGCGCGACGGATGAGTTTGGATACAAGGCCGTTGAGAACAAAGTCCATATGCACGACCTGCACGCCACGCTGCTGCACCTGCTGGGCTACGATCACACACAGCTCACGTTCCGTTTTGGCGGGCGCGACATGCGGCTCACGGACGTTTTTGGAAACGTCGTGCACAATCTCATCGCTTGATGCGGTTTGGCGACAAGAAAAAGAAGGCGCAAGTCAAGGGCCTGCGCGGCATTTGTTGAGTGGTGCCGGGGAAGGGAATCGAACCCCCACTCCCTTGCGGGAACCGGATTTTGAGTCCGGCGCGTCTGCCAGTTTCGCCACCCCGGCACAAGAGGCGGGATTATAGGTTTTGTGCGCGGTCTTTTGCAATCGAGGGACGCGGGTTATCAGGTGCGTGGCGGACTTCGATCGTCGCGTGGACCACGCCTAGGTGGCTCGGGATGCATTCGCGAATGTCGTTCGCGCTTAGCCCACCGGTTGATAGCGCACATAGTTCGAGTGCGTAAAGTTTTGGGCCGATACTCCACACGTGCAAATCGGAAATGGATATTCCTAGGTCATCGACTAGCGCCGAACGAATGCTGTCCACCAACACATCCGGGGCCTGATGGTCGAGTAGCACCGCGCTGGTGGTGCGAATAAGTCCAATAGACCAACGCGCGACCAGAATCGCGCCGACGATTCCCATCACCGGATCCATCCAAATTGCGCCGAAATATTTCGCGGCGAGCAGTGCGAAGATCGCGAGTAATGATGTCAGCGCATCTGCGAGCACGTGGAAGTACGCGGCGCGCAAATTGTGGTCGTGGTAATGAGCACTATGGGAATAATGCGCGTGGTCATGATCGTGGTCATGATGATGGCCGTGGCCATGGTGGTCGTGATGATGAGCATGACCGTGACTATGGCCATGTCCATGACCGTGGGACTCGTCGTGGTCGAGCACGAGCACGGAAACGCCATTGACGATAAGGCCGAGCACCGCGACGAGTATGGCCTGGTTGAATGCAATGGGAACAGGCTGCGCAAGACGATGCACGCTTTCCCAGGTCATCATCATCGCGAACACCGCGAGGAGGACCGCGCCGGTGAATCCGCCGAGCGCATTTACTTTGCCAGTGCCGAAGCTGAAGCGTACATCGCGCGCGTGGCGGCGTGCGTAGATATAGGCGAACGCAGCGATGCCGAGGGCGGCGGCGTGGGACCCCATATGGAGGCCGTCGGCGAGCAACGCCATCGATCCGAAACCAATCCCCGCGGAAATCTCGACGACCATCATCGTCGCGGTTATCGCGATGACTATAAGTGTCCGCGCTTCGCCTGGGCGTTTTTTGTCCTGGCCAAAGACGTGGGATGGATCGTTTACCAAGTCGTGCATGACAGTTACTTCAAATCGATGCTAAAGGGTGCGCAGGGTAAACCTGCTCCATTATACAAATTGCAGTCGGGATTCTCCGCCCACGCATAGCGAACGCGATGGGGTTTCGTCACGTCTTTGCATGTGAGTATGATGACCTCATTCTCGATGTGCGCGTCAGCCCAGTGGAAAATATTGTCCGGTCCGGCAATTGCGAAGCCTCGTGGAGCGGCGCCGTCGGCGGTGCGCAAGCCGCCATCGCAATGTTTGAATCGGATGCGCGCTTCGTTTCCATTAACTTCAAATCCGGCACATTCCGGTCCGCTCGCGACGACGTCTTTTGCATAGGTTTGCTTCAGCGCGAGCAATGCGAGTCGCTTGCCTACGTCCTGCTTGTTCCGCGGGTGTATGTTGTCCGCGTCGCCGATGTCGATGGTCAACGCCATGCCTGTATTCGGTCCGCGCGCGGCGCGCGCCTGTGCGTCGCGCAGTTCTGCAATCGGTGACGGCGCGTTTGGATCGTTCGTGCGCGCCTTGTACGGCGCGAGTTGTACAAAGTAAAACGGCAAATCGCCCTGGCGAAACGCGGTGCGCCAATCGTTGATCATCGCGGGAAACAAGGTCTGGTACTGGCGTGCGCGGCCCACGTTGCCTTCGCCCTGATACCAGATTACGCCGCGCACGCCATAGGGCACGAGCGGCGCAATCATCGTGTTGTACAACACGCTTGGAATGCGGTGGTTGCTTTCTATGTAAACCGGGGGCACGGGTTTCTCGGGCACCTTCGTGATATCCATGCCTGCTGCGAACTTCCAGTCGCCCGCCAGCGGGATGGTCTCGTTTGGCGAGCCGCCCACAAGATCGAGATGCATATCCTGCGGCGCACCGATGAATCCTCCAACATTTCCCATGTCGTACACACGCACGGCAATGACGTTTCGTCCCGCGCGCACGAGATATGCGGGTACGGCGTATTCGCGCGGCGTGCTGGAACCTTCCATCTGGCCGACGATCTCGCCGTTGAACCAGGTGCGATCCGCGTCGTTCAGCGCAGTAAGCTTCAGTCGCAGTGCTTTGCCTGCCCATGAAGTAGGGATATCGATCCCTTTTCGATACCACGCGAAACCGTCTAGTGCGGGATAGCCCTGCTCTTCCCAAATGCCAGGGGTCGTGATTGTTTTCCAGTCTTTTGAATCGAGATTCGGATCCGCCCAAATCGCTTTGCCGTCCGCGTAGCCGAGATCGAATGAATCGAGATCCATGTACCACATGTTGAAGTCTTGATCGTATTCCGCTTTCTCTTTTGCGGAATCCGCGATCAGCTTCGGCAGCAAATTCATCACCGGTTGCCATTCGGAGATTGTCATCAGGCCGTTTGAACTGGTCCACGCCTCCGCAGGTGACGCGCCGCGCGAGGAATTGATCAATCCGATCGGCACATTCAATTCTTTGTGTATTTCTCGTCCAAAGAAATAACCCACCGCAGAAAACGGACGCAGCGATTCTGGCGTACACGCTTCCCACTTTGCGCCAGGGCAATCGTCCTGCGGTTCAAACTTTGTCGCGCGCGGTACGTTGAAAAGACGAATCGATGGATAGTTCGCGGCCGCGAGTTCCTGCTCGACGTTCAACACTGCCTTCGGCCCGGGTTGCATCGACATGCCCATGTTTGACTGGCCCGAACACAACCACACCTCGCCGACCAGCACGTCGCGAATTATTTTGCGCGTCGCGCCCGCGCGCACGGTAAGTTCATGAGGCCCGCCCGCATCGAGCGATTCGAGATACGCGCGCCATGCGCCGGCTTCGTTTGCCATTGCATCCGCGCGCCGCCCGGCCATGCTGACGCGGACTTTTGTTCCGGGTGCAGCCTTGCCCCAAATTGCTACAGGCTTGCCTTGCTGCAGCACCATGCCATCGCTGAACAGCGCGGGCAAGACGAGCTGCGCGTCGGTCGGCCTTGTGACGCTTTGGCAACTGCACACGAGTAATAACACAAGAACCGAAACCGTTGTTCGCATGGCGTACCCCCTCACGGCGAATTGCGTGACGAGGCAGTATCGTAACAGCTTCGGTGCGCTGCGGAAATCGTGCGCCCTTGGCTGCTATGAATCTCTACTCATTAGCCCAAAGCGTTGCACTCATTCAGGACTTTCGGCCGAGCTTCGGTGCATAGGCTGGGGGGTGTATTGATTTCTTTTTTGACGAAACAATGGGGGGTGCAGGGGGGAGAATTGTTGTAAGTCGTTGTTTAGTATGCGAGCCTCCGTTTTACACCCCCCCTGAGGGAGGGGGTGTGTGGCCGCTGCGATGGTCTCGGCTACTGGTAGCGGCGAAAGCGAGCGAATGTAGGTGCTTCTTCATATCACGGTTCGTCTTTGCTCAACTTCTGCAGGCGACGGCCGTCGAAGGACAGCGGTTCCTTGCAGGTTGTGGAATAGTTCAAGAGAGCCGAATTGGAACTCGGCTCTACATTGGCGCTGTTGCCATTTTGAATTGCATAGCGCCCGACCGTGGTTTTCTTTCCGGGCAGGTCGGGGCGATGTGCGTGTGCGCTCAATCTGTAGCCCAGCGCGTTGCACTTTTCCCACCGCGGATCACGCGGATCGGGGACATGGGAAACAAGGGGTCAAGTTAATGATGGCGTGCGGAAGGGTATGAAGTCTTTCGTCGCTGCCGTTTTGGCGGGATATCCAATAGACAGCCAAAGCGGTAGCGCCGTCCACCTTAAACGCGCTAAATCAAGGATTCCACAAAGGGGGGTATTTACAGATTGCGCAGCGGGGTATAGGATATTACTCAACTACGAGGGCACGTCCAATGAAAACGACACGGCGCACTTTTTTGAAGCGGGCCGGGACTTCGGCGGGGTTGTTGATTGCAACCGGGTGGTCGCCGTTTTCGTATGCGGCGAACAGCAAGGTGCGGCTGGGGATGATTGGCGTTGGGTCGCAGAACCGCATTCATATCGAGATGGGTTTGGCGAGCTTGGCGCATACGTTTGAGGTTGCCGCGCTAGCCGATTGTTTGAAGCCGAGCCTGGCCGCGGGTGTCAAAACCTTGTTCCCAACGAGTCAGCCACAGGGCACACAGCCTCCCGCGCGGCAGGACGCGATGACGGCATTTGGGGAAGATCACTGCTATTTAGATCATCGAGCGATGTTGGAAAAGGAGGGCGACGGCATCGATGCTGTCGTCATCGCGACGCCGACCTCGTTGCACCAGCAGATGGTGTTGGATTGTCTCGATGCGGGCAAGCACGTGTTTGTCGAGAAGACAATGGGCCACACCTATGACGGTTGCCGCGAGATTGTGAGGAAGGTGCACAGCACCGGCAAAGTGCTGCAGGTGGGGCATCAACGGCGCTACAACCCTGAATACATCCACGCGCTTGAGGGGTACCGCGATGACCGGCTCGGTCGCGTGACATCCATCGAAGGGAAATGGCACCGCTACGGAGATTGGAGGCGCCCAATTCCGATGACACAGGACGCGCAAGGCAAGACCCAGGTGTATAAGCAGGATGGAATTGGTGACCTGCAAAAGCTGGTGAACTGGCGCGTCTATAGCGAATACAGTATGGGCCTTATCGGCGAGTTGTGCGCGCACCACGTAGATTGCGTGAATTGGCTACTCGGTACACCGCCCACGAGAGTTTGGGCGACGGGAAGCGTCGACTATTGGAGGGACGACCGTACGACCTTCGACAACGTGACGGTTGTGTATGAATATGAACTCAACCGGAGGCAAACTGGATTTATAGTATCGTCTCCCATGAGCCATTTAAATCCTTTAGACGCCCGTGAGTTGGTGCGTCCATATAAGTGTCGCTTTACCTGGTCGGGCAGTTTGCAGGCGGACAATGTGGATGAATTGGTTTCTGTTCAGGGTGATCGCGCGAGCTTTGCGCTGCACGAACTCGCTATCGACGGTAGCGGTGTGGGCTGCATTTACGACGAAGCGGCCCGCTATAAGACAATCAACAACGAAACCGGCCGAGCAACGACTCGAAGAACGCCACCTGAGCCTGCGTGGACAGGTAAGCCACGATACGGTCCATCCTATACGCGAATCGATCCCGATCCGGTGCCGTTCAGGAACGAACTCGATCAGGGGCTTTACAACAAATCCGCGGAGTTGCGGCAGTTTGAAGCGTTTGCGAAATGCATTCAGGACGGTACGAAACCTCTCGCGAACGAAATGTGCGGGTTGATGGCATCGATTGCCGTGATTGCGGCGCACGAATCGTCGATGCAGGGGAAAACGATCGAGATCGATCCCGCATTGTATCAATTCGGTTTTGAGACGCCGAATGCGTTTGAGGTCGGGACTGTGGCGTAGTTTTGACGCAACGGGTTCGAGGGAATTCTGCGTTGCCCCTTCAGGGCGATTCAAGGTGTAATTGTACTCGCTCCTGGGGCGTTGCCCCAGGCTAGGGTTGCGTTGCACCTTCGGTGCGTAAACGGTGTCACAGTGCGACCGCCGTCGGCAGTCGCTTATTTTTCGCCGGTGTCGGCATGTCGTGGCAGGATTCTCAGAGCAGTATAAACCTCGCTTAATTTGCTCTCGGTTTTTGCCGTGGGGAACGTTTCGCTCGAGTTGGTAGATTTGGTCGGTCTGATGCATATCTGGCGAATAAAACTAATACGTATACTCTGATGATGCGGCGTAGTTGCGGTAGGCGATGAAGATTGCGAGGGCGAGCAGTGCTGCGCTTGTAATTGTGTAGAGCACCAGGCGTTGCCACGGTTTGCGTGCTTGAATTCGCTTCATCGACGATAGCGCAGGTGTTGCGGTCGCGCCGAGCATCAATGCCGTGGGCAGCAGGCTCGCTTCTGCGTAGGTGTGCGCGAGGACCCATACGAGCGCGGACAGGGGCCATGCCAGCGCGATGGCTCCAGCCAGTGAAAAACGATTCGGGTTCCACCACGTCAATACCGCCATTGCGCCGAATGCGGACACCACTGCCCCGGCGAGTTGTCCGAGCTTCGCGCTGCCGCCTAGCACCATGAGCATGCTTGCGCCGGTGAGGGACAAGAGCAAAATCATGGCGACGATCGCATTGTTCTCGCGGCGAATGGAAGCGTCGTGGAACTGCCAAAGTACGAGCGTGATCGCTGTCGCGCCGAGTACCCATGCGGCGCTGGTGTGCCATGGCCATGTGTTGCGTATTGGCGCGTAAAGCAGGAACAAGGTGAGCGCCGCGATGAGCAGCAAGCGAGACGTGATTCGTGCAGCGCCTTGTTTGATTGCGAAAGACTCCACTCCGCCGTACATCGCCAATACCGCGCCACAGATCGCGAGCCAGTCTGTCGATTGGCTGGGATGAAACGCGTTTTCGCCAATGACGAGCGCGATACCGGAGATTGCGCCGATCCCGGTTGCGATTGCAGCGGCGGCGCGCGCGCTTTCGGGCATTGCCTTGCGAACCGAGAATAGCAATACGCAGATGCCGGTAATAACTGCGGGGGCGAAGGAAGTGACGATGAGGGTAATCGGATTCATGTGGCGTCCACTTGCATGACGCCAAAGCGGCGTCTACCCGCCGCCGCACTCCATATAGCGCACGAAGTTATGTTGGGTGGTTGGTGTTGCGCTTGCCGCGTAAACGCGGAACTACGAACCGAATTCCGCGCTTTCGATCGCGATTTGTAGTTAGGGTAGTGCGCCCATGTAGAGGCGTGTGTCGTATTCGAAGGATACGGTTTCATCGATCGCGTGTGCATCGAATATGTCGCGCAGGCCTGCGACGAAAGACGCGTAACCTTCGGTCCCTTCGGCGGGCACGTATGAAGAGGACATGGCGCGGCCGTACAGACCGTCCCAATCGAAGTGTTGCGCGTTTGCAAAGGTCGTTTCCTCGTATCCATCTTTGCCGAAGAAAGCGTGTAACTTTTCGCCGACGATGTTGCGGTGGTTCACCTGTTCATAGTCAGTACCGCGGGTACGGAGGAGTTCGTCGTAAGCTGTCAAAAACGGCGATGCATCCGACTTGCGATCGTTCCAGATCAACGCGACCAGTCCGCCCGGTTTTAGAACGCGTTGGAACTCTACGCGGGTTTTTGCGGCGTCAAACCAATGAAACGCCTGGGCGGCGCAAACTATTTCAACTGAAGCGGCGGGCAGGGTGGTATGTTCCGCGTCGGCGTCGATGCTGATGAAGTTTTCATTGTTTGCCAACAGGCGTTCGGCGGCCTCGCGCATTTCGCGGTTTGGCTCGACGGCGTAAACGCGCAGTCCGCGCGCGAGAAGCAGCGCGGTGAATATGCCGGTGCCCGAGCCGACGTCCGCGACGTTGTCGCCGCGCTTCAAGGTTGCGCGCGCGATGACGTGATCAATTAACGCGGCAGGATAGCTGGGCCGGTATTTGATGTAGTTTTCGACGCGGTTTGAAAAGCGTTGTGTAACGTCCATGCCTAATAATACCTGCAATTGCGGCAGAACTTTAAGTTTAGCCATAGGGTTGGACGCCGATCCGCGCGTCGTTGTAAGATAGCCGTTTCCGCGTTGGGCGCGCGGAACGCTAAGAATGAAAGCTATTCCAGGAAAGGAGTCATAGTATGCGTGGTGGGATTTTGAAGGCCGTTTGCCTTTGCGCGGCGTTTGCGCTGGCGGCGGGTGTGTCGGCGACGGCTGAACCGAAGATGCTGTCGAAAGACGAGGCAAAGGCGGGGTGGATCAATTTGTTTGACGGCGAGACGACGTTTGGCTGGAATGCCAGCGGCGACGCGCAGTGGAAAGTCGATGGTGGAAACATCGTGTGCGAAGCTGGCACTGGTGGCGCGTTGGCTACGACTAGCGAGTTTGCGGATTTTAAGTTTGCGGCGAAGGTGCGTGTTTCCGCTGAGGACATGTTGGGTATTGGCGTGCGCGCGGATCTCGATGGGCATCCGAGCGAGAACGGTTCGCCGTTGCTTGTGATTCGCGGGCCGAAGGAAGGCGCAGACAAGTGGCAGACGGTCGAGATCGAAGCGAATGGTGGAACGCTCACCGCGAAAGTCGATGGCGCCGCGGCGGAGATCAAAGGTACGCGCACGCGCGGGCACATTGCGTTTTTCTACTACGGGCACGGGGACCGTTCGCCGAAGCCTTTGGGTTGGGCGTATCGCATCAAGGCGGAAATCGCTGAAGCAAAATTGCAGCCGCTGAATCTTAAGGCGATTTTTAACGGCAAAGACCTTAGCGGCTGGTCGGTGATTCCGGAACACAAGTCGGTGTTCACTGTGAAAGACGGTGCGTTAAATATCGAAAATGGCAACGGCCAGATCGAAACGACGGAGTTGTTTAAGGACTTCGCGCTGCAGCTCGATATCATTTCTAACGGCAAGCAATTGAACAGCGGCGTGTTTTATCGTGGGCCCGTCGGTGTGTTCTGGAAAGGCTACGAGTCGCAAGTGCGCAATCATTGGGAAGGCGACGATCGTACGAAACCTGTTGACTTCGGCACCGGCGGTAATTACGGCAACCAGCCGTCGCGCAAGGTGGTTTCGACGGATGGCGAATGGTTTACCAAGACTGTAATCGTCAGCGGAAATCACGCCGCTGTGTGGATCGATGGGTATCAGACCAGCGATTTTACGGATAACCGTCCTGTGAACCCGGATAACGATGGCAAGAACGGTTATGTTCCTGGCCCTGGCACCTTCCATTTGCAGGGACACGATCCTTCGACCAACCTATCATTCAAGAATATCAAGGCAAGCGAGTTTCCTAAGAACTAGCCGCAGCGCCAATTGAAGTGTGGGGCAAGCCGAAAGGCTTGCCCCATTTTTTTATTGGCGCGTCACACTCACGTGGGGCCGGAGATCGTTCAATCGTTTTTCGCCGATGCCGGGTACGTTGTTAAGATCGTCCACAGAAGTGAAGCGTTGTTGTGCGCGGTATTGAACGATTGCACTTGCAAGGGTCGGCCCGATGCCCGGCAACGTTTCGAGCTCTTGTGCGGACGCAGTATTGAGATCGAGTAATCCCGTGGTGGATTTCTGCGAAGATGCGTTTGGTGAATCGTTTGGCCCGCTTGATCGCGCGGGTTGCTTGCGTGCGGCGTTTTTCCAGCCGGAGATTGTGTACTCAGGTGGATTGAGGGCGGTCGCTTGTTGGCCGTTGCGCAACACCAAAGTCTTGCCGTCGCGCAGGCCTTGTTGCGCGGCGAATGGAATTACCAGAGCGGAGCCGTCCATTAACTCGGCGGCTTTGTTGATGTCGCTGGTGTCCGCCATGTCGGTTTCGCCGCCCGCGGTCTTGATTGCATGCTCCACGCGTTCGCCTTCGTCAAATTCGTAAACGCCAGGCGTAGTTACGGCGCCTGCCACGGAAACGCTGATACGTCGCTGAACAGGTGCGGGGTTGGTGTTCAATGGGGTCATTACGGGCTGCACTGCAGGTGGCGTCACCGGGGAAAGCTCAGGTTTGGGAGCTTCTTGCACCGGTGCGTGAATCGTGAATTCGCGAACTTCAACCGTCGCCTCGGAGTGGTCCGGTCGCGCAATGTAATACGTCACGCCGCCGACGCAGATCGCCGCGGCGCTGCCGAGCATGAGCAATTGCTCGCGAGTCGTGAATACGCGGCTGAGCATGGCTAACACGGTTCCCTCCGCACCCGTTGGCATATTAAACAGCGATTGGCTAGTAAAACAACATTGATGCATTTGGGCTGCACTCGCATTGAACCAGTCGGCCGCAGGCTCTAGAATCCACTGTCAAGTTTGCGGGCACAACGGGGATAGGACCATCGAATGTTGGCGCGGGTGCAATCGTGCGCGGTATTGGGCGTGGATGCCTATCCGCTTGCCGTCGAAGTGGACATCCGCCCCGGCGAAAACAAGCTGTTCATGGTTGGTCTGCCCGACCTCGCGGTGAAGGAAAGCCGCGAACGCGTCTATTCCGCCATCGTCAATTCCGGGTTTCGTTATCCACGCGGCGTCGTGGTGGTGAGCCTAGCGCCCGCGGACATTCGCAAAGAAGGCAGCGCGTTTGACCTACCGATTGCGGCGGGACTGCTGGCCGCGGATCACCAGATGCAAGGCCAGCGCCTGACGCAATATGCGCTTGCAGGGGAACTGGCGCTCGACGGCACTTTGCGCCCGATTGAAGGCGCACTGTCGATGACGATGTCTGCGCGCGATCAAAAGCTCGAAGGCATTATTCTGCCGCCGGCCAATGCGGAAGAGGCGGGTGTGGTGCCGGGGATCGATGTGATACCCGCGAACAATCTCTCTGAGGCGTGCGGATTTATCGCGGGCAAGATCGAGATCATGCCATACCGCACGGACATCAATGCGGTGATGGAACAGAGCCGGCGCAACGTACCGGACTTCACCGACGTAAAAGGCCAGGCGCACGTAAAGCGTGCGCTGACGATTGCCGCAGCGGGCGGACATAACGTGTTGATGATTGGGCCGCCGGGTACGGGTAAGACGATGCTCGCGTCGCGCTTGTCGGGAATTCTGCCGACGATGACTTTTGAGGAAGCGCTCGAAACGACGCGGATCTACAGCGTGGCGAATGGTGTGAAGGAAAAAGGCAAGCTGATCCTGCAACGGCCCTTTCGTTCGCCTCACCACACCTCGACCACGGTTTCGATCAGCGGTGGCGGGGCGGGCGCTGCGCCGGTGCCGGGTGAAGTGAGCCTCGCGCACAACGGTGTGCTTTTTCTCGACGAGTTGCCGGAGTTCAATCGCAGTGCGCTCGAAGTGTTGCGGCAACCTCTGGAAGAAGGTCTGGTGCATATCCGCCGTGCGCAATATGCTGTTACATTTCCATCGCGCTTTATGCTCGTCGTCGCGATGAATCCGTGTCCTTGCGGATGCCGAAGCGATCCGCGAAAGCAGTGTCGCTGTTCACACGGCGAGATCCAGCGATATATGGGGCGCTTGTCGGGTCCGCTGCTGGATCGCATCGATCTGCATGCGGAGGTGCCCGCGTTGAGCTATGAAGAGTTGAGCGATACGCGTGCGACGGGCCCGACCAGCGCGGAAGTGCGCGCGACCGTGCAGCAAGCCCGCGACCGTCAGCGTGCGCGCTACGGCAAGGCGTATAGCTGCAACGCGCACCTCGATCCGCGCGCCGTGCGCGAGCATTGCGTGCCGACGGAGAGCGGCGGCAAATTGCTCGAACAAGCGATCAACCAACTTGGGTTCAGTGCGCGTGCCTACGACAAAGTATTGCGCGTGGCGCGGACGCTCGCCGATCTCGAAGATAGCGATCAGATCACGGACAATAATATCGGTGAAGCGATCCAGTACCGCACCTTGGATCGGCAGGTATCCTGAAATGGGTGATGAACTCGAACCTGGTCAGTCCGCGAGAAGTCCGCAAGGTACCGTCGTGTTTCGCAAGGCTTCGCTTGACGAAATTTTGCCGTTGCGAGAGGCCGTGATCATTGCGGGTACAAACCGGCCTTCGGAGTATCCCGGCGACCGCGATCAGGCGACGTTTCACATAGGTGGATTTGTTGGCGGCGAGAATGTGTGCTGCGGCACGTTTTTGTTGACCGACTGGTTTGGCGAAACGGCCTATCAACTGCGCGGGATGGCGACGCGCGAGGACGTACGCGGCGAGGGTATCGGGGTGGCGTTGCTGGCGGCGACGGAACGGTTCATACTCGCTGACACACCGGTGCGTCAGCTTTGGTGCAGCGCGCGCGTGAGTGCGGTTGGCTTTTATCAGAGGATCGGGTGGAGTGTTGTGTCCGATGTGTATGATGTGCCAAATGTCGGGCCGCACCGCAAGATGTGTAGGCGGATTGTGGAAACGTGAATACCTATCCTTCGCGTAATTCCATAAGAGACTTTTTTCGTGCTCGTGCTCGTGCGCGTGCTCGTCATTCGTAATCGAGGTTCGTAGATCGAGTAACGATCAATGAGTACGATGACGACTAACGAGCACGAGCACGAACGAGATAATTAAGGGGAGTATGCAGGTAATGCGACTGGGAATGGTGACCTACAACATGGGCAAGGACATGGACCTACCCACGTTGATCGACTTTTGTCAGAAGACCGGGCTCGAAGGCGTTGAGCTGCGCACGACACACAAGCACGGGGTCGAACTGGAACTCACGCCGCAGCAGCGCGCGGAGGTGCGCAAGCGATTCGAGGATTCGCCGGTGAAGATCGCTGGTCTTGGTTCGACCTACGAGTTCCACAGCGCGGATTCCGCTGTTGTGAAACAAAATATCGATGGCGCGATTCAATATGCGCAACTCGCGGCGGATGTTGGCGCGCCCGGGATCAAGGTGCGTCCAAATGGCGTGCCCGAGGGTGTGTCACTGGAGAAAACGCTTGAGCAAATCGGAAAGGCTGCGCGGCAGGTAGCAGTGTTTTCTGAAGGCGTCGGCGTGAAAGTACGCATCGAAGTGCACGGCAAGATTACGAGCGAGCCCAAGAACATGCGCACGATCCTCGATCATGCCAACCATCCCTACGTCGTGGCGAATTGGAACTCGAACGGCGCGGACATGGACGAGTCGAAATCGATCGGAGCCAACTTTGAGTTGCTGAAGAAGGACATCGAGCACGTTCACATCAATGAGATTGGCGTGTACCAATATCCGTGGCAGGACCTTTTTAACCGGCTGAAGGCGATGGATTACAAGGGTTGGTGTCTTGCGGAGATCGCGTTTAATCCTGAGCCGGAGCGGTTCATGAAGTTCTACAAGACCCTGTTCGACATGTATACCGGAAACTACGCCTACCCGCGTCCGTAAGCCACTGCGACAGAATTGTTGCCCAGCCTTGCCGATGCTTCATCGACCATCCGGTAGATACATTTTCCTTGCCTGCAAACGGAAACCGGGGTAGACTGGCGCAATCTAAGGCCGCAATTCCGGTTTACATTCTTCGTGGAGGTCTATTTCCTATGAAAGCGCTACGTGTGTCTATTTGCGCGTTGTTGGCGCTGGCCGCGATGACTGTCGCGAGCGCCCAAGACACCCCACCTGCACCCGGCACGCCCACCTACGCCAAGGATGTGTCGCGCATCATGCAGGAGAAATGCGCGGACTGCCATCATCCGAACGGAATTGGGCCGTTCTCGCTGCTCACCTACCGCCAAACCAAGGGCTGGGCCGAGATGATTAAAGAAGTAGTGAGCGATCGGCGCATGCCGCCATGGCACGCGGACCCGGCCGTAGGCAAGTACCGCAACGACCGCCGCCTCACCGATGGAGAGATTCAGACGATCGTGAAATGGGCGGATGGCGGACGCCCAATGGGCAACGAAGCGGATCTACCTGCGCCAATAAAATATAGCGAAGATTGGCGCATTCCCGGGCCCGATATGGTCTTCGAGTTACCGCAAGAGCAAAGTATCGAGCCTTCCGGCGTAGTGCCGTACCGCGAAATCGAAATACCGACAAATTTCACTGAAGACAAATGGCTCCAGGCGATCGAAGCGCGTGCATCGAACCCAAAGGTTGTACACCATATCATCGTGTTTGTGCGCGCGCCGCAAATGGAATCGGGCGAACGTCAGGATTTCCAACGCCTCGGCCGCGGTTTCCTCGTCGGCTTTGCGCCGGGCGTGATTCCGACGGTGCTGCCGGAAGGCCACGCGGTGAAAGTGCCGAAGGGTTCGTCCCTGATCTTCCAGATGCACTACACGCCGACAGGCAAACATGAGGTGGATCGTTCGCAGCTTGGGATTAACTTCGCCAAACAGCCCCCCGCGCGCGAAGTAATCACGGCGACAACGATTAACGGCGACTTCACGATCCCCGCCGGCGATCCGAACTACAGGGTCGTCGCCGACAACATTCTACCGGACAATGCGATTCTGTATTCCATGACGCCGCACATGCACTACCGTGGCAAGTCGTACGAGTATATCGCGCATTATCCCGACGGTAAATCGGAGACGCTGCTGCGCGTGCCGAATTACGACTTCAACTGGCAGACGTCGTACATTCTGGAAACGCCCGCGCGCCTTCCGAAGGGCACGCGCATCGAAACCATCGCGCACTTCGACAATTCCGCCGCGAACAAGGCCAACCCCGATCCAACCAAGCCCGTGCGCTGGGGCGAACAGACCTGGGAAGAAATGATGATCGGCTGGATGAACATGTCGTGGGAAACGCCGGGGAATCAGACGGCGTCGGCAGGTGGCGCTACAATTGGCGCAGGCGCGCGATAGAACAACGCCATAACGTTTTGCGAAATAAATTTGGCGCGATTCGGATTCGAATCGCGCCCTTGTATTTCCTGCAGTATCGTTAAGCGGCGGTTTCTGTCTCGCTTGTTTCACCGCCGAAGTATGTCCGAATTCCCTCCGGCCCTAGGACCAAATGGAACTGCGATGGCGCGTTCTGTCCCGTTAGCAGCGTACCGAAATCGGTGACGGTCTGCGCGGGGTTGCCAAGGTTACGCAGGCCGGGCGGGAAGGTATCGAGACTGGTTTCGATCATGCTCGCGTTGGACGCCAGGCGCGCGAAGCCGTAGCGCAGCATCGGGTGCGCGGCAAACAGCGAATCGATTTGTTCCTTGTCGGGGTGATCGTTCGCAACCGTCACGTTGCCACTCGCGTCCATGGTCAGATCGAGTTCGTGCGCGGTGTCGATAAGGTTGTTCTCAAACGCGCTGCCGATTTGCTCACGCAACTGGGCAAGTTCCGCCTCGTACTGGGAAATTAGCTCCTGGATCCGCGTGCGCACAGGGCCGGTGGTAGCGGTTGTCGTGGTGCCTGTATCGTCGGCTTTTGCGGCCGCCGCGGCCTTGGCCAACTGTTGCGCCTGGAGCTGCGCGCGCAGCATCTGCGCAAACTGAGACTGCGGTATTTGCACGGTTTTTTGCGGGGTTTGTGCGCTGTTGGCACCGCCCTTCCCGCGGATATCTTGAATCAAACCCCGCGCGGCGTTGAAGAGTTGTAACCCTTCCATGATAGGAATGACCATGGCACGAACCTCCTGAATTCCAGGGTGAGGAGAGCAAGGCTTGTGCCAGACATTGAATTTCGAGGGGCTCGTGCGTCCTCCCAGCGCAATTAACTTCAAATCACGGGCTGGACGCCCGTGTTCCTTTGGGCGGACGCCGAAAAGTCGGAGCTTCTCTGAGTTAGAACGTTCCATTACCTAAAACTGCGAGCACTTTGTTAGGCTGACGGTGGGATTGGAGGCAGGCAAGGTGCTTCGCTTAGGCACGCTCATCGCGTTTAGTATGGCGGCGTTGGCCGAGACGCCGCATTGGGCCTTTGTGGCGCCAGTGCGGGGTGAAGTGCCAAGTACCTCGACACCCGCTTGGGTTCGCAATCCGATTGATACCTACGTGCTCTCGCGACTCGACAAGGAAGGCATCGCTCCTTCCGCGGAAGCGCCGCGGGAAACGCTGCTGCGACGGCTTTCACTTGATCTGATTGGTTTGCCGCCAGCGTTGGATGAGCTCGACGTGTATCTCAGCGATGCGACTCCCGAGGCGTATGAGAAGCAGATCGATCGCTTGCTGGCGAGTCCACACTTCGGCGAGAAGTGGGCGCGGTGGTGGCTGGATGTTTGCGGCTATGCGGACAGCGACGGCTATCTCTCCGACTTTTTGCGTCCTAATGCGTGGCGTTATCGGCAATGGGTGGTGGATGCGTTTAATGCGAACATGCCCTTCAGCGAATTCACGATCGAACAACTCGCGGGCGATTTGTTGCCCAACGCGACCGTTGCGCAGCGAATGGGCACGGGCTTCCTGCGCAACACGCTGAACAACCGCGAAGGCGGCGCGGACCTCGAAGAATTTCGCAACAAACAGATTGTCGCGCGCACGAGCATGGTGGGCACGGCGTGGCTTGGATTGACCGTGGGCTGCGCGGAGTGCCACAACCATAAATTTGATCCGGTATCGCAGCAGGAGTTCTACGAACTCTATGCGTTCTTCAATACTTCCGACGAAGTGAATGTGGATGCGCCCCTCGAAGGCGAAATGGAGAAATACGCGCCCGCCAAGGCCGCTCACGACGCGAAGCGTCGTGAGATTCTAGCGCCGTTACAAACGGACATCGATGCGCTGCAAGCCGAGTGGGAGCGCAAGATGCTCGAGGCGGCGGACAACCCTGAGACTGCGAACGCAACGTGGGCACGGCAGTACGAAGTGTTGGGCCTTGTATGGGGACAGAACTACGGCGAGGGGCAGCACGAAGGCATTCAGATCATTCGCATTTCGGTGAATGAGCGCACGCAGGATCAAAAGGATCGCCTGCTCGATTATTTTATGGGCTACGGCTCGATGGTGAACGAAGCGAAGTGGGCCGAACTGAAACTAAACGACGTGCAGAAACAACTCGCGGAATTGGCGAAGGCATTGCCGCCGTTGTCGCGTGCACCGGCGATGGCAGAATCCTATCAGCGCCGCGCGACGCACATTCACAAACGCGGCGATTTTCGTGCAAAGGGGGATGAAGTACAACCCAAGACGCCTGCAATCGCGCCGGCATTGAATGTTGATCACGCGGCAACGCGACTCGACCTCGCGCAATGGCTGGTGCGGCGCGACAATCCCCTCACCGCGCGCGTGATTGTGAACCGCATCTGGCACGAGCTATTCGGGCGCGGGCTGGTCGTCACAACGGAGGACTTCGGCACGCGTGGTACGCCACCGTCGCATCCCGAATTGCTGGATTGGCTCGCAATTGAATTCATGGACTCCGGCTGGGACATGAAGCAACTCATGAAGGTGATTATGTTGTCGTCAACCTATCGCCAATCTTCCCATCGCCGTCCCGAACTGAACGAACGCGATCCGAACAACGAACTGCTGGCGCGGCAATCACGCAATCGCTTGAGCGCGGAGCTCGTGCGTGACAATGCGCTCGCCGCGAGCAGATTGCTGAACGCGAAGATCGGCGGACCCAGCGTGCGGCCGCAGCAGCCCGACAGCGTGAGCATGGAAGGGTTCGATAACAAATGGATTGTGAGTGAAGGCGCAGAAAAGTACCGGCGCGGGTTGTACACGTTCATCCAGCGCACGTCGCCGTTTGGGCAGTCGGTCACATTCGACCTACCGGATACGGGAAGGCCCTGCACGCGTCGCGAGCGATCAAACACGCCGCTGCAGGCCTTGAATTTGTTGAACGATCCGATGTTTGTGGAATGCGCGCAGTCGTTGGCGCAGCGGGTGGAATCCAACTCCTTGCGGCGCATGCGAGAGGGTAAAGCGACAAGTGTAAATGAATCGATCGACTTCGTATTTCGCGTCTGTCTCGCCCGCGCGCCCAAGCAGGAAGAACTCGAACGTCTCGCGCAGTATCTAAATGACCAAGCGTCAATCTATGGAACGGATCCGAATGCGGCCGCTATTTTGACGAAGTCTGATGGCAAGACTGTGGCGAACGAATCGATCGAGCCTGCGGCGTGGACGGCACTTTGCAGCGTGATTCTTAATCTTGACGAGTTTATTACGAGAGAGTAGCGGCAAAGCCGCAGCGGAAAGGGGTACATGACGGTTCGTAGAGTGCTTGCAGTGGTTTCTTACATCGTACTCAGCATGGCGATTGCGTATCCGTGGCACCTCATTTGGTTTCACGATGCCTACCAGGCAATGGGCGCGGTCACGCGCCCGGAACCCAATGTGCCGCTGGGCATGTTGTCCATGTTGATGCAAGGCTTGGTAATCGCGTATTTGTATCCGTTTTATTACCGCGGCGGCAATCCAATTGTCGAAGGAATCAAGTTCAGCATGATTGTGGGGCTCGTTGTCTACTCCGTGATGGGACCGGCAACGGCCGCGAAGTTTGACATTAATCCTATCTCGACATTTTTGGCATATCACACGACGTTTCAGGTGCTTCAGTATCTGATAACAGGTATTGCGCTTGGCGCGATATTTGGAAGGATGCAGTCCCTACCGTCAATGGCGAGGGAGGATACATAGAATGCCGTTCGACGCGACGTTGGCCGACCGCTTAAGCAACGTCATAAGGAAGAAGTTCAAGAGTATCGAAGGATTGAACGAGACGCGTATGTTTGGCGGGTTTGGTTATTTGTTAAATGGCAACATGTGCGTGGGGATTCATAAAGACACGCTTATCATTCGCGTTGGCGAAGACATGGCGAAGGAAGTGATCGGGGAAACGCATGTGCGCCCGATGGACTTGACAGGACGCGTGATGAAAGGCTGGGCCACTGTGGAGCCGGAAGCGATGGCGGCCGATACCTCGTTGGAGCGTTTTGTTCGGCTTGCAGTCGATTTCGTCTCGACAATACCGCCGAAAAAATCTGCCACAAAATAGTGAACGATTCAGTCGTGCAGCGAGCGGATCCGATTGTTGCGTGACGCGATGTAAAACCACACGTATCCCAATCCGACGAGCGCGATAAAAATCACGGCGAGTTTCACGTTGTAGAACGTCATCGCGGTGAGACACAACACGGCAAGCACCAGCGCAACAATCGGTGGTATGGGATAAAACGGCGTGTGGTAGGGCCGGTCCAAATTCGGTTCTTTCTTGCGCAGGCGGAGCAGTGCGATCATCGCGACGATGTATAGCACGAGCGCGCCGAATACCGAGATCGTGATGATGTCACCAGTCTTGTTGGTGAGGATCGCAATAAAACCCACGAACATATTCACAATAAGCGCCCACATCGGCGTGCGGCGTATTTTACGCGTGGTGCCGAGGAAAGCAGGTGCGTATCCCATGCGGCCAAATTCGAAGGTGGCGCGGCCGGCTGCGAGGATAATGCCGTGGAATGACGCTACGAGACCGAAAAGTCCGATCACGATTAGCATGTGGTAAAGCGGATGGTTCGGATCGAAAATCTGTCCTAACGCAAGTGGCAATGGTTTGTCTGAGGGCTCGGTGACGCCGGGCGGATAAACGATTGCTTTCCAGCCACCAACACCGATCGCCGCATAGAACGTCAGCGTCGCGCAGATCACGAGCGTTGCCATTGCGGAGAGTCCGCCGATAATTGGGTGGCGCTGGTGATCTTTGGTCTCTTCGGCGACGTTCGCGATGCCTTCAATCGCGAGATAGAACCAGATGGCAAACGGAACGGCAGGAAAGATTCCAAACCAACCATTGGGCAACGGATCGGTCGTGAATTTTTCTACGGAGAAATGCGGCAGCGTGACGCCAGCGAAGATTAGCAGCTCCGCCACAGCGAGGATCGTTACGAACAATTCGAATATGGCGGAGTGGTGCACACCATGAATGTTTAACGCCGTAAAGATTAGATACGCACAAAACGCAATGACAATGGGATTTATATGCGCAAAAGGCGCGAATGAATTGAAGTACGCGCCAATTGCCATCGCGATTGCGGGCGGCGCGAAGACGAACTCGATGATTTGCGCGACGCCACCGAGATACCCAAACGCAGGGCCGTATGCGCGCGTGGCGTAGACGAATACCCCGCCTGCTTTTGGTATCGCGCAAGTGAGTTCGGTATAGCTGAGGATGAAAGCGATGTACATCACCGTAACGAGGAGCGCGGCGGCGAGTAATCCATAGGGACCGCCTGCGGGCAGGCCGAGGTTCCAGCCAAAGTACATGCCGGAGATGACGTAACCGACGCCGAGTCCCCAGAGCATGAAGGGACCGAGGGTTTTGTGGAACTGCGACTGTTCCTCCACTCCGAATCAGCCTTTTAAGATGTCGTACGCGCGCAACGCGGCTTCTGCAGCGGCATCGGCAGACTCATGGCCGGTGAAGGTCACATGTCCCATTTTGCGGCGAGCGCTGTTCGCCTCTTTGCCGTAGAGGAAGAGGCGTGCGGACGGAAACTCCGCGAACATTTTTTCCCACTGCGGTTCGCCGTTTTCCCACACGTCGCCAAGCAGGTTCAGCATCGCCGCTGGCCCGTGCATAGAGACATCGCCGAGAGGCGCGCCGCACACCGCGCGGATGTGCTGCTCGAATTGCGACGTGGCGCAAGCGCCAAAGGTGTAGTGGCCGCTGTTGTGCACACGCGGCGCTATTTCGTTGACGAGCACGTCGTCGCCTTCGACGAACATTTCGACGGCCATCACCCCCACATAATTGAGTGCATGGGCAAGGGTTGTCGCAATCTCGATCGCGCGTTCTTGCACCGAGGCCCACACACGCGCGGGCGCGACGGTCAAAAACAAAATGTGATCGCGGTGTTCATTTTCCGCGACGGGAAACGCGCGCACTTCGCCTTCCACCGTGCGCGCCAGTACTACGGAAATTTCCTTTTGGAAATTTACCAGACGCTCTAGAATGGCGCGCTCTTTGCCAAATCCTTCCCACGCCGCCTTAAGCTCGGCAATATTCGTTACGCGCGCCTGGTTCTTGCCGTCGTAACCACCCCGCGCGACTTTTAGAATCGCAGGGAATCCCACTTCCTTCGATGCAGAGTCCAGTTCACGCGCGGAGGAAATCAACGAAAACTCTGGCTGCGGGACATTGTTTGCCTTGATGAATACGCGCTGCGACACACGGTCCTGAATCACCAGCAGCGCGTATGACGGGGGATGGACTGTGAATTCCTTTTCGAGTTCTTCGTAGATGCGGTGTGAAACGCGCTCGAATTCTAGGGTGACGACGTCAGATTTTGATGCAAGTTCGCGGCAACGCGTTTCGTTGTCAAAGGACGCCACCAGCAATTTGTCTGCGATGCGCGAGGCCGAACAGTCCGCGGATGGATCGAGCACGACAGTGCGATAGCCCATGCGCTGCGCTTCGAGGGAAATCATCCAGCCGAGTTGACCGCCGCCGAGAATGCCAATTGTTCCGCCAGGGCCAATCACGAGTCGAGTTTCTCCGCGCGCACGCGCGCCGTTTGCGCATCGCGAAAAGCCTGTAATTTTTGCGCCACCTTGCGATCGCGCAGCGCGATGATCGAGGCCGCGAGGAGGCCCGCGTTCGCCGCGCCTGCTTCACCAACCGCGAGGGTGCCTACCGGAACGCCCTTGGGCATTTGCACGATTGACAGCAACGAATCCAGCCCGTTCAGCGCGCGCGATTTCACCGGCACGCCCAGCACGGGCAATTTAGTTTTTGATGCCGTCATACCTGGCAAGTGCGCGGCCCCGCCGGCACCGGCGATGATCACCTGGATGCCGCGGCCTTCCGCCTTTTCGGCGTAACGAAACATTTCATCCGGCGTGCGGTGCGCGGACACGACCTTGCACTCGTGCGGCACGCCGAGTTCTTTCAGCATGCTGCTCGCGTGCTGCATCGTCTCCCAGTCGCTCTTGCTCCCCATAATGATTCCGACGACAGGGCCCTGTTTTTTATTCGCCATCTCAATTCCTCGCGCTCCCGCGCAATGGCAAGAATACCATGCACTTGCCTGCGGGGAAGCGAGCAAGGTACCACAGGCGCGGGGGGATTCTCATACCGGCGATGATGCATACTCCCAGGTATCACCGGGAGGCCACACATGGACCCGATCAACCGCAACGACCCTTACGAAACGGCGAATCCCGTCGCACTGAACGCGATTACGCGGAACGACTCCTACGGCACAGTTCAGGCCGCGCCTAGTCGACCGCAAGACCCTTTTTATGTTTTCCGCGTGGCAGGTGTAGTGGCAGGAATCGTTGTCGTGCTTGCGGGGGTATATTTCGCCGGCGCGAGCTTCATGATTGTGCGCGACATCCTAGAGGAGCCGCAGCGGCTAAACGCGTACCTGGACGAATGGTACATTCCGCCCCGCGAAGAATTACCTTCGCCGGAACCAGCCAAGAACGCTCCGGAACCGGCGCCGCCCGCCGCGGTTGCTCCGGCCGAAGCACCTGCGCCTACCACGCCGCCGCCGGCTACCGTGCCCATTGCTGCAACCACTCCGGCGCCTACGGCCGAAGTGTCCGCGCCGGGTCCTGATAACGCTGCGGCCAAACCATCTACGCCTGCGGCACCGCAGTCCAAGCTGCTCTTGCACAAGAACACACGGCGCGCATCGAACAACGATTCGCCCGTGTCGGAGGCGATAGAACTTATCACCGATGCACTTACGCGCGGTGGACTCCCGCGTCTCGCGGGCGCGTTGATCTTGCTATTGCTTGCGTCGATGCTATTTCGCATACCTTTTGGGCTGTTGAAAGCGGGCATCGAACTGATTCGCGCAATGATTCCGGAGCGCTCGAAAAATACGCCATGAAGCAAGTCCGCGCGTCGTTCCACGCCGTGCTATACTCTCCCGTTTGGTCTTAGAAGGCGCGCATGAAACCTTTTGACGAAGAATTGGTCTCCGGCAATATTGTGCGGAGCGTGTGGAAACTGGCTTGGCCGATCGTGCTGATGAACCTCATTAACGGGGTGCACGGAATGATCGACCAGATCCTTATCGCGAAAAGTGTGCAACACCACGAAGCCAACGCGGCCGTCGGTATATCGTGGAATGTGTTTCTCGTTGTGGTGGTATCGCTCGCGTCGCTGTTTCACGGCATGGGCGTGTTGATTGCGCAGGCGGCAGGCAAGCAGGACCGCGCGCAGATGAATCGCATCCTTTACAGTACGGGACTGCTTACAGCCTATATCGTCTTGTTCATCATCACACCGATCGGCTATTGGCTGTCGCCGTATTTGTTGAGGCTTGCCAACGCCGAACCAGACGTACAAGCGTATGCTTTGCCCTACCTTCGCACCCTGTATTTACTGAGCATTACACTCTCGATGAACTTTCTGCTCGGAACTGCCATGCAGACCTCTGGCGATGCGAAAACGCCGCTAATGCTGGTTGTATTGACAACGCTGTTGCACATCCTCTTAAGTGCGGTTTTCATTACGGGTTTGGGGCCTTTTCCCAAGATGGGCACAACTGGGGCTGCGCTGGGTGCAGGACTCGCGCCGATTCCGACCGTGATAATCGTCCTTACCTTAATCGCGCGTAAGAAGACTATTCTAGGGCTACCGGAACATTTCAGTCTGATACCGGACTGGAATGTGATTCGCGCGGTTGCGCGCATCGGCATTCCCAGCGGAATACACGCGGTAGTGCTCAATATTGGGGGCATCTGGTTGTATCGTTACGTGGGGCAACTGCCCGACAGTTCCGCGGCCCAAGCCGCCTACACGATTTGCTACGCGCAGTTGTTCTCATTTGTGACGTGGGCCGCGCTTGGACTGCGCGGTTCGGCGTCGGCGCTGATGGGCCAGAACATCGGCGCGGGAAAAAGCGAACGCGGACGTCGTGGCGTTCATGTCGCCGCGACGATGGGCGGTGCCTGGGCTATTGTGTGGGGATTGGTCGTGTGGCTGGCATCGGATCAGTTGCTTGCGTTGTTCAATTCTACTGACGGCGGCGACGCCACCGTTACGCTATTGGGAACATCGCTGCTTCATTACTTATCGATTTCCGGCGTGTTCCTTGCTGTCGCGCTCGCGCTTACGGGTGGGTTGATGGGCGCGGGCGACACGAAGAAGCCGATGTACATCGCGATCATCACGCAGATAATTGTGTTGCTGGGTGTCTGTGAAATTTACTTCCGGCTGGGACTGCTCACGGCAAGCGCAATCTGGAGCGCAATATTAATTAGTCACGTGAGTCGTTACGTGCTTACCCACATGGCGTTTCTCAGCGCAAAATTGCGGCCTGTAATGATCGAGGTCGGCCATTAGGGCAGCCTTTGCCTGAACGGCAACAATGTTACGAGTTGCGCCGCGATCAAGCGAGCGAGGCGCTACTTCCGCGCAATCTTGATGCGTTGTGCGCGAGGCCGCGCGCGTTGATCAGTATGTCCCCTGAGATTCGGTTGCGATGATGTTGTGTCGGCTCGACACCGCAGCGCTCGCAAAGATCCGTTACCACGCGCTCGACATGGTCGCAACAGAACTGCAGCAAGGCATCGCTTTCCAAATTCGTGCGCGCTGCTTCGTGTTGAATGGAATCGAAAGCGTTAATCGTGTGAATCAATGTCGGCGCGGCATTGTGCATGTCGCGAAGTTCACCAAAATGTCCCACATATGCACTACTCGCGTTCAGCGCGAGCAATCGCTCGACGGACTTGCGCGCTTCTGGCGCATCGAACTCCGTCGGCGTGGACAAACACATGACAAAAGGTTTAGCGGGATCGACGGTCATCCAGTCGTAATACAAGCCAAAGGAATCGCCGGTGAACACATTGTTGCTCGCCGAATCGTATATGCAAATGTGATGGGATGCGTGGCCAAGCGTGTGGAGAAAACGCCAGGTGCGCGTGCCAAAAGTCATCGTCTCTTCATCGGCCACGGAACGAATGCGCGCCTCTTCGATCGGTTCAATTGTTCCATATAGCCGCTCGAAAACTTCTTGTCCGTAGACTTGCTTCACCGCGGCTACCAGTCGCCTGGGGTTCGCCATATGCCGTGCGGCGCGCGGATGACAAATGAGCGTTGCATTCGGACAGGCCTTCATCAAGGGCGCGGCGCCGCCGGCATGATCGAGGTGAATGTGGGTCACGATGATGTAATCGACGTTTTCCCGTGCGATCCCTGCATCATCCAGCGTGCCCAACAAATACGGCAGCGCGTGCGCTGTATTTGTATCTACAAAGGCCGCGCGGCCGTCTTCAACAATGAGATACGCGGACGCGTAGCCTTCGCCGCCATAGTGACAATCGATGGTGAGAATGCCGTTGTTCAATTTAATCTTTCGTTCCTTGAATTGCCCCACGTCAAAATATGCACGAAAGTAGCGTCTCGTTCGCCCGAACGCGGCGCTGGGCTTCGACGCGCGCCGCGCTCAGGCGAGCGAGGCGCTACCGGGCCGCCGTCGTTTTTCGGGTACGTTATTCAGAAGACTCGTAATCGTAAACGATCAATACTGCTTGCGAACAATTGTTTAAGCGAGACTTTGACCAAGCGGCCTGTTAGACTCGCGCAACCGGGGAGTCACCGTGCATGTGGAAACAAAGCATCGATCCGCTGGGAAGTCTCGCAGTGTCTGCAGGCGTAGCGGTATTGCCAATCGTGTTTTTGTTTTGGGCGCTCGCGATCAAGCGAATGAAAGGGCACTGGGCCGCGCTCGGTGCATTGGCGATTGCGTTGCTCACCGCAGTTATCGCGTTCCGCATGCCGGTTTCACTCGCGGTATTATCCACCGCGCACGGCGCATGCTTTGGATTGTTTCCCATTGGCTGGATCGTATTCTCCGCCGTGATGTTGCATACCATCATGGAACGCACGGGGCAATTCGAATCGCTCAAACATTCCATTGCCTCGCTCACTTCTGATAAGCGCATACAGGCTGTACTCGTTGCGTTTAGTTTCGGCGCGTTGATTGAAGCCTGCGCAGGTTTCGGCGCACCGGTCGCGATCTCTGCGGGTATTCTCGCCGGATTGGGCATACCCTTGCTCGAAGCCGCGGAGTTGTGTCTCCTGGCGAATACGGCCCCCGTTGCCTTCGGCGCGATCGGCATTCCGATTCTTACGGCCGCAAGTGTATCCGGTATCGATCAGATGGCGATATCGCAAATGGTAGGGCGCCAACTTCCTCTATTGTCGCTCATCGTGCCGTTCTATGTCGTCGGGATCATGTCGGGACTGAAGGGCATCCGCGAAACGTGGCCAACCGCGCTCATCGCCGGCGCGTCCTTCGCAATCATGCAATGGTGGTCGTCAAACTATCTGGGTCCCACCTTGCCAGACATTCTCTCAGCACTTGCGTCAATGGCTGCGGTCGGAATTTGGCTTGCGATTCGCAAAAAGAAAGAGGCTGCGGTTGCCGCGGAAGAGGCACCGGAGCACGGGCCGCTGTTCGCATGGAGTCCTTTCTTAATCGTCTGTGTGCTGATGATCGTGTGGGCGTTGCCGGACGTAAAGGCGTTGCTCGACACGATCACGCGCAAGGTTCCGGTGTTTGGACTCAACAATGCGATCGAATCTATCACCACAGGCAAACTCATCGCGGCAGTGTACACGATTAATCTACTGTCCGCGGCGGGAACCGCATTATTCATTTCGTGCACGATAACCGCATTGAGTCAAGGTTTCAGTTTGCGCGAACTGAGTGGGGTTTATCTCGACACGTTGGTCAAGTTGAGGTATCCGCTAATCACCGTCGGCGCATTGCTCGGCTACGCGTACCTCGGAAACGCTTCCGGCATGACCGTGACCTTGGGTACTTTCATTGCTGGAACTGGATCACTATTCGCTCTGTTCGCCCCGTTGCTTGGCTGGCTCGGCGTGTTTATCACCGGATCGGACACTTCCTCCAATGCTATATTCGGAAAACTTCAGGCGGTGACCGCAGAGAAAGTGGGCATCAATCCCGTGCTTACGGTTGCGTCAAACGCAAGTGGTGGCGTCGCAGGAAAGATGGTGTCGCCGCAATCGATTGCGGTGGCGACGGCGGCGACGGGGTTGACGGGCCAGGAAGCAACTCTGTTTCGACGCACAGTGAAACACAGTCTCATTCTGGTCTCGATCGTGATGGTACTGACCTACCTCCAATCGAACGTACTGTCGTGGATGGTGCCGGAAGTGGCGGCTGCGCACATCGCCGCGAAAGCGGAACCGAACTATTTTCGCGGCGCACTCGTACTGGCCTGTGGTATCGTAACGGCGCTAGCAATTGCGGTGATGTCTCGGAGCAAAAACCGATTGGACTGATCGCGGCCATGATTGATGTGCTCGATTTTCACAAGCATTACGATGGCGTGTTTGCGGTAAAAGGCCTGACTTTTACGGTCCAACCCGGTCAGGTCCTGGGATTGGTAGGTCCAAACGGTGCGGGCAAGACTACCACGTTGCGCGCGCTTTGCGGCATTATTCCTCCGACACGCGGGGAATTGCGTATTGGCGGGCACGACGTTCGGAAGGAAGCGGTGCCGGCAAAAAGGCTGCTCGCTTACGTCCCCGACGATCCTAAACTTTTCGATCTGCTTACGGTGTGGGAGCACCTCCGCTATTACGCCGGTGCTTATGAAGTCCACGACTGGGAAGACCGCGCGAACAATCTGCTGCTGACGTTCGAGCTGGAGGAAAAGCGGAACGCCTTGGGCGCGGAACTTTCGCGCGGCATGCGACAGAAATTGGCGGTATGTTGCGCGTATCTGCACAAGCCCAAGGCGTTGCTCTTGGACGAACCCCTCACGGGTGTCGATCCCCACGGCATCCGCACGACAAAGGACTCGATTCGCGAATACGCCGCAGGCGGCGGCGCGATTATCATGAGTTCGCACATCCTCGATCTAGTTGAAGACCTGTGCAGCCACCTGCTCATCCTCCACCGGGGAGAGTGCCTGTACTTTGGCACGCTCGAAGAAGCCCGCACTGCTTTTGACGGGTTGCACGGCGACGCATCGCTGGAAGAAATATTTCTCCGCGCGACGCGATCGGAAGGCGCGGTCCCGCCAACGCTCACGCCGGAGCGCTGACGTGGTTTTCCTGCCCCGCTCGCTATTGGTGTTGCGAATGCTCGAACTTCGGGGGCTTGCGCGGCGCATGCTGAAACAGGCCAAACGCCCGGCGGGCGCGCTGTTCGTGCTTATCTACGTGTGCATGTTCCTGCCGTCGGTGCTCAACGCATTCATGGCGCGCGGCATTTCTCCGAAAGTTGCGGGCGAATGGATCCTGCGCGGAGCGCCTTTCGCGATTGGCATGTTATGCCTGATGGCCATACTCGCCCCGGAATCGAAAATTTCTTTCAACTTCAAGCCCGCCGAAATTGACGTCCTTTTTTCCGGGCCCTATAGCCGGCGGCAGGTGATCACATACAAATTGCTGGGTACGCTAACCGGCGCATTGTTCGTCTCCGTCATATTTTTTATCGTGAGCTTCGCTCTTGCACCCTCGAAAATAGCGCTCTTCTTTGGGATTTACCTCGGAGTTCTTTTCGCGGCGCTGTTCAGCACGGCGTACTCGATGCTGATTCAGGCCGTGAAAATTCGCGTAAAGATCCTTGGATACCTGACTGCTGCATCGGTAGTCGCGTTGCTTGGGTATGCGCTCTACTCGGTAATGCGCGATTTTGCAGCGATTGATCATGGCATCGCCGATCCCCGGCGGGAGGTGATCGAACTGTTGTTTGAGCACCCTGTCGTAAGAACGATAAACGCCCCTTTTCTTCCCTTTGCGCATGTCATGGCCGCAGACGGAAGCGCATCGGCCTGGTGGTTGTGGCTTACGGTCGCCGTGTCTCAGATTGCAGCATTGTATTTGCTCATTGTTCTGTTGGATGCGGATTTTATGGAAGCGGCTATGGCGCGCAGCGCACGGCAATACGCGATGGTGGAGCGATTCAAACGCGGACAATTCATAACGGAGCGGGCCGCGACGAAGAAACGACGCTGGTCACTTCCGGAGCTGCCGCAGCTCGGCGGTTTCGGGCCGATCGCGTGGCGTCAATTGACGACGGCGGCGCACGTCTGGGCGCGGCGCATCGTGGAGCTCTACATTCTGTGCACCGTCATCGGCATCGTGTTGAATCGGTATATCATGCAGGACGGATTAAGTGACTTTGTATTGCCGGTCATCGGCGGTCTTCTCATGTATATCACGCTGCTGGCAATAAACTTTATCCGCTATGATTTCCGGTCCGAAATTGACGTAATGGATGGACTGAAGACCTTGCCGATCTCGGCTATGCGCATCAGCGCGGCGCAACTTGTTACGCCCACGGTATTGTTGTCGCTCATTTATGTTGCGGTCGGACTCTGCGCATCGATCGCGACCGGTCGCCCCGGGGACGCAGTGACAATCGCGCTGTTGGGGCCGCCCTTTGCCGCGCTGTTTACGGGAATCGAGAATGCGACTTTCTTGGTATGGCCGGTGCGCATGGCGTTTCAAGGCGGTGTGGATTTGCAACACATGGGGCGCGCGTTTCTGTCTTTCTTCGTCAAATTCATCGTGCTCGCACCCGCTTGTGGGCTTGCCGCCGCCGCGGGATTGGGATGCGCGCTCTTGTTTGATCGGCAATTTGCCGGCGTAGTGGCGGCTGCACTCGTGCTGACTATTGGAGCGATTTGCACGGTACCCGCGACCGCCATGGCTTTTGAGAAATTTGATCCAAGCACGGACACGCCGCCGTGATCGGCGCACTACTCGCCGGTGTAGCCCAGGTGCTTCAACTCTTCAATCTCTTCCGGGCTTAGATGCTGCGCCGCGGAACGCGTGCCGGTTTGCGGCACGTACCACACGCGGAAGCGCAGGCCAACGTCTTTCGTCGAGTCGCTCGCCGCTGCCGGGGGTTCGGTGTATTCCTTCGCCGTAGGATCGAGCAAGTTGCGGAAACCTTTGCCAACCGCTACAGGTTGATCGCCGACTGCGATGGAAAAATCCGTGGTGGATTTGATTGAGAGTGTAATGCGCCCTTTTGTCCCGAAGGTTCGTACAACAAGTTCATCGCTATTCGTGTGGTCCAGTTTTGCGAGGTTCAGTGTCACCATGCGATCGTACTGGTTCATTGCCATCACGTCCTGCCGGCCAAGCAACTCGGCGGATTCGATTGCATCTTCGGTCGATACGGTCAACATGCCGCGCGGATCCGCTACGCTGCGTTCATAGGCAATGTGCCATCCTTCCGGATTGACCTTGAAGAATTCTTCGAGCTGCGGGCGGAGCTGCGCGACTTTTTCCGGGTTTGCACCGGCCAAATTGTTCTTCTCCGAGGGGTCCTGTGCGAGGTTATAGAGTTCGTAGGTGTCCGGTTTTGTGCGAATTAGTTTCCAGTCCGCTTCGCGCACCGACTTTTGGTTGAATCGCTGGCTGTAACCGTAGTCCTTTGGCTTGGCTTCGTTCTTGAGGATTCGATAAAGCGATTTACCATCAAGACCTTCGGGGGTCTTCGCGCCCGTTACATCCAGCACTGTCGGCATGATATCCACCTGTTCGACGATGTGCTTCACGCGCGTGCCCGCAAACTCCTGCTTCGGAAACTTCACGATCATGGGTATGTGCAACGAAGGCTCGTACACGTTCGCATGACCGAATACGCCATGTTCGCCAAACTCCTCACCGTGATCCGCAGTGACAATGATCAGCGCGCGATCATAGAGTCCTTGCTCCTTCATTTTTGCGAAGAGTTGTCCCAGTTCAGAATCGATCATGCGCAGCGAATCGTCGTAAAGCGCCTTGCAGTAATCGATCTCCTCCTGGGTCAAGGTCACCTTGCCTTCATTGGCGGCATTTAGAAACGCCTCCGCGTCCACGCCTTCGCGATCGGGCCGCGCAAACGTCGGCGGGTTCGCGAACTCCTTGGCAAAGTGCAGGAACTCGTCTTGCTCGGGACCATACGGCAATCCGTCAAACTGCTTCGCAGGCTTCGAGTGCACGTCAAAGTTATGCAGGAAAAGAAAGAAGTTCGGGGCTTGCAACGCGTCGAGCCACCCCTCTGCGAGGGCATGCGTTTCGAGTATGTCGCGAAAGCGCCATGTTGGCGTGTTGTACACGTCAAACCCGTGCGAGAAGCCGCGCCAGGGATATAACCAAAACGTAAAGCCGACATACGCGCCGCTCATGTAGCCGTGGTCGCGCATCGCTTCGGCAAGTGTAAGCGTAGATTCCGCGATGTTCGCGTCTGGCGTGGCTCCGTGATGTTTTGGATACAGGCCGGTCATCATTGACGCGTGCGATGGGAGCGTCCACGTTTCCACGGAGATTGCATTCTCGAACAAGACAGCGTCTTTAGCGAACGCATCGAGGTGAGGCGTGGTTTCGCGGAAGTAGCCGTAGCACGAGAGGTGGTCCGCACGCAATGTATCGCACGAAACCAGAATGACTGGTACGGCGGCATTCTCCTTTTCCGTAGCGTAGATCATCGGATTGCCCCAGCAACCAGGGCCGGGTGCTTTACCGTCTACGCCGCTGATCGTGAAATGGATGCGGGCTTTTTGTCCGGCAAATTTTGATAGGTCCGCCTTGAACGGGATCCACGCGCGGTGGGACTCATCGGTCTTTGGTGTGAGGACCTGGTCCAACAACAACACGCCTTTTTGATTATCGGTGTCGAGCGTCGCGACAAAACGCGCGCTTGGACTTAAAACGTTGCTTTCCGTGTCCTCCGGCAAACCGATAGCCGTGGAGAAAGCTGCGCCCGCAGGTATCGTCACTTCCCACGCGGGCTGAGTGCCGACCACGGCATCATGGGTTTGCGCTGCGATGGTTGCGCGCGACGGACTGACCGGCGGTGAAAAGCCGAGTTCCATGGATTCGATCTCAACGTCAGCGGGATGATCGCTCGGGCGCAGAACAATGCTCTTCACGAGGCCTACCCAGGATTGCGTGTTGAGTTCACCCAGTGGAACGCGGTAGGTATGGATTTCGTTGTCCGCAAATATTGGAATGGTCAGTTTTGCGCTGCGCAAGGAAGACGGCTCAACATCTGTGGTCCAAGATATCCTGCAATAATCGCCGTGGCTCACGCGCATCTTGAGGCGCAGTTCGTTGTAATCTTCCGCGCGAACTCCAAGGCCGAGCAACGCGGTTACTGTCGGCTCGCCCGCGTTTGGTAGCAAGAAGAGTTTGCCATCTTCCTTGCGAATCGGGCGCGTCGCGTCGGGGTTGGTGTTTTTCTCCGCCGAGCGCACCACTGCGGACATCGATTTCGCGGGAATGACGTAGGGGTTGCGGGACGCTTCACGTTGCGCCGCGAAGTTGTCCATCGTAAACCGATGCACGATGCCCTTGCCATCGGCGGTCTTTGAACCCGGCGATTGCACGACACGTTGGGTTTGTGACGTGGGGCCGACGGAACCTTTGCAACCACCGGCCATCGCCAAGGCAGCTAGAATTGGAAAGGCATAACCATAGCGCAAATTAGACATATTCGTGTATTGATTTCCATGCTTGGACTACGGATGACGTGTTCGCAGCAAACCGTAACGCAGCCCGATCGCCGGGATCAAGATGGCTACTTCGTACAAGAATGGTATCTTGCCCGTTCCTAACTCCCTTTGCTATGGTTCCGACACAAATCTCAGTAGTGGACGCCCAAGGTAGCGGGCCGTGTCCACGGTACGTTGAGGATAATCAATGCGCTTGGAAGTCGCCGCGCAATCGGATATTGGCCGCCGCAAGCGAAAGAACGAAGATTACTATGGTGTGTTCGACGACAGCACACCCGGTCTGACCCTCTTTCGCGAAGGCGCACTGCTCGTCGTAGCCGATGGATTGGGCGGTCACATGGGCGGCGAAATCGCGAGCAAGCTAGCGGTGTCCTTCGCAAAGGACATGCTGAAGATGGCCCCGCCGCCCGCCGCTGAACCGGGCGAAGACGAAGCCTATATTCCGATCATCAAAGACACCATCGCCCGCGCGAACGATAATATTTACAAGACCAATCAAGAGGTTGTGAAAAGCAAGCTACCGATGGGCACGACGTTACTTGTCGCGCTAGTGACGCCGCGAAAGGTTTACATCGGCAACGTGGGGGACACGCGCTGCTACCACATTCGCGATGGCGAGATCCTCACCAAGACACAAGACCATTCCTGGGTGGACGAACAGGTGCAGCAGGGCTTGATGTCGAAATCCGAAGCGGAATCCGATTCGCGACGAAACATCGTCACGCGCAGCGTCGGTGTGCATCCTGCGGTGGAAGTGGACACCTATGTGTGGCACGTCGTTCCGGGGGACACGTTGCTGCTATGTACGGACGGCCTCGTGAACATGTGCAAAGACGCGGAGATAATTCCGGAGTTTAGAAAAAATTGGGGACCCGCAGAGATTGTGCCTAAGCTGATCGCGATGGCGAACGACAACGGCGGGAAGGACAACATCACCGTTGTCGTTGCGGATGTCAGCCCGAGCGCCTCGACCGTGTTTCGTCGCAGGCTGCGCGCATTCTCCCGCAAACGCGGCGCGGGGATACTCTGGTTCCTGCTATGGGTGATCTGGTCCGGCCTAATGATCGCGCTGGGCTACTTCCTCGCGACCGGCTTCGGCGACAAATAGACGCTGCTTGTATTCCTCGCCGTCCCATTCCACGTAAGATTTGTGAAAGAGCCAATCGCCGGTGTTGATATACAAGCCGGTACCCGTTGGCGTGGGGTGTTCTTCCATCACGGGATAATGCGAATGCCCGCACATCACCACGTCCGCTTTGCCTTCGGCTAGCGTCCGTTTCGCAAAAGTTTGCAGCGGGATGACTTCAGTTCCCTTGCTTAAATCTTCTACTTTCTTTAAATGCCGGCTGCCGCGTGCGACGCCCTGCGCGATTCCCATCGCCCAATCGGGATGTATTATCCCGAACAGCCAGATCACAAACGGCGCGCGCGCGATGCGTTTGTAGATGCGGTATCCCACATCCTTCGGATTGATGCCGTCGCCGTGGACAAACAACACGCGCTTGCCGCCCATCTCGAGCAGCAACTCCTGATGAATCTGAAAGCGCAGATGATTGACGAGAAAGCGGCCTGCCCAAAAATCGTGGTTGCCGATAATGAAATGGATTTCGACGCCGCTATCCGACAAATCGGCAAATGCGCGCAGCACATCGAAGTAACCTGAAAAGATGACGTGCTTGTATTCAAACCAGAAATCGAAGAGATCGCCGAGCACCACAATACGTTCGGTTTCTGCAGGGTCGATGTTTCGGAGAAACGCGGTCAGGTCCCGCATGAGGTCTCGTCCGTCCTCCGCCACATTCAGGTGGACGTCCGAGAATATGATGGTCTTCATTTCAACAGGCCGAATCTACTCAACGGCCAGAACCGCAGCACCGCTTTCCCGATGACTTTATCATCTTCAATGGTGCCAAATACGCGGCTGTCTTTACTCACGGAACGATGATCGCCCATCACGTAGTACTGCCCAGCGCGAAGTTCTGCGCGATCCGAATCGTCGAAGTTTTCTTCAATCTCAACGGGCAAATACAATTCTTCCACGCGTTGGTTGTTTACAAAGACTTTGCCGCGCTCAATGCGCAACGAAACCGGCTCCGGCCCGCTATCGTCCTGCGCGCGCGCATCCACTTTATTGCCGCGCTCGCTGGGCGGGCCTTCGGCGACGACACGCTTTACGTATCGTTTATTGCCGTCTTCCGGGCGCTCGAACACGACGATGTCGCCCGGCTGAATGGGTTGATAACCCGGGATCCAGCGGCTGAGCTTATGTGGGAGTTTGAAAACGAGAATGCGCTCATTGTTCCAGAGCGTGGGTTCCATCGACGGGCCTTGCACTTCGTAACCCTCAATGACGGCCCATTTAAGGAAGAAAAACAGGACAAGAAACCACACAACCATCTTGACGAGTTCGGTGAACTCGGCCTTGATGTTGGCCGGTTTCGCAACCGGAGTTTCCTGCGGAGACTCGCTCAACGGTAATTCCTTTACAACCTTGCGGGCTGAAATCTACCACCTAACAAGGCGGCTTGCAAATCCCTAATTCCTAAAATCAAGTCGTCAAACGCCGTGGCAAACGCGCCGACGTTGGGCAGGTCATGCGCGTCGCTACACGCCACCATTGGCTTCTTCAAGTTTTCGGCCAACTTGCGCGCCATCCGCTGCTCATGCGGTTGCAGATTTACGCTTGCGACCTCCAAGGCCGCCAGTGGCAATGTGGCAATCCGTTCGTCAAACGACATTCCCGAACGTGTCGGGTGCGCCGCAACACACGCCGCGCCATAGCGTTGTGCCAGTTTCGCGGCCTTCTCGGGTGCCCAGCCCGGCGTAAAATCTTTCACCGCCTCGTCCGGGACACCGTACATGAGGATGTCCCCCATGGAAGACGTGTATTCGAACGCCGCCATTACAAGGAATCCCGGATGACCAGACTCGGCCACCAATGCCTCGGTTTCTTCCTTTGACCACTGGTGATGGTGCTCGGTGATCACAATCGCGTCCAAACCCGCCTGAACCGCGCGGCCAATCAACTTTGACGCGTCAATCCGGCTGCAGCGCGAGTAGCGCGTGGTGTGCATGTGCATGTCTACGAGGAACGCCATTTGATAATTGTAGCATCAATATTGGTTTCGGTACGATTGCTGAAACACTTTTCGTAACAGCCGAATACCTGCATGACACTACTTGAAATCTCCGACGCGCTCACGCGGGACCTGCGCGACATAACGTTTGGATTGCCGATCACCCACGTCTACAACCCGCTCGTCTATGCCCGCGCGCCGCATGCCGCATATCTGGAACGATGGGGGAGAGGGCCGAAAGAAGTCGTGCTCGTCGGTATGAATCCAGGGCCATTCGGCATGGCGCAGACCGGCGTTCCTTTTGGCGATGTGAAGATGGTTCGCGATTGGATTGGAATTAGCGAAGCTGTGGGCAAGCCATCGCCTGAACATCCCAAGCGCTGTATCGAAGGATTCAACTGTCCTCGGAGCGAAGTCAGCGGCACGCGCCTTTGGGGTTGGGCCCGCGATACTTTTGGCACGCCGGAAAGATTCTTTGCGCGGTTCTTTGTAGCGAACTACTGCCCGCTCAGTTTCATGGAAGAATCGGGCCGCAACTTCACGCCCGATAAACTCCCCGCCGCAGAACGCGCAAAGGTTAACGAGGCGTGTGATCGCGCACTGCGGCGTGTCGTGGAAACACTACAGCCCGTATATGTCCTGGGCGTAGGCCACTTTGCCGAATCGCGCGCAAAGATTGCCCTCGAAGGTCTCGATGTAAACATCAGCCGGATTCCGCACCCGAGTCCCGCCAGCCCCGCCGCGAATCGCGGGTGGGCAGTGGAAGCAAACAAAGCGCTCATTACAGCCGGGCTTGTCGTACCTTAGCGCTGCGCTTCAACTTGCCGTTGTGTTCAGGTAATTCTAGTCCGCTTCAACTACCTTCACACTTCATACTCTTTGGTGCAACTGATCCTTGCTGGTAGGGCAATTGGGTGTGTACTTGATATAGTAGTTTCTACGGTCTATATTGCAATAGGTAGTATTCTTTTTTCACGGTTATTTGAGACCCTACGCGATTTGATTGAAGGCGCTTCTGCGCAGTAAGGCCTGTTCTTAGGTGGAAGTTGGAGCGCAAAAGGGAACCATCAGCCAGTACTTCGCCGTGACCAACGCCGTGCCAACCGCGGTGATTATTGTAGACGCGGCCGGCGAAATCGTCTTCGCAAACGCGTATGCCGAGCAATTGTTCGGCTACGATTATCTTGAGCTCACCCACAAGCCGGTCGAAATCTTGGTGCCGCTGTCAGCACGCGGCGCACACACTAAAACCCGGAGAGCGTATGCTAATACCCCGTCGTCCCGGCCCATGGGAAAAGGGCGCGTCGTCATCGGCTTGCACAAAAACGGAACGGAATTCCCGGTGGAAATCGGTCTGAGCCCCATATCGACACATGAAGGCGAGTACGTGATGGGCGTCATCTTCGACATGAGCGTACAGGCCCGGCAGGCAAAGATGCTTCACGATTACGCCGAAGCGCTGGAGCACAGCAATAGAGACTTGAACGACTTTTCTTACATCGTCTCTCATGATTTGAAAGAGCCCTTGCGCGGAATCGGCAGTTACTCCACTTTTCTGCTCGAAGATTACGGAAGGGTGCTGGACGACGAAGGCAAGGACAAGCTCCAAACCTTAGTGCGGTTAACCAGGCGCCTTGAGGACTTTCTCGATTCGCTGCTCTTTTATTCGCGAGTAGGACGAGCGGAGCTCGCGATGCAGCCGACCGATTTGGCCGCGCTCGTCCACGATATTCTCGATTCGCTCGCCGAATTCTTGAGAGAACATGGGGCGCAGGTCAACGTCGCAAGGGATTTGCCTACTGTTGTATGCGACGGGACCCGCGTCGGCGAAGTATTTCGCAACCTCGTCGCAAATGCCGTGAAGTACAACGACAATAGCGAAAAGGGCGTGGAAATCGGCTGGAAGCAGGGGCCTAACAATCAGCCAGTATTCTACGTGCGGGACAACGGCATCGGCATTCCCAAGAAGCACCATGAAAAAATTTTCTCGATCTTCAAGCGCCTCCATGCCCGCGACAAATACGGTGGCGGCACCGGCGCAGGCCTGACGATCTGCCGGAAGATCGTCGAACGGCATAGCGGGAACATGTGGGTTGATTCGGAGCCAGGCAGCGGCAGTACTTTCTATTTTACGCTGTCTGTCCCTCCCGTGATTGACCAAACGACGATTGCGCAAGGTTCAGGGGAGGATCATGAACTCGATTGAGCGAAATACGACGATCATGGTGGTCGACGATAGTCCAGAGGATTTTGAAACGATTAAGCGCGCGTTTCGCGCGGCTGGCCTAATGAACCCAATTCGCCATTGCGAAGGGGGCGATTGTGCGCTTGACTACCTCCACGGCCAAGGCGAATTTTCCGATCGGCTCGCGGCCCCGCTTCCGGGAATCATTTTGCTCGATCTCAATATGCCCGGCACGGATGGCCGTGAGGTGCTGCAGGAAATCAAGGCGCACCAAACGTTGCGCCGGATACCTGTAATTGTGCTGACCACTTCCGGTGACGAACGCGACGTGATCGCCTGCTATGAGAGCGGCGCGAATTCGTACGTAAAGAAACCTGTCGATATCAACGGGTTCTTTGAGGCGGTTGCGCGGCTGAGGGACTTTTGGTTTGAGATCGCCGTCCTGCCAAAAGGGGACATCGAATGAGCGAATCGGAACAAAAACGCGGCTCTGCTTACCGCATCCTCATCGTTGACGACTCGCCGGAAGACCGGCACATGTACGCGCGTTATCTGGAGCGGAGCCGGCTTCACCACTACACGGGAATTGAGGCGGACTCCATGGCCGAGGCGTTGAACCTCTGCTCCGCCAGCGCACCCAACTGCATCTTGCTCGATTATAACCTGCCCGACGGTGATGGCCTCGAACTGTTGAAACAACTCGCGGACAGCTGCGGAAATCTTCCGGTCCCCGTCGTTATCCTGACCGGCCAAGGCAATGAGGAAATCGCGGTCACCGCAATGAAAGAAGGCGCGCTTGACTACGTCGTCAAGGGAAAGATGACCGCCGAGGCATTATGCCGTACCGTACACAAGGCCATCGAGAAGGCCGAACTCATCAACACCATTCGACGGCAACAGGACGAAAAGGACACACTGATCGCCGAACTACGGGACGCGCTCGAACAAGTCAAGACATTGCGTGGCATTATCCCAATCTGTGCGAACTGCAAACAGATTCGCGACGACAAAGGGTATTGGCTGCAGGTCGAAGCCTATGTGAGCCGCCACTCGGAGGCCCAGTTCTCTCACGGTATTTGCCCCACCTGTATCGAGACGTTGTACCCGTCCGTTTCGCAAGTGGTTTTGAAGAATAAGTCTGTGCCCGAAGGATGACTTCTGCCTTCTGACTCGTCAATGCTAAACTTCCGGCAACCATGTCCAAAGTCACCGTACTCATCCTTGTCCCCAACGCTGGCGACCGCCTGCCCCGCTGCCTCGAAAGCGTGCGCTGGGCAGACGACATCTTCTGCGTAGTGGACCCCAAGACCACTGACGGCTCCAACGAAGTTACGCGGCAATTCTCGAAGCACGTTGTCGTACACGAATATGTAAATAAAGCCGACCAGTGTAATTGGGCAATACCGCAAATCGAGACGGAATGGACGCTGGTGCTCGATGCGGATGAGTGGTTGTCGCCAGAGTTGACCGCGCGAATTCAGAAGATCATCGCCGACCCAACCAGCGACGACGGATACAAGATCAAGCGCATGTCCTGGTTCTTCGGCAAACTCATCCAACACTGCGGGTGGGACCGCGACTACAACGTCCGCCTATTCCGCACAAAGAAAGGCCGCTACACCGACCACCGCGTCCACGCCACCATCGCCATCGACGGCCCCATGGGCCGCATCGACGAAATCATGTACCACGACGACAAACGCAACTTCGAAGAATACTTCGCCACCTTCCAACGCTTCACCACCTGGTCCGCCCAAGACCTCTACGACAAAGGCAAACGCGCCACCCTCACCGACCTAACCCTTCGCCCCCTAGCCCGCTTCATCAAAATGTACATATTACGCCGCGGATTTCAGGATGGGTTCCACGGAGCGGTGCTCTGCGGGCTGGCTGCTTTTTCTGTGTTTACGAAGTATGCGAAGCTGTGGAATTTGCAGCGCGTTATTGGCGGTGGGGGATCGCGGTAGATCCGGAGGGCGTTCCAAGTTTCGCGCTACCCGCTCAGGCAGTGAACGATTGCGAAGTTTGCAAACAAGTCCGCCTAAAGGCGGAACTCCAAACGAGCATCAGTGCAAATGATCTCTTGCCGGTGGCAATTTGAAAGTTACGCAGATAAGCAATCGCTAGCGGTCACGCTAAGCACTTACTCTAACCAGAGCTATCTTCATTCTCCGACAAATTTGGCGTTGCGTTTTCGTCGGCCTCCTTGTTTCCCCTGCGTTTTGCGATGGCGTTGCGGAGGATGTATTCGATTTGGCCGTTGACGCTGCGGAGTTCGTCGGCGGCCCAGCCCTGGAGTTCGTTCCACAGGGCTGGGTCGATTCGGAGCAGGAATTCTTTTTTGGTCGCCATCGGTCAGCGTCCCTCTGCGCGCCTAGTGGTAAAGCGTACCCGCATTGAGGACGGGTTCCACGTCGTGTTCGGCGCAGAGGACAACCAGCAGGTTGCCGACCATGGCGGCTTTGCGTTCTTCGTCGAGATCAACGATTTTTTGCTCGGCCAACTGCGTGAGCGCCATCTGCACCATGCTGACGGCGCCATGCACGATCTTCTGCCGCGCGGCGATGATTGCCTCAGCCTGTTGACGCCGTAGCATCGCGTTTGCGATTTCAGGCGCGTAGGCGAGGTGCGTGAGGCGCGCTTCTTCCACTTCGACGCCGGCCTTGTTCAAGCGATCCTGCAACTCGCTTTGCAGCGCGGCGCTGACGACATCTTTGCTGTCGCGCAGTGTCGTTTCGTCGGCGGGCGTGTCACCCGAGTGATCGTAGGGGTAGCAGTTTGCGATATGGCGCAGGCCGGTTTCGCTCTGCACCTTCACGTAATTCTCGTAGTCGTCCACGTCGAAGATCGCCTGCGCTGTGTTGTTCACACGCCACACGATGACGGCGGCGATCTCGATCGGGTTGCCGCGCTGATCGTTTACTTTCAGGCGTTGTGTCTCGAAGTTGCGCGCGCGCAAGGAGACCACGTAGCGGTTCGGCTTGGACACGACCTGCACTTGTCCGGGCTTTTTTTCGTTGGGCAGGGAGGTCACACCCCCGCGCTTAACGCTGAAGGGGTTCGTCCAATGGAAACCTTCCGTGCGCACGGTCCCCCGGTATTCGCCGAACAGCACGAGCACGCGTGCCTCGTTGGGCTGCAGCGAGAAGAACCCCATCGATAGCAGGAAATTAACCAATGCCAAAACTATTGCGAAGATCATTAAGGGGGGCGATTCATCCAAAGCGGCCCCTACGATTAGCACGGGTACCGACACCCACGCGATAAGTACAATCGGCAACATCACCCATCCGCTCTGCACGCCACGAGTCCGTTCCTGAGTCATGACACAACCCTCCTGCTGTGGGCCTGCGCGCACCGGGCGCGGGCCTTAGATATCAGTATGATATCATATCGATAGCTTTTGCGCAAGAGGGCAGTTTGTTCCAATTTTCGCTGTCTCTAGATAGCTGCGAGCTGCGATCGTTCTAAGGTGTACCACGTGCAGTGGACGTGCAAGCGGGGTGCGCGTGCGGCTGTTCGCGCGCAGCGCGGCGAGGAAGAAATGTTGCGACGGCAGATCATGCGCGATCTGCACCCGGAACGGAAACGGCATGTCATTCGATAGGTTCGTGAAAACTTGACGCGTAGTATGCAGGCTTGGAACAAGTTAAGACCGCGTAAACGCGGAACTCCCAACCTAAGGCATTGCGGAGCTTTCAAGGGTTACATCGAGCGGCGGGCGGCGTAGAGGCCGGCGGTGCCGGCGATAAGTCCTACGATGCAGACGGCGGCGATACTATAAGCCAGCCGGTGTGTTGCGGTTGCGGGTTTGAGCAACGATTGTCTTGATGTCATCGCATCGGGAGCGAGCGTTGCTGCATTTGTTCCTGCCTGTAGTGCTTCTTCGGCGGTGGCCTCTAGGCGGGCCATACGTGTTTTTTCACCTTCGGCGTCGCGGGCGCGTTCTTCACGCGTGCGCGAACGATCGCGTCGCGCACTGTCGTCGCCGGACTTGTTCTTCTTGATCGATGCGAGCAGCGCTTCGACGGAGCCATTTTCATCCGCCTCGTCCGCGCCAGCGGAATCGCCGCGATCGACGGAGTGCGCGAAGCGTTGCACCAAATCGCCGAAGCGTTGTTCGAGTTCTTTGTTTTTCTCCAGAAATTTTTTCAAGGCCTTCATGCGCTCCTGCGGCGTATTGGCCTTGTCTATCGCGTTGGTGAGCATGGTCGAGACCGTATTGTTTTGGTAGGCCTCGATGTTCGCGGCGTCGGCCTCGGAGACTTCTGCGCCCGACGGCACATACCCGAGCACGCGGTCGAAGTGCTGCTGCGCGGTGACCATGTCGCCCTGCGACGCGGCGAGTTTGCCCAGCGCATATTCGCTTTGTACCACCAGTGCGTCGTGATCCGGATAGTCGGTGACGATCCCCTCGTACATATCGCGCGCGAGCTTCGGATCGATCTCGACGGCACGGTCCGCGCCTAGTCTACGCACCGTCGGCATGTAGGGATGATCGGCTTCATAGTTGGCGATGATATTTTGATAGGTTTCGTGGGCCGCGGCATAGTCAGGCGGTTGGCCGAGATCAGAGAAGTCCGATTCGTAGAGCATCGCGATCTGGGTTTCGAGACGGATGTTGTTCGCATAGCCTGGATACTCTGCGACGATGTCTCGGTATTGTTGAATGAGGACGTCGCGGCCCGAGCGTTGCGCAATTTCCGCGCTGGATTGCTGCAAAGCCTCGATGCGCGCCATGTAGGTTTGGTACGGGGTGTCTTGCGCGAACGCAGCGGCGGCGACCCATAATACGGCCCATTTTCTCAATTGAATCATTTCGACGATTCTACCATTTCCCGGGACATTCATTTCCGCTGCGCACCTCGGAGGAAAACGCGCGGCGCGGCAACCCGGTTGACAGCATCGTTTTGCGATTCCTCGCCAAACAGCGCATGATGGAGTTGCGACAAGGAACAAACTGGAGAAAGACCATGCGCCGCACTTTGCACATTCTGGCAACTTTTGTAGCTGCCGTTTCCGTTTCTTTTGCTGGGTACTACATGCAGCAGACCGCTTCCGCGGCGGAGAATGCCGCAGAGCCGGCGCCCGCTGCGCCTGCGGATGCTGCCGCACCGCCCGCTGCGCCTACGCCCGAGGAGGTGAAGGCGGCGCAGATTGAACGCGGGCGCTACCTTGCGAACGACGTTGCGTTGTGCGTGGTATGCCACACGCCGAAGGACAGCAAGGGGCTTCCGATCCGCGATCAGGCGTTTCACGGCGGTGTGATTCCCGCGAAGGCCGCCTACCCCGACATGCAGGCGTTTGCGAGTAACGCGCCTGCGCTCGGACCGATGGCAGGTGGCGCGCCGGAGGATGTGGCGTATTTGTTGGAGACAGGCATATGGCGCCCGACCGGTAAGTCGCCGAAGGCGCCGATGCCGCCGTTTCGTTTGTCTAAGGAAGACGCCGAGGCGGTCGTGGAGTATTTGCGCAGCCTGAAGACATTCCCGCCCCAATAGTCCTGCGTATCATGCGTTATTTGCCGGCCTTTTGCGCATGTCTTTGCATTGCAATTCAGGTATGGGCGGAGCCGCGCGTACATGAGACCGAGTACTCGCTTGATTCGCGCGCCGGGACAGGCATGCGTGCGGCTTCGCAGCAGACGACTTCGCCATTCACCGCATTCGGATTTCGCGTGCGGGGAGCAGGTTTAGTTTCCGAGCCTCTGGAATTGCGCGCACGATTTTCCAGTAAAGGAAAAGTCTGGACACCTTGGTTTACCGCGCCTGTTGACGATGATTTGAGCGATGCAGCGTCGGGTGAAGTTTGCTTTCAGTTAATCTGTCTCGACGCGCCTGCAATATATTACGAATGGGAATTGGCGGGAGATTTTGCATCCATCGCAAAAGGCCCGACAGCAACGGTGTTTTGCATTGATGCGGGCAAGGCGGGCCCGCTGATAAAGCGCAAAGGACAGATCGTAAATCGGAGCGCGTGGGGTTGTCCTGACGGAGAGGATTCACCGGAGTGGGAGCCGGAATACGCACCCGTCACGCACCTTGTTGTGCATCACACGGCTACTTCGAACAGCGCCACCGATTGGCCCGCGGTTGTGCGCAGTATCTGGGAGTATCACACGCATGCCCTAGGCTGGGGCGACATCGGTTACAACTACCTGTGCGATCCAAATGGCGTCATCTATGAAGGGCGCGCCGGCAGGAACGGCGTGGTCGGTGGGCATTTCTCCTGCCAAAACGAAGGCACGGTGGGGATTGCGCTGTTGGGTACATTCGCCAGCACGTATCCAACGAAGAAGCAGCGGCGTGCGTTGGACCGGATTCTCACGCAGTGCGCGCGGCGAAATGGAATCGATCCGATGGCCACCGCGCTGCACGCGCCCACCGGGCTGGTGTTGAACACCATTTGTGGTCACCGCGACGGGAAAGATTCGACAACGGTGTGCAGCACGACGAAGTGTCCAGGACACGATCTATACGAGTCGTTGCCGGCGATTCGGAGCGCAGTTGCGCGGCGCTTGGGCAAGTCAGCTTTCCACGAATGACTTCAGCCGCGCGAGCGCACTGTCCCATTGCTTTGATACCTGATCGAGATAGTCGCGCAGGTTGTCAATTGGTTTTGGGTCCAGTTTAAACAGGCTTTTGCGGCCTTCGCGAACGTTGTGCACGATGCCTGCGTGCTCGAGTACGCGCAGGTGTTTGGTGATCGCCTGGCGTGTCAGGGACGTGCCTTCTGTTAGCTGCGCAATTGAGCGTGGTTCGCCTTTGCCCAGTTTCGCGACAAGCGTGAGGCGTGTTGTATCGCCAAGCGCGGCGAAGACTGGCGCGTAGGCTTCGCGCTTGCGCGCGAGATTGCTACCCATGCGCGATGTGGACCTCGATGTTTTTCATCTGTTGCGTCCAACCGCCATCGTTGTCGCGGAACGCATTGCCGCGGCGATCTTCGGGAATGCTTTCAAATCCCGATTCCGTGATGGTGAGGCGCGTACCGCCGTCGATAGCTTCGAGCGTAAACTCGACGAGAGTCATTGGATCATTCGCGTAACTGTCCGCGTGGGGATCGGCGGGGTTCGGCCATTCGAAGGCAAAGTAGCGCTCGTGATCCATTTTCAGGACGCGTGCGTACCATTTGTAAAACTCGTAGCCGGGGTAGGTGATATGGCCCGTGGAGATTTCGCCTACGACGAAGGGTTGGTCGATCTTTGCGCGAAACCAGTTGCCGAACTCGCGGTGGTCGGTGAGCGCCTGCCAAACGCGGGAGACAGGCGCTTTTAGGTCGATAGTCTTTACGATACGGTCGTTCATGTTTTGCAACCTCCGGGTTGCATATTAAGCCGTGGTGTTTGAAAGTGCAACCTTTTTGTTGCTCAACACGTCCGCTGAATTTGCGTGATATTCTTTCGCGCGGTGATGGGAGGACAGTCCGTGAACGATTCGAGTACCCGAAATAAGTTGGTTGTAAAGTCGGAACATTCGCCGCAAGTCTTGGCAGAGTATGTCACGCTATGCACACAGGGAAGAATATTTAACGATTATCGGATTGAGTCGTACGAACGCGAACTGCTGTTTCACTTTGTGCAATTGGAGGGTGCCTGCGAACTTGTGGCAGCGGGCGATGACATCGATTGGGAGCCTGATGGCGCGTTGTTGGAGCTTGCAAATGTGTATCTCGGACTTCGTCTGATCCAGGCCACGGTGGAGGTGCAGGGGCCGTGGGAATCGCAGCTTCCAGACGATTTATTCGTTACAAAAAACGTCACGCCCAAGAAGATCATTGGCGACGTCAATCAGTCCGTGACGAAAGAAGTGTGCTTGAGTCTCGCTAACCTTGCGGAGATTGGGGCACGATTGTTTAGCGAGAAGAGGTCTGCGCCTGACCTTTCGATTGACGCGAAATTCCGCGAGGTGTTTCCGGGGATTGAGATGAAGTGGGGATCGTATGGGTTCATCCGGCACCGTAGCGGGACGGAGGTGCGAACGTGTTGGGAAGACAAGACGCACGAACTGATCAGTCACGGGTTTGAATCGCCTAGTCCTTCCGAGCAACTGGCGCGGAAGTGGCTGAAGACAAAAGGCGTTGAATTTGGACAGAGCGATTTTTCGAAGTATCGCAAGAAAAAATGGCGATTGGCGACCTTGCTCAACCGGGTGCCGCAGCAATACAAGCGGCGCGTATACGAATGGGTGATCACCACTCATTTCGACGTGGAAGAATTTCACAGCACGCGCGGCGGATTTCCGATCCCGGAAAGGTTCGAACTCGAGTTCGGCAAGAGCATGATCTTCTGCGGGCGCGATCTGGAGTTCGAGTTGATAGAAGGTTAGCGGCGCTTCGCCTCACTTACCAGTGTATTGCGTGTAGGTCAGGTCGGAGGCCTTTGTGACGGTCCAGCGGCCGTTCTTGAATTTCAGTTCGAAGGTGCTGCCGGCCATGTTGTCGCCGCCTTCAAAGTACCCTCCGGACACCAGCGCTTCGGTATCGCCGGTGCGTTCGAGCGTGCGGAGCACGAGCACAATGCCGGGGAGCTTCGTTTCTTTGTCGTGCACGCCGAGTGGCGTTTCGTTCGCGGTCTCGCAGGCGGAGAATTTTTTCGCTTTGATCGGGTTGCGTGCGAAGCGGTCCATGAATTCGTCGGAGGGATCGCGCCAGTCTTCCAGCGAAAGGAAGAAGGCGTGGGTCTTCTGTTGCTGCACCGAGCGATTATTGTGCATCTGATAGCGGAAGACGGATTCGCGAATGTCATCGTCGGAATCGACGGTTTGATTCTTGGGCGGCACATAGGATTTGGCCCAATAGTCCATTTCGTAGTAGGACGAACGTTGGCACGAAAGTGTTAATACACACAGCATGAACGTGATGATGTAACGCATTGGAAATCCCCTTGCCGCAGGTTGCCCTGCTCGCTTCCGTGCTCGCTATAGTACGGGCACAGAAAGCGCGGCGCAATGGGTTTTGCGTTTCCCGTGATCGGCGGGGTTAACCGCCGAGGTTGTCCCTGTATACACAGTTCCATGCAATAATGGATATGTAACGCAAGCGCGATCGCATGAAAGATTGAGGAGTCCCAATAACCGCGCACGACCAAGTGTCTTTTTGGTGGGGCTTGGGTCTGTCGAAAATATGCACCGTAGGTGAGTTGACATAGGCGATTTCTTTTAGGTAAGCTACTCCCTCGCTGTGGTCGCCGTTGGTGCTGCGGTGTTGCCTTTGGGGATCCTCCTGGGCGGGTTAAAGGCCTGCTGGGTAGGGATTGAGGGGGTTGACACGGGCGTTTTTCGGTGATAAGATACGCAGATGGATGGCGGTTGAGTTCAATCGCTTCCGACCGCGGGCAAACCCAGGCCTTGATGACGCTGACTGATGCGTTGCGCTTTGGGCGGACGCAGAGGTTAGTGACCCTCTTAGGGATTAACTAAACTTTTGTGGTTTAGGGGTTTGTGTCGCCTGTCGGGCCTTGTTCTTTGAGAGTTGAATACGATGCATGTCAACATAAGACATGTCTTGTGCGCCGTGTGGGGCAGCAATGCCTTGCACGGACAGAGCCGGTACATGCAGCGCCAGCGCTGTATGGAACCGGACACCCTTTTAATTTGATTGAATTCCGCAAGGAAGAACAATTCGTTAAAGGCAGGGCAGGCAGATACTTGCTGTGCTCTGTTATATTTTTATCGGAGAGTTTGATCCTGGCTCAGAACGAACGCTGGCGGCACGCTTCATACATGCAAGTCGCGCGATTAAGGCCCGCAAGGGCGCATAAAGCG
>JADLHJ010000038.1 GCA_020848835.1 Candidatus Hydrogenedentota bacterium
GTTGAATTTCGGCAGTTTGTCGGCCGGCTTAAGCTGGGCCTTCTTCAGTTCGTCCAGGGCAGTCATGGCTTCAATCCTCTCTATTCAATCGTTCTTCGCGTTCAACTTCGTCCAAAAGTTTCTTATCTGCATCCGGAATCTGCATCAACAGATCCGGCCGTCTCTTCTTCGTCACGCGTAGCGCTTCTTTTCTGCGCCACTTCTTAATCGCCGCGTGGTTGCCTTCGCGCAATACCGAGGGCGCTTCCAAGCCGCGAAACTCGGGTGGCCGCGTATACTGCGGTGCGCCGAGGATTCCATCGTAAAACGAATCTGTCTCTACCGATTCGTAATCGCCGATGACACCGGGGATCATCCGGCTCACGGCTTCGATCACCACCAGAGCGGGCATCTCGCCGCCGCTCAGCACGTAATCGCCGATCGAGATCTCGTCGGTGCACAGCGCCTGGCTCACGCGTTCGTCCACGCCTTCGTAGCGCGCGCAGATCAGCACGAGATCGGGCTGCTGTGCCAAATCGCGCACGATGTCCTGCGTCAGGCGTCGTCCGCGCGGTGACATCAGAATCACGCGTTTGCAGGAATTGGCATCGCGCAGACTCTCAACCGCGGCGAACAACGGTTCGCACTTCATCACCATGCCGGGTCCGCCGCCGAAAGGCGCGTCGTCCACGGTGCGGTGCTTGTCCGTCGCGAAGTCGCGCGGGTTTGTGCACTGCACGTTGAGCAAGCCTTTCTCGATGGCTTTACCCAACAGGCTCGCGCGCAACGGCTCCGCGAACAGTTCGGGAAACAGCGTGATGACGTCAATCCGCATCGCTGATTCCAAACCCTTCGACGCTGCCGATGATTACGCATCGCGCATCCAGGTCAATCGATTCAACTGTCTGTTCAATCGCCGGCAGCAGCACTTCGCGGCCATCCGGCGTTTCAATTTCCAAAATGTCGTGCGCGGGACTTTCGATGCATCCGGCGATAATGCCGATGCGCGTGCCACTCGCGTCCACTACTTCCAAACCAATCCAGTCTTCCGCGCTCATCTCGTCGCGCGTCGCGCGTGTCCGTCGTGTGCGCTCAATTTCTACCGTGGCGTTTTTCATATTCGCCACCGCATCGCGAGAGATTCCCGCGCCGAGCGTGACAATCAATCCGCCAGGAGTCGCATTAAGCGTCTCTACCGCGCAGACGATGCCGTCGCTCGTCTTCGACGAGACTCGAACCTTTTCAACTGTCTTTGCGCCGTTCGCAAACGCGCGATCCGGATCGATGCGCAGTTCGCGTTTGGCCGGGTTTACCGACCGCACGGTTCCGAGTCGGACCCACGTGCCGGCCACGGCCACGCTCCCGCTACTCGACGATCTGCAATACCGCGCGCGTGTCCGCTTTCGTGGATGCGGACATCAACAGCGAACGGATTGCCTTTGCGGTTTTGCCGCCGCGGCCAATCACCTTGCCCATGTCTTCCGCGTTCACGCGCAGCTCGATCGTCTGACCCTCGTCGTTCTCAATCACGCGGACGTTAACGTCCTCGGGATGATCGACGAGTTTCTTCGCCACGAACTCAACCAATTCTTTCGGTTGCGCTGACATTTAGTTCCTCTTCAAATACGAATCGAAGCCTCAAGGGAGCACGGGCATCTTGCCCGTGATTTTTTAACTGCGGGCGAGACGCCCGCGCCCCTTTTAACTCTTCTTCGCGTCGGCGGCCTGCTTCATGAGGCCTTTCTTTGCGAGCACCGCACGTACCGTTTCCGACGGCTGTGCGCCTTTGCTCAACCAGGCGAGCGCCTTCTCCGAGTCGATGTCCGACGTCGGCTCCGGGCGCGCGCAGGGGTGGTAGGTGCCGATCTGCTCGACAATGGTGCCGCGCGTACGATTGCGCGAATCCATCACCACCACGCGGTAATACGGCGCGTGTGTGCGCCCGCCCCGCTGCAAACGAATTACTGTTGCCACCTCAAGTCTCCTGTTGTCTAAAGTTTCAATTCACGATCGCTGTAAATACTTGGTTTCGGCTTTCGTTACGCCCAAACCTCACCATTGTGATCTTTGTCATTTAGCTTCTTGCACAACGATTCAGCTTGTTCTTTATCGCGACAAGCAATTATCACTTCGTTACTTCCAGTCTTGTCATTCACCACAGCGTAGTTCCCCGCATAAGCAATTATTATGCGGAACGTACCTGCATTCTTCGGTATCAAATGCCGAGCCATGACACTTCATCGCAATTTCTTAACCAAACAACGACGGCGGTCTCGGCCCGCCAGGTCCACGTCCAAATGGTCCGCGCGGACCTTTACCCTTCATCATCTGCTGCATCATCTTCTTCATCTTCTCGAAGTCTTTGAGCAGACGATTAATATCCTGCACGGTCGTGCCGCTGCCGTCCGCGATGCGGAGGCGTCGGCTGCCGTTGATAATCTTCGGGTTGCGCCGCTCTTTCTTCGTCATCGAGCGGATGATCGCTTCCGTGTATTTCAATTCGTCTTCAGGCAGTTCGGCATCTTCGGGCAACAGCTTCGACATACCCGGAATCTTCTTCACCAGATCGCCGATGCTGCCCATTTTCTTGACCTGCTGCATCTGTTCTAAGAACATCTCAAGGTCAAGCTCGCCCTTCTTCGCCTTCTGCTGAAACTTGATCGCCTGTTCTTTGTCGACGACCTGCTGAGCCTTCTCGACCAGCGACACGATATCGCCCATGCCGAGAATCTGGTCTGCCATGCGGCCCGGATGAAACGGCTCAAGCGCATCGAGCTTTTCGCCCGTACCTACAAACTTAATCGGGCAACCGGTGACATTGATCAAACTAATCGCCGCACCGCCGCGCGCATCGCCGTCCATCTGCGTCAACACGACGCCGGTGAGCGGCAAATTGTCATTAAACTGTTTCGCGGAATTCACCGCGTCCTGACCGGTCATCGCGTTCGCGACAAACAGAATTTCGTGCGGCTTCATCTGCGCGGAAATTCTGCGCACTTCCGCCATCATTTGATCGTCCACATGCAGGCGTCCTGCCGTGTCGAGAATGATCACGTCGCAATTGCGCATCGACGCTTCGCCTTTGGACATCACGCAGATGTCCACCGGATCCGCTTCCGCGCCAAGGCTAAAGAATTCAGCGCCGGCGGTCTTCGCGACGACTTCCAACTGTTTGATAGCCGCGGGACGGTACACGTCCGCGCCAACCAGCAGCGGGTGGCGACCTTGCTTCTTCAAATGTAGCGCCAGCTTGCCCGCCGAGGTCGTCTTACCTTGACCTTGGAGACCGACCATCATGATGATCGTCGGTGGGGTCTGCGCCAGCTTCAGAGGCGCGTTTCCGCCGCCCATAATGTTCACGAGTTCGTCGTGAACAATCTTTACAATCAACTGCCCAGGTTGAAGGCTTTCGAGCACTTCCTGTCCGAGGGCACGCTCCTGCACATCCGCGATAAACTGCTTGACGACCTTGTAGTTAACGTCGGCCTCAAGCAGCGCCACGCGGATTTCCTGGAGGCTGTCCTTCATGTTCTTCTCAGTCAGTTTTCCCTGACCGCGAATGTTCTTGAAGACGCGTTCCAGCTTCTTATTTAATGAATCAAACATGCCCTGAAAACCACCACCCCGCCGGCCCACACAAAGCCCGCGATCAGGCAGATCACTCCCATTGACAGAACGAATAGGTTAGCACACAAAAGCGAAAGCATTCAACCTATCCCTCGTACACTGCAACCGAGACCAAACTGCGATTATTGATAATAATACTTACAGCGTTGCCTTGTGCTGCTGACGGGGATCGAAGTATAACAGGACGCGGGAGGCCAGTACTGGCTATTAGAACCGGGCGGCCCATCCCGGGGTGCAACCAATGACGGACGGAGAGTCTCCATGAGTCTGATCCTGAGCATTTCGGCGCTGGCCCTTGCGGCGTCACCGGCTATTCAGTCGGAACTGATTTTCCCACCTCAAGACAAGCACTGCCACGGCAGCAGTGTGGTCGAAGCGAAAAACGGCGACCTTGTCGCGTGCTGGTTCTACGGTTCCGGCGAGCGCAGCGCAAACGACGTGAAGGTGCAGGGCGCGCGTCTGCGCAAAGGTGCGACGGAATGGAGTCCGGTCTTCACCATGGCCGACACGCCGGACCATCCCGACTGCAATCCTACGCTGTTTATCGATTCCAAAGATCGCCTTTGGTTGTTCTGGGTAGTGGTGCAGGCAAACAAGTGGGAGCAATGCCTACTCAAGTATCGCCGCGCAGAGAACTACACAAAGGATGGTGCGCCCGAATGGTCCTGGCAGGACGTGATCCTGTTGCAGCCCGGAGAAGAGTTCGCGAAGACAACCGAAGAAAAATTCAAAGAACTCAACGTCGAAGAACCCATGTGGGCGGAATATGCACAACAATACACGACGATGCTGATCGAGGCATCGAAAGATCGCATCAAGCGGCAGCTTGGTTGGATGACACGTGCCAAACCGGTGCAACTCGCATCGGGCCGCATCATCGTACCGCTCTATTCAGATGGTTATAACGCGGGCTTGATGGCGATCTCCGATGATGCAGGCGAATCCTGGAAGCCCAGCTTGCCGATGATCGGCTTCGCGCCGATTCAACCGACGATCTTCGAAAAGAAAAGCGGACAGCTCGTAGCGTACTGCCGCGACAGCGGCGGCCCTCCCGCGCGTGTTCTCGCAAGTACCTCTGATGACAACGGCGTTACGTGGTCAGCCGCGCGCGACGTTGAATTGCCAAACCCAGGCGCAAGTGTCGCTGGGCTGAATCTCGCAGACGGACGCTGGGCGTTTGTCTATAACGACGCGGAAGACGGCCGCCATACGCTCGTTGTCGCGATCTCCGACGACGAAGGCGCAACGTGGAAATGGACCCGCCACCTCGACCGTAGCGAACCGCGTAAAGGTAGCTACGCGTACCCGACAGCGATTCAAGGCAAAGACGGTCGCATCCATGTCACCTACACACACAACGTCGATGAAAAAAAATCGATCAAGCACGCTGCGTTCACGCCGGAGTGGGTCGAGCAAGGGGATTGATCGCGCGAGAAATCCGATATTGCAGCAATCATTTGAAAGTCACTTGAAGTTAAATCAATTCTATCCCGAAGGGATTAAAGCGCGCAGCCCAGGGTTGGCGCGCCGGAGTCGCTTCGACGCAGGCGGGCCTACCCTGGGTAGACTCGCACAAACTTTGTTAGAACCCTGTAAGGGTTCCAGCGCTACTTGATAGAGCGGAAAAACGGGCAAAAACATGAAACTTTTCACGCGACTCGTTACATTGATGACGCTGCTAGTGGCATCTTCAGCAGCGGACACCGTCACGCTCTCAAAAGAAAAATTCCTCGACAAATGCAAAGGCGCCTGGGCAGGCCAAATGATCGGCGTATGCTACGGCGCGCCGTACGAGTTTCGATCGAACGCCAAGCCTATCACCGATCCGCTCCGCGATTGGAAGTCCGAGTTTGTCGAAGGCGCGATCGATCAGGACGACTGCTACGTCGAGATGACCTTCCTGAAAACGATCGAAGATCACGGCCTCAATGTGACTTATGAACAAGCAGGCAAAGCCTTCGCCGCGAGTCAGTATCCCTTATGGCATGCGAACTATTACGGCCGCGAGAACTGCCGCCGCGGCGTCATGCCGCCCATGTCCGGCCATCCGCTCTACAATCGCCACGCCGACGATATTGACTTCCAGATCGAAGCCGATCTCTTCGGCATTCTCTGCCCTGGTTTACCGCAGGAATCGAACCGCCTCTGCGATATTTTCGGACGCGTGATGAACTACGGCGATGGCTTGTACGGCGGTATGTTCGTATCGGGCATGTACACCGCCGCGTACTTTGAAGACAGCGACGTGCGCAAGGTGATCGACGCGGGCCTCGCATGCATTCCGAAGGAATCGCAGTATCACCAATGCATTTCCGATGTCATCGCATGGCACGCAGCGGAACCAAACGATTGGCTCGCCGTTTGGAAAAAGATCGAAGACAAATGGCAGGACGACATCGATTGTTCGCCGGACAACACATTCAATATTGACGCTAAATTGAACGGCGCGTACATCGTGATGGGCCTGCTCTACGGCAACGGCGATTTCGCAAAGACGGTCGAAATCTCCACGCGCTGCGGACAAGACGCGGACTGCAATCCATCGAACGCCGTCGGCGTGTTGGGTTGCATAAAAGGCTTCAAAGCTATCGGCGAACCATTCACAGCAGGCATCGCGAAAATGGCCGATACGAAGTTTTCCCACACTGACTATTCATTTAACTCGCTCATTCCCACCTGCCAACGCGTGACAGAACAAATTATCAAGCATGCGGGCGGCAAAATCGCTGACGATGCATACACATTTACGGTACAAGCCCCGACGCCGCCTACAACGTTGGAACAATGGACCGAACAAAAAGCACTGCTCGCGATTCCAATCTCCGCCACCGAGATGGCTTGGTGGGATCCGAAGTGGACACTCGTCGCCTGCGGCACCGACATGGAGCCGGGTCTGCGCGGGCGCGCACTCGGCCGCGACAATGTGCTCGTGCTGCACCCCGTCAGCGAATCTACTCCCGCCGCAATGACCGCGTCATTCCACGTGCCTGCAGGTGGCCGCCCAGAACTACGCATCGACACCGCCTCTGCGAAGCAAGGCGACTACGTCCTGAAGGTCTTCATCAACAACGAACCCAAGATCGAAAAGATCATCGACACCAAAGGCGAATGGACCACCGTCACCTTCGACCTCATGCCCTACACCAACAAAGACATCGACATCCGAATCGAAAACGCCGCCAACGGCTGGTCATACGAAGCCGGTTACTTCGGCACGGTGACTGTCTCACCGTGAAACAATGCAGTTGGTTATTGAATAGAGGATATTCCCGATGAGCACCAATGCCCCTTCATTCAACGATGTACTTCAAGTTGTAGAGCGGCTATCGCTTGAAGAACAAGAGATCGATATTGTTCGCCTCCGCGTCGCGGAAGTAAACCTGCAGCAGCTCATCGATCGCGTTAAAGAGGCAGACGAGGAATATAAAGCCGGCAAGTATTCGCCAGCAACCGCTGAGGAAATCATGCGAGAGATTCTTGAGTGAAACGGCAACTGCTGCGTTCCGCGTCGTTTACTCGAATATCGAAACAACTCGTTAAACGAAATCCCGAACGCGCTAAAGCATTATCTGCAACCTTGTCAATGCTCGAAGAAAAATGCGCACGATCCTCGCTTGCATACTCACCAACTTTGTCGAGCATTTAAAGGGTTTTGGGCTGCGAGCGGCGGTTACGATTTCCGAATCGTTTTCAGGTTTATTGAACACGAGGGCCAACCCACCATCATGCTCGTCGATGCTGGAACCCACGACGAAGTGTATTAAGTCGTACGACGTCTCCGGAGACCTTGCTTGCCGTACGCAACATTCAGCCGCGTCCAAGCTCCCACTATACTTGCCCATGAAACCTTTCCCCTGTTCTCGGTGTATTACTGCGTAGGACACAACGGCAGGGTATGGCAATTAATGCAATTCCGGACACGAAGTAGTTTATTGGCATTCCTTACCACTTACTTTTCGCTGGTACCTGCTGCCCACGCGCACGCGCACATCCGCCAATCCATCGCCATCCCCATGCGCGATACGCCCCACACTTTGGCAGCGGACGTATACCTCCCCGCCGCGAGCGGTACCTGGCCCGTCGTGCTGATACAAACGCCCTACAACAAGAACCTGCTCGCGCCGGTATTCACGCTCGAATTCAGCGACGACCCCCTGCTTGAAAGTCCCGACTACGCGTTCGTCGTGCTCGATTGGCGCGGATTCTTCGCGTCCGCAGGCGCGGCGTACTCCGGCAACCCTACGCGTGGGGAAGATGGCTACGACGCCGTGCAATGGATCGCCGCGCAAACGTGGTGTACAGGAAACGTCGGCACATGGGGCGCTTCAGCGCTCGGCAACGTACAGATGCAGACCGCAGCGGAGCACCCGCCCGCGCTGAAGGCCTGCGTGCCGATCGTCTACCACTACGGCGAGACCTACGATCAGTACTACCCCGGCGGCGTGTACTACAAGAGCCGCAACGATTTCGTGCTGGGCACCTTCGGCGGCAGCGCGCTCGTGCGCAGCAATCACCACTACAACACACTCTGGCAGTTCGTCGAAAGCACTACCGGCGACTGGAGCGCCATCGATCTTCCCATGCTCCACGTCTCCGGCTGGTACGATCACGAAACCGGCATCACCATTCGCGAGATGCAGGGCGTGCAAACCAATGGTGGCCCAAACGCGCAGGGCAAACAGAAACTCATCATCGGACCATGGACGCACGGCGGCATTGGCGCGCTGGCCCAGGGCGAACTTGAATATCCCGCCGCGGAATTCTACTCGTCGCAAGCCGCACTCGATCTTTTCGATCACTACCTGCGTGGATTGAACAACGGTTACACCAGCCGCTCGGACGTCGAATACTTCCGCATGAATGACGACCAGTGGATCGAATCGTCCGCATGGCCGCCCACGGGAACAACTTCACAGTTGTATTACCTACAGCCCGACGGCACGCTAGACAGCGCGGCGTCCGCGACACCCGGCGCGATCGCATACACCTCCGACCCTAGCGACCCCGTTCCCACGGTCTTCGGCGCAACCATAAACTCCGCACTCGGCGAGCAAGGCCCCGGCGATCTCTCCGCAGTCGAAGCGCGGCCGGATGTCACAACCTTCACAACGCCCCCGCTCACCGCGCCGCTCACCTTCGACGGCCAACCCTCGGTACGGCTCTTCTTCGAATGCGATGCCGTGGACACCGACTTCGCCGTGCGCCTCACACACGTCTACCCCGACAGCCGCTCCATGCTCATCGTGGACGGCATCCATCGCGCGTCCCTGCGCAACGGTTTCGAGACGCGCGAACCGCTCTCCGATGGTGTCGTCTACGAAGTCGAAGTTGACTTGCCGCCTGTCTCGATTACGATCCCCGCCGGCCACCGATTGCGCGTCCTGGTCGGCCCCTCAAACTACGACCGCTTCGATAAAAACATGCAGGACGGCTCGGACCTTTCCGACGAGTCCGGCGCCGTCGCGACGACCGCGCAAGTCACCCTGCACCTCAGCCAGACCCATCCATCGTCACTAACACTGCCCGTCGTTGCCCCGCCCGTAGATTCCGACGGCGACGGCCACCCCGATACCGCGGACGCTTTCCCCACCCGCCCGGACGAATGGGCCGACGTGGATAGCGACGGTCTCGGCGATAACTTTGAACAACTAATCATTAACCACAACCCATCCGACGCCATCGCTACCCTTAGCGATGTCCTGCCCACCGCGGATTACGACAGCGACAGTTTCACGAACCTACAGGAATTCATCGACAGCACAGACCCAACCCAGCCTTCCCTGCCCGTTCCGGCCTCGCAGATGCTCGCCGCCTTCACGCTTGCTGTGCTAATCTCCCTTTCCGGACTGCGCACGATGCTTAAGGCATATTCGTAATATTGGAATTATTAGAACCAATTTTAACAACCAAACAGGGGTCGTTTCGCGTGGGTTGCCTCCTCTTCCTGCTCGCTCGCGCACCCTCGTCAAACATTTCACCTTTGTCTCCGAGATACCGCTTACGCAGTCGGAGTACGCACCGCTGAACTGGAACGTGAGAGCGGAGTGCAACGCGGTGGGCTAGCTATTGAGAGTACCAACGCGCTCCAGGTGCAAAGCCCCCCTGCCAGCGAGTAGGCTATGGCCAGAGGGTGCGCGCGGAATCGTTGTCACACACAGCCGGCATCTAGAGCCGGGGCGCGCGCAATGTACACGGGGGAGTCGTTCATGGTTCGCATTGCAGTTTTTTTGTCGTGTTTGGTATTCGCCGTCGGTTGCGCAACAACAGGCAGCGCACCGCATGATTTATTTCTCGCGAAAGACGGCGTCGCGCAGGGCCGAATTATCGTTGGCGCGGACGCCCCGCCATCGACCAAGTACGCGGCCGAAGAGTTGAAGCGCTTTCTAGGCGAGATATCGGGCGGCACGTTCGAAATTGCCCCAGACACCGTTGCGCTGAAGCCTGGGGATATCGTCCTCGGATGCAATGCGCAGTTCGGCAAGGCGACCAAGCGCAAATCGCTCTACGCCTCGCTGGGCAACGAGTCCTATGTCATCGAGAATACCGGCCGGAACCTGCTTATCGCGGGTGGCGAACCGCGCGGGACTTTGTATGGCGTGTACGCTTTGCTTGAAGAGGACTATGGATGCCGGTGGTTTACCCCGGCCGTCAGCAAGATTCCAAAAACTCCCACGCTAAAAGCACCCTCTTCGACACGCAGCGTCACGCCAACCCTCGAGTACCGCGAACCCTTCGTGGCCGACTGCTTCGATGGCGATTGGGCCGCGCGCAATCGAATGAACAGCAGTTCCGCGCGCCTCGAAGAAAAACACGGCGGCAAGGTGACCTACTTCGGCTTTGTGCACACTTTCAACATGCTGCTGCCTCCCGAACAGTATTTCGATCAGCATCCTGAATATTTCTCGCTCGTCAGTGGAAAGCGCCTCAAGGAAAGGACGCAACTTTGCTGTACGAACGACGACGTGATCCGTATCGTTACGGAAGCGGTGCAAAAAAATATGCGCGAACACCCGGAAGCGACCGTGTTTTCCGTATCGCAGAATGATTGGTACAACTATTGCGAATGCGATAAATGCACGGCCCTCGCAGAAAGCGAAGGCACGCAACTCGCCCCCGTTCTCGCTCTGGTGAATCACGTCGCCAAATCCGTCGCCAAGGAATTTCCCGACAAACTGATAGACACGCTCGCCTACCAGTACACGCGCAAACCGCCAAAGACCATGCGCGCCGAACCCAACGTGATCATCCGCCTGTGCAGCATCGAATGTTGTTTTGCGCACTCGTTTGAAACCTGCGACAGCATGGAAAACGTCGCGTTCGAGCAGGACGTGATCGAATGGGGCAAGATCTGCAAACGTCTCTGGGTGTGGAACTACAACACCTCGTTCTCGAACTACTTTATGCCCTATCCAAACCTGCGCGTCCGCAACAACAACATAGCGTTTTACGCGCGCAACAGCGTAAAGGGCATCTTTGAACAAGATGTCTACACGACGCTGAACGGCGAACTCTCCGGTCTTAGCGGCTACCTCAACGCAAAGATGTTGTGGAACCCGGATTACGATGAAGACACGGCAATCAACGAGTTCCTGGATTCCGTCTACGGAAAGGCCGCGCCGCTCATTCGCGAATACATCGATCTCATTCACAACCGCGTCGAAGCGGAAAACATTCACATGGATATCTGGATTGGTCCGCAGAACGAACTGCTCGATCACGGTGTGCTCGAACTCGCCGATCACATTTGGGACGCGGCGGAAGCGCGCGTTGCCGATCAGCCGGATGTGCTGGAGCGCGTGCGTGCCGCGCGGCTCGCGGTCGATTTCGCGATCATCGAGCGCGAACGCACGGAAGGCCTGAAAATCTACGAGATAGATCAAACGGCGCGGTCTCTGAAAGTGCGTCCCGAATTTGCCGCCCGAGTGAAACGGTTCTTCGAAGTAGCGGAACGCAACGGCGTCACAAACCTGCGCGAAAGCCAGGGCGACATCAACCTCTACAAGAAAGAACTCGAAGCCTACACGGATTCCGTGAGCGGCCCAGTGCGCGACGCCGCAAAGAACGTCGGCAAGCTGGAGCCGGGTCTTTCGTACCGCCTGTATCACGGCGTATGGGAAGCACTGCCGGATTTCTCGTCATTAACGCCTGCCGCGGAAGGCGTCGCAACCGAAGTGGGCATGAGCTTCACGCAGCGGCGCGACGCGCTTGCGCTCGATTTCAGCGGTTACTTCTTTGCGCCGCAGGAAGGGGTCTACCTGTTTCATCTCCGGTCAAACGATGGAAGCAAACTTCATCTCGACAACGAAGTGCTCATCGATAACGACGGATTGCACAAGATAACCGTCAAATCGGCGATTACTACGCTGAAGAAAGGCTATCACCCCATCCGTGTGTCGTACTTCGAAGCAGGCGGGCAGGAAGATCTGGGACTGTCCGTCGAAGGTCCCGGTTTCACCAAAACGCCCATCACGGCGTCGATGCTTTATCACGCTCCAAAATAGTCTCGCTCGATGGGGCGATTTCATAAATCGCAACATCTTCATTTGAGAATACCTGCGTGGCGCGGGCGACCTTGCGAAAGTAGGCAGGGCCTTCCGCGTCACGCGCGTTTCCGACGAAGATATAGCGTGGCCGAATCTCTTCGATGAATTCTTGCGCCCTGCCGCGCGGCAGGTCGCCTTGCACGAAGCGCTCGAATCGTTTGTCCAGCGATTTTACGTCGGGCGTAAGCGCCCAATGTCCTAGCGCGGCACGGACGGGCATTAGAAAGGAAATCCGGCTGCCAAAATTTTCCGACGAAAGCACCAGATCGTCTGGCTTTACGTGCTCACGAAGCCAGGCCATCGCCTCGGCGTCGGCCGTGCGCAGAAAATTGCGCGAGATGATCGAGCCGAGGTTCGCGTTCCACGTCACGTAAAGCGCGCTGCCGAAAGCGTTCACGATGAGAAACGCAGCAAGCGCGACGAGCTGCTTCGATTGTATCAGGCGCAGCTTCTCTGCGGCGACCGGTAACATCCCAACTCCGATTAAAATGAGCGGAGCAAGGATTGGAATTCCCACTTGCGGCGAAAACGAAAATATCTTCGTCCCAAGAAACTTCAAGTGGTTTCCATGGAACAACCCAAAAATGACGACCGCCATTACGACGAAAAACCGTTCAGCCGGTGTAACGAATGGGTCTCGTTTCGACCGCAATAGTCGCCAGACAAATAGAATGCCCGCCAAGCCAAGCCCCAGCGTATACCAGAAGATGGAAGTAGGCGGCTGGTTGCCTTGGCTTGCCCAGTACTTGAATACGGGATGAACGGAGAAGATGTAGTAGTAGTAGCCAAACTGGGGCAGCGTCGTCACTGCCGGAAGCAGGCGCATAGCCGCAACGCGCGGCGGCATGTTCCAGGTGCGGCACAACTCGAATGCGACAAAGGCCGGCAGCACCGCGCATATGGTGATCAAATCATAGGGCCGCATCAATCCCTGAATGTTTGCCACGACGGCAGCCGCAACGTACCATCTCGCGCGTTTCGTCTGCTCGCCACGGATATACAGCGTGACGAACAACAAAAATATACCGTGCGGCAGGCTGTAGTGAGGGTTCTTTAAGACCTGCGCAAAGGGGTGAATCGCCGTTATGAGATCGATTGCAGGATTGCGCAGTCCGAAGGAATCGCGTGTATCAACAAGTCCGACGGCCCCCAGGATCGCGAGCACCCACCCAAACCCGCCGCCAAACGCGAACATCAGCATCGCCGTTACGCGCTGCCACGTCTTCGGCAATACCGTGACCGCGAGCAACGCAAATCCGAGTATCATTACAATCGCACCCGAGAACCTCCACGCCTTGAAGGTAAATTGGGGTGTCCATTCAAAAAGACCCATGCACTTTCCCACAACCAGCCACTGCAAATTGAAGAACGCACGGTCGCAGTCCAGGTGCGTCATGTTGTTTCGGAACAGCCAATGCCCCTGCGCTGCCTGATGGATGAAGGAGTAGTAACTGCTGATGTCCATCCCCAGCGACACGAGCCCCAAAAACTCGTAGCCCGGTAGCGTCTTTGCCGCGACGATTGCGTATGAAATCTCAGTCACTGCAAAGACAACGACACCCAAGCCCAAAGCAAGCAGAAAGGTTGGGACTACGCGGGATCGATGTGGACTTGAGGTCAAGGTACCCCCGAGGCGGCGGCTGTTAAAGCAGTTTGAACGTTGGTCAAAAGACTTGGGAGCTTAGCGGCGTACTGGGACTGGGATCAAGCGCGTGCCGGGCGTATCAACAGCCAAATGATGAGGCCGACCGGCCAAACGAGGAGCAGGACAAGCAGGGCCACAAGGCACCCGGATTTTCCCCGGCGCTGCGCGTCCGCGAACGCCCAAATCACAGATCCGATGTAGATCACGAAAATGATGAGGGAAAATAGAAGTCCCAAGGTGCCCGTTATCATGGCTTAATCCCCGCTATTTCAACTACTTGCGCCGGAACTCACGAATACTATGACACCGCCCGCCACAAATCCGCAAGCCCCCGAAGGTGCTAAAGTCGCGTCCCAGAACTGCCGATAAATCGCGTAGGCAAGGATGCCGAAGGCGATCGAGCTACGGAGAGCAGGTTATGGCTGGTATACAGGGCATAGTGGGGCTTACACCCCCGGTCGGGAATGGTCCCGTCGGCGAACGCCCGAACAAGCGTGCCGAGGTCCGGAAGGATTCGGGCCAGCTCGACCACGTATCCATCAGTCCCGAAGCGAAGGGAAAGGCTGAAGCAGCGCGGCTGGCATCGGCGGCGGCGGACGAAATCCGCCAGAAGAACGTCGAAGAAGCGCGCAAGAACCTCGAGCAGGGCCTCTACAAACTGCAATCGGTGGTAGAACTCGTCGCCTCGCGGATTAGCCCCTTCTTGGCGTAATTAGGATGCAAACGGTGGCCCGCCACCTTTGCTTCGATCTTATTTTCCTGCTCGTGCTCCTGCTCGTCATCGTAATCGCGTTGATCGTTACTCGATCTTCGATAATCGATTACGATGACGAGCAGAAGCACGAGCACGTTGATTAACTGCGGGGATGATTTGTTTTACTGCCGGCCCGTGTGGCCGAACCCGCCCTCGCCCCGCACTGTCTCGTCCAACGACTCGCACACTTCCCACTCCGCTTTGGTCACCGGCGCAATGATCATCTGCGCGATGCGGTCCCCACGCCGAATGACCACAGCCTCTTGACCGAGATTAATCATGATGATGCCAATCTCTCCGCGGTAGTCGGCATCGATCGTGCCGGGCGTGTTGGGTAGGGAAATGCCATGCTTCAGCGCGAGCCCGCTGCGCGGACGTATCTGCGCCTCGTAACCCTCCGGCAACGCGATACGCAATCCCGTGGGTACAAGCGTGCGTGCGCCGGGTTCCAGCGTCACAGGTTCCTTCACCGCAGCGCGCAAATCCATTCCCGCGGCGTGTTCTGTCTCATAACTCGGCAGGGGCAAATCGTCGCACGAAGCGTCTTTCGTGATGCGAACGCCTATTGTCCCGCTCACAGTGGTACGCTTTCGAGGGTTGTCCCGTTCTTCGGGCCAAGCACCACCAGTGCGCATTGATCAGCCGTGTAGCGGTCCTGCGCGAGTTGTTGGATCTGTTCGGCGGTGACGCCTTCAATCCCCGCGATGATCTCGTCCACCGGCAGAATGCGGTTGTGATACATGTACGATTTCGCCATGCGCGTCATGCGGTTAAAGGTGCTCTCCAAGGTCATCAGCACGCTGCCCTTCAATTGCTCGCGGTTCAGTTCGAGTTCTTGCGCGGGCAACGGTTCTTCGCGCAGCTTGCGGATCTCACCAAACGAAAGATCCACCGTCTTCTGCAAATTCTCCGGCGCTATCGCCGCATACACGCCCATCATACCGGCGCGCCAATAGCTTGAGTGATAGCCATAGATCGAATACGCCAAACCTTCCTGTTCGCGAATCGTTTCAAACAGGCGCGACGTCGATCCGCCACCAAGTGCGTTCGATAGCATGTTATAGGTAAAGCGGCGTTCGTCGTGAATACCTGGCCCTGGAAATGCGAATGCAAGATGGTCCTGCGAAATATCGTTGTCGATCTGCTGAACGCCCGCTGTAAAGGTCGGCACGCTCTCCGGCTGCTTCACATTACCTGGTGCAAGCGTCGAAAACTCTTCTTGAATCTGCGCGAGTACGACCGCTTCGTCAAAACATCCCGCCACCGACACGATCAAATTGTCCGGCCGATACCAATGCTGAAAATATCCGCGCACGTCCTCCGGTGTCATCGCCGTCATCGTCTCTTTCGATCCGGCGATCGGCGTGCCCAACGGATGGTTCGGCCAGTAATTGCGCGTGAGCAGATCGTGCACGTGTTCTTCCGGCACATCGTCCATGCTCGCGATCTCTTCGAGAATCACGTTGCGTTCCTTCTCGAAATCGAAGAACTGAGAGTCCTTCACAATATCGCCGAGTATCTCTATCGCCGTGCCAACGTGTTCACCCAGCATCTTCGCGTATAAACACGTGTAGTCGCGCGAGGTAAAGGCGTTCAGATGTCCGCCTTTCGACTCGATAGCCTCCATCAACTGCCGCGCCGTGCGTTTGCTGGTGCCTTTGAAAAAGAGATGTTCAAGGAAGTGCGACACGCCCGCCTGCTCGGGGCGCTCGTTGGCGGAGCCCGTCGCGATCCACACGCCCGCTGCTGCGGTACGCAAATACGGCAACGGCTCAAGAAGAACGGTGAGACCATTATCGAGTTTGTGTATGGAAGAGGTGTCAACGGCTATGGAAGGCAACGACATTTTTGATCCTCAAATCGAACCACGGAGACACTGAGATCACGGAGTCAATCAATATCGACTTTAAGTGACTCTCCGTGAACTCCGTGTCTCCGTGGTTTATTTCCTTTATAACGCACACGGCGCTGGTTGCCCAGCGCCGTGTGTTGTCTAATCTTTAGTACCGGTCGCGACCACCGCCGCGTCCACCGCGGTCGCCGCCACGGCCACCGCCGCCGCCACGCCCGCCGCGATCGCCTCCGCGTCCGCCACGGTCACCGCCGCGTCCGCCACGATCGCCACCGCGATCGCCGCCACCACCGCGCTCTTCGCGCGGACGGCGCTGCGCCCATTCTTCGTCGCTGATGAGACCCTTCTCGCGGTCCGCTTCAACCTTCGACAGGTTTACGCGGCCGAGTTTGTCGATCTCGATCACCTTCACGTTGACTTCATCGCCAACGTCCACAACGTCGGTAACTTCGTTCACACGGCCGACGGCGAGTTCGGAGATGTGCACCAAACCTTCTTTACCGCCGAGCACCGCGACAAACGCGCCGAAGGGCATGATGCGCGTGACTTTGCCGCTGTAGATTTCGCCGACTTCCGGCTCGGCAGTGATCGAACGGATCATGTCGATCGCCGCGTTCGCCTGTTCGGAATCCACTGCCGCGACGTTCACGGAACCGTCGTCCTGGATTTCGATTTCCGCGCCGGTGATGCGCTGGATTTCGCGAATGACTTTTCCGCCCGGCCCGATGACCTCGCGGATCTTGTCCACTGGAATGCTGATGCTGATGATTCGCGGCGCGTACTGCGAGATTTCGCTGCGCGATTGCGAGAGGCATTCTTCCATTTTACCGAGGATGTGGATACGCCCGTCGCGCGCCTGATACAGCGCTTGCTTCATCACTTCGCGCGGCACGCCCATCACCTTGCAGTCCATCTGGAATGCCGTGATGCCGTTCGCTGTACCACACACCTTGAAGTCCATGTCGCCGAGGTGATCTTCCGCGCCGAGAATGTCGCTCAATACCGCGACGCGATCGCCTTCCTTGATCATGCCCATCGCGATACCCGCAACCGGCGCCTTGATCGGAACGCCCGCGTCCATCAACGCAAGGGTCGCGCCGCAGGCCGATGCCATCGAGCTGGAGCCGTTACTCTCCGTGATGTCGGACACGATACGAATCGTGTAAGGGAAGGGCGAATCATCGCCGTCAACGGGGACAATACTCTCTACTGCGCGTTCTGCCAACTTGCCGTGACCAATCTCGCGACGGCCGGGGCCGCTGATGCGGCGCACTTCGCCGACGGACCAGCTTGGGAAGTTGTAGTGCAGCATGAAGCGTTTGAACTCTTCACCGCTCAACTCGTCCGTGCGCTGTTCGTCGCGGCTGGTGCCGAGTGTGCAAGTCACGATCGCCTGCGTCTCGCCGCGCGTGAACAGGCAGGAGCCGTGTACACGCGGGAGGATGCCGACTTCGATCGTGATCGGGCGAATGGTCTTCGTGTCACGGCCGTCGAGGCGCACACCATCGGCGAGCACCTGTTCGCGCATCAACTTCTTTTCGAGCGAACCGAACACGCCGCCGATCATCGCTTCTCGTTCGATGTAGACTTCTTCGCCGTACTTGTTCTTCAGATCGTCGAGCACTTCTTTCTTCAGCGCCGCGAGACCTTCCGCGCGTTCCTGTTTCTGCTGCGGCGCAAGCAACGCCTTGAGCTTGCCTGCTGCTACGCTATCCACATCAGAGACAATCGTCTCATCCTGCTTCGGCGCTTCGAACGTCATCTTCGGCGCACCAACGCGCTTGCGGAATTCTTCGATGCCGTCGCAGATTTGCTTGATGTAGCCGTGGCCGAATTCCAGCGCTTCGAGCATTTTGTCTTCCGACAACTGCTTCGCCGCACCTTCCACCATCGTGATGGCGTCCTTGGTACCCGCGATCACAAGGTCGAGCTCGCTGTCGATCATCGCCGACATCGGCGGATTCACGACGAGTTCGCCGTCGATGAGACCGATGCGAACCGCGCCGATCGGGCCTTCAAACGGCACCTTGGAAATGTGCAGCGACGCCGACGCACCGATGATGCTCAGCACGTCGGGGTTGTTCTCGTTGTCAGTCGAGAAGACCGTCGAGAACACCTGCACTTCATTGTAAAAGCCTTTTGGGAACAGCGGGCGAAGCGGGCGGTCCGTTAAACGGCACACGAGCACTTCGCGCTCGCTCGGGCGGCCTTCGCGCCGGAAAAAGTTCCCGGGGATTCGGCCGGCCGCGAAACTCTTTTCGCGGTAATCGACCGTAAGCGGGAAGAAGTCCTGGCCTTCGCGAAGCTCGGTTGCTACGCAAATCGCGGACAGCACCATCGTTTCACCACAGGTGACCATGACGGCGCCTTGCGCCTGCTTGGCGATTCTGCCGGTTTCGAGGATGATCTCCGTCGAACCGACATTGATTGAGAGACGTTCCATACGTGTTGTTCTTTTCTCCGTTTCGGATGTGGTGGAACGCCTCTCAAAGCGCTCCACGCTGTTTCATCTATTTCTACTTTTCGTTGTACATACAATTAACTCGTTCCCAAGCTCCGGCTTGGGAACGCACGCGATCCAGAAGCTCCGCTTCGCGTCCAGCGTCATGCTCAGGAATTTCCAGGAGCCCTATTCTGACTTCCGTCTCCCGACTTCTCGCGTTACTTACGCAGTCCGAGGCTCTTCACCAGGGCGCGATACTTCTCGAGGTCTTTCTCACGCACGTAGTTCAGCAAGTTGCGGCGGCGACCCACCAGCTTCAACAAGCCGCGGCGACCCGCGAAATCTTTCGCGTGCGTTTTGAAATGCTCGGTGAGGTCGTTGATCCGCGCGGTGAGCAACGCAATCTGCACTTCGGCCGAACCCGTGTCGCTTTCATGCTGTGCGTTGGTTTTGATGATCTCGGTCTTGCGGTCTTTCGTCAATGTGGACATGGTTCACCATTTCCCTTCGTTCGCCCGGCCCCAGCGCGGCATCGGTGATGTTGCACGCCCGAGTTCCGGGTAGTTATTACAAGCGCGAGGAGAACATCTCCGCGCGCTACGATCCAAATTCAATTGTGCTATTTGTCAGTCAGTGCTGCCAAGCCAGGCAGCTCTTTGCCTTCCAGCATTTCCAGCGACGCGCCGCCGCCCGTCGAAACGTGCGACATCTTGTCGGCCAATCCGTACTGCACAACCGCAGCCGCAGTGTCGCCGCCGCCGATCACGCTTGTGATATTCGGCGACGTTGCCAGCAAGTCCGCGATCGCGCGTGTGCCTTTGCCGAACTTCTCGAATTCAAACACACCCAACGGTCCGTTCCAGACAACCGTCTTCGATTTCTTAATCGCGTTGCTGAACAACTCGATCGTTTTCGGGCCAATGTCGAGGCCTTCCCAGCCCGCTTCGATTTCGCCAAGACCGACGATCTTCGAGTTGGCATTCGCATCGAACTTGTCCGCGACGACCGTGTCGATCGGCAGCAGAAGTTCAACCCCTTTTTCTTTTGCCTTCGCCATTACGTTCTTTGCGATGTCGAGTCCGTTGGCGTCGAGCAGCGAGTTGCCGATCTCATGACCCTGCGCCTTCATGAAGGTGTAGGCCATGCCGCCGCCGATGATGAGGGTGTCAACGAGGTTAAGGAGGTTGTCGATAACGGTGATCTTGTCGGAAACTTTCGCGCCGCCGAGAATGGCTGTGAGTGGGCGCTCTGGACTGGTTAACACTTTGACGAAGTATTTCATTTCCTTCGCGACGAGGAAACCCGCCGCGCTTTGCGAAATGAATTTGCACACGCCCTCGGTGGACGAATGCGCGCGGTGCACGCTGCCAAATGCATCGCTTACATAGATGTCGCCAAGTGCTGCAAGCTGCTTCGATAAGGCTTCGTCGTTTTTCGTCTCGCCTTTGTGGAAACGCGTGTTTTCCAGCACGACGATGTCGCCGGGCTGCATCGCGTTTACGGCGGCTTCCACTTCCGGTCCGACGATGTCGTTTACCTTCGTGACATTCCCGCCGACGAGTTCTTTCAACTTCGCTGCGATCGGATCCATCTTCAGCAGCGCGTTCTTCGCGATCATCTCCTGCTTCTGCGCTTCGTTCTCGGCCTTCTCCGGTTTCTCCGGACGCCCAAGGTGCGACATCAGAATTAATTTGCCGCCCTGCTCGCGCACGTAGTTGATGCTCTGCAACGCCGCGCGAATACGCGTGTCGTCACGCACCGAACCGTCCGCCTTGTTTTGCGGCACGTTGAAGTCCACGCGCATCAATACGCGTTTGCCCTTCAGGTCGAGATCTTCTATCGTCAACTTATTCATAAATAGTTTAACCACGGAGACACGGAGTTCACGGAGAATTTAATTCCAGCGTTCTAGAATTCTCTCCGAGTTCTCCGTGCCTCCGTGGTTCAATTCCTTCTTAGCTTTTCATTTTCTTCAGCAGATCGATGCAACGGTTCGAGTAGCCCCACTCGTTGTCGTACCACGACACGACCTTCGCGAAATTGCCGTCCATGATGTTCGTCAGCTTCGCGTCGATGATGCTCGAATAGGGGTTGCCGATGATGTCGCTGGACACGATCGGATCTTCGCAGAACATCAGGATACCCTTCAGTTCGCCTTCCGATGCCTTCTTCAGCGCCGCGTTGATCTCTTCCTTCGTGGTGGTCTTGTTCAACTCGACCACAAGGTCCGTCACCGAACCGTCCGGCACGGGGACGCGCATCGCGATACCGTCCAGCTTGCCCTTCAGTTCCGGCAACACTTCACCCACCGCACGGGCCGCGCCCGTCGTCGTCGGGATGATGTTGACCGCCGCCGCGCGCGTGCGGCGCAGGTCGCTGTGCGGCATGTCGAGCACGCGCTGATCGTTGGTGTACGCGTGGATCGTCGTCATCCAGCCGCGCTTGATGCCGAAGTTTTCGTGCAACACTTTGGCCATCGGCGCAAGGCAGTTCGTCGTGCAGCTTGCATTCGATACGACGATGTCCGTCGGCTTCAACGTATTGTCGTTCACGCCCATCACGACGACTGCGTCAATCGCGTCCTTCGGCGGGACCGTGAGCAATACCTTCTTCGCGCCTGCGGTAACGTGCAGCATGCATTTTTCTTTTGATGTAAACACGCCGGTGGATTCGACAACCAACTCAACGCCGTGCTTGCCCCACGGGATGTTCGTGGGATCTTTTTCCTTGTAAATCCGGATCGTGTTGCCGTTCACGACGATCGAGTCTTCCGTCGAGGTAACCGTGCCTTTGAACACGCCGTTTGTGCTGTCGTATTTGAGCAAGTGCGCGAGCGTCTTCGGATCGGTGAGATCGTTGATTACCTCGCAATCGAACTCCGGATTCTCGAGCAGCAGTTTGAACACATTACGGCCAATGCGGCCGAAGCCATTAATCCCTACTTTGGTAGCCATAACCCCATGATCCTTTCGTCTTTAATCGCCGCTTCACCGCATGCCTGTTGCGCGCCCCCGCGCGGACCCGCAGCGATGTTGTAAAACCAATTCGCACAACCCTAGTGGAGGGGAAAATCGTGGGAAGGGGGGACCGGAGTTTTCCGGACCGTTTCACCGCGCGCCCCGTGCGGGGGATTGCCTAATGGCGGCGGCGTCTCACGCTTTTGCGCCTCTATACGTATTCGCACGAAATCATGCCATAAGTAGGACTGGGGAGTCAAAACATGTTTGCCCTAAGAAGCAAGTAAACGCGTCGCCCAGCTTCGTCCCAATCTTTCAAGTACGCGATGTCTATAATTGAAATATTTGATTTAGATACGGTATTTTCGGTTGTAAGTTCGGCCGATTCCGGGTACAATTCCGGAGTCGTGCTTTTCGGCGCCGAGCGCCAAAACTGGGGGTTCCGTACATGTTTGATCGAATCAGGCAGTTTCGCGGCGTCGTTGTCCTCACTTTGGGCGTAGCCTGTGCATTAATCGCACACGCCGTGGCGCTCGTCGTGGTCCCCGATGTCATTGGCAAGAACCTCGACCGCGCGGAAAACATGCTCATCGCCAATGGCCTCTACCTGACGAAAATCTCTTTCGAGATGTACGAAGGCACGCCAAATCGCGTCCTCGAGCAGAAACCCAAGGCCGGCAAATCCGTTGAGCCGGGTACAGGCGTCGCGCTCGTGGTGTCACGTCCCCCGCGCGGATCCTGCGAAAACATCAAAGTCTTTGAGCCGAAGGAAGACCGCAAATGGAAGGTCGGCACGGCCCACCGGATCCTCTGGACCGTCGGTGACGACTGCTGCGACGAAGTAAGCATCACGCTCTGGGAGGACGACGAGCTCGTCCGCACGATCGATTCTTCAACCGATAACGATGGCGAATACGAGTGGGACATCCCGCGCCGCCTTGATCCCGGCACGTATCGCATCCGCGTAGCGTGCGATGCGAACCACGACGGCCTCTCAAACGAGTTCCGGGTGAAGGGTCGGCGGTAGTCTCCAAATAGCAGAATTCGTTTCAGCAGCGCGTCTTTAGCACCAAAGGTGCGAAACGGTTCAGAGCCTGGGCTGAAAGGCCCAGGTTTGGGGTAGCCCTTTACCTCTCCGGAAGCCTGAAGGGCTGACACGCAAGTACCCTAATACATCCCGTAGGGATCCAAATCGATCTTCAGTTTTGTTTTCGCTGTGACCGCGTCCTGTCTATACGCATCGCGCACGGCGCGGCACAATGTGTTCAGCCGTTTCGAACTCTTCGACAACAACCCCAAATTCCACCGGTACAGTTTTTTGATTCGCCGGATCGTCGCGGGAGACGGGCCCAGTGTCTCCAAGCCTTCAAATCCAAGCGACACGATCAACTGTCGCGTATGACGATGCAAGACCACCGCGCAACGCTGCGCCAACTCAGGGTCTTCGCTTTCAATCATCAAATTCGCCATGCGCCGGAACGGCGGGTACATCGCTCTTTCACGTTCGCCAATTTCGCGTGCAAAAAACGCTGCGTAGTCGTGGCGCGCCGCCGCCTGCACCGCATAATGGTTCGGACGAAACGTCTGAATGATCACCTTGCCCGCCTTCTCACCACGGCCCGCGCGGCCGGCAACTTGCGTTAACAATTGAAACGTGGACTCCGCCGCGCGGAAATCGGGAAGCCCAAGACCGGTATCGGCGTGGATCACACCAACGAGCGTGACACCGGGATAATCGTGTCCCTTTGCAATCATCTGCGTGCCGACCAGCACATCGATCTCGCCCGCGGCCAATCGCCCGAGAATCTTTGCGTGCCCGCCTTTGCCACTCGTCGTGTCGGCATCCATTCGTTCGATGCGCGCGTTGGGAAACGCCTGCTGCAGATAGTCCTCCACCTTCTGCGTGCCCATGCCGAGATACAGCAGCGGATTGAAATGACATTCGTCGCACACTTGCGGCACGTCGCGCCGGCCGTTGCAGTAATGGCAACTCAGGAACGCGCCCTTCGCATGGTACGTCAGCGTCACGTTGCAGTCCGGACATTCCGCGCACCAGCCGCATTTGGGGCACAACACAAACGGCGCAAACCCACGGCGATTCAAGAGTAATAACACTTGATCGCCAACTGCGAGCTTCGCCCCAATCTCTTCTTCCAATCGGCGCGACATCATCAGCGTCACGCCTGCTTCGCGGTTCTGCGTGCGCATGTCCACGAGTTCGACTTCGGGTAACAACGCGTTCGTGGCGCGTTTACGCAATTCGATCCGCGTGGATTTTCCCGACTCGCTGTTGTGATACGACTCGACCGACGGCGTCGCCGATCCAAGCACACAGACTGCGTCGTTCAATTTCGCGCGCATGATCGCCACATCGCGCGCATGGTAGCGCGGCGTCTCGCTTTGTTTATATGACGTGTCGTGTTCTTCGTCCACGACAATAATCCCGAGCCGTGGCAGTGGCGCAAAGATCGCCGATCGCGCGCCAACCACAATGCGCACCTCGCCGCGTTGCGCGCGCCGCCATTCGTCGTAGCGTTCGCCCGCGCCGAGCCCGCTGTGCAGCACGGCAATATCCGCCTGAAAACGCGCTTTGAAACGCCCCACGGTCTGCGGCGTGAGCGAAATCTCCGGCACGAGAATGATTGCCGTGCGATCCAACTCGAGCGCGCGTTCGATTGCCTGCAAATAGACTTCGGTTTTCCCGCTGCCCGTAATGCCTTGCAGCAAGAACGTGCTGAATTGTTTGGCATCCATCGCGTTGGCGATCGCGTCGTACGCCGCGCGCTGATCGCTGTTGAGCGCGTGCTTTAATGACGCGCGGCCTTCCGCCTGCATATCCGGCGAACGGTAAAACTCGCGCTCGAACCGCTCGATCAATCCTCGCTGCTCAAGCTGCCGCAACACAGATGAATCCACGCCATGTTTCTCATAAAGAGATGTCGCCGATCGCTCTGGCGTATTGTTCAACAGATCAAGATAGACCGACGCTTGGCGCGGCGCGCGACGCTGCAACTTCTCCAGTTCGTCCTGCGCAGGTATCGCGGACTCGATCAACCGCACAAACGATTCCGTCGCGATCGAAACACCCGCGTCCGCGGTCATTGCCTCCGCAACCACGATGCCGCGCGCCACCAATGATTTCAGCGTGTTGCTGAGTGCAGTGGCGCCAATCGACTTCGCGATCTGTTTCTCGCTCAACGAACCGCGCGCATGCAATTCCGCAATCACGCGCCGCTGCTTATCGCTGAATCGTCCAGCGGAAAGCTGCGCAAGATCGAGTGTATAACGCACCTTCGTACGAATCGCTATCCCTGCCGGCACCGCGGAATGCAATGCCTCGCCCCACGTACAACAATAGTACTCCGACATCCATCGGCACAGATCCAACAGCTCGCTCGAAAATATCGGCCCATCGTCAGGCAGATCGATCAGCGCGCGTACATTTTCAACAGCCGTCTCCGCCGCAACGCCCACAATCGTTCCCGTCTCAACGCGCTTCTGAAACGGCACCACAACGCGCATTCCAATCGCGACGCGGTGCCGCAATGGCGCAGGTACCGAATAGGTAAAAGGCTGATCGAGCGGCAGCGGCAACACGACCTGCGCAAATGCGTGGGAATCGCGTTCCGAATGCTGACTTTGGGGTATCTCGCTCACTTCTTATTCTTTGTCGGTTGCCGTTCGCCCGTTTGGAGTTCCGCGTTTACGCGGTATGGATTACGCCATTTCACACGCAAACGAGCATTAAATTGCTCGTCGGAGCGAGCGCGACTGTTTCACGCAATTAAAATCTCACCAGCAGGACCTGGCGCTCGGTTAATTACTACGCTTTCGTGTATCTCATCCGCACCTAGCGAAGCCGCTTTCGGCGCAATCGCGCAATACGCATCGCTCGCGATGTATTGTCGTATCCCGTCCGCAATCCGTTCTGCGTACGCCGCCTCCACCAACGCTATCACCACGCCCGCGATGCCCGCGCCCGTAAGCGAAGCGCCCAGCGCGCCGGCGTGAATGGCGCAATCCACCAACGCATCCAGTGCGCGGCTGCTTGCACCGTACGCACCGGGCACGCGCGCGATCGGTGTCTCCTGCACCGCCAACAAACGCATAGCCTCGTCGCTCACGTCATGCGACCACGGCATCCCCATCGCGTCAAACAACCGATCACCATCGTGCCCAAGCGTCATGTAATAGCCCGTCACTTCGTGATCGCCCTGTAGCAAAGCGTCGATAAACAAGCGAGCACGCTCCGATTCCGCAAGCCCAAATAGCAGGGGCCCGCGTATCGCGAATTGTTTGGGACGTTCCCTTTCGGGCAGCGGCCCGAAGTAGCGGTCGTAGGTTTCCTCCAGCAACGGTAGTGTGTAGCGCGTTTGCAAATCCGTCAGCGTGAGCGATTGCGGCACGCGCGCAAGCCATCCGTACAACGCACGCGCACCACCTATCGCATCGAGCTTTGGTGCAGCAAAATCGCTGAGACGCGCAAATTGCTCCAACTGGCTTAATGCCACGCCGCTCTTGTGCATCTCCTGCCGCAGAATATCCAGCGCGAGCGAGTACGCAAAACGATTGCGCGTGTAGTCCAATTGCTGCGCACCGCTGATACTGCGCTCGGTGTGCGAATCGATAACCAGCACCGCGAGATCTTTCGGAAACGGAATGCGGCGCAATGCGGGCGCGGCGGTACTTTGCCTCACCGGCGCGAGGTTGATCAGCTCGTTCGCGCACGGCAGCAGCATCCCGGATTGATCGCTCGTGCCAATGCGCGCGCCTGCATACCATTCAATATCCCGCGCAACGCCGATCAATCGTTCTGCAGGCAATGTACGGTTGTTCCACGCGCACTGACTCATAAAGATCGCAAGCGAAAGGGCGGTGGACGAACTAAGCGAAGCCCCGCGCGGGATGTCGCTGCCTACCGCCGCGTAGATGCCATTTATATCTTCGTTTGGCCATTCGTGCTGCGCGCGCAGCGTGCTTCCGTTTATATAGTTATTCCACGAGCCACGCCGTGCGGTCACATGCTGTTGGACGTCCGGGTGCGTAATGAATGCCGGCCAGTTGGATGCAAATGCAGGATGACTGCGCCATCGCTCGCTCTCGCTGCAAATATCGGGAAACTGCGAATCGATGTTAACCACAGTTGAGTTAGGCCCAGGCAATACCGCGGAAACGACGACAACTTCGCGCTGATTCGTCATCAAGTTCAAATAACCGCCGTGCGTATCGACATGCATGCCGCGCAAATTGATACGCGCCGGGCATCGCACAACGCGCACGGGCAGATCGCCGAAACGAACCATAAATGTGTCGAGTACCTCGCGAATCAGCGCGGTGCGATCTTCAATGTCTGTCGTACCATAGCATTGTGCAAGCAAGTGCAGAAGCGCGGGATCGCGTTCAACGATTGCGCGCTGCCATTGGCTGCATAGAATTGCGTTCGTGGACATGGTGGACCTAGTGGACATTGTGGACGATTTTCGCAACACGATACCGGATACAGCGAGGCAACTAAAGGCAGCACATTTGATTACGAGAGGGCGCGCGAAGCGACCGCAGCGGCGGAGGGTGCGCCGCAACAGCGGCATTTAATTTCGCGAGCTTGACCTCGTCAGTCGTAACTCGTGCGAATCCCGTACTGTTGCGCAAGCGCGCGAATCTGCCCGAGCAACTCCGGCGTCTCGCCCGTGGCGGTAGCTTCGCCGATCAGATAGTAAATCTTGCGGAAGGCCCAATTCTTCGCAATAGCGTCGTCGCCCTTTGTCGCTTTCGACAAGTCGGCTTTGAAGACCACTTCCTTCTTGCGCTCTCCGGCAAGCCCCGTAAGCCGCATCGCAAACTCGCGGTCGCGCTTCGGGTCAAAACGCCCATACACCGTCACGACCTGCCCGCGATAAAAATCGGGTATCTGTTTCGGAAACACCGTCCCATCGTTGATGCGCCCATAGTCCGCGTTGCAGTCCACAAGAATCGGGTCGTTCAGCCGCGAGAAGAACTGCGGAAGTTGCTGGTTCATTTCCTCGACCTGAGGCACCACATTGCTCTCGCCTTTGTTGCGGTAGGCAAGTAAATCGAGCAAGTGCTGGTTCACCGTGCGCCCGCCTGAAAAGGCATAGATGCTGTACTTTGATTGGTTCTCGTCCGTCAACGTATTAATCAGCGTTCGCCCGTCCAGTATTCCTTCCGTGGGTCTTCCATCTGAAATGACAAAGATGATCCCGGGAACACCTGTGCGCGGCGTCTGCTGGATCACCGGGCGAATGCCTTCGTACACGTCCGTCTCGCCGCGCGACTGTATGCCCTTGAGGAAAGCCGCGGCGGCGGTTTTATTCTGTTGTGTGGCCGAAACCAGATCCTGCTGAAACAAAGTAGGCGTATCGCGGAAGACTACAATGTTGAAACGATCATCCTCCCGCAAGCCCTGTATGCTCCGCTGCACGCCGCGAGCAGACTGATCGAGTTTGCGCTGGATAATGCTGCTCGACGCGTCGATCGCAAACGTCACGTCCTTCGGTAACGTCTGCATCTTCTCGCCTTCTTTCGGCACAATCTGAAGGCGGAAGTACCCTTCGCGCTCGTTCGCGGGAACAAATGTTTCCAACTGCATGGTGACCGTATCGTCCATGAAGTCGAACCGCTTGTTCTTATTGATCTCGTCCATCACCGGCGCACGCGCGACAACTTTTTCCATCGGCAATTCCGGCAGCACGCGCAGCACGTCCTCCGACACATCCGCCATCGGCGATTCGCGCGGCGGTTTTAACGGATCCGGCTCATCCATCAACGGCGAGTCCGGCGTCCCTTCTGCCTTGGCAACAGCTGTGCCGCTCCCCACCGGCGCGAGGGGATCAATCATCAACGCTTCTTCACTCGCCATCCCCGCAAGCCCGCGTATAACAGGGTTCGCATCTTCCGGCAGAATGCGCGTCGTGCTTGGGGCTACAAGACGCCGCTCAATTTGGATGTCCTTGCGCGCAGTGTCTTCCGATATCTCGATGATCTTCGCGTCAAGTTCCTGCTGAATGATTTCCGCGGGAATCGCAGGCTCCAGCATCGCCAGCTTGTCCTGTGCGGCGCGCTGATCCAGGTTGGGCACGTCGATCGTCTGCGACAGCGCGGTGTCCGGTGGTGTGATCGGCGCGAGCGCCTCTTGCAGCAAGTCTGTCACCGATCCTGGCCGCGTCGCGAGCCCTGATCCCGGCGGCCCCGGTGCGTCATCAAAATGCGGCAATTCCGCTTCATCGACCAGCCGAACGCTTAACAATTCGGATTTCAAATACGAAGGCAATTCGCTCGCGCCGAAATGCACCCGCGGCGAAGCAACCAGCAATCCCGCATGCAGCAAAAGCGATGCGAGAATGCTGACGGCCAGCACGGCATTTCGGTTTAAGCGGCCTTCCATATCAGCCCAATTCCTGTAGGCGCGTGCTCGCCTTGCCTGCTTGCTCGGATTCCGGATATGACTTCGCGAGATCGGCGTAAGCACGCTTCGCGTTCACGCCGTCGCTCGCTTTTTCAAAACACTGTCCCGCGCGCCATAACGATTCAGGTCCGCGCTGCGGATCGAGAAACATCAGATGAATCTGCAAGTAACTTTTTGCGGCGCCCGCGAAATCCTGCTTGCCTTCCAGCAATTCCGCGATGCGGTAGCGGGCAGCGGCGGCGGTGTCGCCGGTATTCGTCGTAGCGGCCTGCTCGTAGTAGTCGAGCGCCTTGTCGATCTCGTTTTTACTTTCGAATAGTTTCGCCATGCGAAACTTCGCTTCCACCGCCGAACTGCTGAGTGGCGCGGTATCGACCACGCCTCGATACAACTCGATTGCCTTGTCCGCTTGGCCGCCCTGGTCGCTGCACTCCGCGATACGAAATTTCACACGCTCCGGCGTCGGATAATCCGGCACGCCTTTCAACAACGCCGCATACATTGCCGCGGCCTGTTCCCATTTCTTCTGCGCGAACAAATGCTCCGCGGCCCAACCATAGGTCTGCTCGTTCAACTTCACATCGGCGTAATCGGTCACCACGCGCAAAAATGCATCCGCCGCGCCATCAAGGTCCTTTGTCTGATACCGCGCCTGCGCAAGCCCCAACATCGCACGTCCCGCAAAGGGCCCTTTGGCATCCGCCTGTTGCGCTGCTTGAAACGACTCAATCGCGCGCACCGGATCTTTGCCATCGCCAAGTAGATAAAAGCCAATGCGAACGTGTGCCTCGGCGCGGTGTGCAGTCTGCGGATACTTTTCGAGCAGCGTGCGGAACGCGTCGGCACTCGACTTAAAGTCCTGCATGTTGTGATACGAAACTGCGAGGCGGTACAGCGTCAACTCTTCCTTCACCGGATCGGGCGTACTTTCCAGCACGCGCTTGTACTCTGCAATCGCGTCGGAGAATTTCGCGCCAAGAAATTTCGCATCCCCCACGCGCAAGATCGCTTCTTGCACCAGCGCGTGCGAGGGATAGGTGGTGGCAAAGGTCGCGAAGACGTTTGCCGCTTCGTCCATGCGATTCAATTGCGCGAGGCATTCGCCCATCTTGTACATCGCCTCGGGTGCGAATTCGCTTTGCAGATATTGCTCTACGACAACACGAAATTCCTGGTGCGCTTCCTCGTATTTCTTTTCCGACGAAAGAATGGTCCCACGAAGAAACGCCGCATCGCCCAGTAGCGCGGGATCCTTATAGGTTTCAAGGAACGTCGAGACCTCTTGTTTCGCCTCTTCTATCCTGCCCGCAAGAAACTGCGTCCACGCGATCTTGTACTGCGCCCGAGCGGCAAACGGGGAATCCGCATGCTTCTCGCGCAACGCACGGTACTGCTCGATTGCGGCGTCGTATTCTTTCTTCTGTTGCGCGCAATTGCCTTGAAGATATTTTATGCCGACAACGTTCGCGCCTTCTGGATATTTCTCCAAATAGGCGCCCGCGCTTTTCAATGCCTCGTCGATTTTGCCCGCGTGATACTGCGCCCACGCATACCCATATGCCGCGCGCTCCGCGTACGGCGAATCGGGAAATTGATCCTGAATCTGCCTGTAGCGTGTCTCCGCGGCTTCATACCACCCAATAGAATCGTAGGCCTCGCCGGCGCGGTAGCCACATTCTACTTTTAATTTCGCGTCCGCGTCCGAATCGGCAACGGCAGAAAACTGCAATGCCGCATTCTCTCCGTCTTTCTTCGCGAGGTATACGAGCGCAAGTTGATACCGTGAAAACGCCCCCAATCGGCTGTCTGGAATATCTTCGACAATCGCCTTGAAATCATTGAGGGCCGCATCGAAATTCGATTTGTCGTACTCCAGCTTGCCTAGGTAATAGAGCGCGCCCGCGCGAATGTCGGCAGGCGTTTCCTTTGGTGTAAGCGTTTGGAGTACCGGGGCGGCTTCGTCGAGCCGTTTCAATCGATACAGCAATTCGCCTTTGCGCAAGGTCGCGCTCGGCCGGTCTGGCGAGTTTGGGCGCGTAGACAATAGCTTGTCGAAAGTTTCGAGCGCAGATTCGTGCTTGCCTGCGCTGTATTCGCTTTCGCCGAGGCGATACAGCGCCTGATCGAGAAACTTTCCTTCGGGAAATTTCTCTACGTACTTGCGGTATTCGTCCGCGGCAAGGTCATAGTACTCGCTGCGGAACAGCCCATTCGCGAAATCGATCTGCCCTTGTTCCGGGTCTTCCGCCGCAACAACAACGCGGCAGATCGCGAATGCAATCAAAATGAGCGCGAAGGGCCGCGCATTAAGGCGATACAGCGGGCTCTTCGGCGTATGCAGCAAACGAAACATTTTGAATGTCCGCCTTTCGGCAACAGTTGAGAACGGCGATGGCATTCCCGAGCAGGGACTCGCGATCGCCGCGAATGATCACCGCGCCACCGGGAAAGTTCTGCGCGACGCGAATCAATATCTCTTGAAGCTCCGGAATCGTCACCTCGCGGTTGTTCAGAACGATCTTGCCGTCTTTTTTGACGTTGATGAAAATCTCGCCACGCGTGCGCTCACCGGCAACGGCAGAGTTCGCGGTGGGCAGTTGCACATCTACTTCGCTTTCCAGCGAGCCATAGACTTGCGTAGACAAAAAGAAAATCAACACGACAAACACGACGTCGACCAGCGCAGTAAGCTGAATGACTTCTTCCGTCTGGAAGGGGTGTTTGCCGAACTTCATTCGGGCGCGCCTTTACCGGTAATGAGTTCGACAAACTCGCTCGAATGCGCCTCGACGTGCGCGATAATCGTCACCACGCGCCCGCGCAGGTAGTAGTAAAAAATCAGCGCCATGATCGCGAGCGCGAGACCCGCAGCCGTATTCACCATCGCCTTCGCGACATTGTCTGCCATTGCTAGCGAACGCGACTGCGCATCGTTGTACGCGATCGCGCCAAACGCGCCGATCATGCTAATCACGGTACCCAGCAATCCCAACAGCGGCGCGAGCACGCCGATGTTATTGAGATAGGAAATCTTCTGCCACATCGCCATGGCGCGGCGCTCGCCTTCGCTCTCCATCGCCTCCTGGACTACGTAGCGATCGTGTCCGTGCAGACGAAGCCCCGCGCGCAACACGTTTGCGATAAATTCGTCCCGGTCTTCGCACATCTGATACGCGCCGCGCAGATCGCCCGCGCGGATTTGCGCCTGCGCGCGTTTCACAAACTGGATTGGTACCTCGCGGTTCGGCGTCAGCGTGACCATAAAATAAATCGCCATCCCCAACGCGACCACGCTCAACGCGATGATGATCATCATCACGACACCGCCAGACTTCACCATGTCCCACAAAGTCATTGCCTTATAGGCACCCGCTGGAGAAGGCGCGGCGGCCGGCGCGGCTGCCGCTGTTTCGGCTGCCGGCGGGGCTGGCGCAGGGGGTGTCACCACTGGAGTAGGTGTTGGCGATTCAGCCGTTGGCGCTGGGGCCGTTGCCGCAGGAGATTCTTGCGCAAAGGCAGCGATTGATGACCCAGAAAATACGAGAAGTGCGATTGCTAATAGGATTGCGAACGATCGCAGAAAAAGACGGGGTTCCGGCCCGAAAATTGTCATCGGGAAAGCTCCTCTTTCGAGACTCGACTACACCGCGCCAGCGCCTAAGTACAGTGCGTCGCGGAAGATATTATGCCTTTACTTCTCAAAAGGTTGCAAAAGGTAATTAGCGGACGGGGCCATCACGCGCGAGATGCAGTTCAGACAAAACGGAGGCTAGAGCAATAAGCGGGTCTTCCAACGCGTTTCTAATCACGCCACGGGGTCACAGGTTGTGTGAAACGTCTCAGGAGGTATTTGCCATGCCGTCGTCACCGTTTGAGTTTCTCTTTCTCATCTTCCGCTACCTGATTCGCCTATTTTTCCTGCGCGGTCCGGTAATGCTGGAGTGACCCTAAAAAAAAATTGCCGGGTCCCGTGGCGGGACCCGGCAGACAGCACTTGCAGGTAGACAGTTACTTGCCTTTGATTTCGACTTTGGCGCCAGCCGCTTCGACCTTCGCCTTGATGTCCTTGGCTTCTTCGTCGGACACGCCTTCCTTGATGGGCTTCGGCGCGCCGTCCACGAGGTCCTTGGCTTCCTTGAGGCCAAGGCCCGTGACGCCACGGACTTCTTTGATCACGTTGATCTTGTTCGCGCCAACTTCCGCGAGGATCACGTCGAACGACGTGGGGGCTTCTTCCACAGCAGCTTCCGCGCCGCCGCCCATCGGCATCATGCCACCCATCATCATGGGGGCCGCTGCCGTCACGCCAAACTTCTCTTCGAGCGCCTTCACGAGCTCGCTGCACTCAAGCACCGACAACTCGGCGACTTTATCGACAATTTCCTGTACCTTCGACATGGAACCAAATCTCCCTTAAATAAGTAATGCGCGCGACTAGGCCGCGGCGGCTTCTTCTTTCTGTTTGCGAATCTGATCCAAACAATTGACCAGTCCATTCGGTATCGCGTTGATGGTGCTGACCGCGTTGCGGATCGGCGCCTGAATCGTACCGATGATCTGCGCCA
>JADLHJ010000039.1 GCA_020848835.1 Candidatus Hydrogenedentota bacterium
AATGGCGCGCCCGATACGATTTGAACGTACGACCCCTTGCTCCGGAGGCAAGTGCTCTATCCACTGAGCTACGGGCGCGTGGTTTTGACGGGGCGTAGGGTAACACATAGACTGCTGTTCTTTCTATTTTGCGCGCATTTAGACGCTGAGGAGTTCCATTAGATGAACGACTGGCTGGTAGGTCTTGCAGACGAATGCGGGCGCATGGCGCTGGATTTTTTGCGTGAGGGCTTTGAGGTGAAGACAAAGCCGGATGGCTCGCCTGTGACAACGGCGGACCTGGCGATCGATAGATTGATTCATGAGGAGATTCGGGGCCGCTATCCAAACGATTGCGTATTGTCTGAAGAAGCGCCGGACGATCCGGACCGAATGCGGGCGGAGCGGGTGTGGATCGCGGATCCCATCGATGGTACGGCTCATTTCGCAAATAAGCGCGACGGCTTCAGCACGTTAATTGCGCTCTGTGTGAATGGGGTCGCGACGGAATCAGTCGCGCATTTTCCCGTGCTTGGACTGACGCTATACGCTGAATTGTCCTCAGGTGCATTTGTGAATCGCCGGCGGGTGCGTATTTCTCCTCATTACGGCGATGGTGCGAAGATTGCCGCGCATGCGCCGCGGTTCGCCAAACTTCACACTGCGCCCGCGCATTACAACAACAACGCCATTGCCGTCTTCAAGACTGTCGCGGGGGAGATCGATGGGTGTGTTGCAACCACCACGCCAAGCACGGGCGAGCATGATTACGCGTGGGCGAGTTGCGCGGTTGAGTCTGCCGGCGGAAAACTTACTGACCTGAGCGGCGCGCCGTTGCGTTACAACAAGGCCGTGCGCTCAATGCCGCCGGTGTTGGTGTGCAGCAACGGGTTTGTACACGACGGTCTTCTGGCGCGTGCAAATGCCATCGAGGAAAGAAATCGCGCTTAGAGCAAGGCGCCGTCTGGTTGAATGCAGATGTCCCCATCTTCCGGCAGTTTGATCCCACGCGCTTTTTCGACGAATTCTTCTTGAGTTAACGCAAACTGCGGACTAATTTCGATCTTTATTGCAGCATTTCCGTCCGCATCGCGCTTCACGGTGTGGCCGACGGCTTCCAGCCAACCGGCCCAATAATCGCGCATCGCGCGCCATGCCTCCTCGACGCTGTTGTCGCCGCTGAATTGTTTGATCGGTGTGTACTCCCCCACTCGGCCAATCTCGAGTGCGATGGGGTCGTGATGGGCGAAGCGCAATGCGTCGAACACGAAAGTCTCGAACTTATATCCATTCGGCTTGTCCGGTTTAACAAGGTCGCCGGATTCGTTGATGAATGGAATCTTCTTGTGGGCGCGGTGCCACGGGAATTCGCGGAAGTTTGCGTAGACACGTTCCACGAAAGGAACAGCGAGGATATGCACGGCCGGGTTGCCTGCATAATAAATCGGTTTTCCTTCCGCGTTCGTTTCGAGCAACTGCGGGTAGATGTCGAGTTCACTGTATTCGATCGTGCGGTACTGTCCGTCGCAGATGCAGTGAACGCCGACGGACTCGCGGGGCTCGGTCTTGCGATGAATCTTCGATGACATTTCGCCGCCGCGTAATACGTGGTAGCCGATGAAAAATGGATCGGCGACCTTCAGCGCCCAATTGTCCACTTGGAAATAAGAGAGCGTATCCACGCCGCGCTCGCGTGCATCGCGCGCAATTCCTTTCTCGATGATCGCCGGGATGGTACCGCCGTGTCCGTTCGGATTCATTGCGAGACTGTGGCGTTCCTCCAGCATGAACTTTCCGTTGTCGTCCATGCAGGGGACCATGCGCTGCGTGAAGAAGGTTACATCGCGATCACGCAGGCCGAAATAGTTGTGCTCGCGGAAAAAGTCCCGCGTGGCCTGTTCGTTTGCATCGCTGACCATGATGTACCAAGGCAGCGTGCAACCATAGCGGCGTTGGAGATTGTTTATCTTTTCCGCATGGAAAGCGAAGAGCGATCGCTTGGATAATGGTCCGACAGGATAGGCACCCTTCGGGCCGTCAAACCCGAGACGCGTGCCTTGGCCACCCGCCACAAGCAACAACCCAACGCGGCCAGCGCGGAGAGCCTCCTCCCCCGCTGTCCAAGCTTCGCGTGCGTCTGCGCGCGATGCCTCTGCTTGCGGAATCGTCGGAACAGGTTCGATTTTGGAGAAGTGCTCGGCTTCCGGTTCGTTATGAATCCAATCCTGAGCCAGCCGCTGCATGAGATCGAGCTCAATCGTTTCGATCTGTGCGAGCAGTAATTCACGTTGTTCGGTGGAAAGGGAATCCCAGAACTGAAGCACGTGCCCTTGGCCGTAGGCTGCCAGGCGCGTCGAGGCGTCTTGATAGGTCATTCGTTATTACTTGTGGCGCGGCGGGCCGAAGTAGCCCATCCGGTGCCGCTGTTCCTTATTTGGCAAGAGGGTTGGTTTGGCATTGTCTGGTAGTTCAAATTTTGAGCCGCAGCCATCGCAAATTCCGTAGTCGAATCCGGGATGTTCGAGAAACTCGCCGCACTGCGGGCACGCCGGCTGCGGACCTCTATACAGCTCGCCTGCGTTGGGAAACGGCGTCGCGCACCCGGTACATTCTCGCACCATCGCAGCGCGTTTCCAGCATTTTGTGAACATGCGCTCGGCATTGCACACCGTGCAAAACGCGGCACGCGCTACAAGCGGATGCGTCGCTTTGTCGCCGCCTTTATTTTTCTTTCCGAAGAAAAACATGAAGTGAACTAGGCCGCAGGGGCAGGCGCGGCTTGCGCTTGTATTGAAACGAAGGCGCGCATCGAGTGTTTCGCAGTATTGCCTCCGGACGTTACGGTGAAGGTGACAGTCTCGTTCTTTAGTCCCCCCGTAGCTTCCGGCTTTACATTTAGAACTATTTCCGCCTGCGTTGGAGACGGTCCTGGCTTTGCTTCGACGCTCAAATCATTACCGGAGATCGTCAAATCACTAATCGTTATAGGGTTGCTAGAAGTGATTGTGGCAGCGGCAACCCCTGCTTGCCCAGGTGAAACTACATTTCGCGCGCCAAGACTGGCGGGCACAACGTCAAAGAAGGTGACAACGCTCGCCGTAATCTTACCTTCAATTTTTTCGATGTTGGTATCAATACGCTTGATATCAGTGAGAAGCCAGTACGCGGAGGTAAAGTCGCCGACCGGAGCGTCGGCCGCAATTCGGGCAACAAGATCCCACTCGACTCTTCCCGGAGTTTGCCATTCGGACTCGGGCCGCTTGATCAGTTCCATCGTTACGGGTGCTTGCACTGTGGCGCCTTTTCGCGGGTCACCCGTGGGAATGCCAGGAATTTGCACGTTCGATATGTTCACCGGCGTATCGGATGCTTGGCGAATGAGACAGCGCACCTCAGCGGGTGTTCCGCGTTGCACCGTGCCGAAGTCGATTGCTTGAGGCTCAATCGACAATTCGGGGTTTACATGCGTGATTACATCGACGAAATATTGTTGTGTGACAGGATCGTTGGTCGTGATAGTCAATTCTTTGTTTGCGTAGAACCCGTGAATTCGATCCGGATGTACCGTGATCATAAGCCCCATTTCAGCACCTGGGGCAATCGTACTGACTTGCCTGCCGTCGGCCGTTACAGCCGTTTGTTCAAATTTTCCTTCCGTGCAGTAGCAACTTGTGCGAACCTCGATAATGTCAACAGGATTCTCGCCGATGTTTTTAACCGCGATACGCTTCTGCGACGGGCGGTCACTCGGCACAAGCCCCATATCCACTTCTTCCGTCTCCAGTTGGAGCGAAGGCTTATCGGGCATCTTTTTTTCGATGCTGAGTACTTGCCCGGTCTTCACCGATGAACCGCCACCGCGCTCGCGGATATCGTTAACTTGTGAAAGGAATTTGTCAGTCGAATCGAGAGCGACTTTCTTTGGGTCAGGTCGGGGTGAACGGAGCACTGCCAGCGCGACGACGAGGCCTGCGATGAGAATAATCGCAACTATGACTTGAGATGACCGTATTTTCATAAATGCTACTTCGCTTTAAACCGGGTATGATAACGAGTTTCTGCAGCCAGCAGTTGGGTTGAAAGATTCTCGTAGATTTCAGGCGTGATTTCAAGGTGGAGTTCCATAGCCATCAGAAGTGCGCCAACAACCGGCTCGAACATCGGCATTGCAGTGCGGGCGTGCGGGCACTCACTTTGTATCTCGGCGAGCATGGCGTCTTTTAGAATCGGACTGCTGCCCTTGAAAACGCTTCCGGCCATCACGACATCGAAAACATCATCTGTCATCTGCAGTCGTCGCGCCACGGCGTTGACCATCGCCGCCAGATACTCTCCGCCTCTTCTTAGAATTTCCGCGGAAGCGGCGTCGCCTTCGCTGGCGGCCTCGAACACAAGCTTGGCCATTGGCTGAAGATCGGTATAAGTGACTTGTTGCCGATACATCTTTATGAATAGCTCTTCAACGTCGCGCGTACCGGCCCTTTGGATAAATTTATCAGTTAGCAGGGTTGGTGAAATGATCCCGTCCCGCGCCTGCCAAACGCGCTGCAGGCCGTCACGGCCGATTTGTGAGCCGGTACACTCGTCGCCAAATTCTTCGCCAAGTCCGCCTGCGCGTGCATGGTCACCTGATTTATTTTTGCCAGCGCAGACACATCCGGTACCGCAGGCGATCACGATGCCGTAGGGCGATTGAGTACCACCCCGGAGTCCAGCCATGGAGTCATTTTGGAAGTCACGCGGGATGTCGCCGAAGAGTGGCGTGTACACCTCGCGTTCCAGCATTACGTAATCTTCAGGAATGTCCGCGCCTGCGATCCCCATGCCGATTCCGCCGATCGCAGAGAGCGTGAGGCCCGCGTCGTAAAGTGCCGCGTTAATAGCTTTTTTGTTCTCTGCCAAGGCGGGCCCGACGCCGTGGACCTCATAGTTGCCGGTACCTGCACTGCCAAATCCAAGTACGTGCCCCTTTTCGTCTCCGATAAGACAGTGGGTTTTCGTTCCGCCTACATCCAAGCCTAGAAAGTATTGCATATGACCGTCCACACTCTAGAGACAAAAGAACGGTGCGCAAAGCGCCCAACCGGCTCTGCGCACCGCAGCAATACTATCGAGGGGGCTATTGACCCTGCAACTCTTTAAGTTTGTCGCGAGCCTGTTCTGACATAGCGTCTGTGGAGTAGCGCGCGTTTGTAGACAGGTCCTTGAGCAGATCAATTGCGCGCTGCTGTTGACCAAGCCGCAAATAGCATTCAGCCTGGTAATACATCGCGGGCGGCACTTTTTTCGCCATCGGGTAACTTGACTTTACGGCATCGAACTCGCGTACAGCTTGCTCCCATTGACCCATTCCCTGAAAGCAGCGCGCCTTCCAATACTGGGCGCTAGATGCATAGTCGGAGTTGGGGTACTTCTGGAGAAACGACGAGTACAGGGTCAAGGCCTCCTGGAAGTTATCGTTCATGTATACTTCCGAGGCCTTCTTGTAATCTGCCGTTGCACCGGCGGGATCTTCCGCAGGCGGCGTTACTGCTGGCGTGGCAGGGATAGTCTCCGCGGTGGTCGGCGGAGTCGTGGGCGGCGGAAGCGATCCTGGCGTGCTGCCCGGAATAGCTTCAACTGGCGTGCCCGCGGGAGGTTCAATTCTAGCACCGCCGACATCGACACTGCCCGTCGGGCCAGGTGTCACACCAACGCTGCGATACATGACTTGGGCCAAACGGTCGAGATTCTTTTGTAGCGCGTTCAATTTCGCCTGGTTTTCTTCCATCATGCTTTGGAGCTGGCGTGTCGCCTGATCACTTGCATCGACCTTGGCGGACAAATCCGCCGCAGTCTGGTTGAGCTTGTCCACTCGCGCGGACATGTCCGTGTCGAGTTTTTGCACTATGCGATGCGTCGCGTACACCGAGTTGGCCATTTGATCGCCACCGGTGGTTGCGCAACCAGCCGCGAGCAGGAGCAAGCCTCCTGCGGCTACAAGTGATGTTCCCCGCATGATACGGCCCCCTTCTTAATTATCGAGTCGCTTTGTTGAATTCACAACGGCGGTTAAGGGCCCACGAAGACTCGTTGTGGCCCGGGTCTGCCGGTGCTTCTTCGCCATAGCTGATTGTCACGATACGGTCACCGCTCACGCCAAGCTTGGTGAGGTAGTCGCGTGCGGCAAGCGCGCGCTTTTCACCCAACGCAAGGTTGTATTCTTGCGTACCGCGTTCGTCGCAATGACCTTCAACCTGAATAATGGCGCCGGCGAGTTGGCCCTTAAAGACTTCAGCGTTCGTCTTAAGCGTCGACAATGCATCAGGGCGCAGGGCATAGCTGTCATAATCGAAATAAACCGGGCGAACGCCAGCGCTGGCGAAGTTCAAGCCTTCGAGATCAACATTGGGCTGACCCGTGATCGTTGTCGATTCGTTCGGATTCGAATCATTCAACGCCGGTTGAATCGGTTGTTGTGCATTCTTTTTGCTTTTGCAGCCAGTGGACGCGGTCAACGCCATGGCGACGCAAAGTGTTAGGAAAAATCCGTTCCGCAGGTACGACATGATAGGTATCTCCTTCTCCTTTTTTTCGTGAAAATCGTAACTCGAAAATAAACGCATAGAATATCGGAATCGGCTGATCCGGATCAATTCTACCGGTTTCTACCGTATCCAATATCCGACTCGGCGTGAAAGTTGCACGAGGATACATGTCCTACAGGGACAAATTTCACACTCCACCGAACTTATTGTACCTGTTAATTCTCAAACATACAAGATATAGTAGTTTATTGACAAGACGGCAAAAATAGTCGACCTTCGGATTGCCCCTAAAAAGCACAATATATCGGGTGTAAAAAAACCGATAAAGCCTATATTCTCAGGTTTTTCTCTATGCTTTTCACGGCTGCCACAATATTTTCGGCGTGCCCGAATGACGAGAGCCTGAAGTAACCTTCCCCACTAGGACCAAACCCCGAACCCGGGGTCCCTACCACGTGCGTTTCGTTCAACAGCTTGTCGAAGAAGTCCCAGGATTTCATGTTGTTTGGACATTTCAGCCACACGTACGGGGCATTCACGCCGCCGAAAACCGTGAGACCGAGACGTTCCAATCCGGATTTGATGGTGCGCGCGTTATTCATGTAGTACGCGACCATCTCCTTCGACTCTTTTTGGCCGGAGTCCGAAAGCACCGCGACGCCGCCGTCTTGGACGATGTTGGAAGCGCCGTTGAACATGGTGGTCTGACGCCGGTTCCAGAGCCGGTGGATTTTTCCGGGTTCTGGGTCTTCGCACGCGAGGGCCTTAGGCACGACCGTCCAGCCGAGGCGCACGCCGGTGAAACCCGCTTCCTTGGAGAAGCTACTGAGCTCCAATGCACATTCTTTTGCGCCTTCGATTTCGAAAATACTGCGCGGCAAGGTTGGATCGGAGATGTATGCGGCATATGCAGAATCGAAAATGATCACAGCCTTATGCTCGCGCGCGTAATCCACAAACGCCTTCAATTGCGCTTTTGTCGCGACCGCACCTGTGGGGTTGTTTGGGCTGCAGATATAGATCAGATCGACTTTAGTTTTTGGTACCGCAGGGAAAAAGCCGTTCGTTTCGTTACAGGGCATATAGACGAGACCCTCGAAACGCCCGTCTTTCCAGGTTCCCGTGCGGCCCGCAATGACGTTGCTGTCTACGTAGACGGGATAGGCCGGGTCCTGCACCGCGACGACATTGTCCTGCCCAAAAATAGATTGGATGTTTGCGGAGTCCGGTTTCGCACCATCGCTAACGAAAACTTCGTCGTCATCGAGTTGAACACCCAGCGCGGCGTAGCGCTTTGCGAGCGCGGACCGAAGATCTGCGTTTCCTTGCTCCGCGCCGTAACCGGTGTAAGATTTTACGTCCGCAAGTTTATCGACGCCGCGGTGAAGTCCAGCGATAACAGAAGACGTTAGCGCCTCCGTGGTGTCGCCGATGCCGAGGCGCATTACGCTTGCGCCGGGATTCGCCGCGATGAATGCGCGTGTACGCTTGGCGATTTCGGGAAACAGGTAGCCGGCTTGCAGTTTGTCGTAGTTCGGATTCGTCTTGGCCATTTGTGCGCTTGCTTTCTATTTTTAAGATGGTCGAAGGGCGGGATAATAGCGAATTCTTGGCACCGTTTTGTATTCGCAGAATGCCGCCTTTTTTTTGATGAACCTCCCTGCCATAGTGAAAAGCCCCCATACAGGAGCCCACCGTGGTGCACTTTTTGGCCGGGTGGCGCGGTTGATAACGATTTTCTCGTCATTGCGATTCAGGCGTATACAGATTCTTTTTTCTTGCGTAGCGTGGCGGGTGGTGACAGCCGTCGCTCGAGTTGGTTAGCGTGTCGCATTCCGGTTGGGGGTGTGAATTTACTTTTTTTGACGAGACAAGGGGGTGTAGCCAAGCCCCAGAATTTTGTAAGTGCTTATTTTACAAGGGACCTCGGATTGTGCCCTTGGAGAACAGGGGTGGGGGTGCGAGGGGGGTGTCGTAGCATGATCTATATCCTTTCATTGGGCTCAGGCGACGCGGTGTCTGCCCGCCCTCCTTCGCATAGCTTCGGAGGACAAGCCACATCACAAATAGCGCTGGCAGGTCCTCAGTACCGTTTGGCAATGCGCTGTGATTGCGGCAGAGCGGAACTATCTCCAATACTGATCCCACGGCGTTGCACTTTTCGGAAGTGCAAACCGTTAACGAGGCGACTTTTTTAGCTGCTGTTGGATCAAGGTCCATGCCGCTTCATCAACGGCCTTTTCCGCAGTCTTGCCACCCTGATTGCAGGCGGCCATGACGGCAAAGCCTTTCTCTGGCGCCATCCACACGGCACAGAACCACATCGTGTTTGTCCCGTTGTGCGTGAGCACGTCACCGCCGGCCCATGCGCGTTCGAAACACGCCCATCCCATCGCGTAGGGCATTTTTCCGCTGCCAGCGGGAGTCTGCAAGCGCGCGAAGGATTCGGCTTCGAGTAGGCGCGGCGCGCCCATGGCAGCGTTGAGGTGAAGGCGCAGGAATTTTGACCAGTCTTCCATGGAACAGTGTACCGTCGCTGCGGGCGCAATCGCCGGTGGATTGTCGGCGTCACGCCCGGGTTCGATGACCTTTCCCTTGTCGGTGTGGCCGCGCGGTTGGTCATTGCGATCCGCAGTACCTGGAGCGCCGAATCCAGCGCTTGTCATTTCGAGTGGTTTGAAGAGCCGTTGTTCCATAAGCTCTTCATATCCACGCGCGGCGGCATGTTCGGCCATGGTACCGGCGATGGCGTAGCCTGCGTTCGAGTAGATGAATTTAGAACCGGGCGGGGCTTCTGGTTTACGCGTTACCACCGCGCGCACAAGCTCCATACGCTGTTGCGCTGGCGGGTCATTTGAGGCCCAAAGGCGATCCCACAATCCGTCGAAGTGCAGGTCCGCCGGCGCGCCGCCGCGGTGCTGTAGCAACTGGGCGATGGTGACGTTGCGCCACTGCTCCTGCATTGAAGCGTCGAGTTCTGGAAACGACTGGCTGACCGTTTGATCCCACGACAGCTTCCCATCTTCAACCAGCATGGCGATGGCAGTTGCAGTCATCGCCTTTGAGCAGGACCCAAGGTGAATCAAGTCGTTCTTCGAAATCATCGCCGGCGAACCCTTCCGGCGCACGCCCGCCGCGCCGAGCGCGACGAGTCCGTCTTTATCCACGATTCCGGCGATTAACCCTGGTACCCCGCGTTGGACGACGATAGGGCGAAGATCGGCAGAGACGTCGCGAGGTATTTGTTTGGGAGTACCGGCGTGGAGCGTGAAGGGAACGGCGAGCGCGAAAAGAAACGTGAGCGCGATGCGCGTCATTCCGCTCCGTCTTCAGCATGGGTCCGGAACTGTTCGGTCTTGTGCCGGATGATGTCGCCCTTGACGTAGTAGATCACTTCTTCGGCGATGTGCGACGCGAGATCGGCAATGCGCTCGACGTGACGTGAAATACTGAGCAGGTGAATCAACGACTCGAGGTCTTCGGGATGTTTCCGTATTCCGTCTTTGACCTGACCATACATCTCGCGATTTACCTGATCCACTTCGTCGTCCGCCGCGATGACCTGGTAGGCGAGGCCTTCGTCCTGATTCACAAGCGCATCGAGCGCGCGCCGTAGCATGTTGCGCGCCTTCTCGGACATGCCGGTGAAATCGAAAGGAATATCGAGGTGCGGTTCTTCCGCCAGGAAGAGCGCGCGCTCGGCGATATTCACGGCGCAATCACCGATGTGTTCCAAAGTGCCGTTGATCTTAATCACCGCGATGATAAAGCGAAGGTCATGGGCGACTGGTTGGTGCAGCGCGAGAATCTTCTGGCATTCCTCTTCGATGTCGATATCGAGAGCATCAATGCGCAAGTCGTTTTCTATGACTTGCTTGGCCATGTGTCGATCGCGGTCACGGATTGCAGAGACAGCCTTGGCCACGCTTTCTTCGACGAGTGCGCTTAAGGAAAGGAGTTGCTTTTTGAGACGGTCGATCTCGCGTTGAAAATGGACAGACACCGCTTAGCCTTTCGATGAATCAGCCGAAACGGCCGGTGACATAGTCCTCGGTCTGTTTTTCTTTCGGTTTGGTAAAGAGCTTTTCGGTGTCATCGAACTCGACCAATCGGCCTTCCATAAAAAAGGCGGTGTATTGCGAGACGCGCGCCGCCTGTTGCATGTTGTGGGTGACGATAACAATCGTGTAGTCGGATCGCAACTCGCTTATGAGATCCTCGATGCGCGCGGTCGCGCGCGGATCGAGCGCAGACGCAGGCTCGTCCATCAGCAGGATTTCAGGGTCCACGGCAAGTGCGCGCGCGATGCACAGGCGCTGCTGCTGGCCGCCGGAGAGGTCAAGCGCGTTGAGGTGCAAGCGGTCCTTCACTTCCTCCCAGAGCCCAGCGCGCTTCAAGCTTTGCTCGACGAGTTCTTCTAGCACCGCTTTGTTGCGTATGCCGTGGATTTTTGGCCCGTATGCGATGTTTTCGAAGATTGATTTTGGGAAAGGGTTCGACTTTTGGAAAACCATACCGACGCGCTTGCGCAACGTGACGACATCCGTGCCGTTCTTATAAATGTCCTGATTATCGATGGTGATCTTGCCCTCGAGACGCGTGCCGTCAATCGTATCGTTCATTCGATTGAGCGTGCGCAAGAAGGTCGATTTGCCGCAGCCTGATGGGCCGATGAGTGCGGTGACCTGGTTTTCAGGAATCGTAAGATTGATGTCGAACAAGGCCTGCACCGCGCCATAATAAAAGCTGAGGTGGCGCGCAACGACCTTCGGTTTGAATTCCACTGGATCACCGTGTCTTTCGATTGTGAATGCCGCGGGCATCGTAATTACCATTTGTTCCGCCTCCGGAAGTGACTCCGAAGCACGATGGCCCCGGTGTTCAGTCCAAGCACTAGCAACAACAAGACAAGCGCGGTGCCGTACGCGGTAGGACGCGCTTCGTCTTGATTCGGGAATTGCGTGGCCAACACGTAGAGGTGATAAGGCAACGCCATCACCTGGTCGTACACCGATCGCGGCAATTGCGGTAGTGAGAAAGCCGCGACGGTAAGGAGAATTGGCGCAGTCTCCCCTGCTGCCCTGCCAATGCCGAGGATGCTGCCGGTCATCATGCCGGGAATCGCGTAGGGCAATACACTCTTGCGAATCGTTTCCCACTTTGTCGCACCGAGTGCGAGGCTGGCATCGCGCAACGCGAGTGGCACGGCGCGCAGGGCTTCTTCACTGGAGACAATAATCGTGGGAAGCACCATGCAAGCAAGTGTCAGACTTCCGGAAAGAATGCTTGTGCCAAAGCCAAAGAACAACACAAACAACCCAAGCCCAAACAATCCGAACACGATCGATGGCACGCCGGCGAGCGTCACAATCGCCAGGCGAATCGTATTGGTCAGCCGGCCTTGTTTTGCGTATTCGGTGAGGTAAATTGCGCTTGCCATTCCGAGCGGCAACGCGACTACGATCGCGCCAAACACGAGGTACAAGGTGCCGACGATTGCGGGAAAAATGCCGCCGGCCGCGCCCTGTGGGTTGGTCGTGAGGAATGACCAATTCACGACGCCGATACCTTTGATCACAATATCGAAAACGATGAAGCCGACCGTACACACCACCAAGTAGGTGATTAACCGTAACGCGAGTAACGCCGACCTTTCGCTAAGCGAGGACATCGCTAGGCCCTCCGGTAGGTGCGCAGTACGCGGAGTGCAACGAGATTGATACAGAAGGTGACGAACAGAAGTACGATACCTACCCAGAACAAGGCCTGGTAATGCGTACTGCCATTCGTGACCTCTCCCATTTCCGCGGCAATCGTTGCGGTCATGGTGCGAATCTGGACAAGCGGCGTGAAGCGGAATTGTGCCGCGTTGCCGGTGACCATGATGACGGCCATCGTCTCCCCCACCACACGGCCCATACCAAGCATGATGCTCGCGATGATGCCGGACATCGCGGCGGGCACGACAATCTTGAAAATTGTCTGCACCCGATTTGCGCCGAGCGCAAGCGATGCATCCAAGTAGGAGCGCGGCACGTTTCGGATCGCGTCTTCAGAGATGGACATGATGGTGGGCACCGCCATGAACGCCAACAACACTGCGCCCGTCAGCCCCGTCAGACCGGTAGGTAAACCGAACGCCGATTTGACGATTGGCGCTAAAACGACCAATCCGAAAAAGCCCAGAACCACCGAGGGTATTGCGGCAATCATTTCGATGAACGGCTTCAGCAATTCGCGTTCACGCTTGCCGGCGATCTCCGCGATGTATACAGCGCCACAAACGCCGAAGGGGATCGCGATTAGAGTTGCCAATATCGTTACCATTGCCGATCCGGCAACCAGCGGCAGCAGCCCGTAGCCTGCTTTCAGCGGCGAGGTCGGGGCCCAACGTTCGCTGAAAAACGACCCAAGCCCCGGCGATTTCATATAGGGCAGGGCCTCGCGAATCAGAAACGCGAAAATGAGCACGACGACAACGATGCTGACGGATGCCCCCGCCAGCAGGAAGTACTTCACCGAACGATCTTGCAAATGGCGAAACGACACTATTTCACCGTAACGTAGCCCGTATCCACGACGATTTTTTGGCCTTCTTCAGCGAGACAAAAATCGAGGAACCCTTTGGCTGTTCCAGCAGGTTCCTTGGAAACAATCAGGAATAGTGGGCGGGCAATCGAGTATTGGCCGTTCAATACGGTTTCCATCGTCGGTATCACAGCGGCCGCGTCCGGCGTTGCCTTTACACCGATCACCTTAACCTTCCCCGCAGCTTCTTGAACATAGCCAAGACCCACATAGCCGATTGCGCCGGTCGAATCTGCGACCGTCTGCACAATCGCCGACGTTGCGGGAAGGAGACGCGCGCTGGGGGTGTAGTCTTTTTTCTTCAGCACGTGCTCCTGGAAAAACATGTAGGTACCGGAACTGGATTCGCGTGACGCGACGACTATCGCCTCGTCCGGACCGCCAACGTCTTTCCAGTTGCTAACCGCGCCCGTATAGATAGACGCAATTTGATCGATCGTTAGTTCGCTGATTGGATTGTTCGGATGAACAATGAGCGAGAGCGCGTCGCGCGCGACCGTGAGATCGCTCAACTTCAGGCCTTTGCCCTCGGCGGATTTTTTTTCTTCCTCATTGAGATCCCGCGACGAGGCGCAGATGTCTGTGGTGCCGTTCAGCAGGGCGGCAATACCGGTGCCCGACCCACCGCCTGTAACCGAAATCTTTGCTTCCGGATGCGCTTTCATATAGGCATCCGACCACGCAGTCACCAAATGGACCATGGTGTCACTACCTTTAATGGTGACGTTGTTGCTTACTGCTGGCGTGGACGGCGTTGCGGCGGAACCATTGGCGGCCGTTTCTGTTTCAGGCGCCGAATGTTTTGGACCGCAGCCACCGAAGATCGAAGCAACGGCGAAGCATAAAACGACTACATATTTCTGACGCATGAATTTACTTTTCCTTGCTGGATTCCGCGTTCCCCAGAGAAAAGGTAGCAGCGGAGCGTTAGGGAAATGTTAGAAATAGGGAACGATTTTTTTACTAAAGCACAGACTCAATTTTGCAAGCTGTGCGTTTCCAGTACGTTAAACAACATTTAACTGTTGACGCACAGGTATCGATTCCGGCAAGTGAATCGAGAACGTACTCCCCTTCTGTGGAACGCTCTCCACTGAGGTCTGCCCGCCGTGCACACGAACCACATGCTTGACGATCGCGAGCCCAAGCCCAGTGCCACCGAGTTTTCGGCTGCGCGCTTTGTCTACGCGGTAGAAGCGTTCGAAAATGCGTGGGAGATGTTGGCGTTCAATCCCGCACCCTTGATCGTGGACACTAATCACCACCGAACCGTTGACGCGAGACGCAGTCACGTGTACGTCGGTACCTTCAGGACTGTATTTGACTGCGTTGTCGAGCAGGTTCTCGACGGCCGTCTGCAACAATTCCGGGTTTCGTCTCACGCGAAGGTCTGGTTCCGCTTTCAGGAGTATGCGCACGTCTTTGGCGAGGGCGCGGACGCCACAGGTCTGCACCGCCAATTCGAGAATGTCCTGGATCGTTCCGTCGTGCAGTTCGATCCCGCCGCGGTCGCCTTCCTGTTCGACGCGAGAGAGCTTTAGCAAGTCTTCGATCAGCGCGTCCAGCCGTGCGGCCTGTTTCCCGATAGTCGCGAGAAAGCGCCGGGCCGCGTCGTGATCTTCCAGTGCGCCGTCGAGCAATGTTTCGACGTAGCCCTTGATGGATGTAATCGGCGTCTTTAGTTCGTGAGACACGTTCGCAACGAAATCGCGGCGCGCGGCTTCAAGACGGTTCAGAGTGGTGACATCGTGAAGCACGACAACGCAGCCAATGTTTCTCCGCGCGGCGTCCGTGAGAGGCGCGCCATGAAGCCGGACGTGCTGCTCGCCGGGATGAAGCAATACGATTTCCGCTTCGCAAGGGCCTCTGCTGCGGAGCGTGGTCTCCACAAATTCGTGTAGCTCGGCGTTGCGCATGACTTCGTGCAGGCTGCGCCCCAACGCGCGCTCGCGGGCGACGTCGAACATGGCGCATGCGGCTGTATTGATGTTGATGATTCGTTCATTGGTGTCAACGGCCAGCACGCCTTCCACCATACTCGCGAACACCGCCTCGAGTTCGTTGCGCTGGTTTTCGGCCGCGCGGATGCGCTCGTCGAGTTGGGTCGCCATCGAGTTCATTGCATCGGCCAGATGCGTCATTTCCGTGGAGTCGGAGCTGCGCAACCGTGCGACCAGTTCGCCGCGGGCGAAGCGTTCGGCGCCTTGGCGCAAGGACTCTATGGGATCGGTGATGCGCCGGGCGGCAGCGAGGCTTAGGAGAGCGACCAAACCGACCACCAATAAAAAGCCCACGCCGATTTGCACGGCGTTGTCGACAAGCAGTCCGCGATACGTGAACTTTGGCAGAGCAACGCGCACAAGGGCGACGACTTTTCCGTTCTCCGTCAGCGGGACTGCGACGTACATCGTGGGTTTACCCGTGGAAACGCTGTAGCGATCTGACATGCCCAGCTCGCCTGTGAGGGCCGCGCGCACTTCCGGGCGGCCTTTGTGGTTTTCGAGGGTTTCGGGGTCCGCATCGGAATCGGCGATGACTGCGCCGGCAGGATCGATAACCGTCACTCGCGTCGCGGAAGCTTTTCCCAGTTCCGCGCAGCGGGACTGCAATGCGTCGCGATCTCCCTGCCGAATGGGTTCCGCGAGCAATTCATGGAACAATCGTGCGCGCGATTCGAGATCTGCCATCGAACGGCTCAAATACGCGCGCTTCAACGTCTGCGACGCGTAGATGCCGGCGCTCAACAAACACCCAAGACTGACGAGCATGAACAACGGAAACAGTTGCCATATAAGCGGCCTGCGCGCCACGAGATGAATTACTCCTTCATCCGGTAACCGACGCCGCGCACGGTTTCGATGTAATGTCCGGCAGGGCCGAGTTTCTTTCGCAACCCAACTACTTGAACATCCACCGCGCGATCCGTGACGGCGTAGCCCTCGCCGCGGACGGCGTCAACGATTTGGGATCGTGTAAAAACCCAGCCGGGGCGACGCGCGAGATAGTGGAGCAGGCGGAACTCCGTGAATGTGAGATCCAGCGCTTCACCGTCGATGACAACTTCGTGGCGGCCTGGGTGAATCACCAGATTATGGACGCGTAAAACCGCGTCTTTCTCCTTGGCCTCCGCTTCGCGCCGACGCAACACGGCCTGAATGCGCGCGAGGAGAATACGCGGGCTGAAAGGTTTGGTGATGTAATCGTCTGCGCCCAGCTCAAGCCCACGCACAATGTCCGGCTCTTCGCCGCGTGCCGTCAGCATTACGATCGCGGCATCGCGCGTCTTTGGATCGTTTTTCAGCAGTGTACACACTTCCAATCCGTCCAATCCGGGTAGCATCAAATCCAGCACAACAAGGTCGGGCACATTGCCGCGCGCGGCCTTCACGGCGTCACCGCCACTGGCCGAGCAGGTCAAGCGGTACCCGGCTTTTTCCAGGTTGTAGCGGACCAGTTCGAGTATGTCGTCTTCGTCGTCAACAACGAGAATATGTTCGCGCGCCATTGAGCACCCCTAGTATACGGTACGAGTTTGAACGACACGCTAACAATTAATTGTTAGGAAGTGATTAAAGCCGGGGATTGGCGCTCTGGTGAGGGGGCGGGAATGCGCTAAATCTTTTCCGCGCTACGTATTATGCCTTCGGCATAAGAGGCCGCCGCCGTGACGGTCGAGTAGTCGATTCCTCCGGCGCGGTCGCTGTCGTCGTACGTTTTTTCGTCGATGGCGGTGATGCTCAGGGCACGAAAACCGCGCGCCATGGCCAGAAAGGCATCCGAGGGCAGGCCGCGCCACGTTAACGCGGATGCCTGGTGGCGCACCGCTTCGCGAGCGGCAATGCCGAGCAATTCGGGATCGGCATTGAGCGATTGCAGCAGACCTTCGGCGGTTATGTAACGCAGTTCCCCCGAACCGACTTGATCGATATTGAGAAAATAGGTGTTTGTTTTGTCGATGGTATGGGTATTTAGAAACCGGCGCATACCGCTGAGCCACGTTTCTTTGCTCCCCGTAGCGACCAGCCAGACGTCGGCACCATCAATGCGATCGTGTGTAAAACGCTGCGCAAGGTCCAGCAATACAGCCACGCCGGAGGCATTGTCGCTTGCGCCGCGCGTGAATTCTCCCGAGTATTCGCACGTGAAGAGTGCGACGGCAAAGCAGAGCAGCGCGGTGACTGCGCACCAGCGAAGGACCAGATCGTAACGATAGCCTTCCATGCCGACGATTCCGAGTGCTTCCGCGGCGCAGGACGCCAGGACCGCAAACATGCAGGCGAGCACGATGATGTGCAGCGTGCGCAGCCAGGGCTGGAATTGTGGCGATGTGACGGCGCTGAATTTTGGTGTGTCATAGTGTGCGGTGATCACGAAGAGTTTTTTGGGGCGGTCGCCGAGGATGCGCGCGACAACGTTTTGCGTTTCGTATTGCGGCAGTATCAACGCAAGTACCCGGTATCCACTGAATTCCAACAGATACAAAATGGAAACGATTGCGCCGTAGCCAAAAGCAAACCAAGGCTGCCAAAACGCAAGCAGCGCAACAATCAGATACTCCGCGTAATACGAAGAAAAAAGCAGCCACGGGCTTTCAATCGCGAAGAAGTCGTCGATCTCCGTGTTCGCGGTATGCACGGTAAAACGATCGCGAATGTACTCTGCTGCCGCACGTTCGCTTTCGGTGCTCGCGCCACGGTGCGTGAGGTTACCTGCGAGGTACTCAATGTCGCGGCGCATTTCGGCCATGCCCATCGCTAAAACTCCACGCAGTCCATGCCGAATGCTTCCGCAACGCCCCGGTGCATTACATGTCCGTTGTGAACGTTTAACCCGCGTCGCAGCGCTTTGTCCGACGCCAGCGCAGGTTCGAGGCCTTTGTCGGCAAGCGCGAGACCATACCCCAGCGTAGCGTTTGTCAACGCGTAAGTAGACGTCCGCGGCACCGCCCCCGGCATATTGGTTACGCAATAGTGTACAACGTCGTGAACGGTATACGTTGGCTCCGCGTGCGTAGTTGGCTTGGCCGTTTCGATACAGCCGCCCTGATCGATCGCAACGTCCACGATTGCCGCGCCTGGGCGCATTTGCTTCACCATCCCCTTCGTCACCAAGACCGGCGCGCGCGCACCTGGAATCAGAACGGTGCCTATCACAACGTCTGCCTGTAACACTTCCTCGCCCACCGTCGCACGGTTCGACATCAATGTCGTGACGTGGCCACCCATGATGTCGTGTACATAGCGCAAACGCGCCGGGTCTATATCAAGAATGGTTACATGCGCACCCATCCCTACGGCGACGTGGCAAGCATTCTGTCCTGTAGTGCCTGCACCGAGTATGACCACGTGAGCAGGCTTCACGCCGGACACGCCGCTCAGCAAGATGCCGCGTCCCCCGCTCGCCGCTTCGAGGCATTGCGCCGCCTTTTGCACGGCAAGCCTGCCGGCTACTTCGCTCATCGGGGTGAGCAGCGGCAATGCGCCATCGTCACGCTGGATGGTTTCGTATCCAATCGCTGTCACCTTCTTTTTCATCAGGTGACGCGTCAACGATTCGTCAGAAGCCAAATGTAGGTAGGTGTAAATGATCTGCCCGGCGTGCATGCGGCCGAGTTCTGGGCCGACGGGCTCCTTCACCTTCACGATCATCTCGGCGCGGTCCCAGACGCCCTTTGCGCTCGCAACTATTTGCGCGCCTGCGTCGCGGTATTGCCCATCGGCGATTCCGCTACCGGCACCCGCGGACTTCTCCACAAGGACCTGATGTCCATGCGCGGTGAAGGCCGCCACGCCGGACGGAAGCATCGCGACACGGTTCTCCCCCGCTTTGATCTCTCTCGGGACACCGACAATCATGCGCGCATTATCACTCCACCTTGCTGACAGAGGAGTATACGACGCACGGATGCTGCAAGACCAATCTGTGTAAAAATTTACTAACGTTCCGCACCTTGTTATTCTCGAAGCCATCGCAATTGTTTATATGGATTCACAATGAAATCTTACGCATCGCCATTTGCTTTTATTGTTATCGTCTTGTTTTTTCCGTCCTGCGCGACCGTCAAACTTTCGGGAGACGAACAGGACGCCTTGAAAGTCCTGCAACGCTATCTGGCGTTGGACCGTAACGGAGCTCGCGCCGATGGGACGCGTGATGCGGCGATGGCTGCGCTGACGACATGGAACGACGAGCAAGATTGGGAAGACTTCTTCGTGTATTCCCAGCACGTGATTTCCAGGCCGCAGTTGGAGAGCGACAAAGTCAAGATTCGTGTGCGATACGATGTGGATGGCGTGATGCGCGGTACGGAGTACAACCCTCTGGACACGGAAACGAGCGAGTCCACGGAGTTTATATTGATTAGCACCGCCGATGGATGGAAAATCGAATCTCCAACGATACCGCCACACGTAGGTTTCAGCGCAGCGCGAAAGTATGCAAACGAAATTGGGGCGACGAACGCGGCGCAGGTATTGTCCGACGCCGAGTACATTGCGAAACTAAAAGGCGCGCGGGCGGGCCACTGCAACTGCGAACGGCTGGATTTTTAGGGTAGCGTGCGCGCGGTTGTACAGCGGGTGCATGAATCGTCCGTGACGGTGGAAGGCCGAATTACGGGAAAAATCGGCAAGGGGTTGCTCGTGTTGCTGGGTGTGAGCGAGTCCGATACGGAACAGGACGCCGACTATCTTGCGGAGAAGATCGTTGGACTACGTTGTTTTACCGACGACGCCAGCAAGTTTAACCTGAGCGTGCGCGACGTCGGCGGCAGCGTCTTGGCAGTATCGCAATTCACGTTGTTTGGCGACTGCCGCAAAGGGAAACGTCCCTCGTTTACGGAAGCAGCACGGCCCGAATTGGCCATACCGCTTTACGAACGCTTCGTCGAGCGTGTGCGTGCCTCCGGAATTGAAGTGCAGACCGGTGAATTCGGCGCGCACATGGACGTGCATCTCGTTAATGACGGCCCCGTGACGCTCATGCTGGATTCAAAGAAAGCGTTCTAATGGAAGCGATCTGCGGAATACTTGGACGCCGCGATGCCGATGCCCTCGACGCGATGGTCGCCGCGCTGCGCGGACGCGCCGACGCAACTCACAAGTCTATCGCTGAGAATTATGCGGTCGCGGCCTCGCATCCTCTAGACGAACTATCCCTGATCGACGGCAAGCCCCGCGTCAAAACGGTTGCCAATCTCTCGCCGGCGTTGTTCCACCGCTATTGTATGAAATCGACGCGTACCTTCGCTCTTGAAATCAAGGGGGCCTATGCGTGCGCGGTAGGGTTGGATGGCGGGTCGCGCTGGTGGCTCATGCGCGATCGTCTCGGGCAACGTCCTCTCTATTATTTTCATGGAAATGGGTTTCTCGCGTTTGCGTCGGAATTGAAGGCGCTGCTCGCTTCCGGGCTTGTTCCCAAGCGCCTGAACCTGCTTGCCGTCGATCGCTATTTGACCTTGCGTTGCGTGCCGGGTGCGGAGTCCATCATCGCTGGTGTGCACCGGGTACAGCCCGGGTATGTGCTGGAGTATCGAGACGGACATATCAACGAAACACGCATCGCAACATTCGAGCTTCAAACGCGGGAACAACCGCGCGAAACTTCTGTAAGGGAACTGCGTGACCATTTGACCGCCGCACTCGAACGCAATTCCGCGGACAATGTGCTGTGGTCAGGGGGAATCGATTGCGCCTCGCTTGCAGCTTTGCGTAGCGAATTAAAACCAGTCTTTGTGACACTCGATCGCGTGTGGCAAGACGAATCGCGACTCGCAACCGAATCCGCGCGGCTCATGGAGCGAACGCTACAGACCTTGCACGCGCGACGATTGACGGAGGATACCGTACACAAAGCGGTGCGCGCGCTTGACGAACCACTTGCGGATCCGTCCGTTCTTCCGCTTTGGTTAATTGCCGAAGCCGCGGCCGAACAGCAGACAGCGTATGTCTCGGGTCACGGCGCTGACGAATTGCTCGGCGGATATCCGCGCTTCAACTTTCTGCAGAAAGCGCGCGGCGCGAAAGACCTCGTCCCTGCCGGATTGCTCACCGATCTCATGCCTGCGCTACCGCCGAACGCCTTCATTCGCAGGGGTAGCCAATACCTCGTGTCCATGCACGACGCTCAGGAAAGTTATCTTTCGCTGGTTTCGGTTTTCGATCGCGGCGAGCGCGAATCGCTCTACACCGACGCGATGAAATCCGCGATCTACGACTTGGGTGGAGGCATCCCCGCCGTGAAGGAGCATTTTGGCGAACCCGATCTGACGCGCAACGTCCTTTCGCTGGACTTGCACGTCGGCCTCCCCAATCTGCTGCTCAGCAAATGCGATCGGATTTTCGCAGCGCATGGATTGCAGGTTGACTTCCCGTATCTTGACGATGACCTCGTGGACTTTGCGATTGGCCTCTCCGCAAAAGCCAAGTACGGTGTGCGAAGCAAGCCGTTGTTGCGCCTGGCGACGCGCGGCAAACTTCCGACACCCGTGCGCATGCGGGCACGCCGCGATTTCCGTATCCCGCAAAGTGGTCGTGCGCTACGCGTGATCGACAATGTCGCTCGGGAATGCGTGACGCCGGATCGGGTAGATGCCCTGGGACTTTTTCGCTGGCATGCGGTCGATGAAATTCTGCGCGAGGCCACGCACAATGTGTACCGCCGCCGGCAGTATTGGGCGTTGGTCATGTTCTTTGCGTGGTACCGCAATGTGATGGAATCATAGCCCATGCGCATTGCAATGACCGGCAGCGGGATGATGGCGACGTTTATGGCGCGCGCAATAGTGGATTCGGGGCACGAGCTTGTCGCGGTGATCGACAACGGGCGAACGATCAAGGGCGCAAAACGCTGGCTCAATCCTTTGCTGGCCTCGGTGTTCACGCCGAACGCACAAGTGAACGCCATCGCGCGCAAGCGCCGCATACCCATAGTCTATATAGACAAAATGACCGAGAACGAGCTCGCTCCGCTCGCAGCAACGAAACCTGATCTGATTCTCGTTGGCGGTTTTTCGATTATTCTAAAGAAACCGATTATTCAACTGCCGCGCATTGCCTGCGTCAATTGCCATTCATCACTATTGCCAAAACACCGCGGACCCAATCCATTCCAGGCTGCGATTCTTGCAGGCGAAACGGAGACGGGCATCACCTATCACGTCATCGACGAAGGGATCGACACCGGTCCCATTCTCGCGCAGCACAGGATTCCGATCACGAACAGCGATACCGCGGGTTCGCTGGTGCGGCGCACCTCGGCGCTTGCGGCCGAGAAGCTACCGGAGTTGTTGCAGCAAATTGAACGTGACGGATTGAACGCCATCGAGCAAGTCCACGGCGAAGGCAGCTACGACAAGAAACTTTCGGATGATGAACTCTTCCTGCGCTGGGATGAGCCTGCAGAGTGCCTCGAACGCAAAGTGCGAGCCTGCTTTCCCTACACGATGGCGCGCTTCAAATATCGCGGCGATACCGTCTACGCGACGCGCGTGAAGGCCTACGAGAAAGATACCGGCAAGGCGCCCGGCACCATTACGGCAGCGCGTCCCTACATTCGCGTGGCGACCGGCAAGGGCACGCTCGCGGTAATGCTCGGCTATCGCAAGCATTTCCCGCTTCCTTGGTTTTGGCCAGGCTTCTTCTGGCGTCCACCCGTTGGGGACCGCCTTGACTGATCGTGTGCGCACACCGGTTTCAATCGTAATTCCCGCGCACAACCAGCTCCATTATTGCCGGCAATGCATCGAATCGATCCGCGCGCATACGCGCTATCCCTACAAGCTGATACTTGTGGACAACGGATCGACCGATGGCGTCTCGGAGTATTTCGATTCTGTTCCTGACGCAATCGTCATCCATAGTGAAACCAATCTTGGCTTTCCCGCGGGCGTCAATCTTGGGCTGGCGCACGCAAGCGGACACGTGTTATTGCTCAATAGCGACACCATTGTTCCCGAAGACTGGTTGGATCGCCTCGTCGCCGTGCTGGAACGCGGACAGCGAATAGGAATTGTCGGGCCGATGAGCAACCACGTCTCAGGTCCACAACTCATTCCGGATATGGCCCTAACCAGCATGGACGAGATTAACGATGTGGCGAACAACCGCGCGAAGGGTTTCGCCGGTCAAACGCTCGATGTGGAACGCGTGGTTGGTTTTTGCATGTTGATTCGCGATACCGCCTTCGCTGCCGTGGGCAAGATGGACGAATCCTTCGGCATCGGTAATTTTGAAGACGACGACTATTGCCTTCGCGTACGCAAGGCGGGCTACCGCGTGTGCATCGCAGAAGACTGCTTCGTCTTCCACTACGGCAGCCGAACCTTCTCTGCGCTTGGATTCGATAACGAGGCCTTTGACGCGCTCATTGCCAGAAATGAGGAGACCTTCAACCAGAAGTGGGGAACGGCATCCGGCGTTTCCCGCGCACAGCAGGTCGCGGCAGGTCTTCTCGTCGAGGCCGATAGACTCGAACGCGAAGGCAGGAACGCAGCAGCCATCGCAAAAATAAAAGACGCCATCGCCATGGCCCCTTACCATGCGCCCGCCTTCTACCAGCTTGGGCTACTCCTGCTTCGCCTCGGCAACAAGCCACAAGCCATCGAACAATTCCGGCGCGCGGTCCGCCTTGATCCCTCTCATGATGACGCTAGTACACAATTGGCCGCGTTGGCTCCCAATCCAAAATCCGAAATCCAGAATCCCCAATAGACCTCTTCCTTCGCGCGTTGTATACTTGCGAGATCGGAGTCCTAGCTGGCGCTATAAGGCGCAACCGCAATTGGAGGGGTATATGCGTATTAGTGGAACATTTTTGCTCGTCGCGTGTCTTGCACTTGCCGCGCACGCAGGCGCGATTAAACCGGGCCCCAACGCCCAGGAAGAAATTCAGGAAGCGCTCATTACCGCGAAGCCGGGCGCAACGATAAATCTCGGCGAAGGCACCTTCGATCTCAAAATGGGTCTTTCATTGGACATCGACCGCGTGAAGTTGCGCGGCAAAGGGCCTGACAAGACGATCCTCTCTTTCAAGAACCAGAATGCAGGTAGTGAAGGCCTCATCGTCACCGGCAGCGGCGTCGTGCTGGAGAATTTCGCTGTTGAAGACTCGAAGGGCGACGCCATCAAGACGAAGGGCTGCAAGGGAATTACCTTCCGCAGTGTGCGCGCGGAATGGACGGGCGGCCCTAAGGAAACGAACGGTTCCTACGGTTTCTATCCAGTCGAGAGCGAAAACGTATTGATCGAAAAGTGCGTTGCTATCGGCGCGTCAGATGCGGGCATTTACGTGGGGCAGTCCAAGAATATCGTCGTGCGCCAATCTCGGGCGGAATATAACGTTGCCGGTATCGAAATCGAAAACTGCCACGGCGCGGACGTCTACGAATGCGTGGCTACGAAGAACACAGGCGGAATTCTCGTGTTCGACATGCCAGACCTGCCGGTGCAAGGCGGACGCGACGTGCGCGTTTTCAATAATCAGGTTGTGGACAACGACACGCAAAATTTCGCGCCGAAGGGGAACATCGTGGCAACCGTGCCCACCGGCACCGGCATCATGATCATGGCGAACAATAACGTGGAAGTGTTCGAGAACACCTTGAGCGGCAATCAAACCACAAACTGCCTCATCGTCAGTTACCTCGCTTCGGGTAAAGAAATCAAAGACCCCAACTACGATCCGTACCCCGAGGGTATCTACATTCACAGCAACAAATTTGGCAGCGGCGGTAACGACCCGCAGGGCGATCTCGGCGGCGCGCTAAGCGAACTCATAGGAAAGCCGGTGCCGGACATTGTGTGGGACGGCGTAATCGATACGAAAAAAATGGCCGGCGGCGAATTGCCAAAGGACCTGCGCATCTATATAGACGGCAATCAAGACGCGGACTTTATCAATTTCGATCTGATGAACGCGTTAAGCGACCCATCGAAAGCGAAAATTTCGCGCGACATCGCCGCGCACGCGGGCGAGCTGCCGCGCCTGAAACCCATCAAGCTCGCGCGGAGGTAGTATGCGGTTCGTGAAGTACGTCGCGCTTGCGACAACTGCGTGCGCAACGATTGTCTTGCTGGGACAGGTGCATGCAGCGAAGAAAGGCGACGCATCCGCAGTCAATGTGCGCTTAAGCGGTAGTGCGCCGAAATCGCTTTCCGAATACCGCTTCTTTGTAGGAAACCTCGCCGATCTGAAGCCAAACGAAGGCGTGGTTCCCTACGATTTGAATACGCCGCTCTTCTCTGACTACGCCACCAAGTACCGCCACGTCTGGATGCCCAAGGGTACGAGCGCGGCTTATCACGGCGAAGACGCTTTCGATTTTCCGGTGGGCGCAACGCTTATCAAAACCTTTTCGTTCCTGCACGACCTGCGCGACCCGGCGAAGGGACAGCGCATCATCGAAACCCGGCTCCTCATCCGCAAGAAAAAGAGATGGGACGCCTTGGTCTATTTGTGGAACGACGAGCAGACCGAGGCCACGCTGAAAGTCGCGGGCACGACGAAAGACGTCACCTGGATTGACCGCAATGGCGCTGAGCGCAGTTCCAATTACATTGTTCCAAACGTAAACCAATGCAAAGGCTGCCACGTAGTCGATAAAAAAATCGTCCCTATCGGGCCGAAGGCGCGCAATCTGAACAGGAATTATGACTATGCCGATGGCGGCGCCAACCAGCTTGATCACTGGACGCAGGCCGGATACTTGACTGGAGCACCCTCCCCCAATGCGGCGCCAAAGCTTGCCGTGTGGAACGATTCGTCCAGCGGCACTGTAGACGATCGCGCCCGCGCTTGGCTTGAGATCAACTGCGCGCATTGCCACAACCCGCGTGGTCCTGCGAACACGTCCGGCCTCGATTTACGTTTCAGCCAGCGCGATCCTGTGAAGTGGGGCGTCATGAAGGTGCCAGTAGCGGCAGGCAGAGGTTCGGGCGGAAGGAGCTATGACATTGTGCCCGGCAAACCTGATGAATCGATTCTGACGTATCGATTGGAATCGACAGAGCCTGGGATCATGATGCCTGAGTTACCCCGACGATTGGTCGATGAAGATTCGCTACCTTTAATCAAAGAGTGGATCGCGTCGATGCACGATGTAAAGTAGTGTTCATGGCGCTGATCGCTATTCGGTGTCCTCATTATCAACGACATTAAAACGATTGAGAGGACGACTACGAACGCGAAGCATAAACGCGCGCGAAAATGATGTGCATTCGTTACACCGCTTCTCGTTAATAAAAAAAGAGAAAACCCCGGCGTGCCTCCCCCGAAGAACGCCGGGGTTCCCTTCCCCCTCAAGTCACTGGCCCACCGGCGAGCTGTGTCCCCCGTCTCCCCCGTTACCAGCGACTTAAATATCTAAACGGGGGGGCGAGCGCCTCGAAACTCCCAAATGATCGGTCTTAGCTGCAAGGCTGTCCTGGTGACAAAGGTGGGATGTGAAGGCTTGGGTTGGTCGGAAGCAGTTCCAGATTTGAAGAGGTAGGTGTTGTCCATCTGGAATGCGGTCCTTGCCCCGAGGCGTTCGCTCCCCCGTCTATTCGTTTGATTCAACTGTGCGGACGAATCTAATAAAGCACCCCGCGTGCCAAAAAGTTACAACGAATGCTCCATTTGCTAAGTCTATGCAATTGAGATACTTCGCCGAATAGAGTTATATTGCGCAACATATCGGCGACTTGTAGCACTGTTCAATGGAACACAACTGCGCAGTACAATCGTGCGCAAATTCACGATTTCGGTTGCCAGATTTATACCTAACAATACGTATTGTGCATTCAACTTTTGGCCGTGTACAACAAGACCCAAAGAATCCCCTTTTCATAGAGGAGCATACGATGCGATTTGAATTCCTCAGGTTTTCTATCGGCACGCTTGGCCTCGCAGCGATGCTCGCAATGCTCAATCTTCACGAGCCAGTTCTGGCTCACCCCAAGGCCGCAAACAAGATTAAAGATCCAAGCTTCGAGAACGGCAGCAACAAGTGAAAGGGATCGTCCACTTTTTGGGACAGCGTGATTTGCGACAGCGGTTGCGACGACAACGGCATGCAGAACCACGCACGCACGGGACAATGGTGGGCGTGGTTCGGCGGCAATGAAGGCGGCGAGAACGCAACGAAACTTTCACAGAACGTGCGCTTCCCCAGCGGCGGCGCGGGAACGTCAGCCTTGTGAAAGACTAGACGTTACGGAAACAGCCACTGCGTGGTCCAGCCCGATTCCGTGCGCGAATAAACTAGCCGTTCGTGAAGGCGGAAGGGTTTTTCCATCCAGAATTCGATAGCGGACGGCACTACACGATACCCCGACCAAAACTCCGGGCGCGGCACTTTCCCCACTCCGAACTTTAGGGCAAACTCGGCGGCGCGGCGTTCGAGTTCGAAATAACCTTCGATAGGCTGCGATTGCTTCGACGCGTACGCGCCGATCTGGCTTTGGCGGTCGCGCGAGGCAAAGTAGGCATCGGCTTCCTCGCTGGATACGGATTCCGCAACACCTTCAATGCGCACTTGCTTACCGAGCGGCATCCAGTAGAAGTTCAGCGCAACCCTTGAATTTGATTCGATTTCGCCAGCCTTGCGGCTCCCGAGGTTTGTATAAAATACAAACCCGCGATCGTCCACAGATTTCAGTAGCACCATACGCGACGATGGCGCGCCGTCCCGTGTGGCCGTGGAAAGGCACATGGCAGTTGGCTCGCGCAGACCGCATTGTTTTGCTTCGTCGAACCATTGGCGAAAAAGCTCAATGGGATTATCAAGCTTAGGGATAGACATAAGGGGATATTAACCGAAAACCCTTACGCGACCGCCGGCTTTTTCGAACGAACGCCGACAATCGCCGCGGTGTCGCGCGCAATAACGAGTTCCTCATTCGCGGGGATCACAAACACCGGTACTTCAGAATCGTCCGTCGTGATCATGCGTTCGTTGCGGCTATTGCGTTCGGGATCGATCTTGATGCCCATGTGCGTCGCGTATTTCAGAATACGTGCGCGCATGTACGGATCGTTTTGCCCTATCCCCGCCGTGAACACAATCGCATCGCAGCCGCTTAACGCCATGACGGTACCACCAATGAAGCGCGCCGCGCGATACGCGAACATGTCGAGCGCAAGCTGGCAATCCTCATCACCCGCGCGCGCCAATTCTTCGATTTCGCGCACGTCGTGATGGTTACAAATCCCCTCGAAGCCACTGCGCTTATTGAGTGCCTCGTCCACTTCCTGCACGCTCATCTTCATTTCTTTGATCATGAACAACGGAATGAAGGGATCGAGATCGCCGGGACGCGTGCCCATGATGACGCCGGCAAGTGGCGTAAGGCCCATCGTAGTATCGATCGACTTGCCGCCTTGTACCGCAGTAATGCTGCTGCCGTTGCCGAGGTGGCAGCTCACGATGCGCGTATGCTCGATTGGTTTTTTCAGGAGCTTCGCCGCTTCGTGTGACGCGTAGCGGTGCGAGGTACCGTGGAAGCCGTATTTCCGAATGCCGTGCTGGCGATACAACACGTCTGGGATACCGTAGCGATACGCTTTTTCGGGAATGGAACGATGAAACGCGGTATCGAAAACGGCGACTTGCGGCTTGCCGCTGAAGATTTCCGCGCACGCGCGTATGCCCAACAACGCAGGCGGATTGTGTAGTGGCGCCAACCGCGCGCACCGTTCGATACCTTCGATTACTTCGTCGTCGATGAGTACCGACTCTGCAAACTCTTCGCCGCCGTGTACGACGCGATGACCGATTCCAGCGATATCGTCAATGCCTTTGACTGCCGTGCAATGGTCGCTTTTTAGCAGATCACAAATCATGTTAACGGCAGCTCTGTGATCCGGCACATCCAGCTTGCCCGGTTCGCCGAACATTCGGGCCGCACAGCGCGGGTCGTGCGCAAAGCAGCAACTGCATTTAAGGTCGGCGTTTTTTGTGCCGATGCGCTCGACCATGCCGCTGGCGAGTTCCTGGTTTACGCCATCGACTTCGTAGACTTTGTATTTAACGGAGGAGGATCCGCAATTGAGCACTAGAATTTTCATGTCTATCTTTCTTCGCCACTTTTCGGCGACACCATTTGTGATTGTACTACGGTTACGGCGGCAACGCCTACAATGTCGTCCGCGGAGCAGCCGCGCGACAAATCGTTTGCAGGCAATCGCAGGCCTTGAAGTATTGGGCCAAACGCCTTGGCGCCACCGAGGCGTTCCACCAACTTGTAAGCGATATTCCCCGAATTCAGATCGGGGAAAATGAGTACACGCGCCTTTCCCGCCACGGGACTTCCCGGCGCTTTCTTTTTACCGATAGCTTCGACGAGCGCCGCATCGCCCTGCAATTCACCATCGATTTGCACTGGCGAACCAGGACCAAAGCGCTCGATGATTTTGGACTGCGCGATTTTCGTGGCTTCGACAACCTTACGCGCGCTCGCGCTATTCGCGGAGCCTTTCGTGGAGTAGCAGAGCATGGCCACGTTGGGTTCGATTCCGAAAGCGATGGCGGTGCCTGCGGTCGATAGTGCAATTTCGGCGAGCTGTTCGGCACTTGGTTCTTCCACCAGCCCGCAGTCAGCGAACAGGTATGTCGTGTCGCCGACAAGCATAAAGAAGAAGCTAGAGACCAGAGGAACGCCGGGAGCGGTACGGACGATTTGGAGCGCGGGGCGCAGGGTGTCGGCCGTGGAGTGAATGGCCCCTGCGACAAGGCCGTCTCCCCTGCCCTTGTGCAGCATCATGATGCCATGGGCCAGCGGATCGAGCATGGCTTCGCGCGCGGCATCTTCCGTCATGCCTTTGGCTTTGCGCAGGCTGAAATACTCCGCGACAAATTCGTCGAGCCACGGCGCCTGCCGGGGTTCCACAATATCGAAGTCATCCACGATGCCAAGATCACCGAGTCGCTTGCGCGTGGCGTCTGCATCCCCCAGCAAGGTCACGTGTGCAAGACCTTCCGCGCGGATTTTCGCGGCGGCGTGTAGGGTGCGATCGTCGTTGGCTTCAGGCAGGAGTATACGGCGCGGATCTTTCCGGGCCTTTTGGTAAATTTCGTCTACAAAGTTCACTCAGAAATTATCTTGTATATCTCGCCGTCGTCATGGTCGCAGATATACAATTCCCCCGATGCGTCCTCGCCGAACGAAGACGGCTTGTTAATGCGGGCGCTTCCCGGCGGATCGAGGTCGTCGGTGATTTCCGTGAAGCCCTGCACGTCGTTTCCATCGTACGTAAGTATCCAAAATCTCGCGCGGCCAAAGTCCGCGAAGATATAAACACCTTCAAGGGGAGCAATTGCCGTGCCGCGATAGACATAGCCACCGACGACTGTTGAACCGAAGAAGTGCGAATAATCCAAAATGGGCGGAGTAAGTCCAGGATCGTCGCCGCACGAACCCGAACCGCCGCGGCAAGAGAATCCTTCCGCGATTTTCCAGCCGTAGTTTTCGCCGCCGTCACTGTCGGCGGGTTGGAAATCGACTTCCTCGATCGCGTCTTGGCCTACGTCGCCGGCCCATAGGTCGCCCGTTTCACGATCAAATGACCAGCGCCACGGATTGCGCCAGCCGTAAGACCAAATTTCGTCGCGGGTATTGACGCCGCCGATGAATGGATTGCCGGAAGGAATTGTGTAAGGCAAACCGTGGTCTACATCAATGCGCAGAAATTTGCCGAGCAACTCGGATAGACGCTGTGCATTGTTCTGACCGTCGTTTGCGCCGCCGCCGTCGCCCATGCCTATGTAGAGGTAGCCGTCGTTGGGACCGAAGGCGATCATTCCACCGTTGTGATTGCTGAATGGCTGATTGACTCTGAGAATCAATTTTCGGGAGTTTCGCTTTGCCGAATCGAAATTGCTGCGTGCCTTGTAGCGCTCGATCTTTGTGTTGCCTTGATTGTCCGTGTAGTTCACGAAGAACAGGCGGTTGGTCGCGTAGTCCGGGTGGAAAGCCAATCCAAGCAGGCCTTGCTCTCCCCCGCCATCTCCAACTCGGTTGTCGATGTCGAGGAACGGTTCATTGACGCGTGTTCCATTTTTGATGAGCATGATGCGACCGGATTCCTGCTCTAGGACGAGCAGGCGCGTGTTGTCGCCTGGTGGGGCGGTCACAAATATGGGGTTTTCGAAACCGGAGGCGACGAGTTCGGTGGAAAGGTTAAGCGTGCCGGCCGTCGCGTTGAGCACGATAGTCAGAGCCGCAACACAAAGCATCGCAACGTTAGCGAACCGATTCAACATAGATAATACCTCGCGCGTTACTGCTTGCCCCGCGCGTCACGGCGTGTCATTGCGCGTTATGGGCGTGGAACAATTTTATAAATTTCTCCATCGCCGATATCTACAATGTACAATTCGCCGTCTGCGTCTTCGCCGAAGGACGAGATAGAGTTTATCGTGTTTGACCCATCCGGCTCTAGTTCGTTCGTATGGTCTTGGAGGTCGGTGACGGTGCCCGCGTTGTTAATGAAGGACGAAATCGTCGTGAATCCGTGATCGGCAAAGAAGTAGCGCCCCTGCATTTCGGGAATCGCATTGCCGCGATAGACATAACCGCCGATGACCGCCACGCCGCCTGTGTGTCCGTATTGATGTATGGGAGGTGTGAAACCTGCGTTTGTGCCGCAGGTACCGCCGCCGCCCTGACATTCAAGACCTTCGGCGATATTCCATCCGTAGTTTTCTCCGCCTGTGCTGGAGGCAGGCTGAAAGTCGATTTCTTCCATCCAGTTTTGGCCGACGTCGGCGATGTAGAGGTCGCCAGTGAGGCGGTCAAAACTAAAGCGCCACGGGTTACGGAGGCCGTAGGCCCAGATTTCAGTCTTCACGTTCGATTGACCGACAAATGGATTGTCGGTTGGAACCTTGTAAGATTTGTCTTTATTGACCTTAATTCGAAGTAGCTTCCCAAGCAGAATATTCTTATCTTGGCCTCTGCCTAACGGATCGTCTGCGGGTCCGCCGTCCCCGCGTCCGACGTAGAGGTTGCCATCGGGACCGAAAGCCATCTGGCCTGCGAAATGGATATTTTCGGTACCCTGTATTTCGAGAATCTGCTTGGCGCTACCTTTTTTCGCCTTATCGGGATTCGAGCCTATTTTGTAGGCTTCGACAATGCTCGCGCCAAAGATGTCCGAATAACAGACGTAGAAGAATTTGTTATCTGGCCCGAAGTTGGGCGGGAACACCAGATTAAAGAGACCTTGTTCACCGTCGCGATCTGAACTCACCCGGTCGCCGATATTCAGGAACGGCTTACTTTGCAGGACGCCGTTTTTGATCAGCAGAATTTTTCCGGAACTGCGTTCGAGCACGTACAGGCGTGATGCGTCGTTCGGTTCGCTACAGATATAAGTGGGTTGTTTGAACCCGTCAGCGATCAGTTCCGCGGCCATTACCTTGGCGGCGTTGGCCGTAGCGGACAGAACGGTCACGGCAAAAAAAATGCACAGAGTTTGGAAAGCTGGGCGCCGGGAATACATGGCGGGCACTACTCCTCGTGAAGCATTGGACGTGCGACGTCCAAATTGTTTGTCAAACTGTTAACTACTCAGTTATCCCAAAAAACTCCCTAGCGCAATGAAAACTATACCATATTCTGCGAATTTTGTCACTGGGCTAATAGCCGTATCGTCCCTTGCTGCAGATTAAAATAACGTCGTGCAGACCTTGGTGTGGAGCCAGCGAGGTGGAGTATCGGCGCTATTGCTCCTACATAACTTGCCCCTGGCGTTGCACTCGGCAGGTTAGATCTTCCTCTGGGAGACAAGGGTAAGATTCTTGACGGGATATGCTTAAGAGTGTCCGCAACCGCGAAACGACCTCTACTTGATTGACTAATACCATATATAGTGCGAATTATTCAGACAGCAAGCCTATGATTGCTGGTTATCAAAATAAGGATACTGATGACTTGAAGGCTGTAGATTCGTAGAACCAGCCTAACCTCGCGTAACCGAGCGGGGTTCCAAACGGAAACTGCAGGGCTCGATGGCGGGAAGGGCTAGGTGGGGAAAACCTGCGGGAGGAGGCGTAAGGCCTGTAAATAGTTGAGGGGGGTGCTGCTGAGGGCTTTGGCGAGTTCGGCGGTTTGGGGTGCGCTGGCTTCCTTAACGCCTATCGCTGAGGCGTGGCGTTGGTCGATAGTGAACATATAGATGATTTCGGCGGCGTAGGGGGGAGCGCAGATTTCCTTTTTGGGTTTGCCGCGTTTGACTTGGGATAGGACCTTTTCAGAGCGCTGGGCCGAGGATGGGGCCAGCTCGGGTTTCAGGGGTTTAAGGTCGTGGATGAGGGTTGCGGCCGGGGCCACGCTCAGGCGGGGAAGCAGGCGGCGTTCGAGCTCGTCCTCGAGTACGCCGTTGAGGATCAGTTCTTCCGGGGGAACGGGCCCGCCGGATTTCAGCAGTCGTAGCATCTGGATCGAGCGCGGTGAAAAGGTATCCCATCCCGGTAACCAATTGTCGAGCGTTGATGCAATTGCGTCGGGCAATGTGACCAGGAGCGTGAAGCCGTTTGAAGCGAAGTCTGCTTCCATTGCACCGCCATGAACATCGAGTGCGCGTTGTAGTGCCGGTAGATAGACTTCGGCGCGATCGCGATTGGTTTGGCCCTCGCCGGTTACGAAGAGCGTGATGGCACGTTGCGCAACCGAATAGTCAATCTCCAAGCGCATGTTTCCACCGTGTTCCAAGGCGGCGCGGGCGAGTAATTGTGTTGCATTCAGGAAGCGCAGCATTCTGTTTCGGCGCAGGGCTTGGGGTGGGACTTCCGCCGCGAGCACGATTTCAAAGCGAACAGCTTGCTGCGGATCCGGTGGTGGAAACGCGTCGCGTATTAGTGCCTGGAGGTCGCAGGGATTTGGCGGGTCATCTTGTCCGTCGAAACGCGCGAGGATGGCTGCCAATGCATCGTGCAGTTGCCGCGCTTCCTCCGTTACAGTCTCACCGGAAGAGAGAATGCGCGCGAAATGCTCGGCTTCGCGCAACGGTGCGATGAAGTCGTCGCAGCAAAATGGCACTTCGAGGACTGCGCGCACGCCTTTCAAACGGAGGTCGAGTTCGGCGGGGCGTCTATCGATACGGCCGCCGCGCGTCGCGCTGGTCCAGATGCGTTCGGCGGTTTCCGGTGAGAGCGCCAAGTCGTAGCCGAGATCGATTTCGTCCGTGAAGCGCCCCGGTCCATCAATACGTAATTGCCATGCGGGTACGGTGTCGAGTTCCACGCCGGCTATGTGTAGTTCCGCGTCTAATTCGAGCATTGCATTGCGAATAACGGCGCGCGCGATCGCGGCGATTTGGAGTGCATCGCCGGAGAGGGTTGCGCCAGTGCCGCCAATATTATTGAGCGAACGCGCTGCGCCACGCACGATACTTTCGAGTAGCTGCGCCGTGTTGAATTCGGCGTGTGCAGGCGCCCGATAGAGTTCCGCGTAGTCCACGCAGGCGCGAAGGGCGTCGTGTGCGCGTTGCCAATCGCTGCGCTGTACCAAGGCATGGGCATGGCAGAGTATGGGTTCGATGCGTTCCAGTGCTGCGTTCATGGTCGCGGATGATAGCGGAAGGAGAGGCGGGCGCGCTATTGGGTGTCGCGCATTCGCGTGCAATATTCAGAGGTTGGCTGGTTGGTGGCCCCCCGAAGGCAAGACAAAGCGGAGCTTTTCAAGAGTGCGTTCCCAAGCAAGAGCTTGGGAACGAGAGAACAGCGGGAGCTTGGGACGATAGAAATTTGGGAACGAATGAAAACGCGATGCCGTGGCGTATTACAATGGCTTAAGCGAGGTGCTTATGGCTGAAGTCCGGATTGAGATACGTCCTGGCGTGGTTGATGTACACGATTGGAACTGCGTCGAGATGACGACGCAATCGATCGTGTACCGACCGAGCGCGCGCACCCTGCTGCGGCGATTTGGAAACACGGTCTTTGCGATTATCCTGATTGCGGCGATGACATCGTTCGTTTTTTATTTCCGAAATACAGAAAACAGGCGGATGGTCTACCGCGACGCGGTTTCATCTCAGCAAGACTTGGAGGCAATGACGCAGTCGCTCCGCGAAACGATGACCCAAGCGGAATGGGATCGGATTCAGGAATCTGTCGCGCATCAGCGCGCGGAACGGGAGGCGCGCCAACAGGAGGCCGATACGCGACGGCGCGGTATCGGCACGATTGCATTCAATGTATATCTTGGGCTTTGCGTAGTCGTTGGTGTGCTGGGAATTGTGTCCCCGTTGAGCGTGATCTGGAACCGCGTTTCGATAACGGTGATTGGACGCAATCGCATTGCGGTGATTTCGCGCGGCGTGCGATCAAAGACGCGAGAGATGACTATCGAGCATGACACACGGATCACCGTGCGGGCAGTCGAGCGCGTTGCACGGCGGAGGCATGCGGGTATTGTGCGTAAGGGATACCGCTGGACGGTACGTCTGGAGCCGGCGCCGAGTCTGGCGATGATGGGTGGTGCGATTCAGACGATTGACTTTGAGGTGGATCATCAAGAGGACCGACCGGTTGCTGAGATGCGCCTGCCGGCACGCGTGCAGCAGTTCATCGAAGGTCTTCATCGGATGACGGGGCTCAATGCCGCGCCTGCGGAGATATTCGATTACGAGGCATCACACAGTTTTTTGGGCACGCGCGGGCGCATGGTTTCGAGCAAGCGCGCGCCGTTTGGTTCGACACGCGTCTTCGAGAGCGATCCGGTCGTGACATCGCGAACAATGTCGTTCGATGAAATGGATCCTGCAATGCGAGCGCAGTTTGAGGCGTTTCGGAATCGTGCAGGCGCTGGGCCGGACGAAGTCGTGACGGCTGAGGTCGTGTCGCGCGGCGGAAACATTACTTTCCGAGATCAGGACGGCAATGTGCGCAGCTTCAATTCGCTAGATGAAGTGCCGGAGGAGATCCGTGCGCTGTTTGAAATGATGCGGGATCGGTCGTCGGGCGGCTGAGAACTTGGCCGAATTTTCCATCAATTGTTTGCTATTGCCGGGCTGCGCGTGGATAATATCGTGCCGTTTTTGATCGGGTAATCAAGGCATTTTTTTGACAGCACAGACTGGAGCAGCGACCCTTACAATGGAGCTGCGCGGGCTTTTGACTCGCGCAGAGGGTCGCGACATGCCGCTCGGCGAGATTGTCGAATCGATTCCTCACCGCGGGCACGTGTTGATGATTGTGCTGTTCAGCTTTCCGATGAGCCTGCCTATCTCTCCCCCGTTTCTTGGCGGCGTGTTTGGGATGGTGTTGACATTTCTGTCGTTTTATCTCGTCATTGGCAGGAAGCCGTGGATGCCGCACTATCTGCACCACCGGCCGGTCTCGTATCGCGTGCTTGAGAAGACGATCGAGAAGTTGTCCTGGGTAATGCGCTATTTGGAAATCCTGTTGAAGCCGCGGCTGTTGTTCATGACGAAGGACGAACGGCTGTGGCGGTTGCACGGGGCATTTTTGTTGTTCATGTCGGTGATACTCGCATTGCCAATACCGATGCCTGCGCCGTTTACGAACTCGGTGGCTGCTTTGCCGATCTTTTTAACGTCGCTTGGGATGCTGGAGCGTGACGGGCGGATGATTATTACCGGGTATTTCTCAACGCTGCTTTGCATCGGGTATTACCTTGCGCTGATCTTGTTGGGCAAGGAAGCGTTTGAGTGGGTTTGGCATTACTTTGGTTGGTAATCCAATGCCGTTGGGCGCGCAGAGTGGCCGAAGATAATGTTGGCCGTGGCTCACTTGTGATCGTCGTACCGAGTTCGCCCTGCGCGGAGACCGGGCGCTACAATTTCCCCTCGCTTACGCGTCGTCTTCTTCGATTACGGTTCGGGTTAGTTCGTCGATTGCTGCTAGGGACATACTGCGTGCGCGGTCGAGGCGTTCCAACCGTTTTGTAAATTGACCCATTGCGAAGTTTTGGAAGACGGACTCGTCCTGGCCGAAAGGCGGGGTTTCGTATTGGGTGAACATCTCGTGGATCATTCCCATCGTCAGCGTGAGTAAATCGTTCATCGTCTCCTGCACGACGTCCCACAGTGCGGCATCTTTTGAGATGAAACGGGACAGCAAGTAGATCCCAAACGCGATATGGCGCGCCTCGTCCTGTTTGATTTTTGTGATCGCGGCGCGGGTACCGGGCATGAGGTTCTTCTCATCGAGCGCGAGGAAGTAGGCGTGATAGCCGGTTTCGGCGATGATGCCTTCGATCACCAGGTTGTAGGTTGTGGCGGCGCGGACGATTGCGCGCGGGGACCTATCCGTAACGAGCGCGTTCATTGCGCTTGGCAGGGCGTCGTAGAAGAGCGATTTATAGCACGTTAGGTGAAAGCGATCGAGGTCGCGATCTTCATGGGCGATTTCGGTCAGGAAGCGGTCGAAGAAGTCGGCGTGTTTTGCTTCTTCCCAAAGGAACGAAGTGAGATAGACCGATTCTTCGGGCATGTTCGATTGGTTGATTGCTTGCATGAGCGGAAGGAGATCGAGCGTGACCGCTTCTTCGCCCGCGGCGAAGGATGCGGTCAAGCGGAGAACTGCATCTCGCTCTTCGTCCGTGAAAAGCGGCCAATCAATTCTGTCTTGCGTGAAGTCGATGTCGGACGGGTTCCAGATGCCGATGCGTTTGGCTTTTTCAAAGAGGAGCATGGGCGGAGAATCGCGGCGGAGTCCTCGCGTGGTGGTAGCGAAGGCGGTGTGAGACATTTGGCTTACCTCGCAGATAGCGCCATTATGCGGTCAGTATCGATGGAGCGCAATTTGGACACGAGAACCATGTTAAGCAGTCACACTTGCAGCCAAAGCGGTGTCTACCCGCCACCGCACTCCAAATAATTGGTTTGCGGTATGCATCGCTTTGATACGTCTATTTTTTCTTTTCGGCGATCATGGTTTGCGTTGGCAGTACGATGCAGAACTTAGAGCCTTTGCCTAGTTTTGAATTGACGAGAATTTCGCCGCCGTGTTCGGCGACGATTTTCTGACTGCATGCCAGGCCGAGGCCGGTGCCGCGCGAACCTTTGGTGCTCGCAAATGCGGTGAAGAGTTTAGGCATGAACTCGGGTGAGATGCCTGCGCCGGTGTCTTTCACGTCGATATAGATGCTGCGATCGTCGGCGTGGGTGCGGATCGTAACCTTCCCACCTACTTCTTCGCAGGCATCGATTGCGTTGGTCACGAGATTCAGAATTGCGCGGTAGATACCGAGCCCGTCGAGCGGCACGCGCGGGAGTTCGCCGCGGACGAGTTCGATGGAGACTTTTGCACGCTCGGCCTGCGTTTTAAGCGTGTCGGCGATTTCCTTTACGAGGGCGTTGACATCGGTGGGTGTTCGATCCGGTTCGCGTTCGCGCGAGAAGGTGACGAGGTTCAATACAAGGTCTTCCATGCGATCAACGGAGCGGCGGACGAGCGGCCATCCTTTTTGGATGTACTTCATCTCGTTCGTTTCCAGAGAAAGATCGACGAATTCCGCGCCGCCTTTAACGCCGACCAAGATGTTTTTGATGCAGTGACCGATACCTGCGCTGGCCTGACCGATGGCGGCCATGCGTTCGCCCTCGACCGCTTCCTTGTGAAGGCGCGCATTCTCCACGGCAACGCCAGTGACGCGGCCGATGGCGGTGAGTAGTTTGAGATGATCGGCTTTGAAGACAACTTCCTGATCGCCTGAGTCGACGTAGATGACGCCTATAACATCTTCACGACCGCAGAGGGGCACGCACATGGCGGCGGTGATGCCGTGGTTTATGACGCTTTCGGATCCTTTGAATTCGGTTTGTGCATCGTGCGTGAGAACGGCGTCGCGATTCTCAAGCACATGGTGTATGAGCGTCTGGCTGAGCGGAGGCCCGCTGGTCTCGTTTCCGACGGAGTGGCTTGCGTTGACCACGGGATCGCCATCATGGGGCGGTTTCGTGAGGATGAATCCGCGTTTGCAGGGCAGCGCTTCAAAAACGAGTTGCAGCAATTGCTTCAGCAGATCATCGAGATCAAACACGGTACCCAGCAACTGCGCCGCTTTATATAGAATTGGCAACTGAGTCGAGTTTGGATCGCGCACCATTTTGTTGAAGAGTTCGCCTGCGCGGTCGTAGGCGATCATCGAGCCAGTATCGGAAAGGGATTTTTGGCGCGATGCTTTTGCAATCTGGAAAGTATGCGAGCCGACGGTGAGTTGGTCGCCTTCTTCTACCTTCAATCGCGCGACACGTTCACCGTTTACGCTGATGCCGTTGCGCGAGCCGAGGTCTTCGACTTTGAGTTGACCGGCATCCAGCCAGACGCGGGCGTGGCGGCGAGATACGAGCGAGTCGGGAAGCACCACATCGCATTCGGATGCGCGGCCCAACACCAGGCCTTCGTTGCCGATGTGATAGGTACTTATGCTTTGGCCGTCCTTTTTCAGGACCAATTCGAATTGTGCCATGGGACTCCGCTGAAAACTGGCTCCTAAGAGGGGAAAAACCCTGTGATGAAGATTTTCCCCTCCACTACTTTATCACGTGCGATGTGCCGTGCGGCAAAGACAGTACACGGGGCGCAACATTTTGGGCTTTGAGGCGCGTTCGATAAGGACTCGGAACGGTACCGCTCGGAGCCGATGTTGCCATGATGAAACTCAGTGCTCCAACGCGGATGTGTCGGCCCTTCAGGCCTTGAGAGAACCGTGGGCGTCCCCTTTTCCCGGGCCTCACGGCCCAGGCTCGGAGCCGTGTCGCGCCTTTAGCGCTGAATGCTCGCTCTGCAAAACGGCTCGTCCTATACAAGGTTGTAACAGAACAGGCCGGTGTCGTATTCGCAAATCAGACACGCGTATGCTTTCATACATTAGCCCAGCGTATTGCAGTGACGAACGGCCAGAGGCACGGACGACGTTTGGGAATCAAGGGGCAATTGATTGACAGAGAGAAACTTTTCACGCGAAACGACCTCTGTTTATTTGCCAATTTATAGGTTTAGTGCGAATTTTAACACAAACTGGCCAGGGAGAAGTAATATAAAAATAACTCGCGACAAAAAGATGTTGCCGACATAAAACACTGATGGTATATTCAGGCGGCGACTGGGTAGGCCAGCTTTGGGGTGGGGATGAACGCAGCACAAATAATAGATCGGTTGAAGGCAGATACATCGTTTCGGCAAAACATGACGGCCTGGAAAACGATGCCGGCGCGGGAGGCGCGTTACGCGGGCTATCCGGAACGGCTGCATCCCAAGCTTGTGGAGGGTCTGAAGGCGCGCGGAATAGCGAACCTGTACACCCACCAGCGGGACGCTGTGGACGCGGTGCTGGACGGCGGGCATGTGTGCGTCGTGACGCCTACGGCTTCGGGTAAAACGCTTTGCTACAACGTCCCTGTTTTGAACGCGATTATCGGCAACCCGAACGCGCGGGCATTGTATCTGTTCCCGACGAAGGCGTTGTCGCAGGACCAGGTTGCGGAATTGCAGACAACAATCGAAACGCTGGACGTGAAGATTGGGACCTATACGTTCGATGGGGACACGCCGGCCTCCGCACGAAAGGCGATTCGTAGCGCGGGGCATATAGTCGTTACGAACCCGGACATGTTGCACACGGGGATTCTCCCCCACCACACGATTTGGATGAAGCTGTTTGAGAACCTTGAGTTTGTGGTGATCGACGAGCTGCATCATTACCGCGGGGTCTTTGGCAGTCATTTGGCGAATGTGCTGCGGCGACTGAAACGAATTTGTGCCTTTTACGGATCGAACCCGAAGTTTATTTGTTGCAGCGCGACGATTAACAACCCGAAGGAGATGGCGGAACGTATCGTCGAGAAACCGATGCGGCTGGTGGACAACAATGGCGCGCCGCAGGGTGAACGGCATTTTCTTTTTTATAACCCGCCGGTCGTGAACCGTGAGTTGGGAATTCGCGCGTCTTCGGTGAAGGAGGCTACGCGGATTGCGTCGCAAATGTTGACACGCAATGTGCAGTCGATCGTGTTTGCGCGGAGCCGGTTGCGCGTTGAGATTCTGACTACCTATTTGAAAGAGCAGGTGCGACGACTAGGCAAGAGCGACAAGCTTGTGTGCGGGTATCGCGGAGGCTATCTGCCAACCGAACGACGAGCGATTGAGCGCGGGTTGCGCAATGGCGAGATCATGGCCGTCGTGAGCACGAACGCGCTGGAATTGGGAATCGATATTGGTTCTCTCGACGTCTGCATCATGACCGGGTACTCGGGGAGTGTCGCGAGCACGTGGCAACAGGCGGGGCGTGCGGGACGGCGATCGGGTGTTTCGTTGGTAGTGTTGATTGCATCCAGCGCGCCGTTGGACCAATACATCATCAGCAACCCACAGTATTTTTTTGAGCAGGCGCCGGAGAGCGCTACGGTCGATCCGAACAATCTGATCATTATGACGAGCCATATTAAATGCGCGGCGTTTGAAATCCCGTTCAAGGAAGGCGAAGTGTTTGGTGTGGACGTGGCGTCCACTACGGAGATTCTCGATTTTCTTGCCGAACAGCGCGTGTTGCGCAAGTCGCGGGACAAGTGGCATTGGAGCGCGGATACGTATCCGGCTGAAGACATCAGCTTGCGAACGGCCGCGCCGGGCAACGTTGTGATTCTCGATACATCGCAGAATGGGCGTGTGATTGGTGAAGTGGATTTGTTTGCTGCGCCGGTGGAGGTTTACGAGAACGCGATATACTTGCACCAGAGCGCGCAGTACACAATCGACAAGCTCGACCTTGATGATCGAAAAGCCTACGCGCGGCCGGTAGACGTGGATTATTACACTGACGCGCAGATTAAGGTGGATTTGAAAGTTGTGGATACGTTTCGCGAGGAGCATACGGGATCCGCGGTAAGGCGCACGGGCGAGCTGAGCGTCACTTGGCTGCCGAGTATTTATAAGAAAATAAAGTTTGGTACGCATGAGAATGTCGGTTGGGGCGAGATTCATTTGCCTGAGAGCACGATGCACACGACGGGGTATTGGATCGAGTTTCCCGAGAAGGCCGCAGAGATGCTTGATATTAAGCAGACGGAATTGTCGGAGGCCTTGAGCGGGCTCGCGAATACGTTGCGGCAGGTGGCACCAGTGCAGGTGATGTGCGATCCCACGGACATCCGCGCACAGGGGATGCTTCGCGCGCCGTTTTCGGAATTGCCGACGATTTATTTGTATGAGACGTATCCCGGTGGTGTGGGATTTAGCGAGAAGCTTTTTACGCATCACCGGAGATTGTTTGAAGCGGCGATTTCACTGATCAGCGGATGCACATGTAAAGAGGGATGCCCAAGCTGCACGGGGCCTTCGTTAGAAGTTGGCGCGCACGGAAAGAAGGGTGCGTTAAGGTTGGCTCAATTGGCGCTGGATCCCGCCTCGGCGTGAACGTATGTCAGACGTTCGTAACAAACTCGCATCGCTCTTGAATACGCCGGGCCTTATGAAAGGCGCGGACTGGCAAGAGAAATTAGAGACGCTGCGTTTGGAGCGCGAATCTGGCGAATACGAAATCGATCGCGTGGTGCGGGGCCAGACGATTGGTGATGCGGAGCGCGGATTTTTTCTTTCGCAAGAAGCTTATTCTTTGGACACCTATCAGGGTGCTATTGAACTCGGCTCCGTGTTGCATGCCAGCGGTGATCACGTGGCATTTTCCGGCGCTGACGATACCTTGAAAGAATTCGATCCGCGCAAGGCACTGTTCATCGACACAGAGACCACGGGGCTTGCGGGCGGGACCGGGACGATTGCATTCTTAGTTGGCGTGGCGTATTTCACGGAGGAAGGCATTCGGCTTGATCAGTGTTTTCTGCGCGACTTTGACGACGAAGAGCCGATGCTGGAATACCTTGCTGAGGTATTTCGTGGCAAGGAAGCGGTCGTGAGTTATAACGGCAAGAGTTTTGATATGCCGCTGTTGCGCACGCGATTTATTCAGAACCGGATACCGTTCCGGCTTGACGCTTCGATGCATTTCGATCTGTTGCACGCTGCCCGGCGCTTTTGGAAGCGCAGGCTTGGGGCGTGCAACCTTGGGAATGTCGAGCGCGAGATACTGGGAATCGAACGTCATGGAGACGTGCCCAGCTACCTGATTCCACAGATGTGGTTCGATTATCTGCGTACGCGTGACGCGCGACCTTTGGAGGGTGTGTTTTATCACCATAAGATGGACATCCTCTCGCTGGTCGCGCTTACGGGGTGGCTCTCGCGATGCCTTGCGATGCCGGATGGCGAGGGGTTTACGCATACCGAAGATCGCATATCACTGGTTCGCGTGTACTTCAACCAGAAACGCTATCAAGAGGTCGTTACTTTTGCGGATCGACTGATTGCCGATGAACGAGACACGGGCATGCGCAAGGAATGCTTGAATATGCTGGCGATTGCGTGCAAGCGATTACAGAATTTTTCGCGGATGCAGGAAGTGTTGGAGATCATTATCGATGAAAATCCGAGCGACCTGCAGACGCGTTGGGAGTTGGCAAAGCACTACGAACATCGCGCACGCGATTTCGCCGCGGCGGAGCGGCTGTGCACCGAAGCGATCAGCCAACTGGAAATGCGCGTGGCGCTTGGACGTGGCCTGGATACGGCTGCTGCCATGCTGAGCAGTTTTGAACACCGGCTGGCGAGGATCCGCGCTAAACTCAGCCGAGCTTCGGCACACGATGCCCTATGAGTGAACTCGAGCGGTACAACGAAGCATGGAAGGCTTGCAGGCTACCCGACAAGCTGACGTTCGAGGACTGGGTAAATCACATATTCGACCATCCTATTCTAAAACCGGAATGGTATCACCAACATCCCGAGTCGGGATTCCTTCAATTGTGGAAGGAAACAGCATTTCCAGCGGTGACGTTGGGATATATGGCAAGACTGTTTTCGAGCCCGGAGTTTTTGATACCCCGTTTTTCGCGCGCACAAATCGATCAAGGCTTGTATTATCTGATCTCCAGCGGGTGCTCGGAGCATTTCTTGCTGCTCCGCAATGAAACAATTCCATGGCCCGGACGCCGCGCCTGTTTTGATGCGATGATCCATTTCTACGCAAAACTCATTGCTCCCGTGTATGGCAACGATATTGTCCACTATGACCAGGAGCCTGGCGACCGGATAAGCCCAACTTCGCTTGCTACATGTGGTGGGACGTCATTCCTATCTCCGCAGAGATGGAGCATCCAGACCGTGACCGAATAAACGATGCGGTCTTGCACGTTTTTGAGGAAGTGTTAAAGCTTGATTCAGAGGCCTGCCTCGAAAGTGTGCTGCATGGATTGGGTCATTGGGGATTGTGGCTAAATGAACGAACTCGCCCGATAGTCGAAAACTTTTGAAACGACGCGACATCTCACCCAGACTTCGGGCTTACGCCGAACAGGCGGCAACGGGTTGTGTTTTATAGTGTGCTCGACACGTCGTGAGTTCAATCGCACTCGTTCGGGCGTGGCGAGAGTTTGACACAACTTGCCGATGACACGTAAACTATCCCTCCAAATGGTCGTCGGGGTGTAGCGCAGCCCGGTTTAGCGCGCTTCGTTCGGGACGAAGAGGTCGGTGGTTCGAATCCACTCACCCCGACCATTTATAAGTCTTGGCTGAATCCCAGGTTAGGGATACCCACCGTGATGGCGGCGCGGCCGTAACTCTAGGCCGAAAGCATGTACCGTACATGCTTTCTTTCCGGAGACGCCGTATGCGACGCAAAGAAACCTCGACACTTCCTCCACTCCGCTTCCACAAGGCCCGCAAACTCGGTTACGTCGTTCTCAACGACCGATACGTTTACCTCGGCAAGTTTGACGATCCAGAGCTTCGCAATCGCTACGATCAAACCATCGCGGAATGGCTCGCACGCGGCCGGCAGCCCGTCGCCAAGCAAGATGCCATCATCGCGGAAGTAGTCGCGGCATATTGGCAGCATGCGGTTGAATACTACGTCAGGCCCGATGGCACTCCCAGTGGTGGACTGGACCGCGTACGCAACGCCTTGAAAGTGTTGCGTGATTTATACGGCGGGACACCTGCCGCCGAGTTCGGGCCACTGAAACTTCGCGCGCTTCGCGAAAAGTGGTTAAGCTCGGATCGCAAGCGCGCAAGACGCACCGTGAACGGCTACATCGCCGAGGTGAAGCACATGTTCAAATGGGCGGTCTCACATGAGCTGGTACCGCCGTCCGTGTTCCATGGCCTGACAACCGTTGTGGGGTTGCGCGCTGGCCGCTCCGCGGCGCGGGAAACCGAGCCGGTACGTCCGGTGCCCGAAGCTGACGTGACGGCAGTCCTCCCCCACGTTTCGCGTCAGGTCGGCGCAATGATTGGTCTCCAGTTGTTGACTGCGGCACGCTCCGGGGAGATCGTGCGCCTCCGCCCCATCGATTTCGATACCAGCGGCGCCGTGTGGCTAGCGCGGCTCAGCGAGCACAAGAACGCCTATCGTGGGCACGAGCGTATCCTCTATTTCGGACCGCGCGCACAGCAGATCGTAAAGGAGTTTCTTGTCGATACGCCGGTCGATGCCTATCTCTTTCGTCCCACCGAGGCCGAGGAGGAACGGCTCACGAAACGGCACGCGAAACGCAAGACCCCGGATACCTGCGGGAATGTGCGGGGGTCGAATCGGGTGGAAATTCCGAAAACGAAACCGGGAGCCTGCTACACCTCGGATAGTTATAGGCGGGCTATTGAGCGTGCCTGTGTGAAGGCGAAGGTGCCCGTGTGGACGCCGCACCGTTTGCGGCATAATGCTGCGACAATTGTCCGGCGAGAGTACGGGCTAGAAGCAGCCCAGCTAATTTTGGGGCACGCGCGTGCGGACGTTACGCAGCTCTATGCGGAAGTGAATCATCTAAAGGCGCTCGAAGTGGCACACAAAATAGGTTAGCAAGCGATGGTCAAGATCTTTCGAAAGATGAAGAGTTCGAATACCGGTAGACCGGTTGTTCACGTCGACGGGCGTGCCCCGCGGCCGCAATAATCTTGTCGCCTCATTTTCGGCCTCGTCACCATGGTTCCGCGTGGCTGGCGCGCATCCATATCTGCTACGGTATGTGAGGTACCGGATTGAGGTGCCTCAAAAGGGTCATATGGGAGCAATTTGTTCAGGCTGACCGGGCAGAAAGGATTATCTACCATGTCAAAAAACGGGGAAGACTCGCTACCTTACCGCGTCACTTTGCATGTCAGCCCCTTTTCATTCCATTTAGGCGGACGGGAGCCGGACCCTTATATTCCCGACAGATTCAGACCTTTTGTGGAAAATATGTATTCGTATTACCCGCTCGACGCTTTGATAGCAATCTCCGAATTGTTGTGGGACGTTGGAGAGCCTTGGGAGAAGCATCGAATGCGCTTGGAAGAGCAAGCGCTTCACGCGATTATAACCAAGCAGTTAGAGTCGCCCGACAAACACCCTCCTTACCGGTGTCGTCCATATGTCTATTTCGCTTGGTTTCGGAGGAAACATGCAATCAAAGGAGCCGAATGGACGAAAATACTTCTTGACGCATTTGAAAAAGCAGACCGGACAAGACACCGTCCACAAACACCATATATTCCTCGGAACAAAGATGTAGAGATAATTAAAGCCATCGGCAAGCAGGGTGGCTTGACGGCCCCAAAAATTTCTCAGAAGACAGGAATACCTCTTAATGGGGAATTGAAGGCTAGACTTTCAACATTACGAAGACATAGGGTTTTCTTGCCAGAAGGCAAAAAAGGCACGGGCTATATTTTGAACCCTGAGTACCATTCCTGGGTTGATTATGCCGAAGCGCGCGAGTGAATCCCCATTTATGCCTGACGACCAAATTTGATCGCCCAAGCAGCTCTTCCCCAAAAATCCGTCCACCGATTGCTGCCTTTCTCACATCTTATAAACTTCACTGCTTTTGGCCAAAGAACAGTCTGACTAAGGTCATGACTTACAAATCGCAAATCTTCCGGGATAATTCGTGAGGTTTTCGTAACGAATCCAACTGGGAGCTGAGCGATGAGCACTATCCAGTACCTGCAATTAAGCGAAGTGGCGAAAGAGTGCCCGGGTCGACCCAGTGCGAACGCAGTATGGCGTTGGTGTCGAAAAGGTGTCAAAAGCCGTAGCGGCGAAACGGTTCGACTAGCGCACATTCGGATTGGCGGCCGGATCTTCGTCACCCTCGAATCCCTACATCGGTTTTTCGCGGAGGTCGCTAAAGCCGACGAAGGGTATTTTGTTCAACGTACGGCGAACTTTCCAACACCGATCCGCCCCACTTTCGGTGGGGATACCGCTGGGCGGCTTGCAGGAGCAAACAAGTTGCTCGACGAGTACGGTTTCTAAGCACAGCGGTAGCGAATATCGTGCCGCAGATGGCAACAGGAATCGGGGCGACCGCGGTCGCCGAAGTCACGCGTCATAGCGCACACTCAGGCTTTCCTGGCTTCAAACGTGATGCCCACGAACGCATATTTTTGCCGAACCAATATTTTGAGATTGTCGTCCCGTATTTTTCACGCAGCGTGGTCAGGCTCGTGGGCTTTTTGTTGCTTCGGTCTCTTCCCGATTTCGGTCCGCTAACAGGCCCTCGGGAACCCGATCTGACCTTGGGCTACTCCGCATTGGTGACGGGCGCAGGCATCAGCCGTTCGGAATTGCCGAAGGCCATCGCGGAAGCAGTGGGCCACAATTTGATTCGCATTGTGGATCAAGGCTCTCCACACATCAAGCATGCAAGGGGACAAGCAACACAGTACGCAATCAAATGGGACCGCTCCGGCTCGTACGCGACGGATCCGGAATCGATTAAGGGTTTCTATGCTGGCACGGGTCGATGCACTTCGGTCCCACGCGAGTTCTTCACGCGCGTTGTCCGAGCAGAAACTCTGGGCGTCATAAAAATAGTGGCTGCGATCTTCCGCGCGACTGAAGGTTGGGCGTCGCCTACGGGCGGGCGTGAAAGGGAAGTCCCCTTGTCGCTCCGGGACATGCAGTCCCGAATGAACATCTCGAGTCGTGACGCAACCATACAAAGCATTAAGTGCGCGATTCGAAACAACTACATCGCGCGCACGTCAGACAAACCTTCAACGAATCCATCAGGCTACTGTGCCGCCGCGTCTGCGTATCGAGTTCAATGGCGCGACGAAAAAGCAAACCGCGCGGCATCTAAACAGTCTGAAAAATTCACCACCAACGGTAGGAAATTCGCACCACCTGAACGGTCTGAAATCTGTACCACTATTAAAGAATTCAAAGAAATACAAAAAGATCTAAGACAACAACAGAAATTCCAGAGTGATGTTGTTGTGAATATAGATCTTGTTGACAACCTTATTCGTACTGGCCTTTCCCGTCGTGCTGCTGAACACCTCGCGGCCAAACATCCTGCGGACGTTATTCTAAAGCAGATCGAGTACCTCCCATTGCGAAACCCGACGGTCAACCGCCTTGGATTATTGCGCAAATCCATTGAAGAAAATTACGCGCCTCCCGTCTGGGCAAGTGACGTCGACGATGTTGTTAAGCGGCCAGGTGCCGATTTTGCTCGACATTTTTACGCGGAGATTGGCGGAAATTCGGGGGAGCCTTTCGCAAGGCCGACTGCGCGCGACGCAAAAGATGCGGAACTTCTGTTGGAACAATTGCCGCCTAGTTGGTCGAGGGACAACGACGCCGCAAGATTGGGCCGTCGGTTCGCAAAGTTTGTCATGGCGAGCCACCGCCTTAGCGAACCATATGCCGCGACCTGCCAGACAGCCATCCGAAAACACGGAGAGGCGTTCTGCACGATGGTAAGGAATGAGCACACCGAACTTCATCGCCAGCAGCGGAACCGACTCATTCAGCAGCAACGCCCTAGGCTGGAACTGAAATGGCTGGAATACGTTCGAAGTCGCGAGCTAGAGCTTCAGCAATCCCATCCTGATCGTTATGCACAGTTTCTGGAAGAGCGCCAACGCGAACGGGCACAAACGCAGGCGATGCCCCCTGGCTTGATACGTGATCGAGCCCTTGAAGCCTTTGACGACGAAGATGTTCGTCTCCCGGCCCTACAGGAATTCTTTAAGAACCTGATTTTGGACTTCGACTCCTGGTCCCAAAAAGCCGTAACGCCCGAAGTTCACGGCATGAATACGGCATGTTTTTCATGAGCAACCTTACACAAAAGCAAGCCGTGTTCGTAGCCGCTTACCTTGAAACGGGCTGTAAGGTTTCCGCGTACCGGAAGGCCTATGACTGCCGACGCATGAATGATCGCACGGTGACCCGCAAGGCGCAAGAGGTAGCCTCGCTGCCTCAAGTGGCCAAGCTGATTCGCCAGCAGCAAGACGACGCTTTGGCGCGCTGCAACGTCACGCTTGAAAACACGCTGAAAGGCCTTGCCGCCATCGCGTACACCCAGATCACTGAGTTCGTCGAGTGGGAGGATGGCAAAACAACCATCAAGCCTTCGCACGCCCTGGCCAGCCATCAGCGGGCGGCAATCAAAGAAATTGTCATCACCCCGGACGGTTCGGTCAGCGTAAAGCTTCACGACAAGCTTCGCGCCCTCGAGTGCCTAGGGAAACACCTGGGCATGTTTGAAAAGGCTCGCCCCGAACTTGCCCAACCGCTGTTCAACATCGTGATGTCTGCACCCAATACACCAGAACCAAAATAGAGGAGGAATCGGCTAATGAGTTCAAAGACAAGTACGACGAACCCAAAAAATGCTGAACTAGGACTAGCACCAAAAGGAGACTTCGCCGTCGGCCTGCGATGCATTCCGTTAGATCGGATCTTTGAGGACCCGGAAAATGAACGCCAGTCCTACCGCGACATCGACGAACTTGCGGCGTCCATTAAGGCAGACGGCCTTATCGAGCCAATCGTCGTCACCGCGGAAGGCGGTCGCTTCAAGATTCTTTCCGGGCATCGGCGATACCGGGCAGCCGTTCAGGCTGGCCTGGCCAAAATTGAAGTGGTCGTTCGCCATGTGGAGGACGAACTCGAGAGGCGGAGGAAAAGACTCGTGACAAACCTTCAACGTGACGATCTCACCGTTATGGAGATCGTAGATGCAGTCGAAGCATACGTTAACGCATCGCAGGATACTGGCTCCCACATGGCGATCGCCGAGACTCTAGGAAAGAGTCCGTCGTGGGTTAGTGACGTATTGGCTATCAAACGGTTGGGTCTCGATCTGCAACAACAGCTTCGGAAATCCGAAGTTCGCGTGCCGCTCGACACCGTGTCGCGGATTGCTCGGGAGGATAGCGCGGAAAAGCAGGCCAAGCTGATTGAGTGTTTGCTTGGCGGCGCGTCTACAAACTCCATTCGAAAGCACCTGACAGAGGGCAAGCGGCCGCGTCGAGAAAGCAAGCAGGTGGAGATTGAGGAATACGTAGCCACCGTGACCGGACCGAAAGGACCGCAGGCGCGCGGCAAAATGATTGAAGCTTGCAAAGCGCTCTTGGACAAAGTACTCGCAATGCCTTCGGCTGAGGAGCTAGTTGGGGTGGATGTCGAAAAGCCCGCAGCATGACGCTCTTCATCTGCGACAGCCGGCACGATCATTCGAGTTTAGTTCAAGCATGATCGTGCCGGCTTCCTACTTCGCGCACGATCTTAATACAGAAGTCACCACAGTGTGTCGTCGTCTTGAGGCGGTAGCTTTGGCTTCTGGCTGCATTCCACGTGCTAAGTAGTATGCCGCCAGCGATCTGAGATAATTTTTTCGTGTCGTAAACTGAGTAAAACCAAATGTGCCGCAGCTTCTAGGTCGAGAATTCCCGCTCGTGGCAATAGAACAAATGTTGGGCTTCTTTCAGGTCTTCGTTGTCAGGTGTGCAATGGCCTTACGGTATTTTTCGATTCGGGCAAAATCACGAGCAGACGGCTTGGCGATGCGCGAAAGATCGCAGTTGTCTTCCAAATCGGCCAGTTTGACCCGGCGACCGATTTCATTTTGACCGGCCCTTTCGACGAATTCCTCGTACGTCTCATCATCACGTCGAGTCACTGCGTCAATTCCGGCGAGTACTTCCTCGGAGAATCCTTCACGAACTAGATCCTTTTTGGTCCAATCGGAATCTTCCAACAAGTCGTGCAAAACGCCTACGATTCTTTCGTCATTGCTCAAGAGCCGAAGCATGACGCGGAGCGGGTGGAGAATATATGGCGCTTCAGCTTTATCTTTCTGACCGGCATGGGCCTCTGCCGCGATAGCGATTGCGCGCTCCAAGGTACTCATGAATCTCCTTGTCCTTGAGTATTTTCCAAACGAGTTACTTGTCCTAGCACCGCGACGGTATCGTCGTCTTCCGCAATGAGGCACTCCAGCACTCTCTCGCAGCAGCGTACTTGATCGCCCAGCAGGAAATTACCTGTGCATTGTCTCGCTAGTTCAACTTCCGAACCGTAATGAGCGAGAGCCATTTCATACTCGATTTCGGAGAAGCCTACTGCCTGTGCTTCCAAAAACTCACATCGATACATACCGAAGTCGGTAATCGTCTGGTAAGGGCAGCGCCGCGTCTTAAGAACGGTGATCCATCGATATTCGTCGTCGGTCAAACCAAGTCCACCCGCCAGTTCCCCTTCCCACAACTCCTCTTCCGTCGGCAATCCAGGCACTTCAACTGTTGTGTAGCAGTAAGAGCCAGTCGGAATATTTCCGATTGGCTTTTCACGTGCTATAGCGAGCTTCTGCTTCAGCCATAGGTTGGCTTGATGCTCCGCTCGAAGATGCTCCTGCTTTAGAAGGTCGGACTTGTCAGCTTCGGTAAGGCCGAGATTATCCCTGTACTGGTCGCTCATCCACTCTATGCTGGAATTCTCGAAAAGGCAGCGGCCCAAATGCTCGGATAGGGACATAATAGACTCCATCTCCTCAAAGCCACACCCGTAAGCCATCGTAGTATGCATACCGGGAACGGCTACAGGGCACCCCCAGATTCGTTCCAATATTAGCGGATTCTCCGACCTTTGAGGTGGTACCCCAAAGGTAAAGACCCATTCAAAGGCACCGGCCGATGCTGCCGCGGGAGGAGGAATCGTCTGAGCTACTCCCAGAATTGTGCGAGGCCTCCAGGCGATCACTTGGGAACAGCGGAATTACCCATATAGGGTATTTAGCACTATTGCTCTCTATATAACATGTGCTATACTGCCCATGTTATGGCAAGTAAGACTAAATCACCAGTCCCGCCGGATGCGCCTGATCGCATAAAGGCCCTGCGAAACGAACTCGGGCTAACTCAGACCCGTCTTGCCGAATTGCTCTCTGTTTCTTTCGCCTCAGTCAACCGTTGGGAGAACGGGCAAACCCGACCGACCGAACTGGCGTGGCGGCAAATCACCAAGCTTGAGCAATTCGGCCTAGAAGGACTCAAGCCGGGCCACGCGAAGGAATGCACCGAATCCTATTCCGATGCCGCCGCGCCTGACATGGACTTCATTTCAAACCCCGAACACGTGTGGCTCCTCGCGGAGGGCGAACGCCTGACCTACGGGCACATGTTCAACCCAGCTTACGCAATCGAAACCGCCCTGATCGACCCGTTACCGCACCAACGCATTGCCGTTTACGACCGCATGTTGCATCAGCCCCGTCTGCGGTTCCTCTTGGCGGACGATGCCGGTGCCGGCAAGACCATTATGACCGGCCTCTACATTCGTGAAATGTTATCGCGCCGACTCATCCGTCGCGTGTTGATCGTTCCGCCTGCGGGACTTCTCGGCAACTGGGAGCGCGAACTGCGCACCCTCTTTGGTCTTCATTTTCGAATCGTCGACGGCGCGGACGCCCGGAAGGGCAACCCATTCTTAGGCTCCGGCTGCGACCGCGTAGTAGTCAGTGTCGATACCCTATCCGGAGACAAGATATTCAAATGCCTTCAGGACCCTGCTGTCGTCCCGTACGATCTGGTGGTATTCGACGAGTGCCACAAGCTCTCCGTGCGCCAGGAACCGGACGGCGGCGTACGAAAGACTGATCGATACCGACTCGGCGAATCGCTCGCGGGTGCGCAGACGACCGATCCCCGCTGGCAGCTTCCGTGGCATGCGAACCATTTGCTCCTGCTGAGCGCCACGCCCCACATGGGTAAAGACTATCCTTATTACGCCCTGTGGCGGTTGCTCGAACCGGACATTTTCGCGACCGAAGAGGCGCTGATCGAATATCCGCAAAAAGACAAGCAGCGCCACTTCATTCGTCGTACGAAAGAAGAGATGGTCACGCTGGAGGGCAATCCTCTATATCCAATCCGCAAGACGGATACCCTCTCATATGATCTCGCACCGGGTGCCGTGAGCGAACAGGCACTCTACGATCAGGTAACCGATTACATTCGCACCTACTACAATAAGGCGAAGATCTTGAACCGCTCCGCGGCCCGTTTCGCCATGAGCGTATTTCAACGCCGCTTGGCCAGTTCCACGTGGGCAATCCTCCGTTCTCTTGAGCGCCGCGCCGAAAAACTCCACACAATCATCGAAGACATTCAATCGGGACGTATTTCCGAAGACGAACTGCGCCGTCGGCAGGGTCGCCTCGACGCCGAAGACTACGATGCCCTGGACGCTCGTACGGCTGACGAAGAATCGACAAGCGAAGGTCAGGAGGAAAGCGATCAACTCGAAGACAAAGTGATGAACGGTGTCGTCGCCCTTAGCCTTGCCGAACTTTTGATTGAACGAAATCAGGTACGCGACCTGACTATGCTCGCCCGCCGCGTATACGACAGCGGACAAGAGTCCAAGTTCGATAAACTGCGCTCAATCCTTGATGACCCTGAACGCAAAAACGAAAAGGTATTGATTTTCACCGAACACCGCGACACATTGGATTACCTCATCAATCGCCTCTCCGGAATCGGTTACGCCGGTCGTGTTGCGAAGATTCACGGAGGTATGGACTACAAGCGGCGCGACGAACAGAAGGAACTGTTCAAGCGCGACCACTATGAGGGCGGCGCGCAGTTCCTCATCGCCACGGATGCCGCGGGTGAAGGCATCAACTTGCAGTTCTGCTGGATCATGGTCAATTTCGATATTCCATGGAATCCCGCGCGGCTCGAACAACGCATGGGACGCATCCATCGATACGGGCAGAAGCACGACCCCGTTATTATCCTTAATCTCGTCGCGGGCAAGACGCGCGAGGGCCGCGTCATGAAAATCCTTTTGGAAAAGCTGGAAAGCATTCGTAAGAGTCTAGGATCCGACAAAGTGTTCGACGTAATCGGGCGACTGTTCGAGGGCGTATCCGTGCGCGAGTACATGGAGCGCGCGCTTGAAGGTCCGGACGCGGATGACACGATAGGCCTGGTCGAAGGCACACTCACCGAAGAGCAGGTCAAGGCCCTTGAAGATCGCGAGCGTCGACTGTACGGCGACGGCGGCGACGTAAAAAAAGAACTGCCTGCCATCCGCGAAAGTTTGGAGCGCGAACAGTTCCGGCGTCTCCTGCCAGGCTTCGTGCGCCGTTACGTCGAACGCGCAGCGCCCATGCTCGGCATTGGGATCGATGGCGAAACGGACTCGATATTCTCACTTCGACCGGACAAACCGGGTGCAATGGATGCTCTATGGACGGCCCTGGATGCATACACTTCGCAACAGCGGGAGCAGATTAGCTTTTATCGACCGGTAGACGGCGACTTATCCGACCGCATCTGGCTCCATCCTGGCGATCACCTCTTCGACACGTTTCGCCAATCAGTCACCGATCGGTTTCGACAAGATGCGCTCCATGGCGCGGTGTTCGTTGACCCTACCGCGGACGCGCCATATCTCATGCACCTCGGCTTGGTACGGGTCGAGCGCAAGTCCGACCCCGCGCACGCCCCGCTCGCGCACCGCGAGACTTTGGAATGCCGCCTGGTCGCCCTGCGCCAATTTGCGGACGGCCGAACGGAAGAATGTCCCGTCGAGCATTTTATGCTTTTGAAAGGTGCGCGCGGAATCCCTCCCGCTGCCCAACCCATCCGTGCCAAGGCCCCTGTGTTGGCGGAAAAGGCCCGCGCACACGCGGCGGGCACCATCGCCGTGCCGCTTGCCGAGCACCGGCGCGCCACACTGCGTTTGGAGATTCCTTCCCGCGAGGAATTCATCCGAAGGGGATTCGACTATCAGGACGCCGAACTCGCCTCGCGCCGCACGCGCCTGTCGCAGCGCGTGCGCGACGGCGTAGCAGCCGCGAAGAAGCAACTCGATGATGTGAAGCTGCAACAGCGCCACCTCGCGGCCCGCAAAGCCGACGCGCTCGCGGTGCTCCATCGGGAGCCCGAACTTGTGGAACCAGGAGCAATCGAGTTTCTGGCCCACGCGTTAGTTGTGCCCACAACCGATCCCGCCGAGCGCGAAAGGTTCGATAAGGATGTCGAGGCGATTGCAGTACAGATTGCGACCGCCTACGACGAGTCTCGCGGCGCGACCGTTCGTGACGTTTCCAAACCTGAACTCGCGCGCGCGTGTGGCCTCGACGAGAAATGCGGGTTCGACCTGCACGTGCGCCGTGGCGATAGCAGCGTCATCGCCGTGGAAGTCAAAGGGCGCATGCGCGGCGGCGAAATTGAACTGACCGACAATGAATGGTCCAAAGCCTGCAACCTACGCAAGAAATACTGGTTGTACGTAGTGTACGATTGTGCTACCGCAAACCCGCGTCTGGTGCGCGTGCAGGACCCCTTTGGGAAATTAGTAACCAAGGGTGGTGGCGTAGTGATTAATGCTGGGCAGGTGTACGCGGCAGCGGAAATAGAATAAGGGGGCCGCACTCGGTGGTAAAGCTCGATAACTCGCAGAGAGACTTCTGCAACTCCACGGCAGATAAAATTCGCCTGCTCGCGCCTGCCGGTAGTGGCAAAACGCTTTCCCTGCTGTGGCGCTGTCGAGCCATTCAGGACGCAAATCCCAAAAAGCCACAACGATTTCTGGTAGTAACGTTCACACGGAGCGCTCGCGACGAACTGAAAGCACGAATTAGTACAGATCCCCAGCTGGCTGAACTGCAGTCGCACATACAAGTGACCACATTGAATGCATTCGGATTTCGGTATCTTAGAGGACAACAGACTGGACTAAAGGTCATCTCAAAGAAAGACGCCTACACCGTTCTCAATAATGTGCTCCGCCCGGTCTGGAGTGAGAACGCGGTAATGGCCAGCGTGTTGTCTTCCGGTAATAACTTGAACGCATACAAGAGCGAAATCCTGGATGCGTTCGACGTGCTGAAAGGCTTGGGCTTTCGCCACACCGGAAATGGAGTGTTTCAGGATTTCGCGAAACACCTTGGCTGGCTGCTCGACGTCGGGCTTGAACGTTATCTGGCAAATGCATATTTCGCCAGGCTGGAAAAGATGAAACTCTTCGACATCGAGCAAAAAGCCGCCTTTGTCGAGTTCTGGGTAGCGGCGACGGACCGACTCAACCAGTCGAATTACGTTACGTTTGCTGACCAGAAATACTTCGCTATGCTCAAACTTGAACACACGGCAATCGCGTCGAATCAGCGTTTTCACCATATCTTGGTCGATGAATTTCAAGACGTCGATCCTCTGGATATGAACCTGGTTCGCGTTCTGGTAAAGCTCCATAAAAGCACGCTGACGATTGTTGGCGACGACGATCAAGCAATCTTTGAATGGCGAGGTGCCGTGCCGAAGTTTATACTCGAACCCGAACGATTCTTCGGAGGCAAGTTCGAGACTCATATTCTTGCTCAGAACTACCGTTCTCCCGCGAATATCGTGCGACACTCTTTGAACCTCATCGAACACAATGTCGTGCGGGTAAAAAAGAAGGTGAGGGCGACTAGTTCGGCTCTCGCCGAGATCGTCTACAAACAGTTCCCAAGTTACAAAGAGTGCTGCAAGTTTGTCATGGGGCTGGCACGAGAGATGAACGCGGATTCCGAAGGCCGGCGGCTAGCCATTGTTGGCAGGAAGCGCGCACAGATAATTCCATTCCAAATCCTTTTGGCATCTGAAAAGATCGCATTTTACGCCAAGGATGACCTTAACATTTTCCTTCAGGAGTCCTTTGACAGTCTTCGCGACACCTTGCTGACTGTGGCGCGGAGCGGAGAAAGTCGGCGCAGGACGCCCGAGCTGATCGACGATTTCATGAAACTTGTGAACAAGATAAAGCGGTACCCGCTCAGCAAGAACGACTCGAACGGCTTGCGGACCTATTTGAACAATAAAAGACCACGCAGTTTTGCGGAAGTGCTCGATACTTTTCTCACATATGACGGCACGATCAAAGGCGGCGTAGACGCATTGTCCTTTTATTCGCCGATATCTCAACTCCTGCAAACGGAGACCGTGGCAGATACGCTGGCTGTTATCGGCGAAGAGTTCAAAGGTTTCGCAAAGGACTATGGCAAGGCACAGTCATTGGAAGACGTCTTCTACGTGGATCCACCTTTCCTGCATTTGGCCGACTATGCTCAGCGATATGGAAATGATTACGACCGGTTTCTTGACGATCTAGAAGAAGCCATTGCCAACTTGCAGTCAGATACTCCAAGTGACGACGATGAGAATCGCGACGCCGATGAACTTCGCCCCATTCACTTGATGACGGCATTGCGGGCCAAGGGCAAGGAGTACCACACCGTTGTCGTGCTGGACGCCATTGATGGTATTTGGCCAAGCAGACTAGCAACTACCCCCGCCGAGCTGGAGCAAGAAAGACGACTATTTTACGTGGCTGTCACTCGTCCTCGCGAGAGGTTGTTCATCGTCGCGAATCGAACAGTTCTGGGCGAGAAAACAACTCCTTCCCCTTATTTATCTGAAATGGGACTGCAATGACTGCGGTAACCGTTCCCGATTCAGCGACAAAAGATTCACTCGTTGCCATCTACGGAGAAGACGTTCTGGATAATCTTGCCTGTACGCCAAACCCGTCCAAGCACTTGCGTTTCAGATTAGACGTACTAAATGCTTCAGGACCCCCCCCATCGGACGAAGACGCGAGGCATAGACTACGTTTCCTGAGATCTCAAAAGGCAGCGTGGGAGGCCTATCTTGATGCAGCGTTCGCTTTCGATATGTTTGACGGGACACACGGCAAAGATTTGCGAGCACGCCTCATTGGAGCGGACGATGATACATTTCGCGCGGCGATGTGTGAATGCATGGCGTGCTGGTATTTGGCGGGTAGGCTCGGTTTTGGAATTACACCGTGTCCGCCCGGTCGGAACCAGCGGGTCCTCGACTTTAAGATAAGCCACGTAGACACAGAGTTGAACGCCGAGGTCAAGGCACCATATCGCGCCATTCCTGAAGATGAAGACGGATGGTGGGGCGACGAATCGGACATGGTGCAGCGCGTTGTTGAAGAAGCTAACAAGCAGTTTTCCGCCGATCAACCAAATCTCTTGATCTTGACCCCGACATTTCGGCGAAGTGTCTTCGAAGGAAGGGGGCAACTCGTCCGAGGGCTTTTCGGGAAGGAAGTCATCGCGTTTACAATAGACAATCGGACCGGTGCTGCAATTGGCGAGCCTTGGTCGGAGTTTCGTCCAGACGGACCGTTCCTCGCTACAAAACAAAAAAACGGGCGCTGGTTTAAGCCTAGCCGACAACCGCGGAACACCAAGGTAGCTGCTGTTCTGTGTATTGAAGAACGACTTAATTGGAATCGATGCTACTTTTCCGGTGACCACGTGTTTGATGAGAGTCCATTCAATCGTTCGTGGATTGAGCACGATGTGCTGCTTGCGCACAACCCTCATGCTACTCACCCAATCCGGCAAGACATTTGGGGCGATATCCCACAACTAATTCCGCAGGACGGCAAGATGGTTTGGACTGATGGACACAAGGTTCTCTGATGGGCAGTGAGGACAAACCGCGCCTGATCGAAGTCGCTTTTCCGCTGAAGCAGACGTCGATTGATTCGGTGCATGAGAAGAACGTGCGGCATGGGCATATTTCGACGTTGCACATTTGGCCGGCGCGGAGGCCGTTGGCGGCGTGCCGGGCGGCGCTGATTGCGACGTTGTTGCCGGATCCGGGGAACGAGGAAGAGCGGCAGAAGATTCTCGAACGGTTGGCAGGCAAGGTCGTCAAGAAAGTTCAGAAGGACGGCAGCATCAAAGAGGAGACCGAAGGCGGCATCCTGCACTGGGGGCGCGAGTCCGGGCCGGACCTGGAATGGTTTCGCCAAGAAATTCGCAAGGCGTATGGCGGACGCGCTCCGAAGGTGCTCGATCCGTTTGCGGGTGGTGGTGCGATCCCATTGGAAGCGATGCGCCTCGGGTGCGAGGCTACGGCTATCGACATCAATCCCGTCGCGTGGTTCATCCTCAAGTGTACGCTCGAATATCCGCAGAAGCTTGCCGGACAGAAACTGCCCCTGCCCGATTTTGCCGTTCACGATCCCGAATTCATGGAAGCTTTCCTGAAAGGTACGGGGGGCAAAAAGGCTTCGAAGTCAAAGGTCGCCGCGAAAGCGCGCGAATATCAGATGGAACTGCTGCCTCCGCCCGACGCCGATCTCGCGTGGCACGTGCGCGCATGGGGACTCTGGGTGCTCAAGCAGGCGCGCAAGGAACTCGCGCCGTTTTATCCCACCTATGCCGACTACCAACCGTTGCAGGACGGCGGCGGCACCTTCGAGAAACGTTCGCCGCGACTCGTGCCGCTCGACGCGGACGGAAACGCCGACGTGCATGTCCTCAACATGGACTACGACGCCGAGTATCTGAAGCATCCGCAGAATCCTCGATGGATCGCCAAGCCAACCGTCGCCTACCTTTGGGCGCGTACAGTGAAATGCAAGAACTGCCGCGCAATTATTCCGCTGCTCAAGACACGTTGGCTCTGCAGAAAGGAAGGCAAGCGCGTTGTGCTTGGGATGCGACCAAACGCGGACAAGTCCGGTGTCGAGTTCGACGTGTATATCGCGCCATCGCCGCAAGGCGGCAATGCCACTCAGAAACGCGAGTTCGATAAGAAACTCGGCGCGGGCACACTGTCGAATTCCGGAGCAAAGTGCCCTTGTTGTCCGGCAATAATGACGATGGAGGATATCCAACAAGAGGCCTTGTCTGGCAAATGGTCGGAGGTTCCGCTGGCCGTTGTCGTAAATGGTCGCAGCGGTAAAGAATATCGAGCTACTCAATCTGAGGAACTCAGAGCCTTGGAACGATCTCGTGAATGTGCAATCTCAGATCTATCCGGCGATCTAATGGACGAGCCTATAGCTTCGATCCGACCCTCGCCTAACGCACGTGGGCTTTCCGGACTTACAAGGTATGGAATCGAGACCTTTGGCGGCGTCTTCTCAATTAGACAACGCCTCACATTGACCAAGTTTGCGGCATACACACGCGCAACGTTTAAAAAAATTGACGATGTCTATTCAGAAGTTTGGTCGCGTGCGATCGGTTGTGAACTCGCACTCGCCGTTGACCGAGTTGCTGACAGGAACAGTGTTCTTTGTCATTGGGGCGTCAGTCGGGAAACAATCGTAGGCACCTTTCAACGGTATGCCCTCAGAGTAAATTGGGATTTTTGCGAAGTGAATCCGTTCGGACTCACCTCAGGGAATTACATTGATGCTATCGAATGGATCGCAAAGGTTGTTCAGCACGCCACAGCCTTCGGCACAGTGAGTGGTCCGGCCAAGATACTGCTGGGTGACTCGCGCCAATCGGACAAAAGTGCTCAAGGTATAGATTTGGTCCTTACGGATCCGCCTTATTACGATGCTATACCTTATGCAGACTTGAGTGATTTCTTTTATGTCTGGCTGCGTCGAATGCACTCGTTGACGTTTCCTCAAGAGTTCTCAACGCAAATCACGCCAAAAACCCAAGAGCTAATTCAGCATGCTGCTCGTGGCGATGGCGATAATGAGCGAGCTAAAGACTACTATGAATTAGGAATGGCGGAGACATTCTCGGCCGTCCATCAAACATTGAGCGATAAGGGACGGTTCGTAATCGTATTCGCGAATAAGCACCCGGACGCCTGGGAAACACTTGTTGCTGCCGTTGTCCGAAGTGGTTTTCTTGTAGACGCAAGTTGGCCGATCCAAACTGAGATGCCACATAAGGCTGCTGGAGGCGCGCGTCTTGCATCGTCAGTCTGGCTTGTCTGCAAAAAACGCTCGCCATCCGCGCGCTCCGGTTGGGAGAACGCCGTGCTCGATGAGATGCGCGTGCGGATCACGGAACGGTTGCGTTACTTTTGGGATGCGGGAATTCGCGGGCCAGACTTTGTGTGGGCGGCGACGGGTCCAGCGTTAGAGGCGTACTCGAAGCATCCCGTGGTGCGCAAGGCAGACCAGCCCGGCGCGACAATGTCGGTGTCCGAGTTTCTCCGGCACGTGCGGCGCATGGTCGTCGACTTCGCGGTGGGCCGCATCCTCACCCATGGCGAAGGGGAAGCGGTCGTAACCGGTCTGGACGACGTGACGATCTATTACCTGCTCCACCGAAACGATTTCGGACTCGACGAGGCCCCGAGCGGCGCGTGCATCATGTACGCGCTGTCCTGTGGCCTTTCCGACAGAGCACTTGCGGATCAGTTTGATATTATCAAGACGAAAGACAGTGCCTCCGATAATGGTTCTTTGATAGATGGCGTGGAAGACGAGGACGAGGAACTTGCTGGTGAAGACGACGAACCTGCCGGTGACGGCGTAAGTTCCGGCGGCAAGGTGAAGCTCGTTCCGTGGAACAAACGCACCAAGAAGACGCTCGGCCTCAGCGCCCCCGGTGGACGGCCCGTGCCGTTGATCGACCAGGTCCACCGCTTGATGCACCTCTGGAAGGCAAAAGACGTGGTCAAGGTGGACGAATACCTCGACGAACGCGCCTTGCGAAATGACAGACTGTTCCACCAACTACTCCAGGCCCTCATCGAACTCGCCCCGCACGCTAGCCAGGAACGCTCCCTCCTCGAAAGCATCAGCAACCACGTCCGCGCCCGCGGGGAACGGCATGAGGATAAGACGATAGGCAGCACGGAAGTGTATGAATAGCCGTTAAATTGGGCGGCATGGGCCAATCGATGGCTACTTGAAAAAGTTAACATGTCATGTTATTCTTTTGGAGACTCGCGTGAAGGTCTATTTCCGGTCCAAGAAGCTCCAGAAAGTCTGTTCGGAGCAGCGGGAAATGGCTAAGCAGTTCGGGAAGGACATGGCGGGAAAGCTTCAGCAACGGCTAGCCGAACTTGGCGCCGCGGATTCGCTTGCTGACATTTCATATCTTCCCCCCGCGCGATGCCACGAATTGTCGGGGAGTCTGAAGGGGCATTTCTCGGTGGATCTTGTCCACCCGTATCGGCTTTTGTTCGTGCCGGCAGACGACCCTGTACCCGTAAATGATTTTGGCGGAATCGACCGTAACCTAGTTCGGTCAATTGAGATTGTCGAAATTCGGGACACGCACTAGCGCGAGGGCCACACGATGGGCGGGAGAACACGATATAGCTACGAGCCGGATTACGCCGTTCCTCCGGGTAAGACTCTGCTAGAGACGATCGAGTCGTTGGGCATGACCCAGCGCGAACTTGGTGCGCGTACTGGGCTCACTCCTGTATCGGTGGCACGCATCATTGGAGGTGATCAGCCCATCACGTATGAGACTGCCAATAAGCTGGAACTGGCCACGGGTGTGCCGGCTCGTTTCTGGAACAATTTGGAGGCGCAGTTTCAGGAACGGAAAGCCAAGATTGACGAGAGAGAGCAAATGCGCGCCGACTTGGACTGGTTGCGCTGCATTCCAGTAAACGAACTCCAATCGCGTGGGATTGTGGGCGACCACAAAGACAAGGTCTTGGTCTTGCGTGACGTATTGGCGTTCTATGGTGTAAGCAGTGTCGAAGCGTGGCATGAGATTTGGGAAACGCCCGAGGTAGCGGCACGGCGCTCGAAGTGTTTTGAGACGGCCCCCGGTCCGACTTCGGCGTGGATTCGCCAGGGCGAACTGAAGGCCCACTCCACAGCGTGCGCCGATTTCAATAAGCCGCGATTTGTCGCGGCGCTTAAGACCATCCGTTCGCTAACGAAGGAGCAGCCAAGCGTATTTGAGCCAGAGATGAAAAAGCTGTGCGCTGCGTCGGGGGTAGCAGTCGCGCTTGTCCGAGAGATGAAAAAGGTTCCGTGGAGCGGCGCGACGCGCTGGCTTTCCCCCGATAAGGCGATGATTCTGTTATCGCTGCGTGGGAAAGGCGAAGACAAGTTTTGGTTTTCATTCTTTCACGAAGCGGGACATGTTTTGCTGCACAGCAAGAAAGACCTATACATTGACGATGGTGAAGCAGAAGACGAGCGGGAAAAGGAAGCCAATGCATTTGCAGCGGAACTTCTTGTTCCCCATACCTTCAACAGCGAGATTCGAGCGTGCAAATCGAAGGCGGCAGTAGAAGCCATCGCGCACAAACTGGATGTTTCGCCAGGAATCGTCGCGGGGCGCTACCAGTTCCTTACTAAGAAATGGACACATTTCAATGAATTGATTCGACGTTGGAATTGGCGGCCCACCGAGTCGTCAAGGAAAGGTTTGCCACACTATGCCTAAGACCCCTTGGACGCCCTGGCACGAAGTAGTGGCATTGCGTGAAGACGTCAAGACCGGCGATCTTGCCCTGAACAGTTTCGCTGCAGACTTGTACGAAGTGAAACTGGGTCGTGCGCGACCCGTCTACCAAGACCCGCGTGAGTTCTTCGCGTTGACGTATCCCACGCGCAACCTCCGGGAATTGGTGAAGGACGTCATCTACCGCCTCGCCGGCAAGAACGAGAAGGCAGTCCGCCAGTTGGAATTGACGTATGGGGGCGGCAAAACCCACACGCTGATTACGCTGTACCATCTCGTGACCGATCCCGAACGCTTGCCGAACGATTTGTCGTCGGTGCAGGAGTTTCGTTCTCACCTTGACGGGCTAACACCGCCGAAGACGCGCGTGGTGGTGTTGTCGTTTGACAAGCTCGACATCGAGAAGGGTATGGAGATTGCCGATCCTGCGGGTAAGCTGCGTTGGCTCAAAGAGCCGTGGAGCGTGCTCGCGTGGCAGATTGCCGGGGCCGACGGCTTGAAACTCCTTCACGGCGAAGGGAAAGACAAAGAACGGGAAAGTGCGCCCGCCGAGCCATTGCTTCAGACCCTCTTGTCGAAGCCCCAAGAAGACGGGCTGTCGACGCTTGTGTTGCTCGATGAAGTGCTGATGTACGCGCGCGACAAGATCAACCGCAACAAGGCGTATGAAGGCTACCTGGAAAGTTTCTTCCAGGCTCTTACGCAAGCGGCAACGAAGGTGAAGCACTGCGCCGTCGTGGCGTCGCTGCTTGCCACCGATCCACGCAAGATGGATACGTCGGGCCAGAGAATCGTGTCGAACTTGTCTGACCTTTTCCGTCGCGAGCAGGAAGAGAGCGTGCAGCCAGTGGAAAAGCAGGACGTAGCGGAGGTGCTGCGCCGTCGATTCTTCACGCCGGAGTCGATTCAGCAAGCGGGAGCCTTCAAATCGCATGTGTTGGCCGCGCTAAAGGGTGTTTATGATCTAGACGATCAGACGAAGCGTGAAGGCAACATCGCCGAAGAACGTTTTGAGAAGAGCTACCCCTTCCACCCAGATTTGACTGAAGTGTTGTACACCAAATGGACAAGCATGCCGCGATTTCAACGCACACGCGGGGTCCTTCGTACATTCGCGCTCGGATTACGCGACGCAGTAAGTTGGGACCAGTGTCCACTTGTTGGTATTAATGTATTTCTCGCCCCGCCTGCTCAGACCGACCTGGCGGAATCGCTGCGCGAACTAACGGCGGTGGCAAGCGCCGAAAACAACGATGGGCAGCGCGAGGAGTGGGACAAGATCATCCAAGGGGAATTGGACAAAGCAAAATCGCTAGAACGTGAAACAACCGCGTTGCATCACCGGGAATTGGAACAGGCTGTTATCTCTACATTCCTTCATTCTCAGCCAAAGGGCAAACAGGCGCTAACGCGCGACCTCATGATACTCCTCGGTCCAACTCGCCCGGACAAGATCGAAATGGAAAAGGCCCTGCGCCGCTGGACCGAAGTGTCGTGGTTCTTAGACGAAGCACGTATCGAAGACGCCGAGTTGGGACCTACGGGGCAAAAGCTTCTGCCGAAAGCTTGGCGCTTGGGATCCGAGCCAAATCTTAAACAGATGCATAGTGAGGCATTCAACAGTCGCGTATCCGATGCAACGGTTGAAGAGGTACTGATTAAGAATATAGGCGAAACGAAGAGTCTAACTCAGGGCGCGAGCGCCGCGGGTGCGCGTGTACATACCCTTCCGACCAAGCCTAGCGATATAGAGGATGATGGCGAATTTCATTTCACAATACTAGGCCCTAGATCCGTTTCCACTTCAGGTAACCCCAGTGCCGAGGCGCAGAGGTTTATCAATGAAACAACTGCTGCAAATCGACCTAGAGTAAATCGAAATGCCGTCGTGCTAGTGGCGCCTGAAAGAAATGCGTTGGACGCGGCTCGAAATGCAGTTCGCGACTATTTGGCGTGGGACGAAGTGCGGCTGATGCTTGCTGGAAAGGATTTGGATGTCGGGCGTCAGGCGCGTTTGGCTAATAGCATCAGTGACGCAAAGAATAAGATCCCCGAGGCAATCAAACAAGCTTACTGCGTTGTCATTACCGTCAATGACAAAGGTGACATTCAGGCATTCAAAATTACCGTCGAAAGCGACCCATTGTTCACGACGGTCAAGAACGACAAGCGGTCGCGTATTCAAGAGAATCCAATTGAAGCAGACGCGCTTTTGCCCGACGGGCCGTTCGACCTTTGGCGCGGGGGCGAGACCGAACGACGCGTGAAAGATTTGGCTGGAGCGTTTGCGCAGTTCCCGCACCTGCCCAAAATGCTGCGTCACCAGGAAATCCTAGGGACGCTCGCGCGCGGCGCGGAGCAGGGCAGTTTCGTTCTACGTGCGCGACGGCCAGATGGATCTTTGCGCACATTTTGGATGCAGCGGCCGAACGACGCGGACATGAAAGATCCCAGCTTGGAACTCGTATTGCCGGAGAACGCTGAGTTGTCATCCCTTGCCGGCGAGTTGCTTGTGCCCAATGTGCTGCCACAATTGTGGCCGAAGGATCGGGAGATTTCCGTAAAGTCGGTGAAGGACTATTTCGCCGGAGGCAAGGTTGTCCAAGTGTCCAAAGGTGGCTTCGACGAACCGTTGACGATTCCGAAGGCACCCGAAGAGAGTGTGCTCGAAGCAGTTCGCCACGCAGTTCTATCAGGAGCAGTCTGGCTCGTTGCCGGACAAGCCAGCATCTGGAAGGAAAGTATTCCTGCGGGTGTGCTCAACGACGCTGCGGAGCTTCTGCCTCCGCCGAGCGCGATACCGGTGACGCATATACTGAAAGAATCCCTACCGGACGCATGGGAACACGACGCGACAACCGCGATCGCTCTTTTGAATGCCTGGTCAGCTAAGGCCGGTTGTCCACAGCCTTGGCCACTCGTTAAGGAGGCAATCGATAGCGCGCTCCGTGGTCACTATCTCGAACGAACTGAGGACAGCGGCCCCTGGCCCTGCGATATCGCCGCTGCCTCGAGCGTAAGACTGCGTGGCGTGACGCACACCGTCCCAACCGGTGGCCAGCAACCACCAACAGTCTCAATTAAACCGGGCGTACGGCGCGCAAGCGCCGTCCTCACCACGGACCAACTCCAAGACCTTGCCGACCAGATCGGTGAAATTAAGAAAGCAGCAGCGGGCGCAGGGCTCGAGATTTACGTGACCATCGAAGTTGGCAATGACACCCTACCGAGCGAAGGCACGATGTCCATTGTGGGAAGCATTCTAAGAGGGATTTCTGACCGATTGGAGCTCAAGTAGCTGGCGAGATCGTTCACGGACGTATCACGGTACGCTCGTTTCTGCTGATTCGGAGATGGACACTGCTTCACCTTTGACTGACGATGGCGTTGCCAATTTCTTGGCGCGGCAACGCCGCAAGGACTGCGACCGTTACGGCCGGACCCCGAAGGTTGAGAGGAAACGTCTCGGATGCAGAAGCAGGCCCCTCCCCCACTGCTTCTGCCAGTCTTGCACTAGTCACTGGCGAAATCTATGGAATTCAATTCAAGAAAGCAGATCAAGCAAGGCACTTCGGATCTCCGAAGTTTGGCGAATGGATATCTTCAATCACGTTGCGGCGCGGCTGTTACTGCTATGTCTACGGGATGCCATCTCTCCCAAAAGCTGCTGCATCGGCCTCATGCGGCCACAATCACGGCCTCACCGAACGGAAGTCGGCACCTAGCACACAGTCTATGGGGATAATTCCAAATCCACATGGAAACGACTGACCTCTTCCCATGTACGGAATTCGAGTACATCTCCGGTTTCTAATTGCCCGATTCCGGCAAAATTGGTATTGCTTCATCACGCTCGCAGGATAGCCCGTTTGGAATATATGTTAATTTGTCTACTTATTCACTTTACGCGCTTAGAAATAAGCTGTGGTGGACTCTGGCCATGCTCAAGACTGGTGGAACAAGAATTCGCTTGCCTCCCGATGTAATTTTTGTGCAGTCTGAAGTGGTATCCGTGCAGGGCGCCTCATTCAGTACCGTACTTTGTCCTGTCCAAACTCATCTCTGTTCGCGCTGGGGAAAACCGCATGGCAAATTGGCAAACGCGTCCAGTCTTTGTGAGCAGCACTTTCCGGGACATGCACGTGGAGCGCGATTATCTGCGAGACCACGTGTTCCCGGAACTCGCGGAGCGCCTGCAAGCCCGTAGGCACCGCTTGGAACCCATCGACCTGCGCTGGGGCGTCGAGACGGTGTCTGTCGATGAGGAGCATAGTAAGGAATTGCTGGTGCTTAAGGTGTGCCTCACCGAAATTGAACGCAGCCGCCCGTTTCTCATTGCGCTCATGGGCGATCGCTACGGTTGGGTCCCGCCGAAGGACCGCATGCAAACGGCTGTCGACGAACAAGGCTACTCTACAGCCGTTCCAGGCAAGAGCGTGACTGCCCTCGAGATCGAGTTCGGCGTGCTGGATTCCATGGACCAGCGAAGGCGTTCGTTTTTTTATTTTCGCGAGCCGCTTCCCTACGACGAAATGGACGCAACCACTGCAGCCATTTACTCCGATGCGCACAGCGACCAGCCCGACGGGAAACAGGCCGCGGACCGTCTATCAGAACTGAAGCGGCGCATCGAACGGGAACTGCCTGACCGTGTGCGCCGCTACAGCGTACGGTGGGACGCCGCCCAAAACGAAGTCACTGGCGTGGAAGCATTGGGCCGCATGGTACTTGACGATCTGTGGCGCGAACTCGACAGCGAAACCGATTCGTTTGCGCAACAGCCCGATCCCTCATGGCAGCAACAGGAACGCTGGGCGCTCGAAGAATTCATCGAGCACCGCTCGCGTAACTTTGTAGGCCGCGAACCCACACTCGACACGTTGCGCACGCTGGCCCTCTCTCCCGCGGCCGAAGGCGCGGACTGGGGCGCGTCGGTCACCGGTGAATCCGGTTCCGGCAAGAGCGCGCTGATCGCGCAATTGCACCGTGTACTAGAGGCCGAGGACGTTCTGCTTCTGACGCACGCGGCTGGTATCAGCCTCCGAGCCAACCAGGTCGACGCCATGCTCCTCCGCTGGATCGAGGAGTTGGCCGAGTTTCTTGGTGTGCCGATCCGCATCGAGGACAACGCCAAACCCGACGACATCGACGATACGTTTCGCGCGTTGCTGTCCCAGGCGTCCCAGCGCAAGCGGGTGGTGGTGCTCGTCGATGCGTTGAACCAGTTCGAACCGACCACGCGTGCGCGCTACCTAACCTGGTTGCCCAAACTCTGGCCGGCGAACGCGACGCTCATCGCGACGGCCATCCCGGACACGGCCTCGGAAACGTTGCACCAACGCCCCGGCATAGCGCGCATCTTGGTGCCACCGCTGAGTATCGTCGAGGCGGAGGCCATTGCCCACACGATTTGCCGCCGCTACCACCGCGAGATAAACTCTGAAGTGTTAGCCGCGCTAACCGACAAACAGCTACCCGACGGGAAACTGGCGGCGAGTAATCCGCTATGGCTCACGTTGGCCATAGAGGAATTGAACTTACTCGACGCGGACGATTTTGTACGTGCCGATCGCGAGTTCACCGGCACACCCGAAGCGCGTCTCCATCAACTTCTGGTTGATGTAGCAACGCGATTGCCCGCCAATGTCGCGGGGTTGTACGGCTGGATGCTGGGTCGCGCGGAAGAACTCCACGGGGAGGCGTGGGCTCGCGCATTCGCCAATCTCATCGCCGTGAGCCGGGCGGGTTGGCGCGAGTCGGACTTTCTGGCGCTCATGCCGAGCATCACTGGCGAGGCCTGGGACCCGCTGCGGTTCGCGGGGCTGCGCCGTTCGTTTCGCGCCCAACTCGTCCAACGCGGCGCGCAGGGCCAGTGGGACTTCTTCCACGTCCAGATGCGCGAGGCAGTCCTCGCGCACAACCTGCCCGCCGAGGCCCGCAATGGGTTGCACACGCGTATAGCCGACCACCTTGAAACCCTGCAGAACACCGATTCCCTCCGCGAATCCGAACTCATGGTTCATCTCATTAGCGCCGACGACAAGCTGCGCGCGGCGCGGTACTACGGAGGAGATCTCTTGTCCGGCGAGAGGGCTGGCGCATCGCGAGCCATCGCCGACCACATCCTCGCCGACGCCGGCAAAGATCCGAACCCAGGCCTCGAGTGGGCCGTCGCGCTCATTCGCGGAGAACTAGTGCAAGACAGCGCCTTGGCTACGCTTTGTCATCGATATCTTCTCGATGTGAGCGACCACCTGGAAAATAGAACGGTGCTCACCGTCTTTGCGACGCTGTTCGAAGCGTCCCGCGAGACCTTTGCAGCCCTTCTCTCTCAGTATCCGACGAACGCAGAGTGGCAGCGCGGCCTGGCGATCAGCCAAGAACGGATTGGCGATGTCCTGAGCGCGCAGGGGGACGCTTCTGGTGCGCTGGTGGCCTATCGCGCATCGCTTGCGATATTCGAGCGCTTGGCGCTTCAGTATCCAACGGACGCAGAGTCGCAGCACGAACTGGCGATCAGCCAAGAACGGACTGGCGATGTCCTGCGCGCGCAGGGGGACGCTTCAGGCGCGCTGGCAGCCTATCGCGCATCGCTTGCGATATTCGAGCGTATAGCGCCTCTGGACCTAACGAACGCAGAGTGGCAACGCGATCTGGCGGTTAGCCAAGAACGGATTGGCAATGTGCTGCGCGCGCAGGGGGACGCTTCAGGCGCGCTGGCAGCCTATCGCGCATCACTTGCGATAGCCGAGTGCTTGGCGCTTCAGGACCCGACGAACGCAGAGTGGCAACAAGCCCTGGCGGTCAGCCAAAGCAAGGTGGGCGATGTGTTGCTTGCGCAGGGGGACGCTTCCGGTGCGCTGGCGGCGCATCGCGCATCGCTTACGGGTCGCGAGCGTTTGGTGCTTCAGGACCCGACGAACGCAGTGTGGCAACGCGACTTGACGGTCAGCCAAGAACGGATTGGCGATGTGCTGCTTGCGCAGGGGAACACTTCGGGCGCGGTGGCGGCGTATCGCGCATCGCTTGCGAGTCGCGAGCGTTTGGTGCGTCAGGACCCGACGAACGCAGTGTGGCAACACGACCTGGCGGTCAGCCACATCAAGGTGGGCGATGTGTTGCTCACGCAGGGGGACGCTTCGGGTGCGCTGGCTAAATATCGCGCATCGCTTACGATTCATGAGCATTTGGTACACCAGGACCCGACAAACGCAGAGTGGCAACGCGACCTGGCGGTTACCCACGTCAAGGAGGGTGACGTGTTGCTCACGCAGGGGGACGCTTACGGGGCGCTGGCGGCGTATCGCGAATCGCTTGCAAGTCACGAGCGATTACTGCTTAAGGACACAACAAACGCAGTGTGGCAACGCGGCCTGGCGGTCACGCAAGAACGGATTGGCAATGTGCTGTTTGAGCAGGGGGACGCTTCCGGGGCGCTGGCGGCGTATCGCGCATCGAATGCAATATGCGAGCGCCTAGCGCTTCAAGACACGACGAACGCAGAGTGGCAACGCGACTTGGCAGTCGGCCAAGAACGGATTGGCGATGCGATGCTTGCGCAGCGGGACGCTTCCGGGGCGTTGGCGGCATATGGCGCATCGCTTGCGATTCACGAGCAGTTGATGCATCAGGACCCGACAAACGCAGAATGGCAACGCAACCTGGCGGTAAGCCACGTCAAGGTGGGCGATGTGCTACGCGCGCAGGGGAATACTTCCGGGGCGCTGGCGGCGTATCGCGCATCACTTGCGATTCGCGAACGATTGGTGATTCAAGACCCGACGAACGCAGTGTGGCAACGCGGCCAGATGATAAGCTACTTGCGACTGGCCGATATCAGCGTAAAGAGGGGCGAACCATGTGCGCGGGAATGGTGGCAGAAGGCTTATGACACTCTCTATGCCATGAAACAGCACGGCATTATGTTGCCTTCGGATGAACAATACCTAGTGGCATTGCGTAAGAAACTACAGTAGAGGGGGACGCTTTGTGCGTCACTGACTAAACGTCTCATCTCGAACTGACAGCCTATCCATCCATCGCCGAAACGCTTTGGGCCGGCAGTGGCGGCGACTTGCTTGTGACGGCCTCATCGCGCAATTCGTCAGGTCCTTTTGCAATCCCCGAATGTCGTTCGATAAAGCCGCTTAGTGAGAACATCTTATTGATGTCGTAAGCGGTTGACTGACGAACAACCACAACGGTTTGCCGTGACAGCACGGGCAAAGCAGAGGATGCCTAGTGGTAACGACGAGAACTGCGCATGAATAATCGTTGGTCTATTTCATTGGAGGCGCTTTGATTTTTTCTTAGGGCGACTTCGCTTTTCTCGCTGCGACGGAATGGCAGGAACGGTCGCATGCAAGGAATGTTCAGCGAGAGGAAAAATTTGAAATCCGACGGTTGCCATGTGTCGTGGGATTGCGCGGACTTGACGGCGGTCGAAATCTTTTTCTCGATCGGACAGTTTTTCCCAAGGTATGAGTGTTGCGTTCGTTTTCCGCTCCTCGTTGCTTTTTGTTCCGTATTGCCAACCTTTCGCTTCGCGTTCGCGACAGAAACGCTCGTGCTCCATTTTCGCAAGGGCTTCCACAACAGATGCCGGGAATTCGATTGGTATTGCGGTGCCTTTGGGTACGGGACGGAAACCGTAGCCAGCCGATTGGAGTTTAATGCGGATATGCTCTGCGGCCTTTCTGTTCGAGTCTTTGTAATGCTCCTCCAACTCGAGTTCTTCTTCCGTCGACTTATTCCACGGACGCGCTGAGGCCTGGTTTTCCTTGGGTGTTCCCTTTACGCTTGCAAGATAGTCCTCATGGAAAAGTTTCGCGATCTCTTCTCTGACGCTGCCGAAGAGCACTTCCTGCAGTACGAGGTTTGTAAATTCTTCAGCGTTTACGTGGGCTTCGAGTTGATCTGGTGGTGGTAGAGCCGACTGTTCGAAGTCCTTGCGGCCGGACAAACGGCTCATATCCAAAATTGCTTCCATAGATCTTGCGCCATGTTTGTATTCGGAGACACCAATCATTGCAGCGAGCACACCGGAATCGATTCGCGCTATGTTTTCGCTATTGAGCAGTTGTTTTGCATTCCGTTCCAGCAGACTCCGCAATAGGACCGCGCGGCGGAGCGGAAAATAGACATCCTCGGGGCTGCGTTCGTCCACTTTGTTCGGACCGAGCACATTTACGTATCCCCTCAGGCGGCTAACGAAGTCGCGTCCCTTGGCATTGCGAAATGTTTCGGGATTGCACACAACCGACTTGGCTGGGTCCGCAGGATCGGATGCGCAGCAGAAATCCGCAAAACTCTTACTTGTCCCACCGGCGAATACGAATATGGCTTTGCCGAGTGGATGCTCCGTTTCACCGTCCTTAAACTTTCCATCCTGCATCGGGCCAAGAAAATATTTCAGCCATCCCAGCGGCTGGCTTTGGTACATGCTATCGAACTCATCAAAGAACACCAGCGGGGTCTTGCCATTGAGGACTTCGTCCCGAACGCGGTGGAGTGCTTTGGCGAGATCTTCCACTCCTGCAAATTGGGATACATTGAACTCGATCGATTTTATTTTGTCGCGGGCAACGTATTTGGCAACTGCTTTAACACCAAACGACTTTCCAGCCCCCGGCGGCCCGAATACGGCGATGCAGAGCGGGCGGACCGTCTTGCTGTTTCCCATAAAATTTGTGATGAGGTTTTCGATACTGCGATAGGCTTCAATCTCCATTCGGTCGAGGGTTCTCAGGTCTCCGAATCGCGCGACGGGGACATCATCTAGCGACTTGAATCCGTTCTCTACAATGTCGTGCGCCATGCGTTCGAGGTATATGCCTCGAGAGCGATTGAGATCTTCCAGGATGGACCACGAGCGAACTTCCATGGGCTGCGATTTGGATATCGCAGGTAGCGTGATCGCGCTGATGGGCGGGCCAATTTCAAGTTGTTCATCCTCTTGAAATATCGCGCGTACTGGATAGTCCACTACGGGAAGATCTTTACTGTCGGTAACTTGCCCAAACCCCAGGCGCCAGAGGCGGCGCCCCGCGGCGATACCATCGCGGATTCCTTGCGGCACGCCAGCGATACCACTTTCGGCGATTCGTGCTGTCAGCGGGGCGGTGAATGCGCAGCCGACGCCAACCATTTCACCATTGCAGCGGTCGCGAAAGCCGCTCTCGATGCTGTGTGCGTCATAGAAGAGCGTGCTGAGCATCTCTCCTTTTGTCACACGCACATAGATCGCGCCGTCCAAATCAAATCGAATGACGAGGTGTGGCCATTCCTGAAATGCCACGAGCGAGGGATTGTATGCGAGTTGCCACAGGCAATCGATGGCGGCGCTTTCCCAGGACAAACGCCTGCTAATCTGTGCGCCGCGCTGTCGTAAGTCGTCGATATCAACGACAAGTATGGTTCGCTCTCGATGGAGTTTGTTGACTTCTTCCCACAGGCCACCACTTACAAGCGGATGGTTTACTTTGTAAACGATCAAGGGATTTCCTCTTGGTTTTGTAACTGCGCTTGGCCATGCATTGCGCGATTCGCGGAATCCGTTGCCGGCGTCGCCGAGGAGCACTATCGATGGATCGGGTACATCGTCTGGAAGTGGATCGTAGGAGACGATCCCTGAATCCGGACCGGAGAATCCATCCAGCCGCTCAATGCGAAAACGTAATTCCTGTTTGCGCCGGTCATCTGCGGACAGCGGGTAGGGTGCGATTTTTCCGATTGAGTGAATGATCTTGCTGGGCGGTACGCTCTCAAGCGCTTTGGGTGGCAATTGCTTTACGACCTTCGTGTCTATTTTTTCTTTTGGCAGGAGTTGAAGCGCTGCTTCGACCATGCGCGCCATTAAGTAAGCGCCACCCTGCAGCGCTACAAATCTGCTCCCCGGATATCCGCGCCAGTTCGAACTATTCGGATTGTCAATCGGCGGCACGCGATGCTCAAGCCAATCGATTGCTACGTCCCCCGCGACAACAATAGACTTCGCGCTCATGAGTCCCCTCCCCAAGCCCATTTAGGAGAAATGAAGATATGCCCGCGCCCCACTGGCCAACAATCTACTGTGTCATCGCAAGGTATATCAATGGCATGAAAAACCAACGAAAGAAACACGCAAGTCTGAGCTTCGATTGGTGCTGGCATTGTGAGATCAGGTTGGAGCGGAGGCAGGCAGCACAAGATATCCGGTTTCAATTCCGAGATCTCACGGTCTTTCACACCCCATCCCGAAGAAAGATCCCTAAACCAGATCACGCGAAAAACTCCGGCGCGAGTTCGCGCAACGTGGAGAGAACTTGCTCCGAGCTGTGGCCCATTTGCGAGAGCAAATCAGTGTAGTTATTTGCTGCATCCTCCAAGTGCGGATGAGGATTGCCAGTAGCACGCGTGAGCTTAACCAAGATTTCCAGCACCCTCCGCATCAACGGCTCGGCCTCCGTCAGCCGGTTGGTACGATAGAGCAACAGCGCCAGGTTGTTGAGACCTGTGGCAACTTCTGGGTGGTCCGGCCGCCCGTAGCTCCTCTCGTTGATTTCGAGCGCGCGGCGATACAAAGGCTCGGCGTCCGCCAGCTGGTCAGTAGCCTGGAGCAACGCCGCCAAGTTGTTGAGACCTGTGGCAACATTTGGGTGGTCCGGCCCGAAGCCCCTCTCGTTGATTTCGAGCGCGCGGCGATACAAAGGCTCAGCTTCGGCCGGCCGGTTCGTAGCCTGGAGCAACCCCGCAAGGTTGTTGAGACACATGGCAACTTCTGGGTGGTCCGGCCCGTAGCTCCTCTCGTTGATTTCGAGCGCGCGGCGCATCAAAGGCTCAGCTTCGGCCGGCCGGTTTGTAGCCTGGAGCAACCCCGCAAGGTTTTTGAGACACCTGGCAACTTCTGGGTGGTCCGGGCCATAGCTCCTCTTGTTAATATCGAGCGCACGGTGATAAACGGGCTCGGCCTCCGTCAGCCGGTTGGTACGATAGAGCAACAGCGCCAGGTTATTGAGGATCGTGGCAACATTTGGATGGTCCTGCCCGTAGCCCCTCTCGCTGATGTGAAGCGCGCGGCGATATAAAGGCTCGGCCTCCGTCAGCCGGTTGGTACGATAGAGCAACTGCGCCAAGGTGTTGAGGCCTGTGGCAACATTTGGGTGCTCCGGCCCGAAGCCCCTCTCGTTGATTTCGAGCGCGCGGCGCATCAAAGGTTCGGCTTCGGCCAGCCGATTGGTGTCCTGGAGCAACACTGCCAAGGTGTTGAGGCCTGTGGCAACATTTGGGTGGTCCGGCCCGTAGCCCCTCACGTTGATTTCGAGCGCGCGGTGCAGCAAAGGCTCGGCTTCGGCCAGCCGATTGGTGTCTTGGAGCAAGACTGCCAAGTTGTTGAGGCCTGTGGCAATAATTGGATGGTCCTGCCCGTAGCCCCTCTCGTTAATATCGAGCGCCCGGCGCAGCAAAGGCTCGGCCTCCGCAAGCCGGTTGGTGGACCAAAGCAACCCCGCCAGGTTATTGAGGATCGCGGCAACATTTGGATGGTCCTGCCCGTAGCCCCTCTCGCTGATGTGAAGCGCGCGGCGATACAAAGGCTCGGCCTCCGCCTGCCGGTTGGTGGACCAGAGCAACGCCGCCAAGTTGTTGAGGCCTGTGACAACATTTAGGTGGTCCTGCCCGTAGCCCCTCTCGTTAATATCGAGCGCGCGGCGCAACAAAGACTCGGCGGCGGCAAACTCGGCGCAGGCCTCAAAGAAGCGAGCAACTTCGTTATAGAGAAATGACAACTGCAATCCGTCAGGACTCGTCGACTTGAATTGCGTCAGTGCCCGTCCATACTCCTCAACCATACTGTACGTATCGCTGATCTGCCGCCAGTAACTCATCAATTCGTATTTAAGCGTTTCTGTGTGCAGCGCGAGGAACATGTCGAGATCTGCTATGCAATTCTTAAGGCGCTCTTTGTGGTTGGCTTGAGAAAGTTGCCAGGGTAATTCATCGACGCGGCGTGGGGACATGCCGCGTGGTTCGAAGTAGTCGGCGAGACGGAGGTGCGCGGCGGTCTGGTCTTCAGGTTTTGGCAGGTAGCGGTCCTGCACGGCCTTGCGGAGGTAGTCGTGTGCAAAGGTGATCAATCCGTTACGATTCACGAACGCGCGGTCTGCAGCCAGCGCCAATGGTGACCAGTAGGCTTGCGGCATCGGGCCGTCGTAATTGCCGAGGATGTCAAGCAGTTCAGCTTCCGATAGGCCCCGGCGAGCGGCCCATAGCGCCGTCATGGCATCTCGCACGAGGCCGGGGCGGTCGCATTCGTAGTCGCGTTCGTAGCGTTCGAGGATGCGTTCGTACAAGTCGTCAATCTCAGTTGCAGCGAGGTAGTGCTCGATGCGATCGCCGAGCGTGAAGTAGTCGCCGTGTTGCCGCAGCTCGTCGAGCAAC
>JADLHJ010000040.1 GCA_020848835.1 Candidatus Hydrogenedentota bacterium
CGGGAGCAATGTCGCAGTCAGGGATGAGGACAATTTGGGCGCGGAGATTGTGAACGGGCTCGAGCATCAGCCCTTCTCCATATACATTGCGAAAAACATTCCAGCGCACGGCATGTATCGACAAGTTTGGATTGCCACCGACCGTAGCCGATTTTAGTGTGCCGAATGTTTCCAGGTTGGCCGGGCTGCGGGAATCTGTCGCCCCGATAATGGCAGCCAAATGCTGTCGGTTTGTTTCGACTGCTTTTGTATAAGACTCATGCGACGAAAAATCTCGATGCCATCGGTACGCGCGCTTGCTAACGCTGTCTTCAAGCGCTCGGTTCAAGTACGTATCTATCCCCGCAACCATCTGCATGGGGATGTCGCCTTCGAGCGTGAGCGGCGAGGTGCCTGCCAACGGCGTGGGATTGGCGGCAATCGTTGCCGCGATAAGTATTGCGGATGCCAGAAACATAGATCGTCTCCATGTTGATAAGGTTGTCATCGCAGAGCCAAAGCGCCGTCTACCCGCCGGCGCACTCCATATTGCGCACAAACCTATTTGGACTGCGGTGGCGGGTAGACACCGCTTTGGCTAATCTGCCCGCCGTACGTCCAAAACCAGCCCAGGCGCATTGTAAGGGCGCGGGCCATTATGCACAATGGGTCTGGTCAAATTTGGCGCTGCGAGGGCTTCATCATGGCTACGACCTATCCCGAATTTCGCACGATCCACGGCATGGCAGGATCGCTTTTCCCGACTGCGATGCACAAAGAGGATGCCGACCAATACCGCCTCAGCGACGCGAAAGTCGCTGAATTTCGCGAACGCGGCTTCATCAAGGGCCCGCGCGTATTGGATCAAAAACAGATTGATGTGTTGCGCGAAGGACTAGAGCGCATTCGCACCGGAGAAAACCCGCGTCTGGCCGAGCTATACGAAATTGACGAAGCCTGGAAAAGCGCGCCGGAACAAAACGTATTTCACTTTCTCGGCGCATGGCGCATCGACGAGGCCTTTCACGACATCCTGTTTCACCCGGCGATAGCCGTGCCCGTCAGCCAACTGCTCGCATCGCCGAAGGTGCGCTTTTGGCACGATCAGGTTTTCTACAAACCCAAGCGTCACCCCGGCGTCGTTGCGTGGCACCAGGATTATTCTTATTGGACCCGCTCGATCCCATCGAGACATTTGACCGTTTGGATCGGCCTTGACGACACAACCATCGACAACGGCTGTATCCACTACGTACCTGGCAGCCACAAATGGCCGCTGCTACCCAAACTGCAACTGCTTGAGAATATGGAAGGTATTAAAACCGTGCTCACGCCAGAGCAACTGGAACAGTTCAAACCTGAACCGATGCTGCTGAAAGCCGGGGAGTGTTCCATTCATGATTCAATGACGTTGCACGGATCTTACGGCAACAACTCCGACGGACCTCGCCGTGGCGTGGTACTGAACTTCATGCACCCAGAATCGCGAAGTGCGGACGGCAAGCACCCATTGCTGCACCACACGCCGATCATTCCCGAAGGGAACATTATTGAAGGCGACGATTTTCCCATCGTGTACGATGAAAATACTTTATAACCACGAAGGCACGAAAAAATTGGATTGTTGAATATATGAAGTAAAATACAGTCCGTTTCTATAGTGTTCAACGTTAAAATGCGTTTCAATTCTTGCATTTCTTCGTGCCTTCGTGGTGAATCCTTGCGGTATACTTAAGCATGAGCCTTTCGCCCACATTGCGCATTCCGTTTCAGCGCAAGCGGCAACGCTGGCCATTCGTCCTCGCTACATTGGCGGTGCTGCTGGTCGTCGGATGGCAAATTACCAAACGCATTATAGACGCCGACCGCTATCGGCCTTATCTCGTCGAGCGCATCACGAAGAACACCGGCCTCCCCGCGACGGTCGAACGCATGGACTTTGTCCTCTTCCCAACGCCGGCATTGCGCGCAAAAAATGTTTCTGTTGGACAAGGTGATTTCCACGCATCGTGCACCTACCTGTCCGCTTACCCGCACATCCCCAGCCTGCTCAAGGGCACCATCAACGTGAGCGAGCTGCAAATCGAGAACCTCGCGGCGACTTTGCCCACGAAGCCTGGCGATTTGCGCGATCGCGTGCTCGGCATGGTTCAAGCGCACCGCGATCACGTCGCCAGCGGTGAACAAGGCGGAAGCGGCATTAAGCTCGCGATTGGCAGGATTGAAGCACCGGACGCGACCATTAGGCTGGAGGGCGTGGAAAAGCCCGTGTTCGCAGGTAATCTCGCCGCCACAAACGTGTTGTCGCCAACAATCACGATCATCGCGGATGCCGCATCTCCACTTTACGGCCCAGAGACAAACCTCGATGGCACCATTACACTCGAACGCGACGCACCGGAAGAAATCGGCCTCGGCGTGCATGGCGAATTAAACCTCACAAATGTTGACACAGCGAGCCTCTTCAGCGCGCAGCGCGTGCCACGCGCTGTCGCAACGGTAAACGCAAAAATCGAACGCACGGGCGCCAGCCAGTTCAAAGTCGCACTCGATGGCAACGCCAACCCGCTCCCGATGGAAGGCGTCGATCTCACACCCATCGCGGGTTCCTTCAACGGCGTCGCATGGTGGGATGCCGGTCAAATCACGATAAACGGACTAAACTGGAATGCGCCCGGACTGCAATTCGCATCTGACATCACGATCGAGCCAAATGCCGCGGTCGCCGCGCGCGTGACCACGCTTACTGCGAACCGCGACGGGTTGCAGGCATTTCTCGCCGCGCAACCGTCCGAGGACTATCGCGTGACGGCGAGCGAATCTGCGGCAGTGCAGGCGAGCAATTTGCTCATTGGTTTAACCGCGGAAAAGAAACTGCGGCTCGCCGAAGGCACGGGGACCTTCAAAGGCGTCGATCTCACCTTGCCCAAAGGTGAGCGCGCCATAACCGGCTTTACGGGCGAAATCGCATTTGAGAACGACGCAATAAACATTGTGTCACTCAAAGCGGAAGACCTTTCGCTCAAAGGAACTGTTCACCCAAAGCTAGGCGAAGGCAAGACCGCGATTGATTTGCAGGGCACAATTAAACTTTCGCGCGAGCGCCTGGGCATGTTCATGCCTATTGAATCGGTGAAAAGTGCCAGCGGAACCATTGCCTTGGATCATGTGAAAGGTACCTTTGGTTCGAAAGCAGGCGTGCCGGATGACTTGTCGATCCAAGGCAAAATCGCCGATGGCGCGTTCGCAATTGATTCACCGTCCTGGTCCGATTCGTTCACGAATGTGAAGGCCGACTTCACTGCTACGCCCGGTACCATCGAAACGGCGGCGTCGGCCTCGACGCAAAAGCTCGGCAGCGTAAACGCGAGCGGCAAATACGTAATCGCGAAGCGCACATGGAACGGCACCGTCCGCGGCAACCTCGCGAAAATGGATTTGCCTTTCCTGAAGCAGGAAGCCGCGAAAAAGGTCGCACCCGGAATTTTGGCGGGTTATGGCGATTCGCAGTTCACCATCGCGCTGCAACTGCCGGAAGAAAAAAAGCCGCGCCTTCAGATTGATTTCGATCGAAAGGATACGCCCGACCTCGACGGTACCGTTGTGATGCTGAACAAAAAAGAAGGTTGGGAACTAGGCGATGTCACCGTGGACGCCACGATCCCCGGCGACGCGCTACAGCCCATGTTGCCTGAGAATGTCCGCGTCGGCGGTCAAATGCCCGTACACTTCGTGCGCGATGCGGCGAAAGGCGTGTTTGACGCGAAGATCGACCTTCGACAAAACGATCTTGCCCTAAGCGAATACCTCACCAAACGCAGCGGGACCGTAGCCGGCCTGGATATTCAAGGGGTCGCAATGAGCGGGAATTGGGCCGCCAAGCAGGTGAAAATCGTTTGCCTGGACCAGACGATAAACGGCCAATTCACCGAACAACGTTTCGAGATACCAAACTTTGATATCAGCGCAGGCGCATTGGCCGCGCTCATGCCCGAAGGCACGAAAGCCGGCGGACGCATCCGGGGCAGCGCTGCAACTCAGCCCGTGCAGACAAACTTGATGCTCGATAACGTGAACTTCGCACTAAACGATGAACTCGGTATCGACAATCTGAACGGCGCGATCAGCTACGCTGACGAAGGCTTCACGTGCAAAGACCTTTCCGTGCGCGGTGCAGATTCAGATTTTACGCTGGATCTGGTGAAGCGCGGCGACAACTGGTCCGGCGCGTTGACTGGAAATCGCCTCAACGTTGACAGTGTGCTTGCCACGCAGAGGGCCCTGCAATCGACCTCTTTTGTATCCGCGAATGAACCTGCCGCGGAATCAAAGAGCAGCAGCACATTCTCCGGCAAGTTCGATATCAACATGGAGAACGTCCTCTATCGCCGCGCACAACTCTCGAAGGTTTTCACCAACGTCACCGCGATAAACGGCGACGTAGAGATCGGTAATCTTGTATTCAGCACAACAGACGGCGGAGGCGCGGGCTGGGTGCGCCTCGCGCAACCCCGCGGCGATCGTCCTGCGTCCACGTCGATGAGTCTCAAGCTCGATGGAGTAGACCTTGCGCTCATCGACGACATCGCGCTGGAAGATCCGCGAGGCATACGCGGGCACGCCTTCGGCCAGTTCGATCTTGAATTGTTTACTGGCGAGAATATCCCGCCATTCACAAACGCGAATGGTTCGGTCCAGGTGCGGGCTACGGACGGCACCTTTGGCAAACTTGGTATGGCGACAAAAGTCTTGTCCGTGTTGCGCACACTGGAGATCACGCGATTGCGCGCGCCGAAGTTGAAGGACCAGGGTCTGTCTTTTGACACCTGCGAATCGCAGGCCACCTTCAAAGACGGCGTCATGACGCTTCAGACGTTCAACATGGCGACGCCCAGCTATAACATCACCGCCATCGGCACGATCGATTTCAACGCGCAAAACACGGACGTGCTCGTTCACGTGGATGTACTCGAAACGGTGCTCGGCGCGGCAGACCTCGTGCCCGGACTAGACGCAATCGTCGGCCAGCTTCGCAACGCAGGCGGTCTCCGAATCCTGCTGACGGGCCCGCCGACCGATCCCGATGTGAAATACGGCTACGGGCCCAAGGCGAGTACCATCACGCGCGAAGTGCGCGACGGCGTAAAATCCACCGGCAATATTGTCCGCGACGAGGTCATCAACAAGGCCACGGAAGTCTTGAAAGGCATCTTGAACAAGAATTGACCGGCCAACTGCCTTTGATCCGCGACCCTGCGCTTCGTTACTCTTACCGGATTAACCAAACCGTCCTGTGAAGCTGCATGTCCTCTTCTGATCTCCAAAACGGACCCGTCTCTGATGCCGAATCGAAGCGCATTTTGCGCATCGTGTTCTTCATCGTATTTCTCGATATGGCCGGGTTTTCGGTCATTTTCCCGCTGTTTCCGAGCATGCTCGATTACTACATCGTCAGGGAAGGCACATCCGGTGTGTTTGGCGCGGTGGTCGCGTCGCTGGACAGTCTGCGCTTATGGCTGGGGGCACGCCCCGATCAGGGCCATGAAATCATCTTCGGCGGATTTTTGAGCGCGCTTTACGCATTACTCCAATTTATTTGCGCGCCCATCCTCGGCAGCCTTTCCGACCGGATCGGCCGCCGTCCAATCCTGCTCTTTTCTATTGCGGGCATCGCGTTGTCCTACGGACTCTGGGTTTTCGCCAGCACCTTCGCCATGCTTGTTGCATCGCGGCTTATCGGCGGGCTCATGAGCGGTAATATTTCGGCGGCATCCGCCGTAATCGCGGACATCACCTCAGATAAGAACCGATCGCGCGGCATGGCCGTGCTCGGTTTTGCTATTGGTGTCGCGTTCATGTTTGGGCCGGCAATTGGCGGCATCGCTTCGCTGTTCGATCCATCAGAAGTATGGCCTTCGCTTGAACCATACGGTATCAACCCCTATTCCGCAGCAGCTGCCGCGTCTTTGCTTCTCGCTGTCGCAAACTGGATTGTCGTCGCGCGCGGCCTACCGGAAACACTGAAACCGCAAACCGTATCGCAGCGCGCCCCGCGTCCGCTTAATCCATTCGCAATGTTTGCAATCAAATATCCCGGCGTCACCCGCACGAACGTAACTTATTTCATATTCCTGCTGTCCTTTTCGGGCATGATGGAATTCGCAATCACATTTCTTGTGAAAGACCGCTTTCACTTTCACCCCGGCCAAATCGCTGTCATGTTTCTATTCGTCGGCTTTGTGCTCGCGATGGCGCAGGGCACCTATGTCCGCAAGCGTAGCGGCATTATCGGTCCCAAACGCATGAGCATCCACGGGCTCGCCTGCATCGTTCCAGGTCTGATCATCGTTGGCATCGCGCAATCCGTGTGGATGCTGTCGATCGGACTCCTTCTCACCACAATCGGATCCGCACAAGTCCGCCCTTGCATGTCCGCCCTGGTATCGTTGTACACGCCATCAAACGAACAGGGGCGTATACTTGGCGTATTTCGTTCGCTCGAAGGACTCACCCGCGCCATCAGTCCCGTGCTAGCGTGCCTCTTATACTGGAATCTTGGCGCACAAAATGCCTACGCCATTGCCGCACTTGCGGTTGTAACAGCGCTCGGCCTCGCCTTCACGTTACCCCATCCGAACTATACAACATAATTAATCGATTTAATTTGTTCTATGGTTCAGTTTAATGGAATATCGTAATTTATTCGCGATCGCGTGGTACAATCCTGCGGGCTATTTTGCAGTTTGCAAGGAGGTAATCAACCATGATCGCATTTCGAAACGTATTTGTCTGCTTGGCCGCCATCACACTCATCTTCGCTGGGGCCGGGTGCCCCCGACCGGGAGGCGGTGGCAAGGATGGCAAAGTCACCATTCTATTCGGTTCACCGATGAAGTCGCTGCAGGGTGCGCTCGCGTCAGCCGCATTTCCCAAGGCGGTTGTCGCTACCGACGATATTTACTCACTCACGGTCACCGTCACCGAGATTTCCCTCGATTCCGCCGATGATGATGACGGAGAGGACGAGGGCGACGACGACAAAGAGGATAGCAGTGGCGTGGTTATATTCGAAGGCTCTCAGGACCTCGAATTGATCTCGCTGGACGGGTTGTCTGAGGTCTTTTCGACGGCGGATATTCCTGCCGGTACATACACAAAGATTCGTATTGCAATCGAGAATCCCCGGCTGCGATTGAATGACGATCCGGAAACAGAGATCACCAACATCAAACTGACTGCCAACGGTCACTTGTTCGTGTCCGAGACCTTTGAAGTGCCAGAAGACGGCAACAGTCTCGTTGAACTCACTTTCGAAGACCTGCACCTGGTGCGCAATGGCAACGGCCGCTACGTCCTGACGCCGCAACTGCGTGCAGACATCGCAGTCTCGTCCGCGGACGTGGCCGCGACTGGAACAATCGCGTCGGTAGATGCGGACAATGACTCGATGGTCGTAACGCTCGCGGAAGGTGATGTAACCGTCCTGTATGCAAGCGCGGCGATTTTCTTGCCGGCGGATACGGACACAGCTACCGGTACCGAAGTGGACCTTGTTGTAGGCGCGAGCGTCGACATTATCGGCACCATCGACCTCGATGGCGTTATCACTGCAACAGAAATACGATTGTTGTAAGACGAGTTTAACGTAGTTCAACGGGCGGCCAATGTGGTCGCCCGTTTTATTTTTGGCGAGAGTAAGCGATACGCGCCGCCTGCAAATCCTGCGCACGTTCGATTAGTGATGTGGCCGAACTTTGGTCTTCAAAGAGATCCGGTTCGAGTTTATGAAGCGCGACAAGACGTCGCATCGCATCGGAGTGGGATTCGCTTGTTGCGTTGGCGAGGACGTGCGCGATTTGCAGTTCCGGTCGTTGGCGAAGCAGTTCGCGGCAAACGAGAATCGTGCGATGGCAGGATAGCGGATCCGCTTCGGCACACATCAATGCGCTGTTGCGGTGTTGCGCGACGTCGAGAACGCCCTGAAGCCCTTGCTGGAAAATAGGCAGACTTGCGATGCGATCGTAGCGGGCTTGACCGTCGATATAGCAAGATTCTTCGTCACGCCGGGCGCCGAGTTCGTTGCCCATGAAGATGTATTCGACGTTGGCTTTCTCCAGCCAGCTTTGCAAGTTCTTCATTGCGAAGTGTGGCACAAATCTGCTGAATGGATTGGATCGAACGTCGATAATCGCTGCAATTCGGTGCGCGGTCAGCAGCGCAAGAAAATGCTCGGGGTCGAGGTTCGAATGGCCAATGGTAAAGATCGTGCACATTGCCCCGAGTCCTCACGCAGGCGGAATCTAAAATACTGCGGCGAGCCGGCTGAGAATTCCTTTGAGGCCGCGGCGATGCTGATTGGGGCAGGCACTTTCGCCACAGTCGCGGCATATCGTTGGCATTTTCGAGGTGTCTTCTTCGGCGAGCGCGTCGCGCACCTGTGTTACGGGAGCAGCGTGCCAAACATTCTGCACGCTGTCGGTGTAGACGTTGCCGAGGATGTAGGTGCGGTGCCAATCCACGCAGCAGAGCGGCACGTCGCCATTAAACAGAATCATCATGTCGCGCGAAGGACGGACGCAGTTGCCCATCGATTTCATCTCGCCGACGTTAAGCTGTTCCGCGTCCGCGATGTTTCCGCCGCGGTTTTCGAGCGCGGACGTAACCAAGCGCACGCCGTGCTTCGCCCAGAATTTGCGCGTCTTGGGAATTTCATCCACGTTCTTGTTCGTGACCACCATCGACACGCGGAAATCAATCTTCGATTTTTTCTTCTTGATCAACTTCTGAAACGTGATGCAGTTCTCGATCACCTTACGGCTGTCGTAACCCATGATCTCGCGGTTTGTTTCCGGGTCGAGCGATTGCAGGCTGCACTTGAGTTGCTTCAGTCCAGCGTCGAGCAGCGCCTCACCGACCTTTTCCGTCAGATAGGTTCCGTTCGTGATCACCTGCGTCTTCGTGTCCGGGATGCGCTCCGTCACGTACTTCGTCAGCTCCGGCAGGCGCTTGTCGAGCAGCGGCTCGTTCTGCATGTACATGCCGATGCGGCGCGGCGGCGTCTTTGCCAGGTCATCGACAATCTTGTGAAACATCTCAAGCGGCATGCGACCGTGCTCGAGATCAGATTTAAGGACCTGCTCGTTCGGACAGAAAACACAACGGCCGTTACAGCCGGCTTGCGTTTGTATTTGGACCCGGGGCGGCCCCGGCGTGAGCGGATGGCGCACGAATTTGCTCCAAGGTTGCCGCTATCTCGTTACTGGAGGCGCGATTATAGCAGACATGCCCGTAACGAAAAAATGGCCGCGGGGGACTGTCGCGGGAGCATGGCTCCCGTTACGTATGTCTCTACTTATTTGCCCACGGCGTTGTACTTGACCTGACGGAATGGTGTTGCGAATTAAGCCGTGTTTGTTTGACGGCTAGGTGTAATTGTGCGATCTAAGGTGACCGAAGAGGGTCTCACATTCGGAAACAAGGGTCATTTGATTGACAGTATTGGCGCGATATTTTGAATTGTGCGGAAATTGCGGGGGGCTCCCAAGTTTCGTGGACGTGCCGGAGTATTTGCAGCATCACCCCGTACCGTTCGCTGTTGTACAAATCCGCGTCCCGCGCGTTATACCTAGCAGAACGCGGGCAGGGCCGGTAGATGGACGATCAGAAACGAGACCAATCGGCGTGGGTGCGGGATACCTTAGACCGTTACGAGCGGCCACTCGTGCGGTATGCCCTTCGCTACGCCGGCGACCTCGAGTCGGCACGGGACGCTGTGCAGGACACGTTTCTGAAGCTGTGCCTGGCGGATCCGGCGGCGTTGAACGGCAAGCTGGCCGGCTGGCTGTTCACCGTCTGCCGCAACC
>JADLHJ010000041.1 GCA_020848835.1 Candidatus Hydrogenedentota bacterium
CTTCGTGATGCATGACCTAGTGGGCCTGTCCCTTGTGCTTGTTCTTCTCAAGGAGCATTTTCAATTCAAACGAACTGATCATCGGGATGAACCGGACGAACAGCAGGAACATGAATGTAAAGAATCCAATCGTTCCGATGAATGTCATGACGTCCCACTTGGTACCGTGGTAGTTTCCCCACGCCGTCGGCAGGAAGTCGCGCGCAAGGCTCGTCACGATGATCACGTAGCGTTCGAGCCACATGCCGATGCTAACAATAATCGAGATGACAAACAGCCAGAACGTGCTTTGACGCACCTTCTTGAACCACAGGAACTGCGGCACTAGACCGTTGCAGAAGATCAGCGCCCAGTACGACCAGGCGTAGTAACCCATAGAACGGTGGACCAGCATCGCGCGTTCCCAGAAGCTGTTGCTGTACCACGCGAAAAACGCTTCCATGATGTACCCGTAAAATACCACCAACCCCGTGACCAGCATGACGATCGCCATCAGGTCGATGTGTTTCATCGTGATGATGTCTTTGAGGTTGTACAGGTGACGAATCGGAATCGCGAGGATCAACACCATCGCGAACCCGGCGTACACAGCGCCCGCAACGAAGTACGGCGGGAATATCGTCGTGTGCCAGCCGGGGATGATGCCCACGGCGAAGTCGAAGGAAATGATACTGTGCACGGACACCACCAGCGGCGTCGAAAGGCCCGCCAGCAGCAAGTACGCCATTTCATACCGCGACCAATGCCGGGCCGATCCGCGCCAGCCCAGCGATGCAATCGCGAAGACGTAGCGCGCAAACTTGTTCTTTGCGCGGTCGCGCATCGTCGCAAAGTCCGGCACGAGACCCGTGTACCAAAACAACAAGGACACGGAGAAATACGTCGAGATAGCGAACACGTCCCAAGCCAGCGGGCTGCGGAACTGCGGCCACAACGCCATCGAATTGGGGTAGGGGAGAATGAAGTATGCGACCCATGGGCGGCCCATGTGAATAATGGGATACATTCCAGCGCACATCACCGCGAACAAGGTCATCGCTTCCGCGAACCGGTTAATCGAAGTGCGCCAATCCTGCATGAACAAAAGCAGAATCGCCGAAATCAGCGTTCCCGCATGGCCGATACCGATCCACCAAACAAAGTTGATGATGTCCCAGCCCCAACCTACGGGAATGCGAATACCCCAGATACCGACGCCAACCACAAACAACTTCGTCAGCGCGATCAGCAACAGCATCACGCCCAACGACGCTGGCAGAAAAAGGATCAGCCAAAGCTTCGGATGCGGCTTCGTATCTACGATCTCGCTGATCCGATCGGTCAGCGTCTCGTAGTCGTGCCCGCCCTCCAGCAAGGGTACTGGCGGGTCGATATCGTTCAAACGTCTAGTGATGTCCGCCATGCTCTGCTGGACCTTCTTCCACTGTTGATGGTAATGCGGGGTTCGGGTTGCTCAATTTCGCCAGATACGTCGTGCGCGGACGCGTGTTCAGGTCGGCCAGCATCGAATAATTCCGCTTGCTCGACTTCCACTTCGTCACGCGGCTTTCCGGATCGTTCTGATTTCCAAACATGATCGCGCCGGCCGGGCACGCCTGCTGGCACGCCGTCGTAATCTCACCGTCTTTAATCGGACGGCTGCTATCTTTCTTGGCTTCGATACGCGCAAGGTTGATGCGCTGCACGCAGTACGTGCACTTCTCCATCACACCGCGCGTACGCACTGTCACATCCGGGTTGTACATCATCTGAACGGCCGGCGTCTTCTGATCGCTGAACTGCAGGAAGTTGAAACGCCGCACCTTGTACGGGCAGTTGTTCGAACAGTACCTCGTGCCGACACAGCGGTTGTACACCATGTCGTTCAGGCCTTCCTGGCTGTGCATCGTTGCCGCAACTGGACAAACCACTTCGCAGGGCGCGTTCTCGCACTGCATGCACGGCACCGGCTGGTGCACTACCTGTACCTCGCCCGCCGGGTTCTTGCCTTTGTAGTAGCGGTCCACGCGGATCCAGTGCATCTGGCGTCCCGCAATAACCTGCTCTTTGCCCACAACCGGAATGTTGTTTTCCGCTTGACATGCGATCGCGCACACGCCGCAGCCCGTGCACTTGTTCATGTCGATCGCCATCGCCCACGCAGCGTCTTTGTAGCCCTTGTACGGGTAGAGCGGGAAAATCGATTCCTTGGCTACGTGCGCGTGGGGGAGATGATGCAATTCTTCGCCGGATTTTACCTTGAAGTCTTCAAGCTTGAACAGGCGCGCCAGCGGTCGATCTTCTTCGGTCATCACCTGGTGCAGCTCGGTCCGCGCAAACTGCGCACCCTTGCCCGTCCGCGTGATGCTCGCTCCACTCGCGAACGATGGGGCATCGGATGTGCGCACCATGTACGCGTTGAATCCGGTACCATCGCCGACGTGCCCCGACCGCGTGCGGCCATAACCCAGGTGCAGCGTCGCAACATCATCCGGGTGGCCGGGCTGTACCCAAACCTGCCCGCGGACCGAACGGTTGCCAGCCTTCACCTCGACTTCGTCAAACATTTCCACGCCCAGCTTACTGGCCGTATTAATCGAAAGGATAACCGCGTTGTCCCAGGTCAGTTTCGTCAGCGGTTTTGGCAGTTCCTGCAGCCAGCCGTTGTTTGTCCAACGTCCGTCGCCGATCGTCGGGTCAGGACGGAACGACAATTCAATGCCCTGCTGTTGCGCAGGCTGCTGCGGTGTCGTGGTGGCATTTGCTGCAATGGCAGCCTGTTTCGGTTGGAACGTTGAGTTTTCAACCACACCTTTTGCAAGCGATTCGCGCCAGAATTTGTCAAACCCTTCCGTGCCGCGCTCGTTCTGCCAGTATGCGCGCACAAGGTCGTAGGTCGACCCGCCCTTGCCAAACAGCGCCGCCATCAACTCTATCGCAGTCTTGCCGCCATACATCGGCGCAATCAACGGCTGTATCAACGCAACCGTACCATCGAACGCGCGGCAGTCGCCCCACGATTCAAGATAGTGCGCTTCCGGCAGGTGCCAATGGCAAAGGTCCGCAGTCTCGTCCTGATACAAACCCATGTGGACGCGGTGGGGGACCTTTTGCAGCGCACCGGCAAAGTTCAAATCGGCCGGTGCGTCGTACACGGGATTCACGCCTACAATGATCAGCGTCTCGACGAGTGGCGTCTCCGCCGTCGTCGCTTCCATATCGCGCACCAGCGTGCGCAGAGACTCGTTGTGATCGAAGGGATCCGCTTCAACGGGATCGATATACGTGACCGTCTTCCCGGCGTTCCCAAGTTTCTCATTAATCGCGTGCGCAATCGCGTGGACAATCGCTGGCTGGCTGTCGCCCGCGATGACCAATCCCGCGCCGCCGTGCGCCTGCAAGTCCTTCGCAATTTCGTCCACAAACTGGACCTGCGCCGCATCCGACACTTCCAAGCCCGGCGAATCGATACCCAGTTTCCGTGCCAACGCCCGTGCAATCGTCTCGATCTGCGACGGGCGCACATGCAACGAATGGTCTGCGATGGCACCCGTCAAGGTCGGCGTGCTTTCAATCGCATACAACCGGTTCATCGTGCCGGCCTCGGCATCACGCTTCGACGCAAACGCGCGCGAATACGCGACCGATCCAGGGCCGTCCTCAAGGAAATTCGCATCCAGCGACACAACGATATCCGCCGCGTCGAACTTGTAAACCGGAGCCAGCGCCTCGCCGAACGCCATCCGCGCGCCGCCATTCGCATTGTCGCGGTTCACCGGCTCGTACTGGTGCCAACGCGCCTGCGGGAATGCCGCCAGAAACGCCTTAATCTGCGCTCCAAGCGTGGGGGAGGTGACCGTGCCCGTCAACAGGCGAATACCCGCGCCGCCCGCATCAATCTTGCCCGCGCCAATCTTCTTACCCGTCAGGACATCTTTTTCGCCATTGATGTACACGTCCATCGCCGCGACGAAAGTTTCCCACGTCGAAATCGATCCGCGGCGCAACGCGACTTGCGTGCGATCCGGATCGTAGAGAGAGAGAATCGAAGCCTGCGCAAAAATATCCGTCGCGCCAAGGCTGGCGGGATGGTTCGGATTACCTTCAATCTTGACCGGCCGGCCCGTGTGGTTTTCCGCCAACACGCCCAGCGCGTAACCATACTGCGGCATCGCCGTCGCAAAGAAAATCGGCGTGCCCGGCTGCAATTCCACCGGAGGTTTCACGAACGGCACGATAAACTCGTCCGGCTGGCGCGAACATGCCGTCACACCTGCCAGCGCGATCGACGCGCCCATGCACTTCAAAAAGTTGCGCCGCTCGATACCGCTCGGCATCTCCGAAGCGCCCCGCGGAAACTCGCGGTGCATAATCTCCGTGAAGCTGTCCGTCGCCGCGAACTCTTCGAGCGCGCGCCAATACGCCGGACCGCGCTTCGCTGCGAGCGTCGCCCGCACTTCGCTCAGTTTCACCGGCTCCGCCGCGGCTATGCTGTCTTCGTGTGTCACGTGTGCTGCTCTATCCATCGTTCGCCTGCTTACCGGTGGCATACCGAGCAGTTGGTCA
>JADLHJ010000042.1 GCA_020848835.1 Candidatus Hydrogenedentota bacterium
ATAGAAAGAACAGCAGTCTATGTGTTACCCTACGCCCCGTCAAAACCACGCGCCCGTAGCTCAGTGGATAGAGCACTTGCCTCCGGAGCAAGGGGTCGTACGTTCAAATCGTATCGGGCGCGCCATTTTTTAGTAATGCCTGAATCCCGACTTAGGGATACTTGCTGTGATGCTGGCGGAATCGTAACCACCTACAGAAAACGTGTAGTACTACACGCTTTCCGAAAAGGATACGGTAATGCGCGTCATATCGCCGCTTCACACTCTAACTTTTCTCCATCACAAGGCCACAAGACAGGGCTATGTCGTCATGGACGGCCGCTATTTCTACCTGCGCTCCTACGACAGTTTGGAATCGCGCACGCGCTACCACCAGATTTTGGCCGAGTGGATCGTGAATGTTCGAACCCTCAACCCGCCACGCTGCGGACTCACGGTAGCCGAACTCATCCTCGCCAACTGGAAATTCGTAGAAACCTACTACTCGCGCTCCGATCAGAAGCCGAGCAGCGCCGTGTACTCCCAAAAGTCGGCGCGACGCCCACTGCGCGACATTCACGGCCGGACTCCCAAAGGTCAAATCGACAAACTCTTGTTCAGAAGCCAAGGGGCTGCTGGCCGTTTGTCTCTCAAATCTCTCGGATTCATACAAAGACGGGTGAGAAGTTCGCAAGACTGAGACTGACAGTTGTGCAAGTGTAAGGTGTTGACGGGGTGCGATATTGGGCTATTGTCAGGAATCTTGTTGCCTCCGCTGTACAGACGCCGACATCATCACTGAGGAGCAGACCATGGGTTACTTGGGTACAAAAGAACGCGATGTACGCCTCGCGAAAGTTCAAAACATTCTTTCCAGCAACAATCTTGATTTCGTCTTGGTGTACTACGATGAATTCAATATCGGCAACGGATGGTACCTCACGGGCTGGTGTCCGCAGTTCGAGAGTGGTGCCGTGCTTGTACCGCGCGATGGCGAGCCGATGTTGCTGGGCGGCCCCGAGAGTGAACCATTCGCGAAGCTCGACAGCGCGATTACGGAGACGCGCAATTTTCCAGTGTTCATGGTTCCGGACGAGGAGTATCCAAATGCGACCATCACGAATTTTCCCTCGCTCTTTCAGGAACTGAAGGCAAAGCTGGGAAATATCAAACGAGTTGGTCTGGTGGGTGGCGGCCGTATGCCTGCGGACTGTTATCGCCAAATAACGGATGGCTTCAGCGGCGTCGAAATTGTCGATGTCACGGGTGATTACGTTGCGCTTCGCTACAACAAATCAGACTGGGAGCGCGAACAGATTCGTGCAGCATTTAGACTGGCGGACCACTGTTACGATGCAATGGCGAAAGCAATCACTAATGGTGCGATGGAAATTGAGGTGGCCGCCGCAGGCGAGTATGCAGCGCGGAGCCGTGGCGCCACGGGTTTCGGCTTCAGTGCCATCGTAGGCTCGGGGCCACGCGCCAACGCGGTAGTCCCGACCGCCACGACGAAGCGAATGGCGCCCGGTGAACTGGTAATGATTGGCATTGCGCCCAAAGTAAATGGCTATGCGGGCGTAGTTGGCGATTCTTTGCCTGTGTCGGGTGAATACACGGATTCGCAGCGAGAGTGCATGAACCATCTCAAAGAAGTATTCCGGCTGACGCGCGCGCAGCTGCAGCCGGGCCGTAAGGGGAGCGAGATAGATGCGCCTGGCAGGGCGTACTATAAGAAGCATGACTTGCTGCAGTATCTCGTCTGCCCCTTCGCACACACGATCGGATTGCACGAGGCCGAGGCGCCATTTTTTGGTCCACACAGTTCGGACGTTCTCAAGCCGGGGATGGCAGTGTGTATCGATGTCAGTTTCTTCGGTCATCCGGAGTGGCATGGGACGCGTATCGAGACGGGCTATGAAATCACGGACAACGGGCCAGTGCCATTCAGTCCGAGGATGGACAAACTTCTGACCGAATAGGAGTGTTCGTGCGCATAACTCAGACGTGCCGAATACTACCAGACGTGAGTTGACCATCAGGATTCAGGAGAAGTTCCAAGATGACAAATTTCGGCCTGATCGATGGAAGCATCATCGGTGTCTACTTGCTTGTGACCATGGTCGCGGGTGTTGCCGTCCGAAAATATGTCGGAAGTGTCGACACCTTTCTGGTTGCGGGACGTGAAGTCAAACTATACCTTGGAATTGCCTCCCTTGCCGCCACTGAATTTGGGATCGTCACGTGCATGTACACGGCAGAGAACGGCTATAAGTTCGGCTTTGCTGGCGCGATTCCCGGCGTCTTATTTGCGCTCGCTTACTTCTTTGTAGGCTGGACAGGATTCTGCATAAAGCCAATGCGCGAAGCCGGTGTGATGACGCTTCCCGAGTTTTTTGAAAAGCGTTTTGGAACGCGTATCCGATGGTTGAGTGGCGTAGTGATCATACTTTCCGGCCTGCTGAATATGGGCGTTTATTTGCGGATGGGCGGAGACTTCCTGATAGCGGTAACGGGCATGTCCAGCTCAGGGTACCAGCTTGAAATCATGATGACGATCTTGCTGATTGCCGTCTGCACCTACACGATCATGGGAGGAATGCTGTCCGTTCTTGTGACCGATTTTTTACAGTTCGCTGTGATGAGCGCCGGTCTACTCATCGCCACTGCCGTCGTTGTTTACAAGACAGGCTGGTCCAATATGGTCGAAACAGTTGATAAGCACTATGGGGTCGGGGGATTCAATCCATTCGTCAATGCCGACTTGGGCCTGTCCTATGTGCTGTTCAACGGGCTCGTTGTAACCGCGTGCGTGCTCACCGCGCAACCTGTAATTCAGCGCGTCTTGGCTGCGAAAGATGTGAAGACCGGGCGTCAGGTGTTCACGCGTACCAGCGTATTTTTTGTCTGCCGCTTTGTAATTCCTGGCCTATGGGGCATCGGAGCGCTTGCAGCCCTGGGAAGCGAAGCGGCTGGCGGAGAATCCTTGAAAGCCATGCCGCAGTATCTTGGCACTATCCTGCCGATGGGATTGATGGGGATTTTAGTCGCTGCCATGCTCGCCGCAGATATGTCGACCGACTCGTCATATATGCTCGCGTACGGTAGCGTTATCTACAACGACATCTTGGCACCGTTTCGGCGCAAAGGCATAACAGAACGCCAGGGCATACTTTGGAATCGCATGATAGTGGCGGCACTTGGACTGTTTTTCCTCTTCTACGGTTTGTGGTATCCGTTGAAAGGGCCCTTGTGGACTTATCTCACGGTGACTGCGACCATTTGTTTCTCGAGCATGATGACATTGCTCGTGGCATGTTGCTACTGGAAGCGCGCCAATGAATGGGGCGCGGCTGCGGCAATTATTCTCGGGGCGATTGTTCCCGTCAGCTATCTCGTAATGGAGCAGCTCCCAGCTACTGCCGGTTTCGCGAAAGCAATCGGTCCCAATTGGTCTGGAATTGCCACGTTTATTGCCACTGCGTTGGCCATGGTTGTCGGATCTTATCTAAAACCTGAGAGACGAATGCGAGTTAGCGAGGGTTCATCGACATGAAAAGTATATGGCTATGGTTTTGGATAATAACCGCAATTGGCTGCTATGCGTGGTACGCGATCGCAACCGTCTATATCGCAGCACGCGGCGCAACAGATATACGCGGCATGCTTGCGCATCTTAGGAAAGAAAGCGAGTCCAGTCGGCAGAAATAGGGCGCTATGCTTTCGTCGAACGAAACCGTTTGAGCAACCAAATCTGCACCAGCAGCGCCATCAGCACCGGCACGGGCGCCAACAGAAACGCGCGTTCAACACCGATGTGTTCTGCAAGAAATCCCACGCCTACGCCCCCAAGGAACCCGCCGGCGCCGAGTGCCCCTTCGTTGATCGCAGCGCGTCTGTGGCTCTTCTCTGGTACGTACAGACTGTAGTAAAGGCTGGCGAAAAACGATATCCCGTAATTCGCACCCTGGATCGCAAAACAAAAAATCAATAGACCAATGCTTTTTGCTGTGGCGAGCAATAGCAGCGCGCCGGCCGCGGAGATCTGTCCGCAAACAATCCATCTAAAACGATGCTGCCACGATGTCGTTCTACCCAGCAAAAGAAAACAGATCACGGTAGAAAAGGACAACAAGAATGTCAGCCACGAAAAGCTGGTCGCGGCCCCCACCGCGTCGAGCCCGGCCGGTCGATAACTTGCTATGAGTGTTAGCTCGCGCGACTCAACAAGCGATTCAATTCTCTTTGGATAGATGGCGCGCACGGATGTGACCAACCCGTTGGCCACGGAGGTCGCGAACCATGAAGCGTACAAAAGTCCTGAATCGAGGCGGATCGATTGTTCGTTCGTGTGCTTACGGCTGGTGTCGAAAGTCGGATCTTCTTTCACGGGACTACGCGGGAGTGATAGTAGCAGCATGACTGTTATGCCGCCCATAAGCGCGAGTCCAACAAATGGTGCGCGCATGTCGTAATCAAAAAGCGGACCGATAATTAACGGGCTCACTGTGAAGCCGAAGGCCGTCGCCGTATTGAACCACGATAGATACCGCGCGCGCAGCGAAAGATTGCGTTCGCTGCCCACCCAGGCCTGCATAGCTGGCCAAGCAAGCGCCAAAGCCAAGAACGGCGCTGTTGCGACAACGCCAAATAGAATCGGCGCGCTCGCTAGTGGTAGCAGGGCATAGAGCAAGGCAAATCCGCTGACACCGCCAATTGACCACCACAGGCCGGGCTGAGTCCCGCGGAAGAAGTATGCGGATGACAAACAGCCCACAGCATATAGCGCCATCTGCATGGCGCCCAGAGTGCCCGTCAAACCGGGTCCGGCCTTCAATAGCGCAAACGCCAGGAATGGTGTGGCAACTAAACCGCTGGCGACTGCAAAATCCAGAAGGAATGCCGCAAGGATCATCCTCTGGTGGGGCAGAAATTTCACGGAATGAATCGAATTCGCTACCAGCGCGTCGCCGCCGCCCGAGCTTCGAGAAATTCTGCTCCACGATCCTTCAAAGCTTGTATCAAAATGTCGAGTTGTTCCACTGCATACTCACCACAATTTTTCGTTATGAATGGATCAGGACGAACAACGCCTTCGCTGGAACGGATATCACCCTGAGGCATTTGATAGAACTCCCAGGGATGGAAATAAAAGCAAAGGAATGGTGTAACGCCTCGCGCCTTTGCATATTCGGCAAAACTGTCAATATGACGCAGCATGGCCTCTGCACCCTCTGTTCGATAGAGTGGCCACTGGTCCATGTCGCGTCCGTACTTGTCTTTCGACTGCAGAGCCAAGTTCGCAAAGTTAGGTAATTCAACAATGCGCAGGTCGCCCGGTTTCGTCCAGTCGTTCTTGCTTGGCCGGTACGGCGTCAATTGTTCCCGAAAATAAAACATCGGATAGGTGGCGTCCGAGACATAACCAAGTTCTTCCAATGCATTCACCACAGCCGTCGAACCAAAGAGGCGTGGACAACGAAAGGATAATGGCCGTACGCCGGTACGTTCTTCTATCAGCTCGGTACATAGTCGGAGCCGATTCGGAACTTCCTCGGGAAGAACGGGCAGCATACCGGGGATTTCATAAAGAGAATCGCCGATTGTTTCGTGAAAGAGTGTATGCGCGCCGATTTCATAGCCCGCGTCCCGAACCGCGAGTCCAACCTCCGCATGCTTCACAAGACTGTCGCCCGTGAAGTAAAAAGTTGCGGGTACATCATTGCGTTGGAGCACATCAACAATCCGCGGCGTACCGTGCTGGAGCCCCTCGTAGTACGGTGTCCAGCTTCCAATGTCGGTCTCCATGTCAAAGCCCAGAACCACCTGAAGGTCGCTCATTGCAAAACTCCCCAATGTATTGAGCATGTACCTCTGTTGATGCGATTAATTTGAACGTTATTCTGGCACAGTGTATCGACGTCCCGTTGTGACGAAGTAAGACTTAATTGTATGAATCCCGGGCACTGCGTATGCCCGCATGCCATACATTGGCCCTCACGCCGAGCCCGCTGTGATAAACTGGGACGCGGAAGCATTCCCGATGTCAATCTGCGGATTGCCAATATTTCTGACATTATGTGCTACGAACGGGCGGAAAAAAAGACCTGGCGTTGGTATGTCGTTGAGGTAATGTTATGCCCATAATCGAATCAGCGCAGATACTCGAGTTTGTCTCGCATTATACGTCCACCTTGGACGAAGTCGGGGTGTCGGCTACGCGCCCTGTGCGAGTCGGTTCCTGGATACCCGGCACAGGCAACTTCCGATCACTGTTGCCCAATCATCCTGACTACCCTGGGTGGCACTATGGCTGCCCGGTCTATGTCCCGGAACTGCAAGATCGAAGACCGCACTCACACGCACACTTCGAAATTTCGATTGTTCGCGCAGGACGGGCAATCCACAGGACAGCGTACGGAGAAGAGGAACTTTATCCTGGAACCGTCATTGTTCTCGCGCCGGGAATGACACACGCGATTTACGGTCTCGAAGGATTGCATCAGACCAATCTCTACTATCTAACCGAATGGCTTGCCGACGACCTCCTCGCGTATTGGCGCGAGATTGGACTCGTGCCGCTATTTCTCGCCGCCGCGCTCTTTCGGCAGCCAAGACAGAGTCTTATCAGCACGTTTATGCTTACAGAGGAAGAACTGAATCGTCTGAATCAGGAGTTTGCCGATATTGGTCGCGAAACTGCGGCGCAAAATCCTTCACTTTCGTTTCTCCGCTCCGCACTCTTGAAGTCGCTCATACTTCTTAGTCGTGCGTATGTCCGACAGCGTCCAGCTGAAGTGGGACTCGGTTTTCGGGAAGAAATTGTTGCAGGACTTGAGCACATCGAGAAAACGATTCTGCGATGCGAACCGTTCAGCGTAGGCAAATTGGCCGAACAACTTGGGCTTTCCGCCGATCATTTCAGCACGATTTTTCGCGAATCTACGGGCTGGAGTCCCATGACGTACTACCAGCGCCGCCGCATCCACCACGCGTGCAACTACCTAATTGATTTAAACCGTTCTATCACCGAGATTGCGCACTACCTGGGCTATTGTGATTCTGCGCACTTCACGAACATGTTCAAGAAGGCGCAGGGTATGACGCCAATCGAGTACCGACACCGATACACTGGTTACCGCTAAACTTCCCTGTCAAATCCGCACACCAAATTCCATCGCAAGCAGTTGACGAAGCGCTGTTTCCTTTCCTCGGAAGATGAACGTTTGTGATGGCAGTGCGCTTGTCGTTATGCGCCCGTTTTCGACACGCATGCCGCCGATCGTTTCCAACTCGAAAAATCCAAGTTCGCCGCCATTGAAAATGCTATAAGAATCCGCCGTTGAAAACGGTCCATCGATTTGTTCATTGTCAGCAATATCGAAGTACAAGGCATCCTGAAGTTCCGTCTTTCGTATGAGCAGAATTTCGCGAGACGGATCAAACGCCCCGATAAACTGTGGTCTACTTTCGACGCGTACGCCTATTTGATGCCGCTCCACACCACCTAGGCGGAATGTGAACTGTTCGCCTCGCTGTTCAATTCTGTCGTCAGGATCGCCGTAGAACTTGCGGTTGATTGCGTTCGCGCCGATCGCATACCTTCCAAAGGCGATGACTCCTTCCGCACCCGGAAATTGTTCCAACGACCAAGGTGCAATCAGCACGGCATCTGGACTGTATTCTCCAGCCGGTTCCCAGATATCAATCGTGGCGTACGCCAAACCGGCCAGGCTGTATTTTTCCCACGCAGGGTCCTGCGGAAGCAACGACACCTCTCGTCTGTAGACCAGATCAATCTCCGCACCCTTTCGATTGGTTAGCGTGATTGACTTCTCAACGACCGCGCCACCGTTACTGGTAGGGCGTACAGAGGGAATTGCTTCCGCGATTCCCTTTTGCACGTACCACGCGCTGCTATTCGGCTGATAGTTAAAAGCGAAGGCACCGCCTTCTGGCGCAGGCCATAGTGAATTCCCACCCAAGTTGTTGTATTCGACACCAGACGGGTTGAGCAATGCCGTGGTATCGAGCCGGTGAATTAACTCACCGTCTAGTTGAGAAAAGATTCGACCATTAAGACGAGGCGGGATTAGAACGCTGCCGCGCTCGGAGGTCAATTCAATCAGACCTGAATCGTGTGCTCTTAGAGTATCGAGCATGTTGATCGACGCTCCTCTCCCGTGAGGTGGATACTCAACCTAGGGGTTCGTTTTTACTCGCTGCTCTTGCCATTGCTGGGTCGAGACACAGGCGCGCAGCATCATCAGCGTATTGAGTATTGCGGTCTGCAAAAGTTCCATCTTTTCCGTTGCGTCGAACTGATTACCAATCGCATATGCTTCTTTCAACACGCCCTCAAGCGCCACGTTGTAGGCGATGCGGCCCTCGAGCGTCATCTGCGGCTCCAACAAATAATCCGGCGTTCCGTATAGACCCGTGATCGGGCGTGACAAATGTAATTCACCCGGACCTGGATACAGCTTGTTCCCTTTCAGGTACCGGTGTTCGGCATCCCAATCCATATTCTTGAAGTATGCGTCCTCCGCGGCGAAGACAAGATTCGTGAGCTTCGACAGTGCCTCCGGTGATTTTGGTTGGTAAATGCGCTCCAGCACCGCACCCAGATTATCTTCGATGCTTTTTTGTGGATGGCACATGAATTCACCGCCGAACGCAATATTGATTTCGACGCCGGGATTGTTGGAAGGGCCTTGGTAGTACATCACTCCACGTCCGCCGTCATCAAAGAGCGACTTCATGTGTTCGCCGGTTTGACGCGGATAGGGTAAGAAATACTGCAGGCGGTCCCACGTGTAGGTCGGATACACCCACAGCCCACCGGAAGTTCCCCAGCGGCAATTCAGACGCTCGATGAAGGGCTTTCGGTCTGGCGGGCGCACGTAGCTGCCGTGATGGCCCTGGTCGAAGATGCAGTCAACCGTCTTGCTCAATTGTACAAGCGCATCGCGATCCCGTTCATTGAAACCCAGATTCCAGTCCACCCAACTTATTGTAGTCACAAGAATGTAGGCATCGGGCATCTTCTCGCGTATGTATTCGGCTGTTCGCTTCGAAATTTCGCAGAAGTAATCAGCTTGATTAGGCCATTTGGTCATGCATTCCGGGCAGGTGCAGCGCCCGAGATCAGCCGCCTCGAGGTGGAAGCCGTCCATCTCCCACTTCATCATGAAGTCCACGAGTTTCTTCTGCCATGTCCAGGATTCTTCCCGGCTGCCGCACATGACATGTTCATTCGGATAAAGTTGATCTTTCCTGGCGACTTCGGGGTGCGCCTTTATGATCTCGTCGAAGCCCCAACTGTAGACCCCCATGCCGCAAATGATTTTGAGGCCGCGCTCGTGAGAAGACCGGATAATGCGCCGCACGCGTTTGGCGCGTTCCGGTGTGGCGGCGCTTTCGATGTCTACGGGCCAGCCATAGGTTGCAAAGAGTCCAAAGACATCATAGATGTTGTACCCAAACGCCTGATTCAGGTCTAAGGTCCGGAGGATACTGTCAACGGTCACGTCGTCGAATACATCCGGCGGCCACCCCGAAAACGGTAGTGGCGAGGTCCTCGTGTCGTTCATCCACGGGCCAAATGCAATTCGGTCCACGAATGCTTCCGCGTCGGGCCCATGGTTTTTTGGGGGAACCGTTCGTGCCAGCAGCCCGGTGTTCAGTGCCGCACCACCTAAGACACTCGACTGCATAAACTTTCTTCGTGAAACTTTATTCATTGTTGCTTCCACTCATAGTTGGCCGCAGCCGCGTTAGATCTCAGAATCCACTCGAACATTTCGTTTGCAGCATCCCGAGCGCGGTCGTTTGTTTGTCAGATTCCTCGCAGGTTCGCGTCATGCGACAAGAACTGCTCACGCAGAAACCTTAAGCCCATCTAGATTTCTCGCTTACGGAAGTTGTCACGCAGTGTCGATCGCTTCAATCAGCACCGCAGCGTAGACATTCATCTTGGGTAGTTTTACTGCAACAAGGGTTCCGTTAAACGATGCCGTACCTTCTGTGCCCCGGAAACTTACACGTGCCGAGGGATAGGGGTTTTCAATTTCGATAGCTACGTCACAGACCGGCGCAATCTCATGTATCCTCGGCATGTCGTGAGCGAGTGGAGTCCGATTCACGAGATGGATGATGGTCCGCTCAGGCGCTTCCTGATGCCAAACGTTCATTTCGAGATGCCTCGGAGCATTGACCTTTAGTTGGCGCGTAGGCATCAAAAGGTTTATGTATTCGGTCATGCGGTCGCGGGCATGAATTAGCGATTGAAGGACGTAATACCGACCGAGCCCGAAGGCCACATAGAGCGATTGTCCCTCTCCAGTTTTTTTTAGAACGGATACGGGCCATTCGGTAGGTAACATCGGCAAGGGGTCAGGTCCCCCGGCGACAGGCCCGGCAGGGTCTGTCGCAACGCGGCGGTGTAAAACCTGCGCAGATGTTTCGACCTGCTGAAACACGCCGGCGGCAGGCTCCGCTTCCAAGGCCCCCTCCACGGCAAAGGTTCCTTCCTGGGTATTCTTGCGCGTTACTCCCAAGAGGTTTCCGAGGGCAAAGTCGTCACGGTTGTTCCCGCGTTCGTCACCCAGCGAGACTTCACCGGACGCGATTATGTTTCCGCCGTTACGAACATAGCCCGCCAGTGCTTCGCAGAAGTTGTCACTTAAAAAGGATGTGTTTGGAAGGATGAGCAGACGGTAACGTCGCAAATCTTCCGGTGTCTTGATGTTCTCCGCCACCACAATTTCGAAGGGTATGTGCTCTTCGATTAATACGCGGGACCAACCGTCCAATTCCTGTGACCAGTCGAGACGCCCTTCACGAAAATATTTTCGGGTGGCCCAGGAGAACACGAGCCCTACTTCCACCTTGGGTCGCGCGCCGTCATGCAGGTCGGCGTCTTCCATGAAAAAGTCCAGGCCCTGACGGACAGTACTCAGGAGCCGTTTAGAACTGGTGGTGTCCGGGTAGGCGCCCACGCCGCAAGGTCCGAGGATGCTACATCCGTTTGCCTTGGCGCATGCGGCGCTCACCTGCCAGGCTTGTAACGGTATGGACAGATGGGCATGCGCAGGCGACGTGCCGGTTACCAACATGCAGGACGGTTTGCCAATCGCCTGATGCCAGCGCATGGTGATGTCCGCGGCGTGGAGGTCGTAGAATATTTCCGATACATATGGGTCAAGATGCGGAACCAGGTTGCTGTCGAATCCGTAGATAGGCGGTAGCCACAGCGGATTCTGGCCATTGTGGGCGGCGAACACGCCGTGTTCGCGCAAGATGCTGGACACTTCGCCCACGAGAGAGGCGCTGCATTCGTTGCGCCAGTCCACAAACTCCCGCCAGTGCGCGTTGATTGCCTCCACGGTGATGTCACTCGTTCCGCACATTCGCTCAAGCGCCGGACGGCAATAGTCACAGATGCAGACGCAATCGCTGAAGAACATGTCGAGGTGAAAACCGTCGGGATGATAACCTTCGATGATTTCACGGGTGACGGCCAACACCTGATTGCGCCGGGGAGAATTGATACAGGCGAAGCGCCATTTGCCGCCGGGTACTTTCTGCACGCGCCAGTCGGGATTGTCCGGCTGCGCCCAAGATGCCAAAGGAAATTCCTGCTCCTTTTTTCCGCCGATGGGAACTACGTACCATTCTGGATGGCGTGATTCCAGCCAGTTGATATAACCAATGACTTTTTGACCCTGACGCTTCAGACGCGATGATACCTCGCCAAAATAGTCGCGTCCCTTCAGGTTGGGGTGCATTGGCCAGATCTTGCTGGGGTAATAGGCCACGCTGAATTGGTTCGCAGCATACACCGCAACAATATCCGCGCCCGTGGCCTGCAACTCGCCTGCAATACGGTCTGGGTCGTACTTCGAAAAAGCCGTCTCCTGCTCGTTCAACGCATACTGATCGTACCAGTAGATACGCTGACGCTTGTTCAGCCAATCGTGTTTGTTGGTCGAAGTCAACGTGACATTTCCAGTTTGCTGCTCCGCAGTTGACGCAACACCATCAAAAGCCATGGCCGACACTCCTAGTGCTCCATTTCGTAAGAGATCCCTGCGTGAAAACAGCACCTGGTAACTCCTGTTTCGGCGGCCGCACCGGCAGTATCGCAGTTGCAGCTCAATTGTTCGTCGATTTGCACCATAAGTCTTGAACGAATTTGAGCTGCAATTGAACGCTTCCGATTATACGCTAAGCCATTTTGCAGAAAGCCTTTGCGAGCCAACGATTCTGCGTGACAAGGCGTTCAACCGCTGATAGTATCGCCCTCGGGGAACACATATCGTACACATGCAGGAGACAATTTCGTGCTTCCAATTTTCATCGCTTTGTGCTCCATTGCCGGATCTGAACCTACGATCACGTTTGCCACCGATTCATTTCGCTACGTCATGAATACCGACGCAACAAGCTCGGCATTCATCGATATGGCTACCGGTAAGAACTATTGCAAATCTCAGGATAAGACACCGTTTGCAACATGGATCGGAGAAGCAGCGTATCCCGCAACTTCCGCGAGGCGCGAAAGTGACCAACTAGTCTTAGAATTCGGCGCGCCATCGCGAACTGCAGTGTTCCGCGTCTCGCCACGTGAGCGTCGAATCGAATTTGAACTACTCTCGGTTTCCGGCGAAGCGGAACCGCGCGAGCTGCGATTTGCGTCAATTCCGCTGGAGATACCTGACCATGTAAAAGAACCATTTGCTGTAAGCCCGCTGGTGCTGAATCTACAGGTCAACTGCGCGGAGATTCCCGGTTTTTCTAAGAGTCTGTCTGGAGTGACAGCCTACCAGGAACTGGGCTATCCCGGCGCAGCGGTCGCGGTCATCGCATGTTCATCGTCCGAACTGCGCAGTGCCCTCAAAGACGCTGTCTCCGATGCAAGTGTATTGCCACACCTGCCAACTGGGGGCCCCTGGGCACTGGACTCCGAGAACAATCGCAAATCCTATTTTATCGATACGACAGGTACCGTAACCGAAAAAACGGTCGGAGATTGGATCGCCATGCTTCATGGCCTGGGAATCGAACAATTGGATTTGCATGGCGGGCACGCCTTCCGTTTTGGCGACTACGCGCCGAATCCAAGAGAGTATCCCGATGGACGTGCGAGCCTGAAGAAAGTTGTCGATGCCCTGCACGAGGCTGGAATCTCGGTTGGCCTGCATACCTACGCCATGTTTATTGCGAAAGACACGCCATGGGTAACGCCAGTACCTGACCCGGGTCTGGCGAAAAATGCAGCATTCACCTTGGCGACCGAAATCGGACCTGACGCGACGAACGTGCCAGTGCTCGAATCCACGAAGGACGTCTCGCCCGCAACCGGTTTTCTCGTCCAGAACAGCGCAACAATTCAAATCGACAACGAACTTATTGTCTTCAAAGAGGTTTCTAAAACTCCCCCATACGCATTCACAAAATGCGAGCGTGGCGCATACGGCACAACAGCAACGTCCCATGCGCAAAATGCAAAAGCGTATCAGCTAAGAGAGATATTCGGACTGTTCATGCCGGATCCTGATTCGGAATTGATGCAGAAAGTTGTCCAATCTACTGCGCAGACGTACAACGAATGCGGTTTCGATATGATGTATATTGATGCCCTTGACGGTGCGAACAACGTCGACCTTAAGTGCAACGGCAAGCTCGGCTGGCACTATGCGGCAAAATTCACCTACGACCTCATACGCCAACTCGAAATACCGCCTCTGGTCGAAATGAGTACCTTTAGTCATCACCTTTGGGTAGTGCGCTCTCGCATGGGCGCGTGGGACGCATGTCAGCGCGCACCGCAAACCTTCGTTGACATACATATGATTTCAAATCAGGAATGGCGTCAGCATTTTCTGCCAACCAATCTTGGGTGGTGGGGCGTCTTTCCCTGGAGCGGCGTGCAGCCTAAGCGCACACTCGCAGACGATGTTGAGTATGTCTGCGCCAAGGCGCTCGCGACCGATAGTAGTTTATCCCTGCTGCTCGGCTTTTCACCTCAGACTTATGCCAATAGTTACAACCAGCAACGGCTCGGAGGCATCATCAAGCGATATGAGAAGCTGCGACTCTCCGGTGCCGTGCCCTTGCAGGTTCAAGAACTATTGGCTAAGCCTGGCCAAGCGTTTCATCTAGATGATTCATCTGGCGACATTCCCAAGTTTCGTCCTGTTGATTTTTCACGGCATGATGTCGTTGCAAACAATGGGAACGATACGTGGCAAGTGGAGAATCGTTATGGTGCTCAAATTCCGAGAATTATGATCGAGACAGGATTTTTTGCGGCACCGTTCGACGCATCCGAATCCGGCCTGGTTGAAGACTTTTCGAATCCCGATCACTATGCGGCGGTTCAGTGCAATGCCGGGGTGTCGGCATCATTCACGTCGGTGAGCGCTCCAGCGAAGGATTCGCCATTCAGCGGGTCGATCACCGTGACGAATAATAGCGCGCAACCGCACCGGGCGTGGGTGCAAGTCGAGCGGCAATTCAACCCGCCGCTTAATCTCGGAGGCAAAGGCCTTGGGCTCTGGGCATTCGGTGACGGAAGCGGATCGTTACTGAACGTACAGCTCCGATCTCCCCGCCACATTTCACCCGCCCGCTCACAATATTACGTGCGACTTGACTTCACAGGGTGGCGTTACGTCGAACTGATCGAAACAGCGGATTACGAAATCGAACGTTACGAGTGGCCTTTCTCAAAGCCTCGCGCAGATTGGGAAACGAACATTTCGGGGGTCACTGGTTTTGCGTATCCGGTATACCATGCGCATCTCGATTATGCTCAAGTGGGCGAGCTAGCTTTTGGGTTGAACGACATTCCCCAAGGCCAACAAGTGCAAGTTTCCCTTGGACCGATTCGGAGCATTCCACTGACTCCAGGCTCGATGGAGAATCCAGTCATCGCCATAAACGGGAAAGTATTGAATTTCCCAGTCCTATTAAAAAGCGGCCAGATTTTGGAATTCGAGCCACCTAAGGCATATACCGTCTGTGATAAAAGTGGTGACCTTATCGCAAAAGGCAATATCGAAATTGACAGTGAAGTGAATCTCTCCACTGGAACTAACACCGTGGAATTTCGATGTACGCCTCTCGAAAAATTGACGACAAACATTCGAGTGACTTTGTCAACCGTAGGAAAGGGGTAACTCAAAATTCGAGAAGCGTGGAGCTTACACACGGCAAGCCGGGCAACACCGGTAATATGCGTAATAAGGACATGCGCGCAGTTCGGTAAGTGGAATCGGGAGAGTTTCAGTCAGTCACCGCCCCATCCCCGTTGAACCTGTCACTTCAATTCGGAAGGGATCGCGCCCGACTATTGCAGTTGTTCGTTCGATCGATGATTCGGAAAGTACAATCGATTCTTCATTTGATAGCAATGTTACGCGATGTGCCGCGCCACCCTTCAGGCTGTATTCTCTTCTTGTTGTAAAGCTTACCCGCCGATTGTATCGACTAGTTCCGTAAGGGAGGGGCGCTACTCCTCGTCAAGTTCGTTGAGTTCCACAATGGTGATGCCCGAGTTCTGGCGGTTGTAGTCAGAGTCCTTACGGAGAAACGCATAGCGATTGCGAAGTGCTCTGGCATGCGCGTCCATCACGCCCCACATTTCTCCGTGGACAATGGACTTCACCGCGCCTTCTTTACGGCGTTTCAGGAGAGATTTTCGTAGTGCGTTTCTCAACGCGCCGCCAACGCCCGTCGACCCGTATCCGTGAATGAGTTTGATTACTTGCACGCCGTCGGCACGTGCCTGGTCGATCGCCGCTATGAGTTCGCGTCGTGCCTCGTCGATGGTAGGCATCTCGCTTTTGATGTTAATGACTCGTATCGACTGCGTTTTCATGCGCTCTCCTCGACGAGATGTCGTAGAACTGATGCTTCGCACTATCGATCAGTGTTAAGATGTCCCCATCGTCGTCCGCACCCGTGCGTCAAGGAGGTTTTCTCCAAGTGTTTAGGGAATGCGTCGCACCCGTACAGGGCTCCCACTGGACACCCACAATCGCGGTGATCGTGGACGGTTTTCTACATGTAGCACCCCTTTGAACCGCTCCTCAGGTATTATACGCGCAATAGGCGGGTGTGCGGCTGAAAAGGGGAACCGATGGCGATTCTGGATCGCATGCGTGGTGCATTCCTGGGCTTGGCGATTGGTGACGCCTTGGGAGCCGCGGTCGAGTTCGCCGCGCCTGGCACCTTCACGCCTGTCACTGGATACCGAGGCGCCGGACCTCACGGCCTCAATCCTGGCGAATGGACTGACGACACCAGCATGGCGCTGGCGCTTGCGGATAGCATCGCACATATGGGCTGGGACCTCGGTGATCAGGCGCGTCGGTATGTTTCCTGGTGGCGAGAAGGCAAGTACTCTGTGACTGGTAGGTGCTTCGATATTGGCAACACAACACGTCACGCGCTCGCTGAATTCGAAAAGACCGCCAACGTCTATGCGTGCGGGAACAGTTCAGAATACGCCAGCGGAAATGGTTCCATCATGCGCCTTGCCCCGGTTTCCATTCGATACGCGAATCTCTATCCAAACCACATTGACGAGCTGGTGCGATACGCGGTCCAGTCCAGCATTCCGACCCATGCAAGTCGCCAGTGTACATCCGCATGCGCGTACATGTGCCTCGTGATGGTTGCATTCATGCACGGCCATTCACGTGAGGAAGTGCTGGCGCCAGACTGGCCCATGCTCCGGCAACTGGGCAAGGTTCATGAACTGCATCCCCGCGTGTTGGAAATAGCGGCAGGAAGCTACCTTGAGAAGCGCCCGCCCGCTATTAAAGGAAGTGGTTACGTAATCGACAGCCTCGAAGCGGCTTTATGGGCCATGCACGATGTCCAAAATTTTCACGAGGCGGTGCTTCGGGCCGTAAACCTCGGCGATGATGCGGACACCACCGGTGCCGTGTGCGGACAACTGGCCGGCGCGCTGTGGGGAGAAATCGGAATACCCGAGGAATGGCGCGACGG
>JADLHJ010000043.1 GCA_020848835.1 Candidatus Hydrogenedentota bacterium
CGGGACGGAATGGTCCAGTGCACCGGACTGTAGGACATAAAGCTGGATCGTGCGGTAGACCAGTTCTAATACGGAAAAGCTATCACCCTGCGCGCGGTAATACTGCGCAAACCCCACATACCCGCACACAAACGACGCCACCCCCAGCGCCCAAATGATCGGCCAACCGCAAACGCGCCAAAACGCGCGTAGCCGTTCCCCAAACATGCCGTTGCGTGATGCTAGATTCATGGCGCCCCTAAACCTACCTGTCCAATTCTGCTCCCCCGCCCGGGCGCGATCAGTGTAACCGAATCAATTCAAACTCCGCGATGGCGATTTCATGGCGGCGAACACTAACGTCGAGGGACCCGACCGCTATCTTGTTCTAGTATTTATACACGGGATTGATTTGGGGACCGGCGAATGATAATGCGCTTGCCGCGCGACTACGCGGGCGCAATGAGCGCGACGTTTGGAAAATAGGTGCGATAACGTGCGGCGTCGCGCGTAACAAGCGTGTGACCTTCTACCTACGCGTGCGCTCCAATGTAGAAATCCGGCAAAGGAGTGGTCCTTGTTCCGCCGCAGCGCCGGTACTTCATGAACGCCTGCGCGGCGGGCCAGCCGGCGGCGTAGGGCAACGGCAGGCGTTGAAAAACGGTGGGATCGAGCCACTGGTCAAGTTCGGCGGCACTAGTGAATGCCGGAGCGAGCTCGGCATAGATGATGGGGTTGATGGGAATTGGGCCTTGCGCGGCTGCCGCGCGGAATTCCTTCTCCGACCACGCCAGCCAGACAGGATCGGCCGTAGCGATATCCAAGAGTACGTTCGTATCGAAAAGAATCATTCTTCGCCGCGGGTGAGTTTCATCACTTCCAGCGTCGTCACACCGGGAACCGCCGCGCCGCGAGCGCGCTGTAACCAGTTTTCAACGGCAGGGGGCGCCGCACGACGCTGACGATATGCTTCGATCCACCTCGCCAATTGCTCCACCTGCGCGACGGGCAACTTTTCAATGGCGGCCTCTATCTCATCGACGGTACTCATGACAAAAGCTTAACACGCCATTTCTTGACCCGCAAGGGGTGACGAGGATGTCGGCTACGCGAATCCCTTTTCCCTCCTCGGGACTCTTGTCGAACCAAACATCGTGCCCACGCGCCTCCAGGTCGCCCTTGATGCGCCGAACCAATTCCTCATTATCATCGTGGCCGTAACTCAAAAAGATGCGCAACTCCGTTGTCGGTTTCGTCACCGTGAATTCGTGACCGCAATCCTCACAAATATGAACCTTGCGCTTCCTGCTGAACATTACATTTGCAGAATCGCACTGCGGACAGTTCATTCAGAGGCTCCTGTCATTTGGCGGCATCACGTCGCTCAAGTTCGCTGCATATATCGCGAACCTTCTCCAAGTCGCGGTGCGAGTAGGTGACGAAAATCCATGCGCCGGACTTCGACTCGGAAGAACTCACGGCGTTTGTTCCGAAAAATCACACTTGGGACACGCTGGCGGAACTTCGCCCTTGAACCGATATCCACACTTCTTACACTGCCGCTCCGGGCTGCCATGAAAGTAAACGAACCAGTCTTTTCTTCCGAGTCCGCAATCGGGACATTCGCCAGCGATTGGCTTTGTTTCATACCTTCCGTAACTCAGGTCGTCTTTGAAAAAGCACTGTTTGCACTCAATTGTGAGATCTCCTCCTGCCATGAAGCCCTTGAACCACGGCGGCGTTTCGAACTTGGGATTCGGGAGAGACTGAAACGTCATCGAACTAAACGGATCACTCGGAAAGATGACCCGGTGAAGCAGAATGATCTCTTCCGAAATGGTGCGAAGTTCCTGCTCCGTCCGGCAATTGTGCCACACCCTAGGCTTGTCGAGTGCGACTCCCCACTCTTTTCGCGAACCTGACCAACCGCGGTTCTTGAGTTCGTTGGTCGCTTTCGGTGGGACTGCCTGCCAATCGGTTTCAATTTGGCATATCAGGCGGTTGGTGTCCTCAGCCTTCCACGCCTTGACCACGCCGATACGCCAGGCCTCTCCTTGAGAGAGCACATGTGCCAAACGATCCGCTGTCTGCGAAATCCTGGTGCTGAAGTCAGTGGCCTTAACACCCAATGCATTCGCGACAAAATTGAAAAGGCGTTCCAGCGTTCCCGGCCCGTGATCGAAGACCTGACTCTGCCGAAGCGATCTCGGTAACGAGGAAATCGGCGTGTTCTCCACGTAGCCAAAGATTCGGGCATTGGGTTTCACGCCACTAAGGATGTCATTTAGGAAACTGTCCCACTCGTATCGAACCCATTGTGAATCAAGGTGCTCGCCTGAAGTACCAACTGCAATGAGAACCTTCGCAGAATCAAGTGCGCCATCGATGGCTTTCTTGTAGGCGGCGATTCCCAGCTTTTCCAACGAGACGTTGCTGAAGAAGACATGCAGTCCCTGAGCAGCGAGGAAATCGTGGACCTCTCGGGCCAGTTGGCTGTCTCTCGTTGGCCTGCCGTTCGTGTCGAAGTTCTTAAATGAGATGAAGATCTGAGGGTCACCAGTATTCATTTGGTACTTTCTACCATTCCGGGCTTCGTTCAATTGTGTCCTCAGGCATTCAGCTTACCGTATTGCGCTTCTAGTTTATCGAAAGCTTTCCGTTCGTCCTTATCGCCTCGCCATCCACATCGCGGGCAGAGATCCGGCTGAGGGCCGTCAATCCAAGACAAACACTCGTGACATACTCGCCAGACGGTGGAGAACCTGCTTGTGTTCGGATCGGCATCGAACTCGACATAACACCACTCACCGACCCAGCCTCCTTCAAGAATCTCACGCTGCAACTTCCATGACGCCCATCGTCTCACTTTCGCTGGCAAACTCTCGTAGCCACGGATTCCGAGCGAAGTAGTGTAAGCAGTGTCACGAAGTAGGAGATAGAGTTGCTCATAATATCTGACTGTATGTAGATGAGCAGGCAGATTGCGAACGAAGTATTCAGGAAGCAGTCCCACGCCTCGGCGATACGATTCGATTCCAAGTTTGACCAGCGCGAGTTGGCCTTCAGCACTGCTGATGAAATAATTCCTAGCTTTGGAATCCTCCGTCAACCAATCCGTGAGCGATTTATGGTAAGGCTTGATGGCTTCGCCGGTCGCCTCGTTCGTGACCGGGAACAGCGAGCCGAGGGTGCGGGTGAAGTCGCGGAGTTCTTCGTCTTGCCAGTCGAAGAGGCGTTGGAGGATTTCCACGGGCAGCGGTTCGCGGGCGGCGAGGATAGCGCGCAGCGCGGGCCGCACGTCCTTGCGGAATTTCTCCAAGTCTGGAAACTGGCGTTGAAACCATTGGCAAAAGATGCCGCCGAGGCCTTGCGGAAACTGTTCCGGTCGGTCAAGCGAGAGATGGTTTTGTTGCACGTCCTCGCAGAAGCGTTCGACGTAGAGGAACACGCCTTCGCTCTTTTCCAGGATTAGTTCCACGAGGCTGTGGGCGTCGGGACGGTCGGTCAATTGTGACGCAAGTTTTTGCTGGAGGTAGTCGCGCAGGTCGGCGCGGTTGGCCTCCGTGCGCGTGTCGAGGACTTCGGGATTCCATTCCTGCAACGGAGATTTGACCGCACTTTCGGGGCGACTGGTAACGACAATGCCGAGCCAATTGGGAAGTCGGGCAATATTTGCCGCGAGCATCTTAACCAGTGGATTGATTTCGGTATCACCAGCTTCGTCAAGCGCGTCAATGACGATAATGTATCTTTCCCGCCCTCCATCGATGGCAGGGCGGAGCGGGTTGGCAAGCAG
>JADLHJ010000044.1 GCA_020848835.1 Candidatus Hydrogenedentota bacterium
GACCGTGTTCACGAACTTGGTCAGGGTGATGCTCTTAAATTTCGGGTCCGGAAGGGGTTGACGCTTCGGGACTTCACGACGCCGTGGCATTGATTAAAACGCTCCCAATCTAGCTTTTCGGCTTTTTAACGCCGTACTTCGAGCGGCTTACCCACCGCCCGGTATGAATCTTTTTACCGCCATCGTCCTTCGTACCTGCCGAACCGCCGCAATCGCCGGTCGCATCCAGCACGCCACGGATGAGGTGGTAGCGGACGCCGGGCAGGTCCTTCACGCGGCCGCCGCGAATCATCACCTGCGAGTGTTCCTGCAGGTTGTGGCCCACGCCGGGGATATATACGGTCACTTCCATGCCGTTCTTCAGGCGAACACGCGCTACCTTACGAAGCGCCGAGTTCGGCTTCTTCGGGGTCATCGTCCACACGCGGGTGCAGGTTCCCGATGCCTGGGGGCACGCCTTCAGGGCGGGCGACTTCGTCTTGCTCAAACGCGCCTTCCGGGCGTTCCGCATCAATTGATTAATCGTCGGCAACAAACTTCTCCTGGCACCTAGACTCTCTTCACCCTCAGGCAGGGTTTTCCCCGCACACAACGGCCCGGTAGCTTATCACAAGAAAATGCCCGTGTCAACCAACCCGCCGTCTTCTCATCCCAACTCGACCCCTTTGGATTCGGGGTGTCATAAACATAGTTGCGGCGGGCCTATGCCCGCCGCAACAGTATCAACCAATACTACTACAACAGTTCTTCCATCGTCTCCGACGGGCCGACTTCCAGATCTTCCGAGAAGTCTTGCACCTGATCTTCGACGAGTTCGATGTGCGTGTTCTGGTAGTGGCGGCTGCCCGTACCCGCGGGGATCAGGTGACCGATGATCACGTTCTCCTTCAACCCGCGCAGGAAGTCGCGCTTGCCCGACAACGCTGCGTCCGTGAGGACGCGTGTCGTCTGCTGGAACGACGCTGCCGCGATCCAGCTCTCCGTGCTCAACGCCGCCTTCGTAATACCTTGAAGGATCGGTTCGGCTTCCGCCGGACGTCCACCCTTCTGGCGCGTCTGTTCGTTCGTGTCCTGGAAGCGGATCTTGTCCACTTCTTCGGCCGCGAGGAACGGCGTGTCACCCGGATCGTCTTTGATGCGGACCTTGCGCAGCATCTGGCGAATGATTACCTCGATGTGCTTGTCGTTCGTGCGCACACCTTGCAGACGGTACACCTGCTGAATTTCGTCGAGCAGGTATTTGCGCAAGGCGTCTTCACCCTGCACTTCGAGGATGTCGTTCGGAATCACAGGACCGTCCGTCAAGCGCTGACCTGCGTAAACGCGGTCACCCGCCTGCACGTTCAAGTGCTTGCCAGGCGGAATCGTGTATTCGCGTTCCTTACCGATGGGCGGCACCACTTTTACTTTGCGCAGGCCCTTCGTCGCGCCGCCGAGTTCGACCATACCGTCGATGTGACTGATAACGGCCGGGTCCTTCGGCATGCGCGCTTCGAACAATTCCGCAACGCGCGGCAGACCACCGGTGATGTCTTTCGTCTTGCTGAACTGGCGTGGTGTCTTCGCGAGCATGTCACCTGCGAGCACCTTGTCACCGTTGCCGACCATCACGTGCGTTTGCGCAGGTACCGTTGCGTACGCGAGCACTTCGCCCTGTTTGCCAAGAATAATGATCTGCGGGTGCAGGTCTTGTTTGTGCTCGGTGACCACGCGCTCTTCGATACCCGTATCCGGGTTGATGTCTTTGCGCACCGTGACACCTTCGACCATGCCTTCCACATGGACGACACCGCCGGCTTCCGCCACGATCGCGACGTTGTACGGATCCCACGTGAAGATGGCCTGACCCTTCTTCACCTTTTCGCCGTCCTGCACCAAAAGATTTGCGCCAGGCGGAACGCCCCAACGCTGCAACTCTTTCTCTTCCGGATCGAGCACCGCCATTTCACCGCCGCGGTTCACCGCTACGATTTTGCCTTCGCGGTTTTCCGCGGTGCGCACGTTGCGGTACATCAAGGTACCGGAATCGATTGCCTTGATTTCGCTGGCTTCAACCTGACGGCTCGCCGCACCACCGATGTGGAACGTACGCATCGTGAGCTGCGTGCCCGGTTCGCCGATGGACTGCGCGGCGATGATACCCACCGCTTCACCCAACTCGACGAGCTGGTTCGTCGCGAGGTTCACGCCGTAGCAGAACTGGCACGCGCCGCGCTTGGATTGGCAGGTAAGCACCGAACGAATCTTCACGCCGGGCAAGCCCTTCGCGACAATCTCGTTCGCCTTCTCTTCGGTGATGCCTTCGCTTGCGCGAACAATCGGTTCCGATTCGCCGGGCACGAGAATATCATCGAGCGCGTGACGGCCGACGATACGTTCTTCCAGCGGCTGAATCGATTCTGTGCCGTCCATCAAGGATTCGACCCAGATGCCGTTCAGCGTGCCGCAGTCCTGTTCTTCGATGACCACGTCCTGCGCAACGTCCACCAGACGGCGCGTGAGGTAACCGGCGTCCGCGGTCTTGAGCGCGGTATCGGCAAGACCTTTGCGCGCACCGTGCGACGAGATGAAATACTCCAACACGGTGAGGCCTTCGCGGAAGTTCGATGTAATCGGCGATTCGATAATGTCGCCGCTCGGCTTCGCCATCAGCCCGCGCATCGCGGCGAGCTGACGAATCTGCTGTTTCGTACCGCGCGCGCCGGAGGTCAACATCAGGTAGATTCCCGTGAAGCCCTGATCGTTTTCGGCCATCGCTTTCATCATCGCGGTGGACACGGATTCTGTCGTCGTCGTCCACTGGTCGATGACTTTGTTGTAGCGCTCACCTTCGGTGATGAGACCGTTCTGGTACATCTCGTCAATGCGCGCGACTTCGGCCTTCGCCGCGTCGATAAGCGTCTTCTTTTCTTCGGGCACGAGCATGTCCACAACGCCGATCGAAATACCCGCGAGTGTCGCGTGCTTGAAGCCTACGCGCTTCATCATGTCGAGCAGTTCTACGGTCTTGCTGTGACCCAGTTTCAAATAGGCGTTCGCGATGACGTCACCGATCGAACCCTTGTCGAGTTCGCGGTTCACGTCTTTCAGCGAAATCTCCGGCGGCAGACCTTCCTTCAGGAGCACACGGCCAACCGTCGTATCGACAATCTCGCCGTCGTAGTGCACCTTGATGCCCGCATGCAGATCGACTTCGCCCATTTCATAGGCGAGCACCACCGACGCCGTGTCTCGGTACACGCGGCCCGGCTGGGTAATCTTGCCGTCCTTGATCCATTCTGCTTTCCATCCGCCCTTCGCGCCTTTGCGCAGACGCGTCATGTAGGAAATACCCAGAACGATGTCCTGGCTGGGCGTCACGATCGGGCGACCGTTCGACGGCGAGAAAATGTTCGTGGACGACAGCATCAACAGACGCGCTTCAAGCTGCGCGCCCGGCATCAGCGGCACGTGCACGGCCATCTGGTCACCGTCGAAGTCGGCGTTGAACGCCGCGCACACGAGCGGGTGAATACGGATGGCTTTACCTTCGATCAGCGTCGGTTCAAACGCCTGGATACCCAAACGGTGCAGCGTAGGTGCGCGGTTCAGCATTACGGGATGGTCCTTGATCACTTCTTCAAGGATGTCCCATACCTCTTCACGGCCCTGCGCGATAACTTTTTTCGCGGCCTTGATCGTCGTCGCGTGGCCACGTTCTTTGAGTTCGCGAATGATGAACGGCTCGAAAAGTTCGAGCGCCATCTTCTTCGGCAAACCGCACTGGTGCAGTTTCAATTCGGGACCGACAACGATCACCGATCGGCCCGAGTAGTCCACGCGCTTACCAAGCAGGTTCTGGCGGAAACGGCCCTGCTTACCCTTGAGCATGTCGCTCAAGGATTTCAGTGGACGATTGCCCGCGCCAAGCACGGTGCGGCCATGACGACCGTTGTCGAACAGCGCGTCAACGGCTTCCTGCAACATGCGCTTTTCGTTGCGCAGAATTACTTCCGGCGCGCGCAGTTCGATGAGGCGCTTCAGACGGTTGTTGCGGTTGATCACGCGGCGATACAGATCGTTCAGATCGCTCGTTGCGTAACGGCCACCTTCGAGCGGCACCAACGGACGCAGATCCGGCGGAATAACCGGCACCACATCGAGCACCATCCACGCCGCGCTATTGCCCGACTTGCGGATCGCTTCGACGACTTTCAGGCGCTTGATCGCTTTCGCGCGCGCCTGCATGGACGTTGTCGTGCCCAGCAACGCGTGCAGCTCCGCGCTCAACTGCTCAATGTCGATTTCTTCGAGCAACATCTTGATCGCTTCGGCGCCCATCTTTGCGACGAACCGATCGCCCCACTGTTCGCGGGCGTCCTGGTATTCGTCTTCCGTGAGCGTCTGCATCTTCGAGAGGCTCGTGTCGCCGGCGTCGACGACGATGTAGTTCTCGAAGTAGATGATGCGTTCGAGCACGCGGATCGACAGGTCAAGCAGGTTGCCGATGCTCGACGGCGTGGTCTTGAAAAACCAGATGTGCGTGACGGGCACGGCCAGCTTGATGCAGCCCATGCGCTCGCGGCGCACTTTCGATTCCGTCACTTCGACGCCGCAGCGATCGCACACGATGCCGCGGTGCTTCACTTTCTTGTATTTACCGCAGGCGCACTCCCAGTCCTTCACCGGACCGAAGATGCGTTCGCAGAACAAACCGTCTTTTTCCGGCTTGAACGTGCGGTAGTTGATCGTCTCCGGCTTCTTTACTTCGCCGCGTGACCATTTCAAAATATCTTCCGAAGAGGCCAGGCGAATTTGAATCGCGTCAAAACGGTCGCCGGTTGTCGCTATATACTTGGACAAGCGTCTAACCCTCCAATGGTTCTTCGGTTTCTTCTTCCTCGACTTCCGCCCCGGTCTCTTCAACCTTCATGAGCTTAATCACGTCGAGGCAGAGCGCCTGCATTTCACGCACCAACACGTTGAACGATTCGGGACGGCCCGGATCCACGTCGCGATCGCCTTTGACAATCGCTTCGTAGGCCCGCGTGCGGCCCTGAATATCGTCGGATTTGATCGTCAGCAACTCTTGCAGCGTGTACGCCGAGCCATAGGCCTGAAGCGCCCACACTTCCATTTCACCGAAGCGCTGACCACCGAACTGCGCCTTACCGCCCAGCGGCTGCTGCGTAACGAGCGAGTACGGCCCAATCGCGCGCGCGTGGATTTTGTCGTCCACGAGGTGGTTCAGTTTCATCATGTAAATCTGTCCGACGGTCGTTTCCTGATCGAACGGCTTTCCGCTGCGTCCGTCGCGCAAGCGAATCTTTCCGCTCGAGGGCAGGCCCGCCTTCGTCAGGTGCTCGCGAATCGTGACTTCCGATGCGCCGTTGAATACCGGTGTTGCCACCTTCATACCAAGCGCGCGTGCCGCCCAACCCAGGTGTGTTTCAAGGATCTGACCGACGTTCATGCGCGAAGGCACGCCGAGCGGATTCAGAATGATCTGAATCGGGCTGCCGTCCGGCAGGAAGGGCATATCCTCGACCGGCACGATCTTCGCCACGACACCTTTGTTACCGTGACGTCCCGCCATCTTGTCGCCAACCGACATGCGGCGCTTCGTCGCAACAAAAACCTTCACCAGCTTGATCACGCCCGGGGGCAACTCGTCGCCACGGCGCATGTTGTCGAGCGCGCTGTCGCGGAACGCGATCAGCTTCGCTTCTTCCATCGCCGCCATGTTTACAAGGCGCGTGAGCTTCTGCTGGAACTTCTTCTCTTCAATGCGCATGCGCGCAAGCACGGAGTAATCGGCCTTTTCAAGGTGCGACACCTTCACGCGCTTGTTCTTCTCAAGCACCAGCTCGTCGGTCTTGTGATCGACGACATCCTCAAGAATCTTCAAGCCGATCAGATCGTCTTTCACGAGGTTCACAAACGTCTCGCGAATCGCGTCGATCTGTTCCTGGTATTCGCGCTTCAACTTGGCGACCTGCGCGGTAAGTGCGCCTTTGCCCGTTTCCGCGGTTTTCTCGCGGCGCGAGCAAATCTTCACATCAACGATTACGCCTTCAACACCGGGCGGCACCGTGAGCGAAGCGTCACGCACGTCTTCTGCTTTTTCACCGAAGATGGCGCGCAACAGCTTTTCTTCGGGCGCGAGTTCGGTTTCGCCCTTTGGCGTGACTTTACCCACGAGAATATCGCCGTGCTTCACTTTCGCGCCGATGCGCACGATACCAGTCTCGTCCAGATTCTTCAGCGCTTCTTCGCCGACGTTCGGGATGTCGCGCGTGATTTCTTCGGGGCCCAGTTTCGTGTCGCGTGCTTCGAGGTCAAACACCTGAATGTGAATCGACGTGAAGGTGTCTTCTTTCACCAGGTCTTCGCTGATGATGATCGCGTCTTCGAAGTTGTAGCCTTCCCACGGAATGAACGCGACCAGCACGTTCTTACCGAGCGCGAGTTCGCCGCTGTCGGTCGCGGGACCGTCTGCAACGATATCGCCGGAATGTACCTTGTCGCCCTTCTCAACGATCGGACGCTGGTTGATGCATGTGTTCTGGTTCGAACGAATGTATTTCTTCAGCGGATAAACGTCTTCTTCGGCACGGAACGGGTTCTCGTCCGAGTCCTTGCCTTTCTTCGTGTGGCGGATGCGAATCATTTCGCTGTCTACGTATTCGACAACGCCGTCACGTTCCGCGCGCACCACGGTGCCCGCGTTCTTCGCGGTCACATGCTCAAGACCAGTTCCAACCACCGGCGATTCTGTCTTCAACAGTGGCACGGCCTGGCGCTGCATATTCGATCCCATCAGCGCGCGGTTGGCGTCGTCGTGTTCGAGGAACGGAATCAGCGCCGCGGCAACGGACACCAACTGCTTCGGCGACACGTCCATGTAGTCGACGTGCGTCGGTTCCGTCTGCGGGAAGTCGCCGCGATGGCGCGTAAGCACCAAGTCGCCGGCGAGGCGTTTGCGCTTGTCTACCTCCGCGTTCGCCTGCGCGATTACGTAGTTGTCTTCGTCGTAGGCCGACAACATTTCGGTATCTTCGGTAATACGTCCGCTGTCAACCTTGCGGTACGGCGTTTCAAGGAAGCCGTAGTCGTTGATGCGCGCATAGGTCGAGAGCGACGCCATCAGACCGATGTTCGGACCTTCAGGCGTTTCGATTGGGCAGATGCGGCCATAGTGCGTCGGGTGAACGTCGCGCACTTCGAATCCCGCGCGATCGCGGCTCAAACCGCCAGGCCCGAGCGCGCTAAGACGACGTTTGTGCGTCAATTCCGCGAGCGGGTTGATCTGGTCCATGAAGTGCGACAACTGGCTGCGGCCAAAGAAATCTTTGATCACCGCGCTCACCGGCTTCGGGTTCACGAGGCTCTGCGGCGTGAGCTGATCTTCTTCCTGGAAGTTCATGCGCTCGCGCACCGTGCGCTCCATGCGCACAAGGCCGATACGCACCTGGTTTGCGAGCAATTCGCCCACCGCGCGCACGCGACGGTTACCAAGGTGATCGATGTCGTCCAGCACGCCTTCGCCGCCGCGCAATTTCACGAGGTACTGCACCGTCTTGATGACGTCTTCTTTCGTCAGCGTTTTCGTTTCCTGCGGCGTGCTCAGACCAAGCTTGCGATTGATCTTGTAACGTCCGACCGGCGCGAAGTCGTAGCGCGACGCGTCGAAGAACAGTTTTTGGAAGAATGTGCGGCACGTGGCGTCCGTCGCGGGATCGCCCGGGCGAATGCGCGAATAGACTTCACGGTACGCGTCATCCGTCGTCTGTGTCGGATCGAGCGACAAGGTTGTCGCTACTGATGAATCCTTCGCGTAATCTTCCGCGTTGATAATCAGCATCTCTTTCGCGTGCGAGTGCATCAAGCGATCGATCGCCTGCGGCGTCAACTCGTCAGCGGCGTCCGCGAGAATTTCGCCGGACTCCGGATCGATAACGTCCGCGGCAACGATGCGGCCCACGAGATCTTTTGGTTCGTGCGCCTTCGTTCCGATCTTTACCTTCTGGCGGCCGAGCGTGACCGTCTCTGTCCGGTAGAAGAGGCTCAGGATTTCCGCGTTGTCTTCGTGACCAAACGCGCGCAGAAACGCCGTCGCGATGATCTTCGAGCGGCGGTCGATCGTCAACCACAAGACGTCGTTTACGTCGTATTCGAATTCGAGCCAGGCGCCGCGGTACGGAATGATGCGCGCGGTAAGCAGCGTCTTGCCGTTCTGGTGGATCTTGGTTTCGAACGACACACCCGGCGACTTGTGTAACTGGCTTACAATTACGCGTTCCGCGCCATTGATAATAAAGGTGCCGGTCGGCGTCATCATCGGCAGTTCGCCCAGGAAGACTTCCTGCTCGACCATGATCTTTTCGCGCTTCTCGCCGCCCACTTCTTCGTAGCGGACGAGACGCAGGAGCGCCTTCAGCGACGCGGCATAGGTCATGCCGCGCTCCTGGCACTCGCGAATCGTGTACTTCGGCGGAGCGAAGGAGTAATGGACGAATTCCAATCGCGTCATACCGTCTGGCGACGCGATCGGAAAGACATCCAGAAATACTTCCTGGAGCCCTTTCGGTGTACGCTCGTCTGGCGGCACTTCCCATTGAAGGAAGTCATTATACGATTTGGTCTGGATCTCAATGAGATCCGGCAAATCCATTTCGTCCGAAATTCGGCCCAAGGACACGCGTTCAAATTTTGGAACGACAGCCATTCGCAGACCCTCTATAACTAGACGCCGTGCAACGGGGAAATCACCCGTGTGGACACCGTCAAAACCACAAATTCATCGCTCTCTTAAGGAAGGCGCCGGCTAGCGCCTTTTTTATCAATCGGGTTATCTGGCCTGGCACGGCCAAAGACACCTCACCCCGGTGCCGTTGTGAGTTTTTACAAAAGACATACTTCTCCCGCCGGAAGCACAAACAAGAAACATACCATGCCGAAATGGGATTGTCAAGTCACTATCACCCGCTAGGTGAACGCAGCCAGACCAAACACTTCCGCAACCGAACCAAAAGGAGAATCGCTACACCAAGCCGCAATATTCCCAAAAGGATTATGTATTGAATTTAGTAATTTTATTACTTATTTCAACAAAATCTTGCGAGATCGGGGAATTAGGCTCGTAGTTCCCCGTTTACGCGGTCTTCGCCCCTGACCACAGCTTCGCACCCATCCCAGCTACGGAAAAAACACACAGACGGGCATCGGCACGCTGAGTGGCTCCCCAACCTGCTTCAACGCCCCTGTCTTCCCGTCGACCGCAAACGTCACCACGCTGTCACTGTTCTGGTTTGCCGCCAACAGGTACTTGCCACCCGGGTCGACATTAAAATTCCGCGGCGTGCGACCCCCAGTCGGCGTCTGGCCCGTCGCGCTCAGTTCTCCCGACTGCTCATCAACGGCGAAAACCGCGATACTGTCATGCCCGCGGTTCGACGCATACACATACCGTCCCGAAGGATGCACCCGGATCTCCGCGGTGGTATTGGTTCCCTTAGAATCACTCGGCAACGTGCTGATCGTCTGCAACTCTTTCGTCGCGCCCGATGCCGCATCGAACGAAAACGCCGTCACGGAATTCCCAAGCTCATTCACTGAATATAAAACGGGCAACGTCGGATGGAATTTTGTGTGCCGAGGACCCGCGCCAGGTTTCAACACCGCCGGATCCGTTGCCGTCAACGACCCTGCCGCCGCGTCATACTTATAGATTATCAACTTGTCGATCCCCAGGTCCGCAACAATAAGAAACTTACCACTGGAATCAAAGGTCACCGAATGCGCATGCGGTTCTCCCTGCCGATCCTTATTCACGCTACTACCTACATGCTGAAAAAAAGCAGACGCCTTACTCAGCGCACCCTTCGCATCAATCGGTAACAGCGCGACACTTCCCCCGCCGTAATTCGCCACCGCCAGATGCTCCCCCGAAGGCGCGACAGCCACATGACACGGCCCCGCCCCTACCGACGATGCGCGATTTATCAACGTCAGCTCACCCGACTCTTCGATTCGAAATGCGCTAACCGTTCCCCCATCTCCATCCGGCTCTTTCACCATCTCGCCCACGGCATATATCACGGGCAACACCGGGTGCTTTGCTAGAAACGACGGGTTCTCCGTCTTCGCCGCAACCCTCAAATTGCTTATGGCACCGCTACTGGAATCAAAATCCGCAACATAAATCCCCTGGCTGGCACCATTCGTGTAGGTACCGAAATAGACGCGCTGCACTTCCGCTTCCGTAGCAAAATTGACAAATGCCCCAATCAAAGCGGCCACGACGGGCATCTTCCATGAAATACGCATGAATTGCTCCTGAAATTAGTGTTCCACCGAACTGCGGATATTGACGGCCCAGCCAGCATTTTTCTGAATAGTATCCCAATGGAGAGTAACTCAAAAGTGCCAATCGTTCACGCTGAAGTCCGCGTTCTTCGTGTTCTTCGTGTCCTTCGTGCCTTCGTGGTAAACTTTCCGAATTCAACTCTTCCGCAACAGGTGCAGCTATGACCACTTTAGTTTCATGGAATGTCAATGGCGTCCGCGCGGCCGGACGCAACGGCTTTCTGCTATGGCTCGACGCGATGCAGCCGGACATCGTCTGCCTGCAAGAGACAAAAGCACACGAAGGCGATCTCGACGTTACCCTCCGCGAACCGAAAGGTTACTCGAGCGTATGGCAGTCGGCCGTCAAGAAGGGTTACAGCGGAACCGCAACCTATTTCAAAAGCAAGCATACGCCGCTGTCCGTTAAGACTATGGGCGTTGACGAATTCGACAACGAAGGCCGCGTCCAGATGGTGGAGTTCAAAGACTTCACGTTGATCAACGCGTACTACCCCAACGCGCAGGCCGAGCGCGCGCGCATCGAATACAAGCTTCGCTTCAACGACTCGATGCTGAAGCTCTGTAACAAACTTCGCAAAGCCGGCAAGAACGTCGTCGTTTGCGGCGATTTCAACGTCGCTCACAAGGACATCGATCTCGCGCGTCCTAAGGACAACAAGAACAGCCCGGGATTCTATCCCGAAGAGTGTGCATCGATGGATACCTTCATCAACGCCGGCTACGTAGACACCTTCCGCCACTTCACGCCCGAGCCCGGCCATTACACCTGGTGGTCCCTGCGTAGCGGTGCGCGCGCGCGAAACATCGGCTGGCGCATCGACTATCACTGCGTGAACAAGGAATTCATCGACCGTGTGAAAAAGGCGCAGATTCACTGCGATATACTCGGCAGCGATCACTGCCCGGTTTCCATCACGGTGAAATAAATGCGCCGCCGCTCTCAAGTCACCAGCAAACGCGGCGACAAAGGCGAAACCACCACGCTTGGCGGCGATTCCGTATCGAAAGCGCATCCTGCAATTGAATGTTGCGGATGCGTCGATGAACTGCGCGCCTATCTCGCGCTCATCCGGCAACTCACCATTGCGCATCGGCCGGACGATTCCGAATCCGCTGAGTTTTTGTTATGGCTGCTGCACTGCTGCTTTTCGATAGGTAGTCAATGCAGCGACCTGCGTAACACGCACCCCGAATACCGCAAGGTGGACATCGACGCGTCGCACGTAAGAAAGCTGGAAGCCTTTCAGCAGCAGATCGAAGATGAAGTAAAACTTCCAAAACAGTTCGTCGTCTCCGCAACCAACGAACTAGCCGCTCAGGTAGACATCGCAACAACGATTGTGCGCCGCCTCGAACGCGCCATCGTGCGCGTCAAAGAAATCGAACCAAACTTCGATTGCGCCAACATGCTCGTCTTCGTCAACCGCCTCAGCGACACGCTCTACATGCTCGCGAGAAAATTCGACGATGGCAAGCATCAAACCGTGGACTACGCGGTGCTTTCTTAAGGTTTGTCGTTCCGTGTTTGCGCGGTCTTGAAAAAAAGGAAAGCGCCTGACACTTGCAAATCAAGACCGGGTAAACGCGGAATTACAAACTAAACGCGACTTCGAAGTTAGGCCTCCTGCGGCGCCGCAGATAATCCCGCCTCGGTAATCTGCGCTTCTTCCTGATAACTCTCGTAATCCGTGTTGATTTCCCACAGATTGTGCTTCGTGCCGTCTACGATATTCTCCGCGGAGAGAATGCCCATGAAAATGCTGTGATCCTGGTTGTTATACTTGAATGCACCGTAACGTCCAATCACCTGCAAACCTTTGATGGTCGACAGATACTCTTCCACCGGCTTGAGTTTTTCCTTGTAGCCGCGCTCATATACTGGATAGCAGCGCTTGATGCGATGCACGTGGCCGTCGAGTATTTTCGCGTCGCCGATCAAACCTGTGCGGCGAATCTCGTCCTTCCCGCGCGCGATTAGTTGGTCGTCGCTCTCATTCCACAACGCATCGTCGTCGTTGGCCCACAACTCCATCACAAGGATAGTCGTTGGATCGTCGCCGTATAGATTCGGCACCCAATTGCGAAAGTTCGTGATGCGCCCCGTCAGCAAATCGTCGGAGTGAACGTACAACCACTGATCGGGAAAAAGGTCCTTCGCATCGACATGCAGATAGACCAGAATCGTATTGCGAAACTTCAGCGACGACGCCGCCTCGCGAATTTTCTCCGGCACGTCCGGCAGACGTGTGACCAGCAACGAGATCGGCATCGACGACACGATGTGTTCGTAGTCCTTCACATCGCCATTCGGAAATTCCAACGCATACGCGCGGCCATCTTTCGTCAACACGCGCTGCACCGGCGTGTTCAAATGCACCTGCCCGCCATGCGCACGCACATAGTCCGCCATGCGCTGATACACCATGCCCGTGCCTTCCAGCGGGAACGCGAACTGGTCCACAAGCGTCTTGTGCTTGCCGCCTTTGTTGCCGATAAATGCGCTCTTCACCGCTTCAAACAGGCTTAACTTTTTGATGCGCTGCGCCGCGAAATCTGCATCAAGCTCTTTACAGGTAATGCCCCAAAGCTTCTCGCTATAGGTCTTGAAAAAAATCTCAAACAGACGACGACCAAAACGGTTCACCACCCAATTTTCAAAGGTGCCGTCCTGCTGAATCGGCGAAATGCTGTTCGCGATATAACTGAACCCGCAGCGCGCGGCTTCAAACGGCCCCAAGCGCGACAGCGCATCGAACGGTTTCAATGGGTAAAAAAAGAACCGCCCGCGATAGTAGATGCGCGTCAGACGATTCACCATCCGATAATCGCGGCCCACAACTTCCAGCCACAATTCATTGATGCGGCGGTGACTGCTGAAAAAGCGGTGCGGCCCCAAATCGACTATCTGGTCCCACAACTTAAATGACCGCGCGAGCCCGCCAACGGTATCGCTCGCCTCATAAACGTGAACTTCCACGCCCTTTTTCGCGAGCTCATACGCGGCGGTAATCCCCGCCGGGCCCGCGCCAATAACGGCTACCTGCACAATATTTTCCTCGGCCAGAAGATGGCCAATCCTTGCAACCCAGCAACCCACAGAATAGAAGGGTCATTTTAGCACAATAAAGTATGAGTCAAAAGATCGTGGATGCTTCGTTTGGAGTTCCGCGTTTACGCGGTCTTGCTTCGCATTTGAGGGGAGGCCCGAAAGGCTTGCGATATTCTCCGAGACTTCTATTCGACTTCCTCTTCGCCGTCGCCCTTGCGATCGATCTCGTGCTTCTTCAAGCGATACTGCAGCGTCTTATACGTCAAGCCCAACAATTCGGAAGCGTCTTTAATCGATCCATTGGATCGCGCAAGCGCCTGACGAATCAAATCCTGCTCCAACTCTTCCAAGACCAACCCGCCAGACGGAAGTACAAATGCGCCCTGCTCCGTAGTTGGACGTACGCGCAATTTCTCCGGCAGATCGCTCTCGCGAATCGCGTCGCCGTCCGTGAGGATGTACAACTGCTCGAGCGTATTCTCCAACTCGCGCACGTTTCCGGGCCAACGATACCGCTTCATCGCCTCAAGGGCGTCCGGCGCCACTGTAGGACAAACCTTCCCCACCCGCGCCGCGAGCTTTTCTCTGAAATGATTGATAAGCAACGGCAAGTCGTTCAGACGTTCACGCAGCGGCGGCAGGCTCACCGTCAAAACATCCAAACGAAAATACAGGTCTTCGCGAAAATTTCCCGCGTCAACATGCTTGCGCAGATCGCGATTCGTCGCGGCAACCACGCGCACATCCACCTTGCGCTGCGTGCTCGAACCCACCCGTTCGACAACGCCATCCTGTAACACGCGCAACAACTTCGCCTGGCTCTCCAACCGCATGTCGCCCACTTCATCGAGAAACAAGGTGCCACCGTTTGCCGATTCAAACTTTCCCGCGCGGCTCGCCTCCGCGCCCGTGAAGGCGCCCTTCTCATGACCAAACAATTCGCTCTCGACCAGCGTGTCCGGTATCGCCGCACAGTTCACCACCGCAAACGGCTTCTTCGCGCGCGGACCTGAAAAATGAATGTGCCGTGCAACAAGCTCTTTCCCCGTCCCCGACTCGCCCAGGATCAACGCCGTGCTGTTCACATTCACCGCGCGCTGCACGATGTTGAACACGCGCTGCATCGCCGCGCTTTCGCCGATGATGTTACCCAGCGATACCGACGCAGTAACCAGCTCGCGCAGTTGCGTGTTCTCGCGCTTGAGCTGTCCACGCTCGATCGCGCGTTCGATCGTGACTAGTAATTCGTCTTTGTCGAAGGGCTTCGCGAGATAATCCGTAGCGCCCTCTTTCATCGCATTAACCGCCGTCTGCACGGTCGCATAGGCGGTCATCACGACAACTTCCAATTCAGGGCGCAGCCGCTTCGCCTGGCGCAACAACTCCAGCCCATCCACTTCCGGCATGCGCATGTCCGTCAACAACACGCTGTACGTATCGTCGCGTAGCGCTTGAAGTGCGTCCTTCGCCGACGCGGTCGCCTTCACGTCGTATCGCGACGCCTTCAGAATGTCGTGCAAGATCAATCGCTGCGTGTCGTCATCTTCCGCGATGAGAATTGCCGTCTTCATACGGTCGCGGTCCTGCGCAAAGGAAGCGTCATCAACACCTGGCACCCTTCTCCCAACGTGCACGTTAACGAAATCGACCCGCCGTGCTCTTCAAAGATTCCGCGCGTGATCGACAAGCCAATTCCCGTGCCGGAAGGTTTTGTTGTGAAATAAGGATCGAACGCGCGCTCGGCCACTTCTTTTGTCAATCCCGGCCCGTTGTCGCGCACTTCTATTTGAAATGAATCTTCCGTGATCCGCGTAAACACTTTCACGCGTCCACCGCCCGCGCAGGCTTCCACTGCGTTGATCAACACGTTCAACACCGCGCGCTTTACCTGCTTCGGATCGATTTCGATTTGTAGATTGGTCCCGCCAAGTTCGCTCGACATCGATACACTTTTTGATTCCGCATCGGCCTGCACAAGATGCACGCAGTCTGCCACCAGCGCGTCCACCTTCACGGGTTCCGGCTGTAACTCACGCTCTTTCGCCAGCGCCAAAAATCCGGACACGATGTCTTCCAACCGATCGACTTCTTTGCGAATGGTCTGTAGCTGTCGGGCGGTTCCATTCTCCGCGTTGTCTTCGTTCAGATTGTCCAGCGCGTGGCTCGACAACAGCTTGATAGCGTTCAACGGATTGCGCACGTCATGCGCGATTCCCGCCGCCAGCGATCCTAGCGCAGACAATCGCTGCGCCTGGCGCAAGTTCGCTTCGATCTGTTCCTTGTCGCGCAACGCGTACACCATCTTGTTAAAGGTCTGCTCCAGCGCAAGCACCTCGCCGTAGCTGCGCTTGATCTCCACCGGCGCCAGATCGCCCGCGCCGATCCGCGCGCAACTCTTCGCAAGGTCCCGCATCGGTCGCAGCGATTTCACAATGAAATACACCAGTAACCCCAACGCAACGATGAATAGTCCAGTAAGCACCGCAATATATCGGTTCGTGAATGCGCGCCACACGGCCGTTCGTGGATCGATTTTAAACAAAGCGGTCAGCGCCAAAGGCTCTTCGCTCTCGCGCGACAACGCGTATTTCGCCCGAATGAGGATCTCCCCGCTTTTTGCGAATTCGAGCGTGGTCGTATTCAGTTCTTGCTCGCTTTCGTAGGTCGGCGTAACTTTCACCTGCTCATCGGGAAACTTGGCCTGCAAATCGCGCTCTGCGGATTCCGGATCTTCGGAATTTTGCTGCAGCGAAACCTGCGCGTCGCGGGCCATTTCAAACGCAAGGTTCTCGTACTCGGACTGCACTTCTTTTAAGAAGTGCACGGTCAGCACATACACCGACCCCAACAAACACAGCACCAACACCACACACAACGCGACCACACGCGCAATCAACGAGTTCGTCCAATGGACGCGCTGGATGACAGGTTCCGTGCGCGCGGCCATGACTACTCCGCTGTCCCCAACTCTGCGTAAGGATTCTCTTCGCCGCTCAACGCGCGCATGACATGTTGAATGTCTTCCCACACCAGTTTCTTATCGGCGGGATTGCGCAGCAGATACGCGGGGTGATAGGTCACGCGCAGTGGAATGCCGTGATACTGGTGCCACTTTCCGCGCAAGCGTCCCGTCGCTTCGTCCTTACGCAACAGCGTATTCGCGGCGTGCTTGCCCAGCGCGCAGATTACTTTCGGTTTCAGCAATTCCAATTGGCGCACGAGGTACGGCTCGCACTGCTCTTTTTCGCTTGGCAGCGGATCGCGATTGTTCGGCGGACGGCACTTGAGGACATTGCAGATGTAAACATCTTCGCGCCGCAATCTCATGCCCTTCACGATGATGTCCGTCAACAACTGCCCGGCCCGGCCGACGAACGGCACGCCCTGCCGGTCTTCATCGGCCCCCGGCGCCTCACCTACAAACACCAGTTCCGCGGTTGGTAGCCCATCGCTGAACACCGTCTGCGTCCGCGTCTCGCACAGCCCGCACTTCCGGCAACCTGCAACAACCCCTCGCAATTCGTCCAATGATGAAATGCTGGATAGGACGGAGCTGTCCGCAGGCTCGAATTGAGCCGCTGCCGGACTTGTTACCAAAGGTGCCCGCACACCATCCGACGAAACGGCAGAGGTACTCGTACTGTCATCAAGCACCGACGCTTCCGCCGTGAAATAGGCGGCCATCTCCGGCGACAAAGCAATCGTTCCCCGTTTTGCGTTGGCGGCACGCTGCACCAACTCCCGGGTCATTAAAACGATATCGGCCAATTCATTTGCACCAGTCACGACAGACCACGCTCCTGAGCACGCAATCATAGCACGCACTTACGAGAGGCGCATGTGCGCCGCCAAACACGTCAATACAGTCGTACTGACGAACAGCAACGTAAATTATTGACAAACTTACTCGTCCTTGCTATCCTTCGTATTAACGTGGTGGCCCATGCCGGGCCGTGGAGGCGAGTCTCATGAAGCGGTTTGTCCTGTTCGCATGCTTTGCCCTGCTGGTTCCCATGGCCGCCAACGCCGAGTTGCAGCTTTGGATTTCCTACCACTTTCAGGGCGTGGATGCGTACGAGTCCGGGAAATACCGCGACGCGCAGGCCCTCCTCACCAAGGCCCACACGGAAACCTGCGACGACTACCGCCTAGCATTCACGATGGACGCCGCCGGATTGAACCACATGGCCCTCACCGAATACGCCGAAGCCGAAAAGTGCTTCAATGCGGCCCTCTGCCTGCGCGACGACAAGTCCTGCTGCGGCGGCGAACTGAGCCGCTTCGTGCCCGCATCGCTCAACAACCTCGCCGACCTGCACTACATCGCCGGCAATAAAGACAAGGTGGAATGCCTCTACCGCCGCGCGCTCGACCTGAACAAACGCGACTGCTATAGCGTCGAAGTGGGCCGCAGCCTCAATGGACTCGCCCTCGTTGCTGCCGATGCAGGCAACGTCGCCGAAGCGGAAAACCTGTTGAAGCGCGCCGTGCGCGTCCACCACATGGGTGGCCGTAGCGAACACCCTTACATGGCGACAGTGCTCACGAACCTGGGCATCCTCTACACCGAACAGGGCAAGCTCGCCGAAGCCGAAGAATCCCTCGCCAAAGCCAAACGTATCCAGGACACCGTGCTCGGTGAACACCATCCCGACGTCGCAGTCCGCCTCGCCGCGGAAGCCAACCTTTTCACAAAGCAAGGCAACGCGGGTGCCGCGAGCGTAGCGCAATCCAAGTCGGACACCATCCGCGAAGACTTCGCCGCGCTCAACGCCAAGAAGGGCTAGGCACCACCAACATCGTCGAATAGGCGCGCGAAGCGCCTTGGAGTGCGCCGCGACAGCGGCGCTTTTCTTTTGCCGTTTGACCGTCCTTCCCGCGCGGCGCTACACTTTCCTGATCTTTTGCCCAGACAAATTGATAAGGAAATACCGATGTCGAACCTCGCGCTGAAGCCGCTGCCAAATTACAAACAATTCCCCGGCCCCGTCGTATTTGTCGTGATGGACGGCGTCGGAATCGGCAAGCGTGACGAGTCCGACGGCGTATGGCTCGCGTATACACCAGTCCTCGACGAACTCTTCCAGGAACGCCTCTACACCCAGCTCAAAGCGCACGGCACCGCAGTCGGTATGCCTACCGACGAGGACATGGGTAATTCCGAAGTCGGCCACAACGCCCTCGGCGCGGGCCGCGTCTTCGCGCAAGGCGCTAAGCTCGTCAGCGAGGCGATCGTATCCGGTCGCTTGTATGAAGGCGCCGCGTGGAACGCCGCCGTCGCTAAAGCGAAAGCCGGCGGCACGCTCCACTTCATCGGCCTCCTGTCCGACGGCAACGTGCACAGCCATATCAATCACTTGCTCGCGATGCTGGATCGCTGTGCGGCGGAAGGTATCGCGCGCGTTCGCCTGCACGTACTCGCGGACGGCCGCGACGTTGGCGAAAAATCCGCGCTCGGCTACCTTGAAACGCTTGAGAACAAACTCGCGGCGCTCAACGCCAAAGGCAGCGATTATAAGATCGCCTCCGGCGGCGGCCGCATGATCACCACGATGGATCGCTACAACGCGGACTGGTCGATCGTCGAACGCGGCTGGAAAGCCCACGTGCTCGGCGAGGCGCGCCAATTCCCGAGCGCGGCAGTCGCGGTGCAGACGTACTACGACGAAGACCCAACCATCACCGATCAGTATTTGGAAAGTTATGTTATCGCGGAGGACGGCAAACCGGTCGGCACCATTGAAGACGACGACGCCGTGATCTTTTTCAACTTCCGAGGCGATCGCGGCATTGAGATCACCAAGTGCTTCGAAGAAGGCGCAGCGTTCGACAAATTCGATCGCAAACGCTGCCCAAAGGTCTTCTACGCGGGCATGATGCAATACGATGGCGACGCGTTGATCCCCAAGAACTACCTGGTCGAACCGCCCGCGATCGAGCGCACCGTCGCTGAATACATGTGCGCGCAAGGCATCACGACCTACGCGATCTCCGAAACACAAAAATACGGACACATCACCTACTTCTGGAACGGCAACAACTCCGGCTACATCGACGAGAAACTCGAAACCTACGTCGAAGTGCCGTCCGATCGTGTCACCTGCGATCAACGCCCTTGGATGAAGGCCGCGGAAATCACCGACGCCATGATCGCGGCAGTCGAAAGCGGCAAACATAAATTCATCCGCGCCAACTATCCCAACGGCGACATGGTCGGTCACACCGGCGTACCCATTTCGATCCGCATCTCTGTTGAAGCAGTCGACCTCGCGCTGCGCCGGTTGCTGCCCGCAATCGAAAAAGCGAAGGGCATCGCCGTCATCACCGCCGACCATGGCAACGCCGACTGCATGTTCACCGAGAAAAAAGGTAAGCGCGAACCCATGGTCGCGCATACCCTCAACCCAGTCCCCTTCATCATCAAAGACTACACCGGCGCGAACGCCATCGACATACGCGATCTAAGCGCGCGCGGCCTCAGCAACGTCGCGTCAACGCTCTTAAATCTACTCGGCTACGAAAAACCCGCCGACTATGACGAAAGCCTAATCACCATCAAGTAACAAAACTAACCACGGAGACACGGAGTTCACGGAGAAATTTCCAAGCAAGACTTAAAACTCCGTGCCCTCCGTGTCTCCGTGGTTGCATTCTTGGTTCACACGCTATGGCGTGTTCGCGCTTAACGTGCCACGTGACCTTCCACCTGCAACGACACCCGCGTCTTCCCCTCGTCCTCGCTGATCAGGACCACCATCTTCGCTGGACCCTTCACATAGACCAAGGTCTCACCGCCGTTACCCGCTACAACTGTCGGATCATGACCCTCGCTCCAACCATTCGCAGCCAAACGCTCGCGATAAAACGCAGCCACTTTTTCTATCGAGTCAACGGTGGTTCCGTTCACCACAAGTAAAGGTCCCGAATCACTGACATAGTCCCGCGCCAGCCCCTCATAGATCGGAATGTCCGCCGGAAACTCACCGGCCTTTTCCGCAGGCTGCGCCTGTGCAGGCGCGTCCGGCTGCGCAGGTGAACCACAACCCGCAACGAGAAAAAGTCCAGCAAGCAGAGGCAGGCCAGCAAAAAAGATCCTTTGCGGAGTCGCATTCTTCATGATGAATTTCTCTCCGTGTTCTCCGTGGTTAACGCTTAATGTTTCACCAAAAACTTCTGCAACCGCTTCCCCTGAATATCGCCTAGATACACATTCCCCTTGGAATCCACCGCGATGCAATGCACCCAGTTCAGCTCGCCCGGCTTTTCTTTGCCGTCTTCGCCTTTCGGAAACGAATACAACTGCAACAACTTGCCATCCGTATTAAACTTCATGATCACCTGGTCGCGCGGCGGACAGCCCAGCGGCGCGGTTGGATACTTCTTGTCCTTCTGCTGCCACGACATCGGCGAAGAGCCGCACACCCAAATCTCGTCCTGCGGCGTCACGCAAAATCCCCACGGCACCACGATGTTCTTCCACGAATCGATCAACTCGCCGTTCGTGTTATACACCTGCACGCGCGCGTTGTTGCGATCGGCGACATAAATGCGGTCCTTCGAGTCGATCGCGATCGCATGCGGAATACTGAACTTTCCATCCTCATTCCCCATGGATCCCCACGCTTTTACAAATGCGCCGTCCTTCGTCAAATGCACCACGCGCTGATTGCCGTAGCCATCGGAAACAAAGATGTCGCCGTTCGATGCGAACGCCATGTCCGTGGGCATGAAGAAATGTTTGTCGTCTTCCGCCGCTTCATCCGGCACGCCGAGCGTCATGATCAATTGGCCCGTCGGCGACTGCTTGCGAATCACGTGTTGCGCATAATCGCAGGTCCACACATTCCCATCGCGATCGATCTTGATGTGGTGCGCGCCCGTGCCCCCGCCCCAACTCCGCAGCAACTTCCCCTCCGGCGAATACACCTGCACCGCCGGCGTCTCCCGCGTGTACAGGTACACGTTGTCGTCTTTATCAACCGCAACACCCGGCACCGCCGCCCACTTCACATCCTTCGGCTTCTCCGGCCACTTCGCATCCACCTCATACCACAGCGACGGATTCACCTCCGGATACACCGGGTCCGGCGGCGACTTCTTTTGCCCATACGCGGACAAACAAGAAATGGCAAGACACAGCACCACGACAAAACGCACATTGCTTCCATTCACACGCACGGTGTTCATTCACATCGCTCCCCAATCTTTTTTCTAAACCTTTACTGGAAGGTTATACGAGACTTTCTTACCATCAATCTTTATGTGGCCGGATTTCTGAAGTGCATTCAATTTATCATCCAATTCCTGCTCCGCTAATTCCTGCTTGAACTCCGCGAGGAGGGAGCTTCGCAGCGTTTTCAATGTGCTTGGTTTCGCTTCCTTTCGACGTATCAAGCTATTTACTATCCTTTCGGTCCAGTTTTTTTCATCCTGCGCCTGCGAGTGACGAATCGGGCCCATGTCCGCTATGGCCGAATGGCGCTTCACGGCGACCTTCTTACCCGTCAAATGCTGAATTAGTGGATCAAACCCCGTATCCTTAGAGATGAGATGGAAATGCGCGGCTGCATCCTGTTGCGACAGTGCGCCCAAGTAATACGCCATGGAAAAATCGAGGGCATTCCTGCCCGACTTTTCCAGCCTGATGTACTCCACACCGCTCCCAAGCGTCTGAAGGGCTGACGCCATCTCAATCGGAACTTTCGTCTGTTGCGAGCCAACGAATACCAGCACCTTGACTGCGCCACCTCGCAGGCGATCCAAGTGCTTTGGCTGCACATTCTCAAAATCGATTAAGACATAGTGTGTTTTCATTATTTCTTCCGCAATTTTTCAAGTGCAGTTGCCCGGAACGAGTTTGACGCTTTGGGTCGCCGGATGCAGTAAACCCGCACACCTGTCCAAGGCCTCCCCATTTCGCAGCGTGTTGCATCTTCCGTCACCAGGACCTTGGAGGACGAGAACTGTTTTCATAATAGCCTCTCCGATTCAATACCGCTACGGGGCAAGAGGGGGTGCAAAAAAACTTTTTTGATGAGACAAGGGGGTGCGACCGCGCGCAAGTCGTTGTAAGTGCCCTGTTTTCAATAAACGTCTCCGGATACACCCCTCAAGGGGGGTGGGGGTGTAGGTTCGGTATTTTGACGATTCAAGGGGTGCGACCGGGCCATGATCGTCTTACGTGCTGGTTTCATCATGAACGCTCCAATTCGATACTCGCCGAGATTGAGGAGGGTGCGGCTACGTTTCCTTTTGCGAACACGCATACCGTTCCTAACCATTAGCCCAACGCATTGCACTGATCGCGTGCGCTTGTGGCGAGGACTATGGAATTTGGCCACTCCCACAATCACATTGATAAGAAGTCACAGCAGGTTGTCGGAAGCTAAACATCGAAGCTCCCTGTCGAGTTTTTCAGGCAGTCTTTGCCAAGTGTGTGCTTGAGTATTGCGTTTAGACTGCTGATTATGATGGCAATGGATACCGTATCATCCCAAAAGCGAAGCGAGATTATGAGTCGTGTACGCGGCAGAGACACGAACCCCGAAATGCTCGTACGCAAAGCAATCCATCGCATGGGTTTTAGGTACCGATTACATGTAAGTACACTCCCAGGTAAGCCCGATCTCGTTTTTCCGTCGCGCAAGAAGGTAATCTTTGTGCATGGATGCTTCTGGCATAGGCACAAGAAATGCCCCAATGCCCGAATACCGAAATCAAGAATTGAATTCTGGCAAGAAAAACTAGAAGGAAATTCTAAGCGTGACAGATTGAACAGGCGGAAACTTCGGGGTATGGGGTGGACCGTATTGGTCATTTGGGAATGCGAGCTTGCTGCGCTAGAATCCATGAATAGTCGGATACTCAAATTTCTCGAGGGAGTAGAATGAGGTCGGTTGAACTTTTTACTGGCGCTGGTGGCTTGGCAATGGGCTTTTCAAAAGCCGGATTCCGTCACGAAGCAGTGCTTGAAGTTGACCAATATGCGTGCGACACAATCCGGGTCAACGCTCTCAGAAATCATCCGCTTGTTCATAAATGGCGCGTCATACAAGGCAGAGTAGAAAACTTTGATTTTACCAACATAGACAAGCCAGTGGACCTAGTCGCAGGAGGACCTCCTTGTCAGCCATTTTCTCTCGGTGGAAAACACCGCGCTTTTTTGGACAGTCGAGATATGTTCCCGCAAGCCGCGAGGGCAGTAAGAGAACTGGCGCCAAGTGCTTTCGTGTTCGAAAATGTGAAGGGATTAACACGACAATCATTTGCGAGCTATTTTAGCTACATCATCTTGATACTTAGTTATCCCGAAATCACCATCAAAAAGAATGAGACATGGGAACAACATCTATCTCGCCTTGAACGCTATCATACTAAGGGCTACAGGAGCGGACTCACATACAATGTCGTGGCGCGGGTCCTAAATGCTGCTGATTACGGAGTTCCCCAAAGACGAGAGAGAGTTTTTATCGTCGGATTCCGATCGGATGTTGGACAAAAATGGTCGTTTCCTGGCGCCACTCATTCCGAATTTGCTTTGCAACACGCTCAATTTGTTTCAGGCGAGTATTGGGAAACACATGGAGTACCCAGGCGCCTTCGTCCTGAAGTGCCCCAATCCACTCGAATACGCTTGACCCAAAACCATGCAAAGATACCGAACATGCTTCGACCGTGGAGAACAGTCCGAGACTCTATTTCCGACTTGCCTAGTCCAAGGACCTCCAACTCTTGCCCTATGCTCAATCACAGGGTAATTGAGGGCGCGAGAATTTATAATGGACATACTGGCAGTCCTTATGATCAGCCCGCCAAAACTTTAAAGGCGGGCGTACACGGAGTGCCGGGTGGGGAAAATATCGTCGTGTTTCCCAATGGCGAGTATCGATACTTCACCGTTCGTGAAGCTGCCCGCTTGCAATGCTTCCCTGATGATTACATATTTCACGGATCGTGGACGGAATGTATGCGGCAACTCGGAAATGCAGTGCCGGTCGATTTATCTACTGTGATTGCGCAAAGTGTCCGATCGGTAATTGGGTAGTCTCGAAATGCCTGCTACGCCCGACATTGATGGTTTCCGGAAGCTGCTACGCGAATTGTTAGAGTCCTTACCCAAAGTTGATCAAGTTAAGGCAGCACGAAGGAATGTCATTCACAATCTGAAATCGGAAATAGACCTGGCAATTCAGAAGCTAGATGAATTTGCAAAGGCTGTCGACCCGATTAAACAACCCGTCAAGGTTTTCGATCCGTCGGATCCGCACACAATTGGACAATTGATTGCACTAACTCTATTGGAACAACCTCGTTTGCCTCTTGCCAGCATAGAGTCTTTCTATGGATCGGGTGTCTACGCGGTATACTACAAAGGCGATTTTCCCGCTTATGTTCCGATTAGCGGCACCGATACGCCGATATATGTTGGCAAGGCCGACCCTGCAACTCATAATGCGAATCGTCCCGAGGAACAAGGAAGTAAACTCTATATTCGCCTGACAGACCATTTGCGAAGCATTCGGGCCGCTACAAACTTATCAGACTCTGATTTTGATATTAGGTGTCTTGTTGTAAAGAGCGCTTGGCAAAGCACTGCGGAAACGTATTTGATCTCTCACTTCAAGCCCATTTGGAATAACGAGGTTAAAATATGCTTCGGATTCGGTAAGCACGGCGATAGCGCCAAGACACGGGGAAACAAAGTTTCTCCGTGGGACACGGTACATCCAGGACGATCTTGGGCAATAAAAGCCGGGAATTTCCCAAATGATAAGACCGCTGCACAAATCTTGGACGAGATCGGTAATCATTTCGTCAAATACCCACCTATGAAAATGCTGGAAGCAATTCCTCTCAAAGCAGGAGACGACGAATACATCGAAAAGCTTGAAGAAATCAGTGAGTGAAATCACTTACACGCAAGTTCCCGTCTCGTCCTCCTTGCCGATCTCCACTTGACTTCCGTGCACGCATCCCCCGTCAACGGCCGTAACGCCTCCGCCTTACCCTTCGCCTTCTCCACCGCCGTCTCCTCCAGCGCGCGTTTCATCCCGCGTTCGGAGAGTTTGTAATACCGGCGCGTGCGGCCCTGCGCGGTGACTTCGTAGGAGATGAGCAGGCCGTCGTTTTCGAGTTCGTGAAGCGCGGGGTAGATGAGCGCTTCCTGGTTGTCGAGCAGACCCGGCGCGCGGTGTTTGATGGTCTGGGCAAGGGGGTAGCCGAACTCCGGCCCGGGGAGCAGCGCCTCAAGAATCTGATCGTGCAGACGGCCCGTGTGCGACATCGCGTTATACCTACCCACTACGAGCATACGGCAGGTACGGGATAGCGTCAAGTGCGGCGCGGCGGGTGTATTTCAAAGCGAAGCTTCCTCCTTCGCCAGTAAGTTTCGGAGGACAAGTTTTCAAGAGTGCGTTCCCAAGCGAGAGGCTCTCGGGACGGACCACCGTCTCTGCCGGCAAGGGCTTGGGAGCGAGAACAACCCGAAGAAAGGCGGAGCTGTCGCTCCGCACTCCATGGCGCTGCGCGCGGGTACCGTCCATCCCCAGATTTTTCGTAAGTAATCCTGCGTTTGCGTTACCAATAGGGTTGTATCGAGGAAAGACGGTGCGGGACGAAGACCGAAAGACATTGTTTCTGAACTGGCTGGATGGGCATGGCGCGGCGGTCATGAAGGTGGCGCGCGCGTACACGCTCACGGCGGAGGAGTGCCAGGACCTGGCGCAGGAGATTCTCTTGCAGGCGTGGCAGTCGCTGCCGAAGTTCGAACAACGGTCGAGCGCAGCGACGTGGTTTTACCGGCTCGCGTTGAACACCGCGATGAATTGGAAACGTAAAGATACGCCGCGGCGCGACCGGCAACTGCCGTTGTTGGATGTACACGTCGTACGGGCGGATGGCGCGGAGCAGGCGCAGCACCGCGATACCGTTGAACACCTTTACAAGGCCATACAGCGTTTGCCGAAAGGCGATGCGGCGCTTGTGCTGCTTTACCTCGACGATTTGAGCTACCGCGAGATGGCCGATGTGCTTGGCATTTCCGAAAACAACATCGGCGTGAAACTGAACCGCGCGAAGAAAGCGTTAAGCGATCTCATGAAGGAGACGTCACATGTGCCCCGATGATCTTCAACAGGCCTGGCAGGCGGAATCTTCTCGGACGCGTGTTTCGGTCGATGCCGATGTCTTGCGGAAATCGGTGCAAGGCAGTCAGCACCGGTTTCGCGCGATGGTATTCGCGCGCGATCTGCGTGAGGCCGGAATCGCGCTATTGATGTTGCCGCTGTGGTTTGTGTTGGGCTACGCGATTTCACCGCCGTGGACGTGGTATCTCTCGGTGCCTGGGCTCATTTGGATCATCGTATTCATCGTGGTAGATCGCAGGCGCCATAGACAGCGGCGGGTCGGTCCGGACGAACCGTTGCTCAGCAGCGTGGCGGAATCGTTGAAGCAGGTGGAACATCAGATTTGGCTGTTGCGAAATGTACTGTGGTGGTACCTGCTGCCGTTGGGCGTTCCGCTGGTCGCTTTCTTCGTGCACGTTTCCTGGCTGACTGCCGATAGTTGGGTGGAAGCGCTTGCATCCGGATCGGTGATGACCGTCTTTGTCTTGGTGCTTTACGTATTCATCTATTGGTTGAACCAATATGCAGTCCGCAAGCAACTCGAACCACGGCGACAAGAATTGTCCGCGTTGCTCGCCAGCCTTGGCGATGAAACCGCGGAGGGCGTGAATGGAGAATTCCCGATTCTCACCGCGGCATCGCGAAAGCCTACCTGGCGACGAACCATTATTGGCGTCTTGTGCGCGTTGGTACTGCTTGCCGTTGCTGTAGACGTCATCTACATCCTCGCGAATTTGGACAGCCGCGGCCGCTACGCGAAACTCGCACCTTTTACCGACGTGCGCTGGAGTGAGGATGCGCCGGTAATAGAAATCGACGGCCAAAACTATTTGCTTTATTCGATTGATGGGATTCCAGTCAAGGACATCGCCGCATTCTGCAAACAAACCTATAAGGAAAAATGGCAGAAGCGCTTCGCGGAAGACTTGGTCGAAGTCATGACGGCAATGGGCCACGCGCCAAGTGAAACCGTCAAACTGGATGTCATTTCGGTTGCGCAGCCCGGAGGTAAAATGACGAAAGAGGTCCCGATGACGGCAGCCAATCGCAATGCCGTCCGAAAGGAAGCTGAACGACGCGAAGAGTTTGAAGCGTGGAAAGAGAACAACGAACGCGAAAAGAACCAGCCAAATACGCCACTCTCCGAACTCGTTTCGGCGCTCAGAAAAGAAAGCAAACTCGTGGGCCTTGCCGCAATGGTGATGGTCGATGGCAAAGTCATTGAGTCAGCCGCAGACGGAGAGCGCAAATCGGGCAGCGATGTTGCCGTGACTGTTGAAGACCAGTGGCATCTCGGATCGATTACCAAATCGATCACGGCTACCATGATTGCGTGTTTGGTGGAAGCTGGAAAAATGAATTGGGACGATACCGTCGGCGAAATCTTCCCCGACGCGCCCATGCACGAAGAGTGGAAAGTGGTCACGCTACGCCAACTGCTCACGCACACGTCCGGTGCGCCCGCGAACTTCCCGACGTCGGTGATGTTCAAAAGTCCGGAGATTGGCGCTGACTCGACGGCGGCGCGGCGCGACGCCGTACTTAATGTTATGGCCGAGAAACCGGAATCCAAGCCGGGCACGGTGCATGCCTATTCGAATGTTGGTTTCACCATTGCGGGCGCGATGGCGGAAAGAGTCACCGGCGAAACCTGGGACGCGCTGGTCAAGCACGAAGTATTCGATTTGCTGTCGCTCCCGAGCGCGGGTTTCGGTCCGCCGAAAAGCGTGGACAAAAAACTGGAACAGCCGCAGGGCCATACTTCAGTGTTCGGGTGGAAGGTTGGCGCAGGCGAGGATGCGGATAACACCTTCATCATCGGCCCCGCGGGCATCGTACACATGACGCTTGAAGACCTCTGCACCTACGCGACCGAACACCTGCGCGGCGAACGGGGCGAAGGCAAACTGCTAAGGGCCGAAACCTACGCGCAACTCCACAAACCCGAACTCGACGACTACGCCTGCGGCTGGGTAAAAGTCGAGGCGAGGCCCACAATCCCGCATACGCATTACTGGCACAACGGCTCGAACACCATGTGGTACGCGCTCGTCGTCTTCATCCCGGATGCGAACATGGTCGTCGCTGTCGCCTCCAACGATGGCGACATTGCGAATGCTGAATCCGCCGCGTGGAAAATTGTGGAAAACAGTGCCAAATCTCCGCAGGACGTGGAGCAAAAATAGCCTACAGCGACTACGCGTCCACCGCGCGGGCGGAGGGTTGCGGTGTGACCTTCGCCCATGACATCCTTTTCATCACGGTCTTTGGTGCAAAGGAAACGAATATGCGCGGCATTCGATCTGTCTTGCTTCTTTTTCTTGCCTGTGTCTTTGCGGCGGTAACCGCGCGTGCGGAAGATAGTTGGCCCGAGTTTCGCGGGCCGTTTGGTAACGGCCACGTCGTCGCGGACGGCAAGAAGGTCGGCCTGCCGACTGCTTGGAGCGAATCGGAAAATGTGGCGTGGAAAACGGAGATTCCTCCATACGGTTGGTCCACCCCGGTAGTACTCGGAAACAACATTTGGCTAACAACGGCCACCGAAGACGGGCACGACTTCTTCGCAATATGCGTTGCCGCAGATACCGGCAGGATTAAGTTCAACGAGAAACTTTTTCATCACGACAATCCCGAGCCATTGAATAATGCGGTGAATTGCTATGCGTCGCCGTCGGCGGCAATCGAACCGGGGCGGGTTTATGTCCATTTCGGCAGTTACGGCACGGCGTGTTTGGATTCTGAAACGGGCAAGACAATCTGGAAGCGCGAAGACTTGCCGTGTCGGCATTATCGCGGGCCAGGGTCTTCTCCGATTCTGTACAAGGACTTTTTGGTCCTCACCTTCGACGGCGTTGACCAGCAATACCTCACCGCGCTCGACAAGAAAACCGGCGATACGGTCTGGCGCACGGACCGCAGCACGAAGTATACGGACTACGACGCGCAGGGCAATATTCTCCGTGAGGGCGATGCGCGCAAGTCCTACTCGACGCCTATCGTGGTGGACGTGAAGGGAACAGCGCAGATCATTAGTCCGGGAACCGAAAGTGCATTTGCGTACGAAGCAGGCACAGGCAAGGAAATCTGGTCAGTGCGCTATAGCGGCTACACCGCCGCGCCAATGCCAGTCTACGGAAATGGCATCGCGTACATTTTATCGGGCCGAGGAAAGAATAGTCTGAACGCGGTGAAGGTGGACGGCACGGGCGATGTAACGGAGTCGGGCCGCGTATGGAAGTATGAAGGCGAAGGATTGCCAACGGAGCCGTCGCCGATTCTTATTGATGGTTTGCTATATCTTGTGAGCAACAATGGCCAAGTGACCTGTCTGGATGCGAAGTCGGGCGAGGTCGTCTGGACAGAGCGCATCGGCGGAAATTTTGTGGCGTCACCCATCTATGCGGACGGGATGATTTATTGCAGCAGCACGCAGGGTAAGACTACGGTATTGAAAGCCGGGCGGAAGTTTGAGCAGGTCGCGGTGAACGCGCTGGACGAAGGGTTCATGGCGTCGCCCGCAGTGACGGGCAAGGCGCTGATCCTGCGCACGAAGACGCACCTGTACCGGATTGAAGCGGGGGCACCCAAAACGAACTAGTCAACGGGCTTGGGGACGGGGTTTTTGTTCATCGCCAATTGGAGCGTTGGGGATGAATCGTTATTACCGACATGCACGATAAAAGCCGGTCCATTCTTTTTGGCATTTTGGCGATCCAGCTTCGCGGCATCTCCGCACAGCAGTTGTTGGGTTACACGGCGGAATCCACGAGCGCCGCGTCATATGACTTGGGTGCGCGGCTCGTTCGAGACAATCTCATCACGCAGGCAGATTGCGATCAGATCGAGAGCCTCATTGACGATGCCATTCGCGCGCACGGCGGTGATATTGGGCAAACGCTGGAGAGTTTCGGGGCAGACGAATTCATCGCTGGTATTCATCCTGATACATCATCGTCCGATAAGGAGCCTGGCCCCGATTCACTCACCCTAAAATTCGATCGTGAGGCCTACCGTGAAGGCGGCTTGCTGAGTAATCCCGGTGTTGAAGAAACTCCCGGGCGCTACACGCTGCAGGGTGAATACGCGCGGGGCGGCGTGGGCCGGGTGCTGCTGGTGCACGACGAACATTTAGGCCGGGACGTCGCACTGAAAGAACTGTTGCCCTTGCCTGCCGAAGCGGCGGACTCACCGACGCCAGTTCGTATCAGCATGTCCAAGCTTTCGCGCTTCCTGCAGGAAGCGCGCATCACCGGCCAACTCGAACATCCCTCCATCGTGCCCGTCTACGAACTTGGCCGTCGTCGCGACGGTTCGCTGTATTACACCATGAAGCTTGTGCGTGGTAAGACGATGTCGCAAGTGCTGCGGGACAGTCCGGCGATTGTCGATCGGCTCTCGATACTTCCCCACTTCCTCGATCTGTGCCATGCGATTGCGTACGCGCACTCGCGCGGCGTGCTGCACCGCGATATCAAACCAAGCAATGTGATGATTGGCGAGTTCGGTGAAACAGTCGTGCTCGATTGGGGCCTGGCCAAACTCCGCGGGCAAAACGATGTGCACGCAGGCCCGTTCGCGGAGGCGCTGCAACAGGGTGCGCAAAATAATGAGTATGTGCCCGACCCCACGCAATATGGACAAGCGCTGGGCACGCCGTATTACATGTCGCCGGAGCAGGCGCGTGGCAGACTGGATGCGGTGGACGAGCGAAGCGATGTTTATTCGCTGGGCGCGGTCCTTTATCAGATACTATCCGGAGTCCCTCCGTACAGGGGCGAATCGCATCGCGACATACTTCGCAAAGTCGTCTCCGAAAAACCGGCGCCGCTATCGGACATCGTGGCCGATGTGCCGGAAGAGCTTGCGGCGATCTGTTCACGTGCGCTGAATAAATCGCCCGAACAACGTTATCAATCTGCAAAAGAGTTGGCAGAAGATGTCCGGCGGTATTTGTCCGGGGCATTGGTCGAAGCATATCGCTACAGGTTCTCCACGCATCTGCGCCGTTTCTTGCTGCGCCACAAGGCGATCCTTGGGACCACGGCCGCTGCGGTGCTTGCTCTGCTTTCGATCTGGACGTATTACAACGTGCACTTGTACCGCGCGCGCGTCGCCGAACGCGAGCAGCGCCTTGCCGCGGAAGAAGCCAACCGAAAACTAAGCTGGGAGAACTACGCGTCATCTCTTGCCGAGGTTCAGTACTACATCGGCGAGATGAATTGGTCAAAGGGCGAGGAAATACTATTGCGGCAACCGCTCCAGTATCGCGGCTACGAATGGGGCATGCTATTGCGTCAGTGTCGGCCCGATGTTTTCGCATTCAAGGACGATGCGCGAAGGGGAATGACGGGTATGCCATTGCGCGCGATCCTTAGTCCAGATGGAAAATACGTGCTGAACATGCACGATTTCGGCGGCGTGAAGACTGTATTTGACATTGAGCTCGCGGAGGTCACGTACATCAGCAAACCGGATCGGTTCCTCGGATTTCCCTGGTGTGCCAAGTTCACCAAAGGTCCAAGTGTGTTGACGCTCGCGAAAGACGAGAAAACAGTCGAGCTGTACAACATTCAGACAGATTCCGTGATTTCGAAATTCGCGGTCACGTCAGGGTGGTTGAATTCGTTTGTGATTTCGAATGATGAATCGCTGGCTGCTGGATATCACACTGAACCTGCCACGGGCGCGCGCGAACTGGTGATCTGGAGATTTCCCCGCGGCGAAGAACTGCGGCGTGTTTCGCTGAACCCGCTCGAGCCGAATCACTATCAAAATGCGGGGTGGGGCGTCGCACACGAGACGCCGGATGGAATCGCGCTTGGCTTCCTGCCGGGCGATCGCGGCGTGTTGTGTACAGATACGCACGCGTGCGTGATCGATGTTGAAAGTGGCTCCCGCACAGAAGTGGCGCCGTGCCGCGCCGGCATCGCGTCATATGCGCAGAAAGCGAATGTGGTGGCGCTATGGGCGCCCGACGGGACAATGGAGATCTATTCGCTCGATCCCGTCGCGCGGCGCGCGGCATCCACAGACGTCTGGCATGGTATGCGCAATCTCGACATATCCGCTGACGGATCCTACTTTGGAGTATGCACGGGCCGCACCTGGACGCTATTCGATTCCACGGGCGCAAATGTTCGGTCGTATGACGCGGACATCCTCGGCGTGGAGTCGCTCGTGTTGAGTCCCAATGGAAAATTCGCCGTGACCTATGGTGCGGAGCTCACTACGAAGTTTTGGGATCTCTCTCACAATCGTGTTCGTGAAACGCGCGCGTTAGTTCGCGAGAACGGCAGCGAGCACCCACTCCAATTAACCTACAATCCGTGGGCGGGATTTGTGTTCGCAGTAAATCCTGATTCCGATCGCGTCGCCTTCGGGTTGCCGGGGGGGCAGATTTCCGTCTTCCAGTTGCCCGAAATGAAACTGGATTTGGAATGGACCGCGCACGACGGGCCTGTCACCAGCATCGCCGTGAGCCCGGATGGCAAGACCATGGTGTCAACATCCGCTGACGGCACCGTAAAAGCGTGGCGGGAAGATCACGAAGGGCCTGTGTGGACGGCGAAGTCGGAGGAGATTTCGTTTCCCAAGTGCGCGGCGTATTCGCCCGATGGAACGCGCCTCGCGATTGGCTTTGCACCCGTGCGGCCTACGGGCGAGGCGCCGCGCGAATTGTGGGTGCCCTTTGGTATGGAAGAGTCTAATAAAAAGACGCGGCACGCGTGGTTCCTCGATCCGGAAACGGGCACGAAAACCGGAGAGCTGGACGATCACGTGTACGCGACATCGATGCTCGCGTTTTCGCCGGACGGCAAGACGCTGGTGCGCGGGTCGTGGGGCAGGCCGAACACGGATGAGAAGTCGGTGGAGTTTTTCGACGGCGTTTCGGGCGCTCGCTTCGAGGGCAACCTGAAGGCGATGGGCTGGGTACACATGGCGGCGTTCGTACCGGGTACAACTCGCGTCGTGTTATTGGGAACGTCGATGGATCCGGTGTTGTGCGATTGGACTGAACGGCGGGAGGTGTATCGACTCGCACGGCAACGCGTGTTTCAGGTTGCAGCGCACCCCGATGGGCGGCGGTTTTTTGCGGTGGACCATTCGCGCGGCCAGGCAGCGATTCATGCCGTGGACGATGGGCGTATCTTGGCAACGCTCGATGACGCCAAAATGCCGCTAATCATTTCGCCCAATGACAAGCGAGTTTTTGCCGGCAATGGCGAAGGGCAGATGCAAGAGCTCTTCGCGGACGACTGGACCCTCAATGACGAGAAATTGCGTGAGGAGCAGCGCATGAAGTACCTGCATGGATTGACCAGCGACGCGAACTAAAACCTTCCGCCATCCGCAAATCGACTTTAGCAACGGGCCTTTCTTTTGTGGAACCGATCTCGTGTAAACACAATCAATCCGTGTATACTGGCGAACGGTCTGTCCTAATTCGATTTCACGGTGCTTGGCGAGGAGTGTGCCATGTCTGAAACCACGAACGATGCCAATGATGTGAAGCCTGCCGAGGAGGCCGCTCCGGAGTCCGCGCCGCAAGCTGCGGCCTCGGTCCCGCGAGAACCCGTGCGGCTTCGTATTGCTCCTGCGATCGCGATCGTCGTGCTGCACTTCGCCGTGCTCGCGTTTACGTTGTATCTCCCCACGGTCATCGGCAATGCCATCGGTATCGTGGGTATGCCATTCCTGGCATCGCTGCTTTTGGCGGTATGGTGGCTTGCGGCGAGCCGCGCGCCGTGGCGCGATCGCGCGATTGGCGTTGCAGCGTTTGTAATCGTCGCAGTGTGGATTGTGATCTCGCAGCAACAGTACCAGGCGCGGATACTCTCCGTTGCCTTGCCCGTGCTCACGACGGGCACAGTGCTAATCCTCGCGGCGACGATGCGTTCGCGGTGGGAATCGCAACGCGCTAAGGTGCTGTACTTCTTCATTGCGTGCGCGGTTCTGTTTCCGATGTTTCGCATCGACGATGTGGCGGGCAACCTCGCGCCGAACATGTCATGGCGCTGGCGCGCGACGCCTGACGAACTGGTGGTATCGAGCGCAAAGCCCGGTGGCTCCGCGGCCGTGCCGCAAAAGCCGGGGCCGCAAGATTGGCCAGCGTTTCGCGGTCCCGCGCGCGATGGCGTGTTGCGCGGAGTTGCGATCAACACAGACTGGAACGCAAATCCACCCAAGGAGCGTTGGCGCAAGCGCGTGGGTCTCGGTTTCTCGTCGTACGCTGCGATTGGCAATTATCTTTTCACGCAAGAACAGCGCAAGGATGACGAAGTCGTCGTGTGCTACGAGGCGGACACGGGCAACGAGGTATGGATCAATTCGCTGCCGGTGCGCTTCGACGAAGCCGTCGGCTCCGGCCCGCGCGCAACGCCTACCTTTGAAGACGGCAAACTCTACACGCAGGGCGCGCTGGGTCATCTGCAATGCCTCGACGCGGCGACGGGAAGCACCATCTGGAAAGCCGACATTGCAGCGGACACGGAGGCGGGCCTGCCGCAGTGGGGCTTTGCGAGTTCGCCCTTGGTGACTGACAAGCATGTGATCACGTTCACCGGCGGTAAAGGCGACAAAGCAGTCATCGCTTACGACAAAGCTACCGGCACGAAAGCATGGTGCGGCGGTGCAACGGCGCCGGGCTATTCCTCCGCGCATCTCGCGACGATTCAGAACGTGCCGCAGGTGGTCGTGACAAGCGGGTATGGCGTGCAAGCGTTTGACCCCGCGACGGGCGCTATCCTGTGGGGCAACGAGTGGAAAACGAACATGAACCCGCGCGTCGTGCAGCCGATGGTTGTCGATTTCGGACGCGGGATTCTGGTCGGAACCGCGGAAGGCAAGGGCACGCGCTATCTGCAAATCGCACAGTCGGACTCGGGCTGGAGCGCGACGGAGAAATGGACGACGCGCCAGTTTCGCCCGTACTTCAACGACTACGTGCAGCACAAAGGCTATTGCTACGGGTTCGACGGCGATGTGCTGACCTGCATCGATTGGGCGACGGGCTATCGCCGGTGGAAAGGCCCGCACTTCGGCGGGCAGTTGTTGTTGATTGAGAATTCCGACGCGCTGATTGTGCTGTCTGAAAAAGGCGAAGTGGTGCTGGTCAAAACCAACCCCAGCATCTATGAAGAAGTCGCAAAGTTCAAAGCTATCGAGGGCAAGACCTGGAACCATCCGGTCGTCGCTAATGGAAAACTTTTTGTGCGCAACGCGGAGGAAGCCGCGTGTTACGACTTACCGGCGTAATCATCGAATTCAATATCGGGAGTTGCATCATGAGAAACCGAAGTGTAGTGACCTTGTTCTGCGTATTCGCGGTTGTATCTACTGTCGTAAACGCCGAGGCCAATTGGCCGCAGTTTCGTGGGCCGGAATCGCGCGGTATCGGCGAAGGCGCAAACCTGCCGGACACGTGGTCCACGACCGAGAACATCGCGTGGAAGACGGACATCCCCGGTCGCGGATGGTCGTCGCCGGTCGTGTGGGACAAGAAGATTTTTCTCACGACGGTCGTAAGCCAGGGCGAAATTGAGGCGGCCAAGAAAGGCCTCTACTTCGGCGGCAATCGCGACAAGGCGCCGGACACACCGCACTACTGGAAAGTGTATTGCCTCGATCTCGATGGCGGAAAAATGCTGTGGGAAAAACAATTGCATGAGGGCGTTCCCACCGCGCCGCGGCATATCAAGAACAGCTATGCGTCGGAGACACCGGTAACGGATGGAAAAAATCTGTTCGTGTACTTCGGTAACGTCGGCGTGTGGTGTCTCGATTTCGACGGCAAGGTTGTGTGGACCACGCCAATCAAAGAAACGAAGACGGGGAACAATTGGGGAACCTCGAGCTCGCCGGTGGTGCATAAAGACAGGCTGTATATCGTGAACGACAACGAGGACGAATCCTACTTGCTTGCGCTGGATGCGAAGACGGGCAAGGAATTGTTTCGCAAAGTGCGCGACGAAAAAACGAACTGGTCAACGCCCTTCGTATGGACTAATGATAAACGCACGGAGATTGTCGTCCCGGGTACGAACAAGGTGCGCTCCTACGATCTCGATGGAAACGAACTGTGGTCGTTCTCGGGTATGTCGAGCATTACGATCGCCACGCCGTATCCCGCGGACGGTTTGTTGTATGTAAGCTCGGGTTACGTGATGGACAAGAAACGCCCGGTGTATGCCATCAAGCCGGGCGCGAGCGGCGACATTACGCTGGCCGACGGCGCGACCTCGAATGAGTTCATCGCGTGGGCGCAACCGCTCGCGGCGCCGTACAACCCTTCGACGTTGGTATATGGCGACCGCATGTACGTGTTGTATGACCGGGCACAGTTGTCGTGTTACAACTCGAAGGATGGCACTGCGATTTACGAGCGGCAAAAATTCCCGGAGAACGCCGGGTTCACGACATCGCCTTGGGCCTATAACGGCAAGGTGTTTTGCCTGAATGAAGACGGTTCGACCTTTGTGGTGAAGGCTGGCGATTCATTTGAAATTGTTGGCACGAACAAACTCGCGGAGGACGACATGGGCATGGCGTCGCCGGCGATTGTGGGTGACAACTTGATCATTCGCACCGCGCCGCGGGTGTACTGCGTTAAGAAGGGCGCAAAGCTGGCAAGTAACTAGATTTCTTAGTACGTGCTCCTGCTCGTCATTGTGCTCGCACTCGATATTCGATTGGGATCGATTACGATGACGAGCAGGAGCACGAGCACGTTGCGCTTGCAGAACTAAAACCCGCTAATCGATTCCCACATTAGCGCTGCGTCTTTCGAGCAAGACTACATTGCGCCACGCGCCGTTGAGCTTGCCGAGGCGTTCGCGCATGCCGACTTGACGAAACCCGCATTTGGTGTGCAGCGCGATGCTGATGGTGTTCTCTGGGAAGATGCCGGCCTGAAGCGTCCAGATGCCGTGGCGCTCGGATTCGGCAATGAGCGCGGCGAGCAACGCATGACCGACGCCTTGGCTGCGCGCGCGTTCCGCGATGTAGATGCTGACCTCGGCGACGCCGCTGTATGCCGCACGCGCGGAATAGGGCCCCAGCGCCGCCCATCCAATCACCTCGTCTTCGCGGCGCGCGACCAGCCGGCAATGCGGGAGATGGCGCGCATTCCAGACTTCCCAGCTTGGCGGCACCGTTTCGATTGTGGCGTTGCCCGTGGCGATGCCTTCACCGTAAATAGCGCGCACAGCCTCCCAGTCGGCGACTTTCATCTCGCCGATAGTGAAGGATACGGTGACAGACTGCGCTATAACCATCGAAACTCCAACCAACGTGGAGCAATATTTTACGGGGTGCGCGGCGAAGTAGCAAATACCTGACGGACACGCCTGGTCTCGCTTCCCAATCGCAAATGCAGTCGCGGCAATACGTTCTAAATGAACCGAAGATTGGCCGCCGACCTTCAGAGTTAACTCCGGTCCTCTGACATGAAACGGCACCCGCCCCGGATGTATTATCAATAGCGTCTAGGCTGCACAAAATAAGATAGACCCGCCAGAGGAGGCCCGACTTCCATGAAACGCATACTCCACTTAATCGTTGCTACCGCCTTGTTGGTCGTGGCGCCGTTCGCGCAGGCGCAGGAACTCGGCTCCCCCGCGCCTGCCTTGTCAATCGATCAATGGATTAAGGGCGGTCCCGTAAACGTCGCCCCTGGCGACAAGGTCTACGTCGTCGAATTCTGGGCAACCTGGTGCCCGCCCTGCCGCAAGAGCATTCCGCACCTCACCGAGCTGCAAAAGAAGTTCAAGGACAAAGGTGTCGTCGTTGTCGGCGTTTCCCGCGAGGGGGCCGATGAGGTTCGCCCATTCGTTGAAGATAAAGGCGCGGAAATGGATTATGCGGTCGCCACCGACAAGGACGGGGAAACAAGCGCGAAGTATATGGACGCCTTTAAGCAGGAAGGCATTCCCGCTGCGTTTGTCGTGGACAAGCAGGGCAAGATCGTCTGGGTCGGCCATCCAATGGATGGGCTGGACCTTGTTGTCGAAGAAGTCGTGAACGGCACGTATAGCGTGGAGAAGACCAAGGCCCGTGAGGCAAAGCGCGAAGAAATGCGCGGCGCCGCAATGAAAATTAATGAAGCGCTGCAGGCGCAAGACAAGGAGAAGCTGTCCGCCGCTTCGGAAGCGTTCTTCACGAATTATCCCGATGAAGGCGACATGCTCAATCAAGTCGCCTGGATTCTCCTCACGCATGACAACAAGGAACTACACAATTATCCGCTCGCACTGAAGATTTCAAAGGCGGCCGTGGAAGCGACCAAGTGGAAGAACTACGCCGCGGTTGATACCTACGCGCGCGCGCTATTCGAAACCGGCGATGTGAAGGGCGCGATCGAAACGCAAGAGAAAGCCGTCGCCTCCGCAACGGATGAGGAGGACAAGGCGGAACTTCAGGAAGCGCTGGACAAATACAAGAAGGCGGCGGCCGAAAAGGTGTAAGGTTTACGGCCCGCGCCGCGAGGTGCTATATTTTCGAGATTCGGCTTACGGGTAGGACTCTCGAATGTATCTGCTGCCAATTGTAATCTTCGCCGCCGTGTGCCTGGCTTCGGCGTACATCGTCTATGGCAAGGTGCTTGCGCGCTTATTGCGCCTCGACCCAAATGCCGTCACGCCAGCGCACGAAATGCGCGACGACATCGACTACGCGCCCATCGAACCAAAATTCTTGATGAGCCAGCATTTCTCCGCAATCGCGGCAGCGGGGCCCATCGTCGGGCCAATTCTAGCGGGCATCATGTTTGGCTGGCTACCCGCGCTGATCTGGATTCTCGTCGGCAGCATCTTCATCGGCGGCGTGCACGACATCACTGCGCTCGTTGCCTCCGTGCGCCACAAGGCGCGCAGCATCGCGGAAGTCGTACGGGTGCACATGTCGCGACGCTCCTATGTGCTGTTCTTGCTGTTTATCTGGATCGCATTGGTCTACATCATCGTCGCGTTTACGGATATTGTGGCGGCATCGTTCGTCAACGACCTCACACTTGACGACAACCAGACCTTCAAAGGGTCGGGAGTCGCAAGTTCGTCGCTGATGTATCTTGCGCTGCCTATCGTGATGGGACTGTTGCTGCGTTTCACGCGACTGTCGATCGGATGGGCGACGGTCATTTTCCTGCCGCTGGTTGCACTGTCGATTGGTTTGGGACAAAGCATCCCCTTCGATCTCGGCGCGCTATTTGGTCTCAATCCTGTGCAAGCGCACAAGGCTTGGGACGTTATTCTGCTTTTATATTGTTTTGTCGCGTCCCTCGTGCCGTTGTGGTTCTTGCTGCAACCACGCGGGCATCTCGGCGGATACTTCCTCTACTTCGCGCTTGCGGGCGGCGCGTTGGGATTGATTCTCGGCGGCGCGCATACAAAGTATCCTGCGTTTATTGGCTGGACTGCCGCGAATGGGTCGATGCTCGCGCCGATGCTCTTCATCACAATCGCGTGTGGCGCATGCTCCGGCTTTCATTCAATCATTGCGTCGGGCACAACCTCGAAGCAGTTGCGCGCGGAGACCGACGCGAAAGTGATTGGCTACGGCGCAATGCTGCTCGAGGGCATGGTCGCGGTCGTGTCGCTGTGTTGTGTCATGATGCTGACAAGAGAGCAAGCAGCGACGATCAAAGAGCCGAGCTTCATCTATGCGAAGGGGCTTGCGTCATTTCTTGGAGTGCTGCACATACCCGAATCGGTTGCGCTCGCATTCGGCATGCTCGCGTTCACAACGTTTGTATACGACACGCTCGACGTCTGCACCCGGCTAGGGCGCTACATCATCCAGGAACTTACCGGCATGACCGGCAAATCTGGCCGTTGGATAGCAACCGCCGTGACGGCCGGCACTCCTGTGCTCTTTATCTTACAGACGCAAGTCGATGCCACCGGCAAAGTCATTCCCGCGTGGCGCGTATTCTGGAACCTTTTCGGCGCAAGCAATCAACTCCTCGCCGCGCTGACGCTCGTCGGCGTGACGGTTTGGTTGTGGCGCACCTACCGCGCGCGCTGGGTATTTTTTGTGGTCGGGCTGCCGACGGTGTTCATGTATATCATGAGCACCTGGGCATTGCTGCTATTCGTGCGCAACGGGTTCTTCACGCCCGAATGGAATTCAAAAGGGCTGCCGAGCGATCCCGTGCCGTGGGCCGCGCTTGTGCTGGTTGCGCTTGCGTTGCTTGTGCTCGTCGAAGCGCTGCGCTCATTTCGAGGCACGCCCGCGGCGCCCCTCGCGCCGCCGCCGCAACCCGCGCCCGCGCTGGGCGCATGACTACGCGCATGGCCGCCGAGTCTGCAACCAGCAAATCCTGCGAGCGATACTGCACATTTCAACGCGGCAACGAATTTGGATTCGCTACGCGCACACAACATGCATCCGTCATGCGCGCGTTGCTCGATCGCTGGAATTGCGAACCGTTCGACGCGATGGGCCGCGGCGGGCTTTATACGTTTCCCGTCTTGTTGCGCAAGGGAATGCTTCGCGAATACCGGCGTGGCGGAATTGCACGGCGCTTGCTGCGCGAAGGCGCGCTGACCAACCGTCCGATTCACGAGTGGAGCGTATTGAACTGGCTGTTTAACGCGGGTTTTCCCGTACCCGATCCGCTTGGCGTGGTTTGGCGCAAGCGCGGATTACTCTACACCGGCGCAATCGCGACGCAATTCATGGAATCGACAAACCTGGTTGAATATTTAAAATCGCCGGACGTGCCCCGCGAAGACCTTTTGCGCGAAGTGGGAACGCGAATCAGCCGCATGCACGAACTGTGCGTATTTCATGCTGACCTGCATGCCGGGAATATTCTGATTGCATCGAAGCCAGCCGATGCGAACAGAGTCTATTTTGTGGATTTCGACAACGCGCGCATTGCGTCGGTATCCATGTTCGACCGCGCGCGCAATCTGTTGCGGCTGCGCCGGTCATTTCTAAAACACGGACTGCGCCTGACCGATTTTGAACAAATACTGCGTGGCTACGGGCCTATCGCGATCCCCGAATGGCTGCAAAACGCCTACGATATTCGCGGCGCCATTTCAGATCGGTACCATCGCGGCGCGGCAATGCGTGTCGTGTAAATGCCTTACGCCGAAATTGTCACGGAACCATCCGGCGTATTGCGGATAGTCCATAACGCCGATATTTCGGCGAACGAGATCCGCGAATTGCTCGAACAGCCCGGCGCCTCACTCAAGCGAAACAGGAAATCCCACACGCGGCGCGCCGGCGAATACGTCGTAAAGTCCAGCGAAGGTCCTCTCCCAATCGAACTCATTCGACACTCGCTTGATCGCGGCAGATATCGCCGCGGATGGAAAGCAGCGAATCATTTTGCGCTTCATGGCGTCTTCGCGCCGCGTCCCGTAGCGCATATCGAATGGTCATTCGCCGGTTTGATATGGGGCCATGCCACCATTACGACCTTCATCGAAGGATGCGAAGATGTGGAGCATTTTTACGACAGGCATTTGCGCGAATCGGCGGAGCCTTTCGTGCAGGCGGCGTATCTAAATCGGCTCGCAGTTGCAGTAAATGCAGTAATTGCGACAGGCGCCATTCACACGGACCTCGCAGGAAAAAATATTCTTACGCGAGACGGAAACACTTTTTACTTTATTGATCTCGATGGCGTGCTGCTGGATTGTCCATTTGACGAATCGCGCCAACTGCAACTACATGTGCAGCTCTACGATTCTTTTATCGATCGCTGCAATGACGATTTGTTAGTCCCCTTCATTGCGGCCCTGCGACCGCGCAACCACGGCGATTTCGATTCGTGGATGGTGCGCGTGAAAGCCGCCCAGGCGCTTCGGCGCGCCCGCACTGTCGCTGCATGGAAAAGAGAAGGCAAGTAGCAGGCTGGCGAAATGCCCTACGTGTGAAATATTTGTGTGCGCGCGAAGACGCAAGGCATCTTGGACCTCGCATCATTTCCAAAGAGCGAAAGCCCCGCACACGGGCGTGTATGCGGGGGCCTGTTGTACGGCAAACAATTATCGTTAACTGCGGCTCAGCTTAAACTTCAACTGATTAAATTTGGCATCCAGCGCGCGAATCTGCTTTTCGAGTTCCTGTTTCTGTGCGCGGTTTGCGCGCATTTCATCCAGCACCGAGAACACTCCGCTTTTCGATCTGCCTGCAGGGCGGCCGCGCCCCTTGCGACCAGCGCCGTCGCCGGGGCCTCGCTTCTTTACCCAGTAATTGTAGTTGCTATACGAGATGCCCAGTTTGTCGAGGGACTTCATTAACGGTTCGCCCGCCTTTACCAAGTCGTCCACCTGACCGATTAATTGTTGTACTTGCTCGCGGCTGCGCCGCTTCGCGCGCTGTTTCTTTGCTTTTGGCATGATGTAACTCCCGCTTCCAATTTAGTTGCAACTGCTAACAGACGACTTCCAATCGTCTTTTACAAGCTCCAAAAAAAGATTAACAATAAACAAAATGCAATTGCGACTTTTCGTAATTCATTTCGCAAACGGTGTCGAATGACTTTAGTAGCATAGAGTTGCTACTTGTACATTGGTACGCTTATTCGTCGGAAGTGGACGGCGATGCTTCGACGACAGGCTGGCGCTCCGAGGGCGGTGCTTCGTTTGTAAAGGCGAATTCCATTTGTTGATTGCGAACGAGCTTGTAGCGCTTCAAAAGCCGGAGCGTTTGCAGCGTCTCGGATGCAGGGTAAGTACCGTTTGCATCCAGTCGATTGATGATGTCGCGAAGAATCAGGGGAAACTCGATCACGTGCTCGATGCCCGTGTTGCGCAGGCGGTCGAGCGAGCGCTGCCGCAATTCAGGGCTGGCGGGTAATTCTGAAACAATTAGGACGGTAGAAAATTTTTGGTGCGCAAATATCTCGCTCGCAAGCGCGAGGGAATCTTCCGAGACAAACTCGTAAAGCACGGGGTTTGCATCAATTACGGAAGGATAAAATCGATCCGCATGCCATGCGCGTATTTCCACGACGGCGCGCTCGATTGCCGCGATATCCGTGGGATGTAATAAGAAAGGAAGTTCGCGGGAGGTGTCCGTAGCGGTATTTTGCACGAAAAGCTGCCCGCCGTGTTCCCCCGGCCGCAGGCGCCGTGCGGCCTGCTGCCAGTTCGTCAACACGTGGAACAGGTTTAGCTCAAAAAATTCACGCACCAGCTGGACGTTTACGTCGCCCATAGCGATCCCCAAGAGATTCCGCGATTATGAAAGTTCAGAAAGCGCATGCCCCAGCTTGTGATTCTGATCGCGCGAGAGAATCCGCTTGCCCATCTCGCTTGCGCGGTCCAGCTTGCCGAGGCGTTGATAACATAGGCCGAGCTTGGCCCAGATGTCTAGCTGCGTAAAATTTTCACCAAAGGCGGTATACACCTTGTCTGGGGACTTGCCGTCCGTGCGGTCGTCTGCCGCGCGGTAATGTTCTAGCGCGCTCGCGAGTTCGTTGCGCACGAAACAGACTTCGCCGCGCAGGAAGTGCGACTCCGGCTGATCGGGCTGTATCTCGATGGATTTCTGCAGCACGCGTTCCGCGTTGCCCAGGCATTCCTGCGCAGTCACTTCATCGCCGGCCAGCTTTGCCGCGCGCCCGGCGAGATAAAGTGCGGAGAAATTCGAGCCCCCGCCGGACAGCGCGTTGCGCGCTTGAATGAGCGCCGTCGCCCAATCGCCCTCATTGAAAGAACACTGCGCGAGACCCAGCAGTGCGCGCGTATTTGAAGGGTCGAGGCCGTAGAGTTGTTCAAACTCTTTTCGAGCGCCGCGTGTATTTCCCGCGGCGAGTAGCGCAATGCCGAGATCCAATCGCGCGGGCCCGAGGTTTGGGCGCTTGCGCACGACCTGCATGAGTATATCCACCGCGCGCTGGGCCTGCCCCATACGCATGTAGCACTTGCCGAGCTGGTGGTATGCAACCGCATAGGAACTGTCGAGTTTGATTGCGCGCTCAAAACATTCGATGGCTTTCCGCAATTCGCCTTTCTTGGCGGCGGTCAGGCCGTCGTCGTAGTAGCTCTCCGCGTTTTCGCCGCCGAATGCCATCGTTAAACTGATCCCATCAGCGCTTCGAGCGCCGTGCGGGCCTGATCGACGGTGACGTCCGTGCGGTGCACGACGTGGCCCATGAGATCGGGCACGATAAATTTCATGGTGCCGGCGCGCACTTTCTTGTCGTGGCGCATGGCTTCCAGCACGCGATCGATTGGCATTTGCGGCCATGCCACTGGCAGACCGTAGGCTTCAATGCAACCGCGCTGGCGATCGACGAAGGCTTGATCGACCATGCCGAGATCGCGCGCGAGTGTCGCGGCCGCGTGCATGCCCAGTGCGATGGCTTCGCCGTGCAGGAACTGGCTGTAATTGGAAGCGGCCTCGATACCGTGACCAAAGGTATGGCCGTAGTTGAGGTTCGCGCGCACGCCGTGCTCGTGCTCGTCTTCGGAAACGATTGCGCCTTTGATCTCGCACGAACGCCGCACGGGAAATTCGATCTTGTCGAGGTCTTTCGCGAGGATCGCGTCAGCGTTTTCCTCCATGTACGCGAATAGGGCCGCATCGGCAATCACACCGTGCTTGATTACTTCCGCGAGGCCCGCGCGGAGTTCGCGATCGGGCAGCGATTTCAGGAAATCCAAATCGATAATTACGGCAGAGGGCTGATGAAACGCTCCGATAATATTCTTCGCCAGTTCATGATTTACGGCAGTCTTGCCGCCGACGCTCGAATCGACCTGCGCGACGATGGTGGTCGGGATTTGGATGAAGCGCACGCCGCGCATGAAGGACGCCGCAGCGTATCCGACGACATCGCCTACGACACCCCCGCCGAGCGCGATCACGACACTTGTGCGATCCATGCCGGCTTTCAAAAATTCACCGATGAAGCGGTCGATTTGCGCCATGCGTTTGTGCGCCTCGCCCCCAGGCATAGCACAAATATGTGGCACCACCCCGGCTTCGCGCACGAGCGCAGCGACACGTTCACCGTAGATGGGCGCTACGTTGTCATCGCTGGCGATTGCGACGGCGCACTTTACGCCGAGCGAGCGCAAGGTATCCGGCAGGATTTCGATCGTTCCTGTCCCAATATGTATGGGGTAGGACCGTTTGCCAAGGTCTACCGTGATGGATTGGATGTTGCCGGTTTGCACGCGCTGTTCCTTGCTGATTCTGTCTTTATTTTACAAGGCGCGCGCGCAATGCGGCAAACCGCGCCTATTTCCGTACCTCAACGACAAGGAAAGGATTCAGCGGGCTCTTGTGAATGGCCGGGGGCATGGTTTCAATATAGCGCACGATTATGTTTTTTAAGCGCCGCAGCAGGCCTAGCGAGCCGGTGCGCTTAAATGCGAAGTAATACTTCAGCGGCAGCGGGGAAATGGATGTTGCGCCGTTGTCGTCGCAGAAAAGCTTCTTCAATTCTCCGAATGAAAAGAGGTGGTAGTCGCCAAAAGTCTTGTGCAGCGTCATGCCGTACTTGTCGAAAATGTAACGGCGCAGGCGCATTTTGCCGGGCGGTGTTGCGTCGTCTGTGGGCTCGTGGTGAATGTCGATCGGGAATGATTTGTTGGGGCAGGTTACCAATAGCCGGCCACCCGGCTTCGTCACGCGCAGCATTTCCTTCGCGAAGGCTACACGCGTTTCCTTGTAATTGTCTTCCAGCGTGTAGTGGCCGACTTTCGTGCCGATGTGTTCAATGGTGCCGAGTGTGTATACCGCGTCAAAATATCCATCGGGGAAGGGCATGCGCGCGCCGTCGCAGTTGATGAAGTGCGCGGGGTCGTTGCCCGCACGTTTCCAGAATTTTGCGAGGCATGGAATATCGATGCCGTAGGCTTCAATTCCGTCTTCATTTAGAAAACGAATGCCAAACCCCATACCGCTTCCGACTTCCAGCACGCGCGCGGCGTTTTCGCGCTGCACCCACGGCTTGAGATACTCCTCATAAAACCGTCGCCACGATTCGGATTGCTCGCCTGCGTATTCTTCGCTGGTCGATTCCATGTCGTAGAACTGATCGCCGACGGTAAAATCGAAGTAGCCGTGCGGGCCAATCTTGTAGGTGTTGGCATTTGATGCCAAGGTTTCATCGCGCACCGTCAACGGCGCGTGCGTGACGGGATCGACGAGAACTCTTGAAAGTTGTTGTGCGAGATCGGACACGTGGATTCCTAACCGTGACCACGCGCAAAGAGTTCGCGCAGGCCGATGATCGTCTTTGCGTCGTCGAACTCGCAGCGGTCGAGCATTTCCTTGCATTGCGCAAACGACAGTTCGACAATCTCCACGCGTTCGTCGTGTTCGAGGTTTTGCTGCGTCTTGGTCAGCTCAAACGCAAGGTAGATGTGATCCATTTCGCTTGTGAAACCCGGCGAACAATAACACGACGAAACATGGACTAGGCGTTCCGCGCGGTGCCCCGTTTCTTCTTCGAGTTCGGCGCGCGCGCGATCTTCCTTCGATTCGCCCGGCTCAAGACGTCCCGCAGGAATCTCCAATACCTGCTTGCCGGTCGCGATTCTGAATTGACGCACCAGGATCACACGGTCATTGAAAACGGGCACCACACCCACGCCACCGCCGTGAATCACGATCTCGCGATGCGCGATTGTGCCGTCTTCCAGCCGCGCCTTGCCCACGTCCAGGCTGAAAATGCGGCCCTGATACTTCGTTTCGCGCTCGACCCACGTTTCGTACACAACAACCCCTCATCCAAACAAGTCCATTGCGACCGCGCCAAGCATACACTAAAATGGCGCTATGGTTGCGATGCAAAAAGTCGAAGAATTTGTGGAGCGGCTGGTCGAGACATACGAGCCGGAAAAAGTGATTCTTTTTGGTTCTCATGCGTATGGCGAGCCGCATGAATGGTCGGATATTGACCTGCTTGTGGTGATGAACACGCCAACGCGTCCAGCCGTGAAGGCGGTAGAAATACTCTCGGCGTTGCGTCCAAATTTCCCCATCGATCTAATCGTGCGAACTCCCGATACTATCGCGCAGCGGCTGGCGTGGAACGACTACTTCCTGCTCGATATATTCGAAAAAGGGAAAGTCCTCTATGAATCCGCTCACGCGTGAGTGGATTGCCAAGGCCGAAGGCGATTTTGCCGTTGCAATGCGCGAGTCTCGCGTACGGCGAAAGCCGAATTACGACGCAGTCTGCTTTCATGTTCAACAATGTGCCGAGAAATATCTGAAAGCGATATTGCATCTTCACGAAATTCGATTCGGCAAAACACACAACCTGGTGCTCTTACTCGATCAGGCGCTTGAAGTTGCCCCATTGTTGGAGCCATTTCGCGAGCCGATGCGACAGTTGACGCAGTTCGCTGTGATCGTTCGTTACCCCGGCGATTCAATGTCCAAAGAGACGGCGCGAGAGGCGCTAAAACATTGCAAGGCGGTGCGCTCGGTTGCGCGGGCCGCATTAGGCCTTCCGGACGAAGATTGATTTCTCTAGCCAGTCCATATTGTCTCCCGAGCTAAGGGATGTCAGTGGAATTGACGCCGGCTTTTGATTTCCCTCCGCGATCGAAGAAAATCAGAATAATCAGACCCACCGCGACGAAGAGCCACGAATAGAACGGCGAGGTGAAGACCCATAACCACGGTCGCGTGGGTACATAAGCTATTGCGCCGATATCGGGCGGATAGCTGCCGAACGCTTCTTTGGAGAGCAGATTCCCCTCTACGGCGTAAACAAGCCGATTGTCGCCCCGCGCTGTGTACACTTCGATCTGGTTGCCTGCGCCGGGCCGCAATCTGAATACGCCGCCGGACGCATCCACGCGCCATCCGCGGATGAACCGCCAATCGGCGCTGTAGATCTGCAGACGCCCCGTGGGTGCATGAGGCACTGCGTGCATGCCATTGTCCAAAGTAATGACGCCGCTCGCGCGCCCCATCGGCCATTCGAAGGTTGGCGGCAGCCAATTTAACCCGCCGGTTGCGGAGATCGCCGCGCCGAAGAAGCCCACCGCGCCGACGATAGCGAGCAGGCATGCCACGCCGGTGAGAATAGCTTGACGCCAGGGTTTTGTGCGGGATTGTACGAACGTGATGGCGAAAGCGCCCACAATACAGAGCGCCATCGTGGTTTCTAGTAGTAAGGAGAATGCTTGCACATCAGGTTCCCGATGGCGAGATTATATCCATTTTTTTGCGGGAAAAGAGGAGCACGGGCGTCTCGCCCGTGAATTCCATTCTACACGGGCGGGACGCCCGTGCTCCTTTGTAAGTGATTTTACTGCTATCTGTGACGAAATCTTCCTACGCGAAACGAATTTTTCTTCTGACATCTTTCTTGTGCTGTCTCATGCCAATATCTCGCACGCCCGAACTGGTGCGGGGCGAAACGATAGGGAAGGAGCTCAGCAATGTTTACGACCTATAGCGAAGCGCGCGAGGAATTCGAAAAGTGGATTGACGGTATGTCTCCGGCCGACTCACGAGAAACCGTCGGCGTGGGCATGTACCGCGTGGTGCACGGCTTGGTGGTAACGGGCGTGTACTTGCTGGGCCATCCGCAGTTCGAGAAACATCGCAGCGATCTAATGGCGGAATTCGGCGCCGCGTGGTTCACGGTGCGCGCCGATCTGTGGCGCGAAACCAAATACGCGATCTATGCCGAAGCGCCGTTACTGCGCGCGCTCTCCGCGTAATTGAAAACTATACTGATGCGGCGAGCGCGCGTTTCTCGATGCGCTTGCGCTCTTCGAGATCGAGCACAATCTTGCGCATGCGGATCGACTTTGGCGTGACTTCCACCAATTCGTCGTTGCCGATCCATTCCATCGCGGTGTCGAGCGTGTGCGAGCGCGGTACGTCGAGTTGCACTTCGTGGTCTTTGCCTGCCGCGCGGTGGTTGGTGAGGGCCTTTTTCTTCGTCGGGTTACAGGGCATATCGCCAGGGCGCGAGTTTTCGCCCACGACCATGCCCGCGTAGATCGGGTCCATCGGCTTCACAAACAGCAAGCCGCGCTGTTGCAGGTTCGCAAGGCTGTAACTCGTCGCTTCGCCAGCGTCTGTGCTGTAAAGCGATCCGCGTTGCCGTGAAACCACCTCGCCGCACCACGGGCCGTAACCGTTGAAGCGCGACGCCATGATGCCGAGACCGCGCGTGTCAGTGAGGAATTCGTTGCGGTACCCGATGAGACCGCGCGTGGGGATCGTGAATTCCATGCGGAGCATCCCCGTGCCGGTGTTGTGCATGGACGTGAGCTCGCCTTTGCGCTTGGCGATTTTTTCGATTACCACGCCCTGATATTCCAGGGGCACGTCGATCAAGAGCTCTTCCATTGGTTCGAGCAATTTACCGTTGGCATCCGTGTGCGTGATGATCTCTGGCGCGGATACGCAGAGTTCCATGCCTTCGCGGCGCATTTCTTCGATGAGAATGCCGAGGTGCAGTTCGCCGCGTCCGCTGACTTTTACACCGTCCGCGCGGTCAATATCTTCCACACGCAACGCCACATTCGTGCGCAACTCGCGTGCGAGGCGATCGCGGATCTGGCGAATCGTAACCGCGCGGCCTTCTTTGCCTGCAAGCGGCCCGCTATTTACGAGGAACAACATCGACACCGTCGGCTCTTCGATTTCGAGCGGCGGCAACGGCGAACGGTTGTAATCGATCGCTGCAAAGGTATCGCCAATCATGATTTCCTTCGGACCAGCTACCCAAACAATGTCACCCGCGGAAACCGTGTCCGCATCCACCATTTCGAGCCCGCGCGTGACCCACAGGTGCGTAGCGCGCTCTTCCTGCGTCTCGACGACTTCCCAACCTTCGTTGGTGTTGTAGCCTTTCCAACGCGTGGAAATGCGTTGGAAGCTTGGGCCTTTGCGCAGCGAACCCTGCAACACTTTGCCGCAACCCACCCGGCCGATATGATCGCGCCATGCGAGCGTGCTCACCTGCATGAGGAAAGGCGCTTCGGTGTCCACGATCGGTGCAGGCACTTTCTCGATTATGGTCTCAAACAGCGCCGCCATGCCTTCGCGCGTGTCCGTTTCCAGATCGCGCACCATCCAGCCGTTCAGGCCGGAACCGTACAGCGTGGTGAAGTCGGCCTGTTCGTCGTTCGCACCCAATTCGATGAAAAGATCGAAGGTCTTGTGCAGGGCTTCGGTCGGGTTCGCGTTCGGGCGGTCCACCTTGTTTACGATGACAATTGGCTTCAGGCCGAGTTTCAGTGCGCGCATCAGCACGTAACGCGTCTGCGGCATAGGACCTTCGTTCGCGTCCACCAGAAGCAACACGGAGTCCACCATCGACAACACGCGCTCGACCTCGCCGGAGAAATCCGCGTGGCCGGGGGTATCGATGATATTGATTAGGTGGTCGCCCCACTCCACGCTGCAATGCTTCGCGCGGATGGTGATGCCGCGCTCCCGTTCGAGTTCGTTGTTGTCCATCACGCGCTCGGCGATCCGCGCGTTTTCGCGGAAGGTGTGGGCGGCACGGAAGATCGAGTCGATCAGGGTCGTCTTCCCGTGGTCGATGTGGGCGATGATGGCTACATTTCGGATGTTCGCTGCGCTTCGCATGGGTCGTGTTACTGCCTATTTTGGGCCAATTTTCATTTCCAGAACAAACGGGTAATTGTACACATCGGATGGTTAGCGCGCAATGCGGACGTTAAAAATCGCGCAAAACCGAATTCTGGCGGCCCTCGGGGTTTGACCCGGCGCTGGCCAATAAACGAACATAGCAGTTCGTACCGGGCACGCCAACTCATCGGGAAACATCAACATGCGCAACCAGTTACACCTCCTCGCCGTTCTTGTCACCGTGTCGCTTTCCGCCGCTATCGCCACCGCGCAGGATACAGCGCCGTTGGTGGCCGACAAGGAGTTCGTCTACATCTGCCGCGATGCGGGTGCGGGCGCGTATGAGGCATTTCCCGACGTGTGCCGCCTGAAGGATGGCCGGCTTATGGCGATTTTCTACGCCGGCTACGGACACGTCGCGATGCCGAATGAAGCTTTGCCTAAGGGCGGGCGCGCCGCAGCCTGCTACTCATCGGATGAGGGAAAAACGTGGACCCCGGCGGAAACGATCGTCGATACCGATGACGACGACCGCGATCCATCGGTTGTTCAGTTGAGCGATGGCAGGCTGATGTGCAGTTTCTTCTCGCTGCGCAAAAAGGCCGATGGCGGATACCGCGGACTGGGATCGTACGTATCGGAATCCGGCGACGCGGGCAAAACCTGGTCTACGCCGCGTATCATCAGCACCTACTACTGCAGCGCGCCAATCCGTGAGTTGAAGAACGGCAACCTCGTGTTGGGCCTCTATCAAGATGAGGGCGGCGACGCCTGGGGCGCGGTGACCATTTCCACCGACAAAGGCGCCACGTGGTCGCGCCCCTACGACATTCCCAACGGCGGTCTGCGGCTCGATGCGGAAACCGATGTAATCGAGTTAAAGGACGGCGCACTCTACGCCGCGCAACGCACCGAGAAAGAAAGCATGCGTTTCTCGAAATCCACGGACGGCGGGAAGACCTGGAGCGTGTCCGAGCCGATGGGCTTTCCGGGCCATTGCCCCTACCTGCACCGCACGCCCGACGGCATCGTGCTGATTGCCCATCGCGTTCCAAACACCAGCCTGCACTATTCGCTCGACGACTGTGCCACCTGGAGCCAAAACGTGCCGGTCGATTCCGTCGGCGGCGCCTATCCGGGGTTCGTCAATTTGAATGACGGATCGGTCTTGATCGTGTACTACGAAGAAGGCGAAGGCTCTTCCATCCGCGCGCGGAAGTTTAAGGCAACAGCGAATGGGATCGAATGGTTGACGTGGTGACTTTCGAGGACTTGGTGGTTATAAGAAACTAAACGTCCACCGTATTTCGATGTTCTTGTTCTGATACATCGCTGGCACTTCGAAAGGAAACGGGCCGAAGGGACCGGCCTGTTCGATGGCTTGTTTGCAAAGACTGGCAAATGTCGCGGATTCACCCGTTTCGACGATTGCCACCTTGTCGAGTTTGCCGTCCGGGCCAATCGCGCAATCGAGTACGGCCTGCGCCGTGGATACGCCGGTGTAGCGCACGTGCATGATCGATTTCCAGCGTTGCTCGACGCGGTCGCGCACTTGACGCAGGTACGGCGCAAACTGGCTCTGCTGCGCCTCAAAACTTAAGAAGCCCATGCTCTTCGCATTGCCTTCCACACGGCTCTGGGTTTTGCTCATCGTGTGCGGCGTGGGAATGGGCACATCATTCTTCGCAACTTGAATCGCGGCGTCCGTCGGCTGTTCCTGCGGCGACGGTATCGCCGGTTCGGCCTTCTCCACCTTCTCCATGGGCTTTGCGACAGGCGCGCTCGCGGGCACCGGCGCTTTGTTCGTCTCGGGACGTGGCGCCGCAGTCGGATCTGGTTTCGATTCAGGCGCGACAGACTCCGCGGGCTTGGTGGGAGCGGGGGTCGCCGCGGGTGGCGCAGGCTTCGGCGCTGGCGCAGACACGATGTCGTCTATCGGGCCGATAGCGCCCGCGTCCGGCACGTTGCCGCCGTCGTCGCCCTGCGTCATGTCTTGCGCCTTGGAGGCACGCTCGGAGATCAGATCAGTTGCAGGATTGGTATCGCTGTCCGCGGGCGCACCCGGATCGATGAGCATTTTCGGATCGTCGCGAGGTTGCAACGAAATCACGACCGGCTCGTTGTCTTGCACGTTTGGGACAAACAGAGGGCCATCGCCGCGAAATTGCGCGGGCAGAAAGAGCAGCACTGCATGAAGCAGCACCGCGAGGACCACCGCCCACCGCATGCGTTTGCGGTAATCCCGCGGTTGATGATCTATGGAATGGTTTGCCATGTGTTGGACGCCGGGTTAGCGGCGGCACCGCTATCATAGCAGAAGTGGAAAGATTGCGCAGAGTCGGGGAGAATACCGCCTTCGCGCAATTCACTATGGAAAGTGTTCCGGCTGGATAAACACAAAATGAATCTTCGGTTTCTGGTTTCTCTTTTTATTCTGCAATCGCTCTTCACGAATAACGCGGATGCCGCGCCGGGCGATTGGCCGGAGCCGCGACAGAATCCTCGGCTCACTGCAATTCAACCGCTTGCGGGCAACATCAAGACTGCGCCATCCGTCACCGGTCGCATTGATCTTGGCCGTTCCGTACCAGCGATTGCCGCAACAACGTTAAAAGACGGCACACCGGTAGGGCTGTCGATCGTCGCGGGCGCGTTGCACTGTTACGCAACCGACGGCGCACTGCGTTGGAAGATTCACCCCGACGGCATCAATTTTGAAACGATCAATGCGCACGAAGATCTCGATGGTGACGGAGAACCTGAAGTGCTGCTGCAAGCCGGCCGCCCTACGCAGCCCTTCGGTGCGGCGGTGTTGGTAGCGCTCGACAGCGGCGAAGTGCTGTGGCGTTACGACGTGGAGCCGATGTCGTACGCGTGGTATCTCTACGCGGGCAACTATTGGCCGAACGATACCAAGAAACAGATCATCGTACTGGAACATGCGTATCCGCCGGACAAGGACAACGGTTACATTGCGTTATTTGCCTACGAAGGCGAACGCAAACCCGTGCAGAAATGGCGCTACGCCTTCGACGAATACACCTGTTTCCCGACGCTGCTGCAAAACGACATCGACGCCGACGGCGTGAAAGAAGTCGTCGTCGAAACGCACAGCCGCATGTGGCATCTGGACGCTTTGATGGGCGCAGTCAAACATCACATCCATTGGGACACGAAGCCCGCAAACGAACGCAGCTACGGACTCGTGAAATTCACCGACCTGAATAAAGATGGTCGCGACGACTTTCTGTGCATCGCGAACTTCGCGCAGCACCACGAGGTCTTGCTGAACAAAGACGGCAAATTCGAAAAAGCGTGGGGACACGGCTGGGCGGAAAGTGTAACCACGGGCAAAGTCGCAACGGTATATCCCGACGAGCCGGACGTTGATGTAGACGGTGATGGCAAGCTCGATATCGTGCTGTCGATGTTCAATTCCGAGGACGAAAACGCCTGGCTCTTGCGCGTCTACGATGCGCTGACAGGCGAACTGAAGTACCGCGTGCCGGGCGTCATCGCGATGGGCACCGGCGATCTCGACGGCGATGGCGCCGCGGAAGTACTCGCGAACGCATCCACCGATCCCGCGCGCGCGAAGCTGGATGGCGTGCGCCTGCTCTCCTTCAAAGACAAGAAAGCGCGCGTGATCTGGGAAGATGCCACATGCACTGCCATTGCGCCAGACAAACGCGGGGAATTGCGCGTTGAGAAAGGTGGCGAGCGCCTCCGCGTACAGATCAATCCGTCCGACACGATTTCGCTTGAGAAATGGGAAAAGCCCAACAAGAAAGAAAACAAACCCGTTTTCACGAACGTGCCAGCAAGTGTTGGCCCACCGATGCCGAAGCTGCTCGCCGCGGATATCAACAGTGACGGGAAAAATGACCTGTTGCTCTATCAGGATCAGACCGCACGCGCATATACGTGGACCGGCTCCGCTTTTGAAAATATTGGAGAATTCACATCAAGTTCAATTCCGGCCTTAGTAGATCTCGATGGTGACGGAAGACTAGAAGTAGTAACCACCGATGTGGCTGCAGCGCACACGCCGGTTGTCGAAGCGAAAACGCCATCGCTCGAAGGCCGCACGCTGTGGCGCACGCAATTGCCCGATACGGACCGAAAAGGGCTGCCGCATCCACGCCTCGCGTATTTACGCACGATCCATTTCACCGGCAGCACCACACCTGACATTTATCTATACGCGGGCACGCCACTCGTGCGCAGCGTCGCGATCAACGGCCGCAATGGTGAAATCATTTGGGAGAAAGGCGAGACGCCCGGCGGCATCGAACGTTACTGGGCGCCCACGGTCAATCTCGCGTCCGAATACGATTATGATGCCGACGGCAAATACGATCTCGTATTCACCAACCCGGACTACTACTGCGTCGCGTCTGCATTAAGTGGCGATGCGTTGATTGGGCCGTCATTTCCACCGACGATATTCAGCCAATCGTCGCAGGGCTTGTACACACTGCCCGCGATTCTCGACCGCAAGGATCAATCGCCACTTGTTGCCTTGGTCGCCGGGCACTACTTCCAAGGCGTGATGTCGATCAAAACCGAACCGCTCTGGTCGACCATTCCGGGCATCGGCACAGCGCGCGGCGCGGAAGAAGGATTCATGCAAACGACTGACGGCGCGTGGCTCATGGGCTACGGAGAACAGGCGGGCGATCTCATCTGCACCGATGTGCAAACCGGTGCTCGCCGCTGGAGTATGGCCGTCGGTGCAACGTGTTCGGATGTTGTCACCTGCGACATCGACGGTGACGGCGCGCAGGAATTTGTGTTCGGCACAAGCCACGGTGCGTTGTACGCCGTGGGTGACGGTGGCGATAAGTCGCGCGTGCTATGGAAGACAGAACTCGGAAGCGCGTCTGGCACGCCAATCGTCGCAGACCTTACCGGCGATGGGAAAAGCGACATCATCGTTCCGACAGCGGATGGGTACGTTTCATTGCTGGCGATTGTAAATGCGACAAACTAAACCGATGATTGATTACGCGCACGAACAGCATCGGTTTGGAGTTCCGCCTTTAGGCGGTCTTCGCGTTTCACTCATGAACCTCACGTACCGAGCGGAAGACCGCCTAAAGGCGGAACTCCAAACCAATACATAACGATTCCCGCATGATCTACGTCACCGTCGGCACAATGTTTCTCGATTTCCCGCGGCTCATTCGCGCGATGGACGCGATCGCGCGCGACTCCGGCGAGCATATCGTCGTTCAAACTGGAATGGGAACGGCGCTTCCGCAGCACTGCGAATATTTCGCATTCAAGCCGCGCGAAGAAGTGCTGGAAATCCAGCGCATCGCGCGCGTTGTCGTGTGCCACGCGGGAATTGGTTGCGTGTCCGACGCGCTACGCATGCAGCGGCCCCTCATCGTTGTGCCGCGACTGAAACGCTTCAACGAGCACATGAACGATCATCAACTCGAACTCGCGCGCGCAGTCGAGTCGCGCGGCTGGGGCCGCGTGATTCACGATATAGTCGAACTGCCGGAGGCGTGCGCAAACCCACCGCGCGCGGTCGCGAATTACACGCCCGCGAGCGCACCGCTGATTGCGGAAATCAAAGCATTTGTTGAAAATATCGCCACGCGGAAGAGCAACCGGTGACCAGGATGTTTCATCTCCAGGTGCGCCGTGCGCTATTTGGAGTGCGGTGGCGGAGCGATTGCGCACAGACACCGCTTTGGCTGGGCGGCGCGATCGGCCCTGACCAGCTAAAGTGCCGTCTACCCGCCGGCGCGCTCCAAATAGACTATTGCGCCAAAAGCCGTCCAGCACTAACTACAACTGTTTCAAATTACCTCGTGATTCGCATCTTCCCAAACTACGCGCTAAAATTCACCCATGAAAATCCGCGTTTCGGCTGTTCAATATCATCTGCACTCGATCAATTCCTTTGAGGAATTTGCGGCGCGCTGCGAGCATTACGTGCGGCTTGCGCAGGAATTCGGCACGGAGTTTTTGCTTTTTCCCGAATTCTTCACCACACAACTGCTTTCCATTCCCGACGAAAACGGACGCGCGCGTAGCATCACGCGGTTGCCTGAATTCACGGAACAGTACCGCGAGTTGTTCTTCCTGCTCGCGCGTAACTTCGGCATGCACATCGTCGCGGGCACGCACGTGCTCGAGCGCGACGGCAAGCTGCAGAACACCGCGCACCTGTTCTATCCCGAAGGGCGCATCGCCGAGCAGCCGAAACTGCACATCACGCCGACCGAAGTCACCGAGTGGAACATCGCGCCCGGCGACGGCGTAAAGGTGTTCGACACGGATAAAGGCCGCATCGCGATGCTCACGTGTTACGACATCGAGTTTCCGGAGATCGTGCGCATAGTGCGCGCGAAGGGCGCCGACGTGATCTTCTGTCCGTCATGCACTGACGATCTTCACGGCTTCTATCGCGTGCGCTACTGCTGTCACGCGCGCACCATCGAAAACCAAGTCTACGTCGTCACGACCGGCACCGTCGGCTCGTTACCAACCGTAGACTTCATGCGCGCGAACACGGGCCAGGCGGCGATTCTTTCGCCCAATGATGTGCCCTTCCCGCCGCGCGGCATCGTCGCCGAAGGACAACTGAACAACGACATGATCGTGACTGCGGACATCGACCTTGCACTGTTGCACGAAGTCCGCGCGCGCGGCTCCGTCACGACCTGGCGCGATCGCCGCACCGATTTATACACGGATTGGAAATAGCCATGTACCGCAGCGAATTCTATGTGTTCGACGGCGACACGCCGTTACCCGCCGTCATTCGTGAATACACGCGCGATGATTTCGAAGACCTCATCGAAATCCAGACCGAATGTTTTCCGCCGCCATTCCCGGCCGAACTGTTATGGAACGTGGAGCAGCTCAACAACCACGTGAACATTTTTCCCGAAGGCGCGCACTGCATCGAAGTCGGTGGATCGCTTGCGGGATCCATCACTGGTCTCATCGTGAATTGGTCGCCGCAGGACGAAGACCACCGCTGGGCGGACATCACCGACAACGGCTACATCCGCAACCACGATCCGAAAGGCAACACGCTGTACCTCGTGGACATCAGCGTGCGCCCGCGCTTTCGAAAGCTTGGCCTCGGCAAGCAGCTCATGTTCTCGATGTACAACACGGTCATTAGCCTTGGTCTCGAGCGGTTACTCGGCGGCGCGCGCATGCCCGGCTATCACCACGTCGCATCGAAAATGTCTGTGGACGATTATCTTGAGAATATTTTGAAGGGCCAACTACAAGATCCCATCGTGACGTTTCTGCTGCGCTGCGGGCGCGTTCCGCTGCACATTGTGCGTGACTATCTCGACGACGAGGAGTCGGCCAACAGCGCGGTGCTCATGGAATGGCGCAATCCGTTTAAGTAGCGCTCATTTTCGATAGTTCGCGTATAGTTCGAACAAAATCGTTTCGTTGTTGCGAAACGCGAGGTCTGCGCGATTAATGTCCTCCAGCCGCTTCCACTGAATCGCCGCGACATCGTCGTTTGGCGTGGGCGTGCCTTCCACGATGTGCGCGACGAAGGGTATATTTAACGTTGCCACCTCCTTTCCGTCGTACCAGTCCATGACAAAACCGATCCCTGCTTCAATCTCGATGGTGACGCCGAGTTCTTCCCGAATCTCGCGATGGATCGCGTCGTGCGGATGCTCCCCGAATTCCAGGAAGCCTCCAGGCAGATCGATCTTGCCCGCGTCGGGCTCGTGCTTGCGCACACAAAGCAACACTTCGCCGCGATCGTTCTCGATCACCGCGCAGGTGCAGGGCTTCGAGTTTTGCCAGAAGATGTATGCGCACTCCACGCGCGTGCAGACAGGCTCAATTTGATCGCCGACGGTGCGCTCTTCGAGCGGCGCACCGCATTTCGGGCAGTAACGAAATCCAAATTTCACGGCCTTCACCTCCATCGATAAGCGTTCTGAGAATTAGAGATGAAGCATGGACGTATCGCGCGACTCCCTGCAAGCGGCGCCTGCTCGTGTTACGCCGAGCCGGATTCCAATCCGGCTCTACATAATTCTCCATGTTGTTGCACTTGCCATGCGAATGCGCGGGCATTATGGCGGGCGCACTCTTATGCGCAAGCGATGCGCTGCCTTGCTTCGCTATACTCTCCGGCGTGGTTTTCGAAGCATCGGCGCGGAGTCGAGCACACTCATGATAATAGGCACTGTGCGCGAAATCTGGCGCTACCCGGTGAAATCGATGGGTGGCGAGAAGATGGACACATGCATAACAACGGCGTCAGGCCTCGCTGCAGACCGTGGCTGGGCCTTGCGCGACGAAGAAACAGGCGAAATCCGCGGCGGCAAGAAGTGGCCGGGGTTGATGCAGTGCCGCGCGGAGTATGTCGAAACGGGCGGAACAGATGCGGACCTCAGGTCCGATGACGCCCGGCATGGCGGCCGCGCGCCACAAATCCCCCATGTGCTGATTTCGTTCCCCGACGGATCATCCATTCGCAGCGACGATGCGCAGGTAAATGCGTGCTTGTCGGAATACCTGGGCGCGCGGGTGTCGGTGTGGCCATTGCAACCAGCCAACGACAAAGCGCACTACCGCCGCAGGCAACCGGGCGCGGCTGTCGTCGGCGTAATGGGCAAGTCGAAGACATTCCGGCGCGTGTTGCAGGCGATTGCGCCGTACACGCCCCTGAACGCGCAACTGCGCGGCGAGTTCAGCCGCGAAGCAAATGAGCCAATCCCGGACCTCTCCGAATTGCCCGGCGAGTTATTCGAATTCGCTACACCGCCGGGAACGTATTTCGATGCGTTTCCAATTCACGTGCTGACGACGGCGTCGCTGGAGGCGATGAAGAAAGCGAATCCGGGCGCGGCGTGGGATGTGCGGCGCTTTCGTCCAAACTTCTTGATTGAAACTTCGGCGGAGTTAGAAGGACTGGTCGAGAGCGAATGGGCAGGCCGCAGTGTGCGCATTGGTGAGGTATTAGTAGCGTGCACGATTCCCACCGTCCGTTGTGGAATGACAATGCACGCGCAACGCGATCTTCCTAAAGATCCGTCAATCCTGCGCAGTATCGTGCGCGAGGCGGAACAGAACTTCGGGATGTATGCGAAGGTCGAGGGTGGTGGTATCGTGCGGATTGGCGACAGTGTGAAACTATTGGCATGAAGATCAAAGCGGAGCTTTTCAAGAGTGCGTTCCCAAGCGGGAGCTTGGGAACGAGTAGGAACGCAGGGCTTGGGAACGAGTCAGGGAGTTGGAGCTGAACATGAGTGATGCGTTCGCCTCGGCGTTGATTGAGGAATGTAAACTTCGTTTGTTTGACGAGTCTGTTCCTCGCATAAAGAAATGCATCGGCCTTCTTACCGAAGATGAAATCTGGTTCCGGCCAAACGAAGAGACGGTGAGCGCAGGAAATCTTGTGCTGCATCTCTGCGGCAACGTGCGGCAATGGATTTGCACCGGGTTGGGCCGGCAAGCCGACCACCGCGAGCGATCGAAGGAGTTTTCGGAGATCGGCCCGATTCCGACTGCGCAGTTGCTCGATCGCCTGGAAACGACAATGCGCGATGCAAAGGCGGTGATCGACGCAATCGACCCAGCAACTTTGATAGAGAAACGACCGGTGCAGGCCTACAACGAATCCGGCATCAGTATTCTCGTTCACGTCGTCGAGCATTTCTCCTACCACACAGGTCAAATCACCTACTACACAAAATCGCGCAAGGCCGTAAACACGGGCTACTATGAAGGACACAACCTGAGCCAAATTTCGCAGCCATGAAATCAGACGTAATACCGCCCTTGCACGATTTCGAACGCATCGTCTTTTTCACCGGCGCAGGTCTTTCGGCGGAGAGTGGCATTCCAACGTATCGCGGGCGCGGCGGGATTTGGAACAAATACAACTACGAAGATTTCGCGTGCCAGCGCGCCTTCGATCGCGATCCGGAAAAGGTATGGGATTTTCACGATACGCGGCGGGAACGCGTGGCGGCATGTGAGCCGAACGAAGGTCACCGGATCATCGCGGACGTGTTGCGCGCGAAGCCGGATTGCATCGTCGTTACGCAGAATATTGATGGGTTGCACCAACGCGCGGGCGTTGACGGTTCACGCGTGATCGAGCTTCACGGTAGTCTCTGGCGCGTGCGCTGTGATCGCGATGGCGTCGTAGTCGCGAATGAACAAGTGCCTATCAATCCACGCCGTTGCGCGTGCGGCGCGTACTGGCGGCCCGACATCGTGTGGTTTGAGGACATGCTCGACGGGCGCGTGCTCGAACGCGCGGGTGATGCATTGTTGAAGGCGGACGCGATTGTCAGTATCGGAACGTCTGGCGTCGTGTATCCCGCAGCGGACCTGCCGCGTATCGCGGTATCGAAAGGCGCCGCGTCCTTCGAGATCAATCTTGAGGACACGCCGGTATCGCATCTCTACCAGCACCGGTTGCGCATGCCCGCCAGCGTGGCGCTCACCCAGCTTTTGAGGCCTAGGCAAATCTAGCGCGGAAGTGGATTCGCCTTGAATTCGCCTCGATCATGTCGCCATAGTGCGGTGCTCTTCCATCGCATTTAGATCTAAATTATGGAGTAGTTCTATATGGTGCGTAGCATTTTGGCCTTGCTGTGTTCATTGGTGTTTCTTGCAGCCGCGCAGGAAAAAGCCGGTGGCAAACTGAAAGTGACGATTAAACCTTCAGACGCGGTGAGCGCAGGCGCGAAATGGCAGGTGGATTCCGATGGCGTGTGGAGGAACAGCGGCGATTCCGTATCGAATGTTCCGGCAGGAGACCACGCTGTAACGTTTAAAAAGATTACGAACTGGAAAGCGCCCAAAGCGCAGACGGTGACGATCGTTAACGGGCAGACGACGAACCTCAAGAAGAAGTACAAGTACAAAGGCCCCACAAACGAGCAGACAATTCTGTTGCCGGGAAATGTGCCGCTGGTGCTGGTGTCGGTACCTGCTGGGTCGTTCAACATGGGCCGCTACACCAACGAAACGGACAGCTTGGCGAACGAAGACCCGCAGCATCAGGTCACGTTTGCGAACGGTTTTTGGATCGGCAAATACGAAATCACCAAGGGCCAATGGGAAGCGTTGATGGGCACAACGCCGTGGTCGGGTCAGGGCTATTCGATCAATAACGTGAACAGTCCGGCGGTCTACATTAGCTGGAACGACGCGAAGGCCTTCGTGACCGCGCTCAATACGCATATTACGAACACGGCGCAGGGATCGGCAACCTGCAGGCTTCCGTCAGAAGCGGAATGGGAGTATGCGTGCCGCGCGGGGACGACGACACGGTTCTATTGGGGTGAGGACACGAGCCTTACGTCAATCGGGTCGTATGCGTGGTGGAACACGAACGCATGGGCCGCGGGCGAAGCGTATGGGCACGTGGTCGGCACAAAATTGCCGAATGCTTGGGGTGTTTACGACGCGTCCGGCAATGTGTGGGAGTGGTGTGAGGACTGGTATCACTCCAGCTATACGGATGCGCCAACCGATGGCAGCGCCTGGCTGTCGCCTGCGGGATCGTCGCGGGTGGCGCGGGGTGGCGGCTGGTACAACACGGCCCCGAGCCAGCGTTCCGCGGGCCGCAACAGCGCCGTTGACACGTTTTCGAGCAACGACTTCGGATTTCGTATCGCCCGCTAGAGACTACGGCATGGCAAGGGCTGGCTGCGGCGGACCGCATATTAATGATATTCTGGTCCGAACTGCAGGATCGTTTTGAATGGGCACTCTTATTATTGTCCGCCACGGACAGGCCTCGTTTCACGAAGAGGACTACGACAAACTGTCGCCGCTGGGCGAGGAACAGGCGCGCCGTCTGGGCCGATATTGGGCCGAGCACGGGGTAACGCTGCACCGCGCCGTGTCCGGCCCCTTGAAGCGGCAGCGCGATTCCGCGGAGATCGTGCGCAAGGAATTCGAGAAGGCGGGCGTCCCGTTTCCGGAGATCGTCATCGAAGACGCGCTCGCGGAAATGCCTGCCGAACGACTCGCGAAACGCTTCATGCCGCAACTCTGCGCAGACGACGCGGAGTGCTTGGCCATTGTGCAGGAGTACATGGCGGCGGTAGACAAGAAGGAAAAAGAACGTCTCTTTCAGAAGCCGTTTGAAAAAATGATGCTCAAGTGGGCGACGAAAGAATATCACGACGAGGCGATCGAGACCTTCGAGTATTTTGTAAACCGCGTGAAGGAAAGTTTCAGTTCGATCATGTCGAACAGCCGCAACGGCCAGCGCGTCGCGGCGTTTACTTCCGGCGGGCCCACGGCCATCGCGATGCACCTCGCGTTAAACACGTCCTTTGAAGCGACGATGGAACTGATCTGGCAAATCCGCAATGCGTCGCTTACTGAGTTTATGTTCACGGATGGCCGGTTTACGTTGAGCACTTTTAATAACGTCGCGCACCTGCGCGAACCGGAAATGTGGACGTATCGGTAGTCTCGCCGAGTAACAGCGTGCGAAAACACGACAACACACCGCTTCCTGAAAAAACCAACCGACCACTCCCAATCGGCTGCCTTGCATTCTCATTAGCGTTGGCAGCAGTTTCGATTGCGTTTGCGATAATGACGGAACGCCCTTATTTCGCTTTACCCGCGGGTGCTGCAGTGCCCGTAGTCCTAATGTGGATACAGGAACTCGTCCAAAGATTGCGGATGATTTACACTTGGAAGCGGCATGGCATTTCCGGTCTGCTTGTTTATTCGGAGTCGCCGCATTGGCAAGCGTACGTGGAGCGAGAGTGGTTACCAAAGATTTCCACTCGCTTCGTTACTCTCAATTGGTCATAGCACCGGGAATGGAAATCCTCTCTTGAGACAGGGCTTTTCAATTGGTACTTGGGGTGCCGATGGAATTTTAATCCCGCGATCGTAATGGCGCGCGGCATGCGCAAACCGTTGGTGTTTCGGTTCTATTACGCATTCCGAGACGCCAAGCACGGGAATTTGACAGCGCTTGAGCGTTTGGAAAGACGGCTGTTCGAAGAACTAAACTTGGAATATACAGGGTGCACGTATACTTCCTTCCAGAAGCGTATGTTAGAAAGCGCGTCGTTTAATTCCGCGACGCTAGAACGGGGTAGCTAATGGACTTTTCACTGTCTCCGCAAATGGAGGAACTGCTGCCGCAGGTCCGCGAATTTATCAACTCGAAAGTAATTCCGCTGGAAATGCCGGTGAAGAAGAAAGGGTTTCGCGCATCGTTGCCGGAGCTCAACGCGATTCGCGCGGAGGTGAAGAAGCGCGGGTGGTGGACGCCGCAGATGCACAAGGAACATGGCGGCTTGGGGCTGAGCCTCGTGGATCATGGTTTGTTGAGCGTCGAGTTGGGGCGCTGTTCGTTGGGACATTATTCGTTTAACTGCCAAGCGCCCGATGCGGGCAACATGGAAATCCTCGCGCTGTTTGGTAGCGATGCGCAGAAGGAAAAATATCTGCACCCGATGGTGCGCGGCGAGATCCGCAGTTGCTTCGCGATGACGGAGCCGGAGCACGCGGGATCGAACCCGGTGTGGATGAGCACGACTGCCGTGAAAGACGGCGACGATTACGTCATCAACGGTCACAAGTGGTACACGTCGTCCGCGGACGGCGCGAACTTCACGATCGTGATGGCAGTGACGGATCCGAACCAGCAACAGCATTTCCGCGCGAGCATGATTATCGTCCCGCTGGACAATCCCGGCTACAAGTTCGTCCGCAACATTTCGGTGATGGGCGATACCGGCGACGATTGGGCGAGCCACGCCGAAGTGCGCTTCGAGAATTGCCGCGTGCCGCAATCGAATCTGCTTGGCGGCGAGGGTATGGGCTTTGCCATCGCGCAGGAGCGCCTCGGGCCGGGTCGCATTCACCATTGCATGCGCTGGCTGGGCATCTGCGAACGCAGCTTCGAGATCATGTGTGAATACGCGGCGAAACGCGAAGTGGCGCCTGGCGTCGCGCTCGGCACGCGGCAGATGGTGCAGCAATCCATCGCCGACAGCCGCGCGGAGATTGACGCAGCGAAGTGGATGGTGCTGCACGCGGCGTGGGCGATCGAAAAATTCGGACAAAAAGAAGCGCGCGACGAGGTGTCGTGCATCAAATTTTTTGTCGCGGGTGTGTTGCAGCGCGTGGTGGATCGCGCAATTCAAACCTTGGGGGGGCTTGGTGTTTCGGACGACACGCCGCTCTCCTACTACTACCGGCACGAACGCCCCGCGCGCATTTACGACGGGCCGGACGAGGTGCACAAGCAGTCGGTGGCGAAGCGTATCCTGAAGCGTTACGGAATTTCGATCAGCAAATGATGTCCGCGCCTATCGACACGACTGCGCCGATCCGGCACGGCGAAGAGTTAAACATAGCCGCGCTGGAATCGTATCTGCACAACACGATTGACTGTGCGGGCGGCGCGCTTTCGATTGAACAATTTCCGAGCGGGCATTCCAATCTCACGTATCTGCTGCGGCTTGGCGATCGCGAGCTGGTGCTGCGGCGTCCGCCATTTGGCAGCAAGGTGAAGTCCGCGCACGACATGGGGCGCGAATTTAAGGTTCTGTCTAAGTTGAGTCCCGTGTATGCGCCCGCGCCACGGCCGTTGGTGTATTGCGAAGACGAATCGGTGATTGGCGCGAAGTTTTATGTAATGGAACGGATCAAGGGCGTGATCTTTCGGGCGAAGAAACCGGCAGACCTGATCACGACGACTGACCTTGTGCGCGGCTGTTGCACGTCGATGATTGAAAATCTCGCGGATCTGCATGCAATCGATTACAAGGCCATTGGCCTCGGCGAATTGTACAAGGGCGATCACTACGTCGAGCGGCAGGTAAACGGTTGGGCGGATCGATATAAAGGATCGCAGACGGACGACATCCCCGATATCGATCAGGCCTTTGCGTGGTTGAAAGAAAGCATTCCCGCGGACACTGGTGCGGTGCTCGTCCACAACGATTACAAGTTCGATAACGTTGTGTTGCATCCCGATGACATCACAAAAATTATCGGCGTGCTGGATTGGGAGATGGCGACCATCGGCGATCCGCTCGCCGATCTCGGCACGATGCTCGGCTATTGGATCGAGCCCGACGACGAAGCGATGAAAGTCGTGCAGTGCTTCATGACCACGGAACCCGGCGCGTTAACGCGAAAGCAACTAGCGGAAATCTACGCCGCGCGCACAGGCCGCGACATCTCAAACATTCTCTATTACTACGTGCTCGCGCTGCTAAAACTCGCGGTCATCGTCCAGCAAATCTACTACCGCTACAAACAAGGCCTCACCCACGACGAGCGCTTCGCATCAATGATCTTCATGGTCGGAATTCTGGGACAAAAAGCGATATCCAGCATTGAATCAGGACGGATTTAATTAAGAGCCTCTAACAAAAGTCATTCAGGTAGTTAAAACAAATGCAGATGCAACCGAGCGCAAGGAACGCTTCGTGGATGTCCACGCGACGTTCGTACCGCACGCGGAGTCTTCGGAATTGATGAAGCCAGCTAATCGTGCGCTCCACAACCCAACGCAAGATCCCGAGTCCACTTCCGTGGCTGGAGTTTCTGCGTGCGATGAATGCGCCGATTCCTCGTTCGGACAGCTCGACTTCGTGGGGCGCGGAGTGATACGCGCGATCGGCAACGACATAGCGAGGGCGGCGCTTGGGACGCCCCACTTTTCCTCGCACCGGTGGAATCGCGTCGATGAGCGCGACCAGTTGGGTCACATCGTGGCGGTTTGCGCCGGTGACGGTGAAGGCAAGCGGAATGCCCCGTCCATCGGTGACGAGATGGTGCTTGGTGCCGAGTTTGCGTCGATCGGTTGGATTGGGGCCGGTTTGCTGCCCCCAAAAACGGCGCGCACGCTGGATGAATCGACGACAACGCGCGACCAGTCGATCCGGTCGGCCTTGTGTAGGCGCGCCAGCATTACTTCGTACACGCGCTGCCAAACTCCCAACTCCTGCCACTTGGATAACCGGCGCCAGCACGTCATAC
>JADLHJ010000045.1 GCA_020848835.1 Candidatus Hydrogenedentota bacterium
AACGGCCCACCCTCGACGAAAGGAACAAGTATACATGTCTCCGCCTCGAAATACGATTGCAATAATGTTTACGATTAGCAATCTGAGTGCGTTTTGATCACACCCCAATTCAAAGGAAGATCATGCAAACCGAGCAAGCCCTTGCCTACGCGCGCGAGAATAGCGACCGTTTTCTGAACGAATACCGCGAATTCCTGCGTCTCGAAAGTATTTCGACATTGCCCGAGCACCGCGACGACGTCGCGCGTACGGCTACTTGGGTGGCCGATCAACTCCACCTAGCGGGGGTAAGCCATGTCGCCATCATGCCCACGGCCGGGCACCCCGTTGTTTATGGGGAAACCAAGGGTCCCGCGGGCGCGCCGACGATGCTGGTCTATGGACACTACGATGTGCAGCCCGCCGATCCCTTTGACGAATGGGTATCGCCGCCCTTCGAACCGGAGATTCGCGACAATTACATCTACGCACGTGGCGCGTCCGACATGAAGGGTCAGATCTTCGCGCACATTAAGGCAGTCGAATCGCTCGCGAAACAGGGCGCGCTACCCTTCACGCTGAAATACATCGTCGAAGGCGAAGAAGAAATCGGCTCGCCGCATCTCGGCGCTTTCATCGACCAACACCGCGACCTGCTCAATTGCGACTTCGTTTGCAATTGCGACGCAGGAATTCACACGGAAGACGTACCCGCGATCACCTACGCGTTGCGCGGGCTTGCGTATTTCGAACTAGAAATTCGGACGGCGACAAAAGATTTGCACAGCGGGCTCTTTGGTGGATCGATCCACAACCCCGCCCAGGCACTCTGCGAACTCATCGCCGGCATGCACGACGCCGGCGGCAGGGTCACCTTGCCAGGGTTCTACGACAAGGTTCGCGCACTCAATCAGGAAGAACGCGATGCCATCGCGAAATTGCCCTATTCTGACGATGACTGGAAAGCGATGACCGGCGCGCACGCACTCTGGGGCGAGAAGGGATTCAGCACGCTTGAACGAATCGGCGCGCGGCCGACGCTTGAAGTGAATGGCTTTCTCAGCGGCTTCACCGGCGAAGGATCGAAAACAGTATTGCCCGCGAAAGCAATGGCAAAAATCTCGACGCGCCTTGTCGCGGACCAGGAACCATCCGACGTATACGCGCAACTCTGCGCGTACCTCAAACAAAACTGCCCGCACACCGTCACTTGGGAAGTGCGCGAACTGACGCACGGTAAAGGCGCGATCATGGATCGCAAGACTCCTGCGATGAAGGCGGCGTCTGACGCGCTCAGAACCGTTTACGGAAAAGACCCCATCTTCAAGCGTGAAGGCGGCAGCGTTCCGATTGTGGCAATGTTGCAGGACAAACTCGGCGTCGATTCCGTCATGCTCGGTTTTGCGTTGCCCAGCGATGGAATTCACGGCCCGAACGAAAAGCAATACCTGCCCAACTTCTTCCGCGGCATCGAAACCTATATACGCTTCATGGCAGGACTACGCTAGATGAAAACAAACCAGAGCGCGCCAGCACCGCCAAAATCCTCCTGGCGCGATATGTACAAACTTGAAGACTGGTGGGCCGTGTGGCTCGGCTTGGTCATGTTCGCGTTTGCTGCAACCGGGGCGATCAAAGAGGTCCCCAAACTGCCGAAGTGGGCGTGGGGCGGGTTTGGCGAAGCTTTCTCCGTATCGATTATCGTGCCGCTCGTTCTGCTGGCGGTTGCGATCGGCGTTGTCTACTTGTTGGTTGTTGCCCTAATCGATCGTAAGTCGATACGGACTTTTCTGCCCGCGTTTCTGGTCGTGTTCCTCATTGGCTGCATGGCATTCACCATAGCGAACGAAGCGTCCATGACGTACTACGATATTCCATACGTCTTCTGGGCGCTCGCCATCGGTATGTTGATCAGCAACACCTTTGGCACGCCGGCTTGGCTGCAAAGCGCCGCGCGCACCGAGTTCTACATCAAGACGGGCCTCGTACTTTTTGGCGCGGAGATTCTCTTGGGCAACATCTGGAAATTCAGCGGATACGGCATCGCCATCTCGTGGCTCGTCGCGCCGACCGTCATCGTGATGATGTGGCTCGTTGGCACGCGCTGGCTGAAGATGCCGAACAAGCCGCTCGTGATGGTGCTTGCCGCGGAGACTTCCGTGTGCGGCGTTTCAGCCGCGATCGCCACGGGCGCTGCGTGCAAGGCGAAGAAGGAAGACTTAACCGTTGCCGTCGGCATTGGCCTGATATTCACCGTCATCATGATGGTCGTGATGCCTCCATTGGCGAAATGGATGGGAATGGAGGCCACCCTCGCAGGCGCGTGGCTCGGCGGGACAATAGACGCGACCGGCGCAGTCGCCGCGGCTGGTAAAGCGATGGGCCCGCAAGCGGAAGCTGCCGCGTTGCTCGTGAAAATGATTCAAAATCTACTTATCGGGGCGGTCGCGTTTGTCGTTGCGATTTTCTGGGTATCGTCCGTCGAACGCGATACTAGCGCGAAGCGTCCTTCCCTCATGGAACTATGGCACCGCATGCCGAAGTTCGTCATTGGTTTCATATTGGCCTCGCTAATCGCGTCTATCATCGCGTCCACTTCAGCGGGCGCGCCATTCTTGAAGTCGATTACGACGCAAACGAAGCAATTGCGCGAGTGGCTATTCTGTCTGGCTTTTGTATCAATCGGGCTTGAATCCAACCTCAAAGACCTTGCACGCCAAATGACTGGTGGCAAGCCGCTCGTGCTCTATCTCTTTGGCCAAACGGCGAACGTTGTACTCACGCTCATCGTCGCGTGGCTTGTTCTCAGCGGGAAAATCTTCCCGTTACCGCCGGAACTGGTGAAGCCATGAAACGTGCCGTGCAAATTCTGCTGGTGTGGGGTGTTGCAGTGAGCGCAACGCTGCTGCTGATGTCCACCTTGTTACCGTGGGCAGGCACGCGTGGCTATGCCGGCTCCGTAATTCAGAATAACTACGCGCAGCGGAACGACGCGACAGCGCTTTTCTGGACGGAGTCGCCCCGGACGCTTGAATTGTTAGAACAAATAGATCGACAACGGAGTAACAATGGCGAGTAAAGATTTTCGAATCCGCGGTGTAGTCCTGGGCGAATCAAGACCTTCCGACATTCTCATCCGCGATGGCAAGATCAGTTCGATCACATCCGCAGGGCGCGGCAAATGCGATGCAGGATCGGCGAATTCGATCATCGCGCCAACACTTTTCGACATTCAGGTGAATGGTTATGGCGGAATCGATTTGCAGGGTCGTGACGTGCTTCCGGAAGACGTTGCGAAAGTTGATGCAAAGCTGCGGCGAATCGGGGTGTCGCACTGGATTCCCACGTTTATCACGTCGTCGTTTGAAAATATAGAACACGGCTGTGCAACGGTGGCCGCCGCATTGAAGGATGCATCGCTCTCGCGCCGCATCCCCGGTGTACATATTGAAGGCCCTTACATTTCCCCGCATGATGGACCACGCGGCGCGCACGACAGACGCCACGTCCGCAAGCCGAACCTGCGTGAATTCGACAAGTGGTATAAAGCCGCGGACGGCCGCGTCGCATACATCACGCTTGCGCCGGAGATCGACGGCGCGATTCCATTCACGAAGGAAATGGTAAAGCGTGGCGTTGTTGTGTCGCTCGGCCATCACAATGCGACACCTGATGCCATCGCGCGCGCAGTGGACGCGGGCGCACGAATGTGCACGCACCTAGGCAATGGACTTGCGTCCACGATCAACCGCCACCACAATCCACTCTGGCCACAAATGGCCAAAGACAGTCTACACGCATCCGTGATTGCGGACCTCGAACATCTGCCTCCCCCACTTTTGAAAACAATCGCGCGCGTCAAAGGACCTGACCGCCTAATGATCACCTCCGACGCCGTGCACATTGCCGGCCTCAAACCCGGCCGCTACGATTTCGGGGGCATACCTGTCGAGCTGCTTAAGACTGGCCGCATCCAGCTCTCCGGCACCGACTTGCTCGCCGGCAGCGCAACGACGCTGCTGCAAGGTGTACTAAATGTCGCGCGCCACACCGACCTCACGCTTGCACAGGCATTTGCCTGCGCGTCGCGCATACCTGCGGAGCTCTTTGGTGTCTCGAATGCTTCAACGCGTGCAAATCTCATCGTTTTCGATCTGGTACGCAAGGCCGCGCGAGATTCAGCGCGCGTTCAAACCATATTGGTGGACGGCTCCCAAGTAGTTTAACTATGCAGTACGAACGACCCGATCTCCGTTATCGGTATCCGCTTGGCGTGCGCATACTGATCTTTATCGCGTTGTTGCTGGTGCCGGCATATTACGCACTGATGCTCGTGCTCGGTCTTTGTTTTTTGGCGCTGGGAATTGGCCCGCTCGCTGCCGCCATATACATCTTCATAAATAGCCCATTGGCGTTTCGTTTTGCAGGTATCGTGGGCATCTGTGGCGTGTTCTCGTTCTTGGGGGCGCTCGCACTCGCACGCGCCGTTGTATTGTCTTTCCGAACGCCTGCGGCCCTCGAACCTGCGATCTGGATAAACAAGAACCGCGAAACTGCGCTCACCGCACTTATTGACGAAATGTGCACTATCATGGGTGCGCGGCCGCCCGACGCAGTCATACTTCAGGTCGGCACGGATTGCTTCGTTGCGCAGCGCGAACTCACCGTGCTGAATGCCAATCCGCGCGGGCGCATACTTTGCCTTGGCCTAGGATTGCTTGGCTGCCTGAATATCGCTGAACTGCGCGCGGTTATCGCCCACGAGTTTGCGCACTTCATTGGCGGCGATCTGCTTTACAGCGCGATTGTGTTGCGAGCGTTCGTAGGAATCGACGCGACCGGCCGCTCGCTGGTGGAGGTCTACGATCGCAGCGGCCGTCTTGCGCGTTTTTTCAGCTATATTCCTTTTCGCCTCTGCATCCTCATCATGGGACTGTTTTTCTACACGCTTCTACGCATCGACCGCCGCGTCAATCGCGCGCGCGAAATCCGGGCCGACGCGCTGGCCGCGCGCGTTTGCGGCACGCTCACACTCAGCGACGCGCTGAGAAAAAGTCACGCATACGGCCTGATGTTTAGTACGGCGGTGTTTCATATTGAAGAGAAGCGGCAGGCTGCCCGCAAGCTGGACGCAAATATTCTGCGGCTATGGAGAAAAAACCTGCGAAATCTTGCGCCTGATGCGCAACGGATTCTGGAAGATGTGCTCGCTCAACCTACAGACAAATTCGATTCCCACCCATCGCTGAGAGAACGCATTGACAGTCTACCGCAGGTACCAAATCGTTTTGACGATACGCGACCTTCGCTAAGTCTCGTTAAAGACCTTGCCAAGTACGAGAAGATGGCGGGTGATTTTCTAGCGAACGAGCATCAACTTGCCAAGCGATACGAACAGCGTGGGTTCTAAGAAGTTCCCTGGCGATTTGACCCGGTATTTTTCTTTGCTATACCTGCCAATAGGTTTCGATTTACTTTCATGTTCGCGTCGGCTTCTTCGGGCCAATTCAAAAACGTGAACGGTATCTTGTAGCGCGGCAGATGGCGCGAGAGGTGCATCTGCATGGCGGATTGTAGGACGTGATACTTGTCGTCCTTTTTCACGAACGCGACGAGGCGCGCGCCAAACTCGGCGTCCTCAATCGGGACAACGACGCACTGCAGGATGCCCGGCAGTTTGCAGAGGCACTTTTCGATTTCTTCCGGTTGCACGTTCTCGCCGCCGGTGATGATCAAATTGTCTTTTCGCCCTATGACGTTAAGGTTGCCGTTTTCGTCGAAACGGCCAAGATCGCCTGTCGCAAACCAACCCTTCGCGGTCACCGGCAAGATAATGCCATTTGGATCGACGTAGCCGCGGAACAAGGTGCCGCCGCGCACGAGAATCTCGCCGTCCTCTGCGATAGCGATTGAATCCGGCTGCAACGGCAGGCCCGATGTCAGCAGCGTGTCGAGCGACGCTCCCGGCGGGGTTGTCGTGACCTGCGACGCCATCTCCGTCAGGCCATATGTTGTGTGTACGCGCAATCCGAGTTCGTGCGCTTGCCGCAGTAGCGATGCCGATACCGCCGCACCGCCGACGAGTATCGCCTTTAGACGAAGCAGTGCGGCTAGCCCGTTCTTGCTCTGCAAAATGCGAAAGAGTTGTGTTGCCACGAGCGATACGTGCGTGACGCCGTAGCGCATGATGTTTGTTTCAAGCGATTCGCCGCTTTCCGGCACCACCACCGCCGCGCCGCCAAACAAGCAGCGAAACAGAATGCTTAAACCGGACACGTGATACAGCGGCAGCGACAACAACCAGCGATCACCCGGGGCCACGGCTATGTTTCGGTTCGACGCGACGGCGTTGTAACAGTGGTTTGCGAGCGTGTGTAGCGCGGCTTTGGGTTCATCCGAACTGCCGGAAGTGAACATAATCGTCGCCGACTGCTCCAGGCGAAACGAACTCGCGACTTGCTCTCCTGTGACATCGCTGTTCAGTAAATCGTCGATACGCAGGGTCGGCATGTGGTTGAGGCGAACCATCGAGAAAAACTCATCGACAATCAGCGCCATACCGCTGACGCGGTGCAACTGCTCCGCGAGCCCGTGACGTGGAATTCGCGTGTTCAATAGACAGGCGACCACGCCGCGCTCAAAACAGCCCATGAGTATTGCGGGCAGGTGGACGCTGGGCAGCGCCAAGATGCCGACACGGTCGCCACGCCCGATCCCTGCGACGCCCAGCGCGGCGCTGACTTTTCGCGCGAGTTCGTCGTAGTCGCGATAGGAATACGAAGTGGGCTCGCCGAGCAAGGCAGGGATATCGCCGTAACGGAGCGCCGCTTTTGTCAGCGGCCACGACGACTCAATCATCTTGTACTACCTCCAGCGCGCCCGGGTTGAAGCGCGCCGCGATTGTATTCAGTTCGGCCAAGTTGAACGCGCCCTGCGGCAGGGGAATCGGCAACACATTTTCCAATTGACTCGCGGCGGTATCCAAGCCCGCGGGCAACGCGTCTTGACCCGCGCACGCGGCAAGGTTCGCCAGCGCGATCAACCCTAGACCTGATTCAAATGATGAACTGATCACCAAATCCGCGTCAATACGCTGCTTCCCGCTCAATAACTGTGCTGTGTACTTCAAAGGGAATCCGACAAGCGAAGGTTTCACTACCCACACGCGCGCTGCGAGGATCGCATCGAATATCCCGCGCTCCAAGGTGCCTAATTCAGAACGCAGGCTTTCCCTAGATTCAGGGTTGCACCCGGCCTCCAACACCTCCGCCTCACGCCAGCCAAACAACTTTTCCCACCCCGCATCCTGCAAGGTTTCATCCACTGCAATCGGAATCGGCGATCGCGCGGAGAATTCCAACAGGCGCTCCGGCTGATCGATGGGTTCCTCGATATACGAAACGTCGAACTCCGCCGCCGAGTTCACAAATCGCAGGGCATCGTCAAATTGCCATGCGCGGTTTGCGTCCATCCTGATTTCAACATTGGGTCCGACCGCTTCGCGGATCTGTTGGATCCAATTCAGATCGTGATCAATCGATTCGCGGCCGACCTTCAGTTTTAGTGTTTGAAAACCGGCCGATGCGAACGCTTGCGCGCGCGCGATCATGCGATTCGTGGGTTCCATTAAGAGCATATTTACCGGTACGGTGACAGCAGGTTGATTAACAAACATTCTCGCCGGTATCGCGCGATTCGTCCGCACTGCGAGGTCCCACAATGCGCACTCAACGCCAAAACGTACGGACGGCGGAAACATTTCGCGGTCGCGCAGTCCCGCTGGGATCTGCGGATCGATGTTCGCCCGTATCTTGAGGGATTCGATACAGCGCCGCGCGGCCGCGTGCGCTTCCTTCAAGTTTTCCTTGCTGAATCCCGGCAACGGCGCAATTTCTCCGTAACCGACACTGCCGTCATCGGAATGGATTGATATGATTAATCCATCCCGCCGCCGCACGCGTTCGGAACGGAATTGCATGACGCCATGAAAAGGAAGGGAGTAACGATGGAATGTCGCGGATGCGATTCTCATAGCAGGAAGCAAACCGAAAATGCAACGCTAAACGCGAGCAGTAGCTTACCCGTGGAGCCGAGAGCGTTGTTTAATACTGGCCCTTCCACCGAGCGCAATACAGCGGTAAACGGCGACCGCGTTACAAGCGCGCAGATAATGGGTACGACAAAGAACCAGTAGTTGCGATACGCGACGGCGAAGTAGATCGGGATCGCTGCGCAGGCAGTAGCAACGCACAGCACATATTCGGCTCTAGCGAATGCACGGCCAAATCGAACCGCGAGCGTGCGTTTATTTCCGACGCGATCCTGATCCACATCACGCAAATTGTTTACCGTTAAGAGCGCACACGAGATCAATCCAGGCGCAAGGCTGGCGATAAACACGTCGCGCGTCACGTCCAACACGTGCAAATAATACGTTCCACACACCGCGACCGGCCCGAAGAATATCAACACAAAAACATCGCCAAGCCCTAAATAACCCAGCGGAAATGGCCCGCCTGTATAAAGCACTCCGCAGATAATTGAAATGATACCAATCGCAAGATAGGGCCAGCCGCCGCGATAAATAATATAGGCACCCGGCAACAGCGCTAACGCAAATGCACAGATAAAGGCGATCCGCATGGTCTCCGGTTTAATGAGTCCCGCTTGCGTCGCGCGTGTGGGGCCGATGCGGTCGGCTGTGTCGGTCCCCTTTACAAAATCGAAGTAGTCGTTGGCAAAGTTTGTGCCGATCTGAATGAAAACCGCTCCGGCAAGCGCGCAAAATAACGATGGCCAATGCACACTCAGCACGTCGTGATTTGCGATCGCACTGCCAATCACTACCGGCGCTACCGCCGCAGGCAGCGTCTTCGGCCTCGCCGCTAACAACCAAACCTTTGCCATGTTTTTCCAGCGTTACTCAGGTTGCCTAGCGGCTACGGCATTCTCTTAAATTTTTTAAAGTCCGGCTTGCGTTTTTGGTTGTACGCGTTCCGGCCTTCCTGCCCTTCTTCGGTCATGTAGAAGAGCATTGTCGCGTTGCCCGCCAGTTCTTGCAGGCCCGTTTGTCCATCGCAGTCCGCATTCAGCGCCGCTTTCAAACAACGAATTGCAATTGGTGAATTTGCAAGAATCTCGCGACACCACTGCACCGTTTCTTCCTCCAGTTTTACGTACGGCACGACCGTGTTCACAAGACCCATGTCGAGCGCTTGCTGCGCGTTGTACTGCCTGCACAGGTACCAGATTTCGCGCGCCTTTTTCTGGCCGATGATTCGTGCCATGTAACTTGCGCCGAAGCCACCGTCAAAGGAACCCACCTTCGGTCCGGTTTGGCCAAAGATAGCATTGTCCGCCGCAATGGTTAGATCGCAGACTAAATGCAGAATATGGCCGCCGCCAATCGCGTAACCCGCGACCATCGCAATCACCGGTTTCGGGCACGTGCGGATCTGCCGTTGAAAGTCCAGCACATTCAACCGCATCGTCCCTTTCTTGTCGTCCTTATATCCCGCGTCACCGCGAATCTTCTGATCGCCGCCGCTGCAGAAGGCCTTCTCGCCCTCGCCCGTCAAAATGATCACGCCGATCTCTTCGTCAAACCGTGCTTCATGCAATGCGTGCATCATCTCGTCTACCGTTAGCGGACGAAACGCGTTGCGCACTTGCGGACGATTGATTGTAATCTTCGCAATGCCCTCTGCTTTGTGATATTTGATGTCGGTGTAATTGCCGGATTCGTGCCATTTGATCGCCTGGGACATGAATTTGCTAAACCTTTATTGTTTCGCGCAAGAAAGTGTGGATTGCGGAATTATATTCATTCGGCGCTTCTTCATGCACATTGTGACCGGCACCGGGGACAATCGCGACACGACACGCGCTACATGTCTGCTCCATTTCGCGCGCAACCGCGCAATACTTCGCATCCAGTTCGCCGGCAACCAGTAACGCCGGTACTTGATTGCCATCCCACTCGTCCCATAACGGCGTCTGCCGACCCACGCTAAACCCGCGCAAAGCCCGCGCTACCGCGCGTGGTTCGTTCTTCAGTCTTTTCGCCTTCACACGCTCGATTAACTTTGGGCGAGAAGCTAATGACTCGAATAGAGGCTGTTCATACCACGCATCGAGGAAGGCGACCATGCCTTTGATTTCTACCATCTGCGCCCATCGCTCGTCTTGTTCACGTCGTGCGGCGCGCTCGCTCTCGGTCTTCAACCCGGGTGAAGTAGACTCCAGCACAATCGCGTCCACACGCATTGCGTAGATGGACGAAACATACAGCGCTATGCGCCCTCCCATGGAATACCCTACCATCGAAAACGAACCGGCATCGAGCGAGTCCACCAATTCGATCACCTTAGTCGCGACGTACTCCATCGAACATAGATTGGGATCGCCAGCGGACTCTCCATGCCCCGGAAGGTCTAGGGAGACGCACCGAAAATCTTCGTCAAGAAGGTTTGTGGTAGTGGCCCAGTCGCACTTCCCGCCTAGAAATCCATGCAAGAAAACGACTACCGGCGCATCTTGAGGGCCAACGATCGTATGAGCAAGTGGCACGCGTTCAGGATCCTTCACTCACTCTGGCGTTCCGCTCATCATGTATTGAATGAAATCGGCCTCGAAGTACACACACAAAGCACAGGACACGATCCACAGTAGGAACTTAAAGCGCGACCAGACGTCATCCTCGTATTCACCGCGAAACCACGATACGATGTCCGGAGTTGCCAAATACTTGATTCCCTCGAGAAACCCGTCCTTGTCCCTAAACCACACCAGCGCAAGGACGATGTAAACCGGAATATTCGCGACGATGAGAATGAGCCAGCCCGTGGGCGTGATTCCCATTAGCCGGTCGAACGACACGAAGTTCGACACCAATTGATACGTTTCATTCATTTCTTCAGGCACGGCACACCATGAGCGGGGCATGAAGAATGGGCTGTTCAAACCCGACGTACCACAACTTTAATCCGCCTTTCTCTCCAATGGTGAGCGCAAGTTGTCCATCCGCACTCACGGCAATTGGCGCATACGCTTTGTAGGTGAACAGACAACGGTGCCCCGAAGTTTCCCACAGTCGCACCTTGCCTTTAAATCCGCCGGTCAATGCGAACTGCCCACGCTTGCTAATACACACTGCGGCCACAGGTTCGCTATGTCCACGCCGACGCCCGAGACGTTTCCCGCTCGTGAGATCGATGTATTCCAGGAACCCGTCTTTACTACCAGCGAGCAAGTAGCGCCGATCGTCACTCACGGCGATGGCCAGCAATGGGGATTGAAAACTGTGAATCGCGCCAAGCTGCGCGCCGGATTTCAGGTCCCAATGGATAAGCGTATTGTCGCCGCCGGAACTTAAAAATGATTGTCCGTGCGCCCCATAACACAACGCTTTGATCTCTCGTTTGTGACCAACGAATTTCGCGCGCTTCTCGCCGGTCGCCCGATCCCATACTCGAACCACACCGTCTTGACCGCCTGTAAACACGAGCCGGCCATCGTCGCTGAACAACACCGCGTTCACCGCGCCTTTGTGGCCGTTTAACACCAGATCGCATTCGCCCGTAGCCATTGCGCACACGCGAGCCGTGCCATCTACGCCGCCAGTGAGAACGTGAATCCCGTCTGCACTCAATGCCAAACACCGCACGCCACCTTTGTGTCCATCAATGGTAATGCGTTGTTCGCCCGTCGTCGCGTCCCACACAGTAACAATCCCGTCGCCTTGTTCGGGGGCGGTTGCCGTCAGCGCGAGATGCCCGTCGCCGCTCAAGCAGAGCGCGGAGACATTTTGCACGTTCTCGCCGAATCCGCGAAGGAGCCGCCGCGAACGATCCAAGTTTTGGTCGGCTTCTGCCCATGCTGTCCGCACTTCATGTCCATCGATCGCGCTGCCTTTGATCAAGCGCAGCATCTTCATCGCGCCGTCATAGTCGCCCCGTTCGATGCGCACCTGCGCGAACATGTAGATCGTATTCCAATCGGTTGGCCGCGACCGGCACAAATCGCGCAAGCCAATCATGATCGATTGATCCGTGGTCGCGCCCGAACGCCACTTCGCGAGTGCGAGATTGTAAATCGCTTCGGAGTGGCCCGGCTCAAAGCGGAGCGCGCGCTCCCAGGTCTCAATGGCCTCATCCTTCTTGCCAAGGTCCATCAGCGATACCGCGCGATTGTTCAGTCGTCCCGCGGAGGTTTCCTTCGCTTCCGGTTGTTGCCGCGTATATGCGCGGCCGATTGCGTCTTCATACACGCGCAACAGTTCGGCGATAACCTCAGCCATGCTTGTGGGGCGCTTCGCGGGCGATTCGTCAAAACAGCGTTTTAACAGGTCCACCATGCGCGGAGGCATCTCGGGTATATCGGTATTCTCGGGGCCAAGTTCAAGATATCCATCGAGGGCCTGTAATGCGGCGGGGCCCGCCATCCAGGTCACATCACCGACAAATAATTCGAGCGCGACGACTGCCCAACTCCAAATATCTGTTGCAAGCGTCAGCGGTTCGCGATTCGCCTGCTCTGGTGAATTATAGACGGGGGTGCCCCGCGGGCCGCCGCGCTTTTGCTGCTCGCCTTCTTCCGGCGCGGTCGCCACGTGAAGGGCGCGCGCCAGACCAAAGTCGGTGACTTTCGCGACGCCGTCTGGTGTCATTAGAACGTTTGCGCTCTTCATATCCAGGTGCACGATGCTCTGCGAGTGTGCGTATCGCAGGCCCCAAGCGATTTGGATTAGCACGTCAAGAATGCGTGCAAGCGCATCGTCTCCAGCGTAGAGTTTCCCGTGCCGGACCCAATACGACAGATTTCCGCCCGACACAAATTCGGCAAACACGCGCGGGATTCCGCCCAAGCGGCGTACGTAGAAACATGGGGTGATGTTTGGGTGCAGCCCGAGATTCACCCAGGTTTCGCATTCGCGCTCGAAAAGATCCGCGCCGCGCCGCGCCACCAGCGCTTCCGGCCTGGGCCATTTTACCGCGAGATCCATGTCCCACCCGCGATGCCGCACCTGATAAACACTGCCCATGCCGCCGCGCCCCAGGAGGCGCTTCACTTCATACACCCCAAGGATGACCTCGCCCTCTTTCCATTCGGCGGGTACGTCATCCTCAGGACTCGTCCGCGACGGCATACGATACCCTCATTCCCCACACCACGCCCCGTTCCTGCATCGTATCCAATCTGCCCGCGATAATGCCATGCGTATGGTTTTGCGCTGGAATTCAGAATGCGCAATCGCGTAGGTTGCGCGGTATGAATACGAACAAGAGCGGCATCGTGCTCCTGTACATCATCGCAGCTTGCTCGACCTTCTCGGCACGGGCTGATCTAAATTTCTCCAACCAGCAGATTACCCACGGTCCGAAACATCACCTTTTCGGCTACATCGGCCAATGCCAAACAATCCCCTGGAATGCCAGCGGTCGTTATATCCTCGCTTTAGAAATCGATTCCATAGATCAGATGCCGACCACGAGCGATGCCGCCACTATTCTGTTGCTAGACACCACGGAAAACTATCGGCCAATACCAAATTCTCAAACGCGTGCTTGGAACCCGCAGCAAGGCGCGATGATGTATTGGAACCCGCAGGCCGCGGAATCCCAGTTCCTTTTCAACGATCGTGATCCAACCTCGAATAAGATCTTTACGGTCTTGCATGACATGGAGGGCGGCCCACCCGGAAAACGCGTCCGGGAATACCGAGACGAAGATCGTCCGGTTGCAAACAGCGGTGTCGCGCAAAACGGCGGCTGGTTCATGGCGATCAACTACGGACGCCTCGCGCGGCTGCGTCCCGTCACCGGCTACCCAGAGGCCTACGATTGGACGCGTGACAATCCCGCGCAACCGGATGACGATGGTATCTTTCGCATAAATATTCAGTCAGGTGCGCGCGAACTTGTTGCATCATACGCTCGACTCGCCGATCTGATTCGGCCAATGCGTCCAGACGTCGATGGGATTCCCCTTTTTATCAACCACACCTTGTGGAGCCGCGACGACTCGCTGGTCTACGCCTTCGTGCGCGGTGGTTGGCACAACGCGCCAAAAGGCCAGCGACGGATCAATGTTCCAATCTCAATGAGACCTGACGGTTCAGAGCTTGCTGTGCACACGCAATTCATTGGCGGTCACCCCGAATGGCTTAATGGTCATCAAGTTATTGGGAAAGTAGGCAAAAGCCAGGCGATCTACGACGCACTTAAAAAGGAAATCGTTGGACAGATCGGAAACGACTCGACGTTTGTCGATCCCGAAGGTGATATTTCGCTTTCGCCCGATGCATCGTGGTTCGTGAACGGGTTCCACAAGAATGGCGCGAATAATTACACGCTTTACCGGATGCGCGACGGGCTCACGGGAACGACGCCGGAATTGACGGTTGGAGGCCGTACTTCGGGCGATCTCAGAATCGATCCAGCGCCAACATGGAATCGAGAGAGTAATGCCTTCTTGGTTCCCGGCCTTGCCGACGATGGAACGCGGCAAATGTTTATCGTACGCTTTGAAGCGGCGCAATGAACGTTAAATGGTTCTCAACGTGCGACAGCAAAACTGGCGCACATTAAGAATGAAAACGCCGTCGATACGGCAAGTTGTCGCATACCCAACTGTTTGGGCGTGTGGCCAACCTGCGGCCTGGATACGGACCATGCCCCTTCAACCAGGCAGAGCAAAAACGCAATAACTCCAGCAATCGAAATACGACCCTCCGCATAGAAGAAGATTGCGATGGCAGAATTCGCTGCGTGGTGCGCAATTGGGATGAGCCCAAGTTTTAAGCGCAGCGGTAGGGAACCGGCGTCCGTCCAGCGTCGTTGTTCCAAACGCAAGAACATATGAACCACCGATGCGCTGGAATGAATACCGGGCAGCAACCACACCAGCCCGGCTGTAACATGATCTTCGCCGCCGCAACTCCAATAGGCCGCCGTGCCGCTCAGTGCGAGCGCAAGCGACGCGAGCACGTCGCGCAGCATCTGCCGGCGTTCGTTGGCCTGTGCGACGAGGTAGAAATGCCACGCGAAAATGGGCAAAGCGGGAATCGCGAGTAGCAGCACGCGCGCGTTGCCGTCGATTATAAGCAAAGCCGCTACCAGCGCGCAGACCACCGAGTACGCTGCAATCCAAAACATCGTCGCACCGCGATCCGCTGCATGCGATGCAAGACGGCGCGACTTGATCCAGAGCGTCAATGGCTGCCGCACACAAAACGCCGCGAACGCGCCCAGTGTGACCGCGAGTAATGCAGGCCGCAGCTGTCCCGCGGCGGCCACGCCAATCAGCAATGGCCCGATCCACCAAATCCATCCACCCTTTTCGGGCGGTATGGCAAACCGCTTGCGAAATAGTCCTAGTTGGTCCTTCATGCGGCAATGCTATAGCACATTCCCTGGCCGCGCCAACGAACGATGCAACAAAAAATGAACGCCCGCCGTTCATGGCGGGCGTTCCTGTTCACTTCAATGATTTCCGCGTTATGGCGCTACCCACACGCTCGATTCCTGGACCACTTCAGGCACCCATTTCTTTACCGTTACATAGTGCCCTTCGACGATGTTGCCGGATTGCGGATCGCGGGATTCCGGCATCCAGACTTGTTCGCGTTCGTAATAGCCGCCGCCGACTACTTCGCGCCGCTTTTCATAATGGCCGAGTGGATTGGGCTGCACGTAGGTCGGGGCGGGCGCGGGTTGCGTGTAGACCGGCGCGGGCTGGCTGTACACCGGCTGACGTTGGACATATACCGGCGTCTGACCCGTGACCGCCGGGCTTTGTACGATCGCGCTCACGACGTTGCCTACAGCACCGGCGATTGCCGCGTCCCGCATTGCGTCTGCGTAATCTTCCTGCGACTTATGGTGGTTGTAGGAATTGAAATAGGGATACAAAGGATCGCCACCGTAGCCGTATCCGCCATAGCCGGGGCCATATCCATAACCACCGCCGTATCCGCCGAGTTGCGAGAGGCCATACAAGAACTTTTCGGCATCGGAACGGTCACCACCATCGTTGCTTGCGCGCGAAAGCGCTTCCAATATTGGGAACGGCGTACTCGGATAGTTTCCACCGCCGTAGCTGGCGCGGGAGATCGCATCGAGAATCGGAAAACCGGTATTGCGTCCTCCGCTGCCCGCACGCGAGATCGCGTCAAGTATCGGGAACGGGCTGGACTGACCGCGCGTCGCCCGGCTGATATTCGCCAAACCCTGCGCGCCACGAATCGCGGGTACCTTGCCGATGCTCGTACCCGAACGAATCGCCCGCCCGGCGGCTTTGCCAACGCTGCGTCCTCGGTCCGCGTTTGCGACGGGTGACCCAACAATTAGCGCACCAATAATAACTGCTGACAGAATCGAATATTTCGTTTTTATACCCACGGCACCATCTCCCAGGGTTATCGTTCCCCGATGGGAAATAGACGCGGACGGGGTCAGGGTATTCACGGATAGATGCCAGTCATCGGTATGGACGCGGTCGGACGCTCCGAGACACGCCCGGCACGGAGACCGGGCGCTACGGGGGGGCGTCCAAAACAAGGGGTGTAATTTTATTTTTTTTTGACGATTCAAGGGGGTGCAGCGCAGGAAAATCGTTGTAAGTCGTGGTTTCATGGTCGTCTCTCGTTACACCCCCCCGGGGTGACAGGGGGGTGTTGGACTTCCCGTGGCGAGGTTGCGAACACGTCATGTGCCTCTCTATGTTCTGGGCGTGTTGTCCGGTGGTGCGTGTGTCTGTAGGCGGCGGTGTTGTTGCGGGTGATAAAGGCCTCCTGATCATTTGCCCAACGTGTTGCACTCGGGAGACGATAAACCACGGAGACACGGGGAAGAGTCGCGAGGAATGCACGCGAAGCGGAGCTTCTGGCACGTGTGCGTTCCCAAGCAGGGAGCTTGGGAACAAGTTCGCAGGACGGCAGGCAGCATCATTCACGTTGTGTTTTTCAGATTTGGATTATTATCAAGCATGAAAACTCTCTCACCGTTCATAGCGATTCTGTTCCTGATCGGGTTGTCCCATTCGTCGGAGGCAGATGACGGATTGTTACTTGAGTACCGCCTTGATGAAGGATCCGGCACGGCGATCCATGACAGCAGTGGCGCGGGGCGGGATGGGACTTTGAAGGGTGGCGCTGCTTGGGTGACCGAGCCGTATGGTGCGATTTCGCTCGACGGTAAAGACGGATTCATCGAAGGGCCGTCAGGACTCGATATTGGCGCGGCGGGGACCTTGGAGTTGTGGTGTTACCCGCGCGTATTTGGCGGTGGGCTTATTTCGTGGCATTACGAACACCCGGCAACGCCGAAGCCTCTCTCCCTCTACTTCGACATCTATTCCTATAATCGGCTGTTGGGCGTTGCTTCAGATTGGAAAAACGATCCCATCGCCGGGCCCGACCCGTATGTCCAGTGGAATGCTGCGCTGACGAATGTTGTCGAGGGGACGGACCGTACCGTCGATCTGTTGAACCGCTGGTCGCATATTGCTTTGACTTTTGATGCCCATGAATTGCGGTTGTATCGCAATGGGAAGTTGCAGGCTTCCAAGCCCAGTTTCTTTTTGCCGGATACGAGGCACGTGCCGCTTCGCATCGGCATGGGCTATGCGCAGGGTCTGCCATATTTTAACGGCATGGTTGCGAACATTCGCGTGTACACGCGCGCGTTGGATGCGAACGAAATTGAAAAACGCTTCGCGGATTCGGCGCCGACGTTTCACCCGGAGTTACCGTATTCGCTCAGTTTTGTTCCGCGATTGGAGGCAACGCAGCAGAACCTGCGTATCGAAGCGGATGTGAGCGGATTGCCGGACGACGCAGCATCAATCGAGATGAAACTGATTTCCGATGAAGGTGTATTACGCGAGGATACCCAAAAAATTGGTAAAGGGAACCCGGTCACGATTTTGAATTTCCCTACAAAGGACTTGCCTGCGGGTGCATACAAAATCACAGCGGCGGTTCGCGACGCGCAGGGGGCGCTTGTCCATACGGCGGCGCGCGGTTGGCAACTGCCGAAGTTGGCCGCGCCGGGTGTGGTTGCGCGGAACAACCTCACCGCGGATTTATTAGATAGGACTGACCTTAAGCCAGCCGAGAAATTGGAGCTTCGGTTTACGAATCCGCGAGAAGGATTTGTGTTCATCCAATGTGACGTTGTGCTCGGGAGAAACGATGCGTTGCGCATTGATTTGCAATCACCCCCTGATCTCCTCGTGCTCGCAGATGCGGAATCAGAAACGCCGCCGCTGGAAGCGATGCGCTACTTGCCGGAAGGCGAACTCGTGCTGAAGATTCAATGCCAAGGCGCGCCTAAACTCCAACGATTCATTGTGCGTTCAATTCCTGAGTTGATGTTTTGCGGTTATCCCACAGGTGCGGGGAAAGTCGAGGGCTATGGCGCATACGATTTTGATTTTCTGCGCAAGGATGTGTTGCCGAATATCAATGGGATTGTGGGCATCGGCGGTTCGCAGATGTTGCAGCAACAACGCTGGACCGATGAAGTGCGCGCGAAATGGAATACGTTTGAGGAATGGAAATGCGCGGGACGCCGATGGTACCAGGAGATTGGCATTCCTTCCGCGGCTTCCACGTATCGCTGGAAAGACGATCCGCTTACCGCGGAGCAGGCAACCGATTGGATACGAAACAGCATTGGTTTCACGGATGCTGATTTGTCCGGCATCGTGGCTGATGAGTTTGGCCTCGGCGCGGACGCACCGACCGATACGCATCCGCATCGCGATCCGCGTTACCGCACGGCGCCCTACACGGAGGCGGTACGGCGCATCGGCGCGATGCTGGAGTATCGCGAGAAGAAGATGTATATGTGGTGCGGCGGGCTGGACCGTTCGGAGTCGCGCAGTCAGGAGTTTGTGAATGCGGTGATCGCAGCGGGCGGAAAACTTGCGACGGAAGAGTACCTCGCGGAACGGGCAACGGCGGAGGAAGGTCTGGAAGTATTGCGCGGCGATCTGCGCACGAAGATTGATCGCGCGAGCGAGACTTTTCCAGGGATCGTCGAAAAACTGATTTTAGTTCCAAGCATCATGTCCGCGCCGCCGGAAACGGAGAACGTCGATCCGCACGTGGATTACAAAGTGTGGATGGACATGCAAATGCAGTACATGGCAACCGCGCCGGAGTTGTTCGGCCTTGGCGGTATCATGTGGTACAAGATCAGTTACGCAGACGAGGAAGCGGTGCGTTGGATGGGGCGGTTGTTTCGTCACTATGTGCTGGACGGCGAAACGACGCCACTCGCGGAAACGTACCACTACGCGTATCGACCGGAAATCATTTCGAACGCAGACTTCGACGACGGACTGAATGGATGGACGGTCCACGAAGCGGAAACTGGTTCTGTCACGGCGGGCACCTACAACCGGCTTGGATATCACCAGGGCCGCCGCATGCTGCACAGCGGCAATCATTTTTTGCTGACAAAACGCAGCAGCAGCGGGCCAAACAAAGTGACGCAAACGATCAAGAACTTGCGCGCCGGTGAGCTTTATTCGGTGAAAATGCTCGCATGTGACTATCAAGCACTGCTGCAAGATATGAATTGGACGCGCAGCGACTTGGCAACAAACGCGCGCGTGACGGTTGATGGCGCCGATATGTTGCCGGAGAAAAGTTTTGTATCGAACGTAGGCGGCGAACGCGGCCCGCAAATTTTTGCATACCATCGTTTGGTGTTTCGCGCGAAGGCAGAAACTGCGACTATTGCGATTTCAGATTGGCCGCGTGACGATTCGCCGGCGGATGCGACGATCGGCCAACAGCTTGCGATTAATTTCGTGGAGGTGTTGCCCTATTTTGTATAGGGATGTAGCGCTATGTTGGATCCATCGGTGCGATACTAAGAGTGGCGAACGCTCTTTGGATCTGCCACTCAATCTCAATGTGCCGGCCCTATAGGCCTTCAGAAACCGGAGGCGCACGCTGTACACCTGGGCCTTACAGCCCAGGCTAGGAACCGTGGCGCGCCTTTGGCGCTGAATGCCTAACTTTCGGATTCGCTCAGTAACGGCCAGAGGCCTTCTTAGTGCGTTACTTTCCGGAGACGAAGTTTTCCAGGCGTTTCTTGATCAGGTCGGCGATGTTGTCGATCTTGGAGGTCACTTCAGGGTTGAGTGCCGATAGCGAATCAAGGATGCCGCGGGCTTCTTCGATGCCTTGGCTGATCGCGCCGCCGATGAATTCGGCAAACTGTTTGCGGGCGGCTTCGCCTTCGACTTCGGGGTGTTTTTCGAGGTATTTATCGAAGAAGTTGAGGGCGAAATCGCCGATGCGCTGTGCGGTGGCCTCGGCGGAGGTGTCGAGTTCCGCGCCTTCGGGGATGCCCAGTTCGGCACGGGCGTCGTCTACGACGGAACGCAGCTTGTTGAAGGCGCGTTCGAGGATCAGGCCGTTGGTCTGTTCCTTGGAAAGGGGCTCGCCCTTACCCAGATCCAGGGTGTCCTGCGCCGGTTGTGCGGCTGCATCGTAAGTCGTTGTTGCACTGGTCTTTGAGGAAGACTGATACAGCGCATAGAAGTTGGTAACCTGGGTGGCGGAAATCGCAGAAGTGGTCATGTTGTGCGCCCTCTGTACGGTTCGGTTGGGCCGTCCGCGCCCATGCGACGGCCCGCAAATCCCGCATTAGTTATCGGCAGGTTGGGGCGAGGGCTTTAGTTGTGTCATCAGATGGCGCAGGTTTGCGCAGGCGAAATTGAATACTTTTTCACCACGAAGGCACGAAGGAATTCAGAAAAGTGAGTTCAATATAAATGCGATACGAGAATATTGGAACGGTCTTTAGATAGGATGCGGCTATACTGTTTCCATGAAACATCGATCAACAATTCCGTTCTCGATTCTGATTATCGCGGCGGGCTCAATGCTCTCGTCTGGGTGTGAATCACGTGCAAGGAGCGAACCGATACGGCAAGAAGATAGCGCAAGTAGCAACGCACTTGCTGCGGATGACGTGCTCGAGATTGCGCGCAATGCCGTAGCGGCTAATGACACCTGGTTAGACCGAACAGAGTTTGAGACGCCGACCAAGCAAGCAGATGGCTCGTGGAGCGTGATGGTGTGGAGGCTGCCGAAGACTCCAGGAGGACACCGGCTCATCATCGTTGATGCGAAAGGTGAAGTGACCGATTATGTTCGCGGGCGCTAATGGCTGGTTTCAACGGATTTTGTGCCTTAAGAACTCGCCCTTCTGCCATTCCGAGCTACTGCGAGGAATCTGGTTAAGCACGCGACCTTCCAGATTCCTCGCAGTAGCTCGGAATGACAGGGAAAAAGGGATTGTGGCATATCAATTCGATTGAAATGACCCACTGGCGTTTCAACGGAAAGTGGTCGCCAAATGATAATCTCCCTCCGCATAGCATTCGTCTGTTTCATGGCTGTCGCACTGCCGGTGCACATATCGTCTGCGGAGCCCGCGATTATTGTTGATGCAGGCCCAATTGTTCTTAACGCGAATATCGATCAGCAGTGGGGTGGGCACACGTTTGCGTATTTGCTGGAGGGAGAAAAGTGCGTCTTCTGGTCGGCGACGATGTACAACCAGGATGGGAAGACTTGGGGTAGTTTGATCGGGCAGTATCCGAAGCCGGGGTCTGGTGCGCAGCTGGCGGTGACCTCCCTCCCATTTTCTGAGCCGGGCGTGAAGAGCTTGAACCAACCACTATTGTTGCGATCGCCGGATGGATATATCCATGTGATTATTGGGATGAGTCACGCCACTGATGATCCGAATTACAGCGCGGGGACTCTGCGCTATTTTCGCAGCGCGGCGCCTGATGATATTTCGCAGCTTGTGGATCTCAGCGAGTTAATCCCGCGCACGCCGCCGTATAACGAGTTTCATCTGCGGATGAATGCGGGTATCTCGCGCGATGGGTCGCGCGCGGCGATTGTGATTTTGGCGATCAGTAAGGATGGGAGCGTGCCGTTCAACACGCCGGTAATATTTCTTGGCGATCGCAAAGGTGCGGATTTTGTGTTTCGCGATCCGGTGAAATATGCGGAGGCGCAGGGGTTTTTCTATCCGCAGATCGCTTTGACGGATTCGGGGACGGTGCTCGTGGGTCAGCAGTGGGACAATAAAGATCGATCCACGACGCGGGTCATCCATTTGGATGACACCGGTAAGGAAGTACATCGCGCGGAGTTGCCCGCGGAAGCCGATGGGAATTTTTGGTGTTGCGATTTGCGGCCTGTGAATGCGGACGATTGGAGCAAGCTTGTTCTTTATTACAACAAGTATCCAAAGGGCGGGCAAGATTGCCGGCATGAGTTTTGGACGTATGAACCGGCGACGCGCGCGTTGTCGCAACGTCGATCGATCGTGGTGCCTGAGGGGCGAATTAACTACGGGAAGTGGGTGCCGATCGCGGAGGGGTGTTCATTTTTCTTGCACAATCCGTCGATGGGGACCTTTGAAACGATCAGCGGGGATCTGCTGGGCGATGGCGATTTTGCTGTTGCGCGTTTGATGGCGACGAATCCTGCGACGTTGGGGTACGCGGGAACCGCGTATACGTTTGTGCCGAATGCGTTGCAGGGTAGTGTGCAGTCGAATGAAGCGGTCTGGTTTGCGTGCGATTACATTCCGCAGAAGAACGATTCGAAGGAGCGGACGCGCGGGGCGTTTTTGTTGTATCGGGTTTCGGTGGGAAGTTAGCGGATTGCTTAAGACGACCTGCGCGGATTTGTCGTAGAGAAGAAAATTGCGTGTGCCGTCACAGATAGTGCATTGCGGACAATATCAGAAGGTATGTGGGCTGCGGTGCTTTGCTCCGAAACCGCCCGGCATGTAAGCCGGGCGCTACAAAGACCGCGTAAACGCGGAACTACGAACCTTTGCGCGAGCCAGACGCTGAAAAAGAAAGAGGCCGCACTCATTACGAATGCGGCCTCTCTTTTTCGCTGATTAGCGCGCTGCGCTTAGTAACGGTCGCGTCCGCCGCCGCCGTAGCCGCCGCGTCCACCGCCGCCGCCACCGCCGTAGCCGCCGCCGCTGCGACCACCACCGCCGCCGAAGCCACGGCCACCGCCGCCGCCTTCAGTCTTGGGGCGCGCTTCGTTGACGTTGAGGGTGCGGCCGTCAAGGTCTTTGCCGTTAAGGCCGGCGATTGCGGCTTGGGCTTCGGACTGGTTGCCCATTTCGACGAAACCGAATCCCTTCGAGCGGTTCGTCATCTTGTCGATGACGACGCGGGCGCTGTCTACGCTGCCATAGGCTTCGAAGGCCTGGCGGAGATCGCTGTCGCTGGTGTTGTAGGAAAGATTGCCTACGTAGATGTTCATTTCTGCTTCCTTGTCTTGGTACTACTTCGCTTCACTCTCGCGATGGTTCAGGAACTGGATGGGAACGGTACCAAGGAGGAGCAGGCGCGTATGGTGCGGCTTGCAAAACTTTGGTCAGGTAGCCCGATCAGAGTCTCGAACGCAGGCGTCAACATGACGCCACA
>JADLHJ010000046.1 GCA_020848835.1 Candidatus Hydrogenedentota bacterium
GACCTAGCGGGATGCACGTGGCGGAGAATACTGCCGAGTTGGATGACGGGATGATGGTGCGGCGGGCCCAGGGTGGGGACCGGCGGGCCTTCGAGCACCTTTACCGGCTGCACGTGAACCGGGTGTACGGGTTGTGTCTGCGGATGACGGGGCAGCATACGCTGGCGGAGGAATTGACGCAGGAGGCGTTTATCCGCGCTTGGGAGAAGCTGGATTCGTTCCGGGGTGACAGCCAGTTTTTCTCGTGGTTGTACCGGCTGACCTTCAACGTGGTGCTCGGCGACAAGCGGTCGCAGCAGCGGCGCGAGGCGCGGGTGGTCGGTACGGATGATTTGGAATCGCTCGGGCACTCCGCGCCGGGAAACCGGCCGGGGCTTCGCGCAGACCTGGAGGCGGCGATTGCGACGTTGCCGCCGGGGGCGCGCGAGGTGTTTATCCTCCACGACGTGGAAGGCTACAAGCACGAAGAGATCGCCGAGATCGCGGGCATTGCGCAGGGGACCTCGAAGGCGCATTTGCACCGGGCGCGGCGGTTGTTGCGAGAGCAGTTGCAGTGAATAGTGATTTGGGAAGGGACATTTAGGTTTCGCAAACGTGCTCGTGCTCCTGCTCGTCATCGTAATCGATGCTCGGAGATCGAAAAATGATGAACGAGTACGATGACGAGCAGGAGCACGAGCACGAAATTCGATGCGAAAAGGCAGTGCGCTCTTAAATCAAAGACAGCCTAGCCGGCAGCGTGACGAAGTAGGAACAGTGACATGAACGAGAACGAACGCTACGAAAAATTGAACGACTACGTCGACGGCGTGTTGTCCGATGCGGAGGCGCGCGCGATTGAGGCGGAGTTGGCGCGGGACCCGGCGTTTCGGGAGGAGGAACGTGCGTTGCGCGCGTTGCTCGGCGAGGCGCATCGGTTGCCGAAGGGTGTTGCGCCGCGCTGCGATCTGTGGGGGTGCATCGAGTCGCAGTTGTGCGAACGGGTGTGTGCGCGCACGGAATCGGCGACGAAAACTTTTCAGTTGATCTATCGCGCGTCGCTGGCCGCGGCTGCGGCGGTAGTTATTTTTGCTGCGGGGATGTGGTACGCGCGCAATGGTGTGGAGACGCCCGCGCAAACACAGCAAGTTGCGGCGGTGAACACGCCGGTAGAGACGCAATCCAATGCGGCGACAGGTATCGAGGTAGCAACGGACGCCACGGCAAATCAGCAGCAGACTCCGAATGAAAATGACAGCGAGGTGGACTCGGGTATGGAGTTCGCGAGTTATCGCGAGATCGAGGTTGAGTATGCGGCGGTACGGGAAGCGTTGCGTGAAAAGCTCGACGAGGTGCGCCCGAATCTTGCGCCGGAGACTATAGAAGTTGTCGATGACAGTCTCGTGACGATTGATAACGCCATTAAGGAAATTGAATCGGCGCTGGCGAAAGACCCGGGTAATCACGGGCTGATCCGTTCGCTGGTGGCGGTGTACGACCAGGAAGTCGGGCTGCTGCGGCAAGTGTCGCGCGTCGCGCAGCTTCCGGCGGAGAACAACGCATGACACTGGTAAAGACATTCATCCTCGCGTCGTTGGCGATTGCCGTCGCGGCGCTGGCGGATACGGCGATCGACGAAGTGCGCACGGCAGGGCCGAAAGACAACGTCGAGATATCGAACGTGAAGGGCCGCATCGAGGTGGAAGGATGGGACCGGAACGAAGTACGCGTGACGGGGAACTTGGGCAAGAACGTCGAGCGGCTTGAGTTTGAGCGCGACGGCGACGACACGGAGATTCGCGTTGTCATCCCGAGCAACGGTTGGCGCGTGGGAGATTCGAACCTCGTGATTCGCCTGCCGTTTGGCAATGAGGTGCGCGTCGAGTGCGTATCGGGTTCGATTGAAGCAAAGGGTATCAAAGCGGATATCGAATTAGAGACGGTGAACGGAAGTGTGCGTGCGACGGATTGCGAAGGCGAGATCGACGCGCAAAGTACGAGCGGGTCCGTGAAGGTGTTGCAGTGCAAGGGTGATGTGAAGGCCGAGACGATCAGCGGAAGCGTTGAAGTAGAAGGCGATTTTGGCGAGGTGGAAGCGTCGAGCACAAGCGGGAGCGTGCGCGTACGAACCGTGCGCGATGAAGTGCGTGCGCGTTCGATCAGCGGAAGTGTCGAGGTTGAAGGGGTGGCGCCGCGCGAAATCGAATTCCAATCGAACTCCGGCAGCGTGTCGTATTTGGGCGGGCTTGCGCCAAACGCAAAGTTGCGCGCGAGCACACATAGTGGAAGCGTGAAGCTGCGGTTGCCCGCGGACGTTTCGGCGCGCGTACATGCGCAGACGTTCAGCGGCAGTATCAATAATCAGTTGAGCAACGCCGAGGAGGAACGGCCGTCCCGTGGACCCGGCGCTACTCTGAACACGAAGCTTGGTGATGGTTCCGCGGATATTGAGGCGAGTGCGTTTAGCGGCGGCGTTACGCTTAGTATCAAATAGAATCGATGCCTTGACGGTTCCTTCGTGCGCTGTTGGGCCGGATGCGATGCATCGGACCTAACAGCGTTTTTCTTTTAGGAGCAACTTCATCTACTTGGGGGGAAATCTTCAGCGTAGCGTTTCAATAGTGCCTTGAAATCATTAGGTATGACGTACACGACTCCGCGCACGCGCTTGCTTTCCTTTTGCGCAAGCCCGCCGATGCGAAAGTCCGCGTGGATGCATGTAATGATGCCCTGAAATAATTCCTGTGTATGGTCCCACGCGGTTGCCACGATCCAATTCCCGTCGGCGGAAATGCAGCCAATCAGATTGTTTACCGGCATATCAGGGGACAACGGCCGCGGATTTACATCATCGCGATTAATCTCGCGCGGCACATACACCTGACCGCCTTTGTAGATGGCATCTTCAGTTCGTCGCGTCTTGTTCAGCATTACCGGGCCGCTTTCGGTGAAGATGAAGCAATTGACCATGTAATCGTCTTTGCCTTTGCCGGTGAATCCATCCACACGCATGCAGGGTTGCGCCCATTCAATATCGACCGGCGCATCGCTCGTGTTGGCAATCACAAGGTCGAACGTTACGCGATCGCCTCGCGCTTGGATGTCGTGCGTCACCGTCACCCCGCCATCCACGACACTCTCCAGTTCGATGCGCGTTTTGTCTGCATTGGCAGACACGAGGCGCGTCGTGTGCGGGATAACCGTCTCTTCCCATTTGCGGTGCGTGGAACCCTTTCGGCAACAGGCCTCCAAATATAACGTGTCGATCTTTTCGCCGGGCAACTTGGGGCCGCTGATCGTTAAGATGTTGTCGCGCCACTCGATCCGCAATGCCGGGTTTTCCGTCGCGGGGGAGGCACATAACGCCGCGAAGAAACACGAGATTGTAGTTAGGATCCGCATGCGCTCCATTATCCAGTGAAGTTTCACCGTCCGCAATGGTGTTGCAGCACGACCTGCGGATGGGAATAAACTACGCGGACAAGGCCGTTTCTAAGCCCGACTTGGGTGCTATCCATACTCTAACGAACAAGGAGATGTTCATGCGTAGTTTTCGCCGTTATGTCCTGGGTCTTATCACTGCCGTTGCGCTTGTCTTGACGTCCGTTCCGGCACTTGCCGCGGATACCTATGAGATCGACGCGGTGCATTCCGCTTTCCTGTTCCGCGTCAAGCACCTGGGTGTCAGCTATTCTTATGGCCGTTTTAACGAGGCCTCCGGCCAATTCACAATTGACGCCGCAGACGTGACCAAGAACTCCATAGAAATTGAAGTGAAAGCCGACAGCATCGACACCGCAAACGCAGGGCGCGACAAACACTTAAAAGGGCCTGATTTTTTCAATACGGTAGAGTTTCCCACGCTGACCTTTAAGAGCACTTCGTTCAAAAAGAAAGACGGCAACAAGTATGAAGTCACCGGCGATTTGACAATGCACGGCGTCACGAAGCAAGTCACGACGGAAGCCGAACTCGTTGGCACAGGCAAGCACCCGAAAAGCGGCGCGCCGATCGCGGGCTGGGAAACGACACTCACCATCAAGCGCAGTGATTACGGCATGACCTACGGCCTGGAAGGCATCGGCGACGAAGTGACGTTGACGATATCGATTGAAGGTGGCGCGAAGTAGGGCGCTATTGTCCGAATTGGCGCAGGTGATGATCGAAATGTTTGTGGCAGAACACGCCCCAATCGCGGCCCGTCATGTCGCCGAAGATCGCATGCAGCGCCCATTGGCCATCCGGATCCAGCGCGCCGAAGCGTTCCACTAACGTAACAAGATTGTTCACGTCGTTGGTCCATTCCGCCGGCTTTGTAACAAAGGCCTCGGGGGGGCCAACGACGCGTCCTTTTGGCCATGGCACCACGTGTATTGCGAGATACTTGATGCCTGGCCAGCGCCGGAAATCGCGGATCGGGGTGGTGGACACATCACCAAGCGTATGGCTCATCTGATCAGTGAGGTGCGCAATCATCTCCGGCGCGGTCATTTTTCCCCACGCGCGCGGCGTATCCGGCGTGAGCGCACGAATGCGACGGATGAGCTCTTCACGCGTTGCGTGATCGAACATACTGGGCATGGACAGAACTATCGCGCAGAAGAGACGCGTTAGGCAAACAGCGCGATCTGGTCGCGGAGGAATAGCGCTTCGCGCTCGGTGCTCTTGCTCGCCTGCGCGCTGAACAGCTCTATGTAGGTGTGGTCCGCACAATCCGGGCAGTAGGTGTGCGACACGTCCCCTTGCAGCAACGCAGGCAACGGTGCCGACCATTGGTCGAGTGCCCGTAACCGTTTGCATTTGCAGCATTGGACCGTCATTCTCAAGTCCTCCTACGCCGTTTCATTTATCGGCAGGATCGGTTAAAACCTTGACACACGGGAACTTGGCGTGATGGACTATCCGCATTGGAAACGATTGCCACAGAATGAGTTAGACTGGTTCGAGGCATCCATGAATCTGGCCCGCTACCTGCGCGGTCCAGAGGGCTGTCCTTGGGACCGGGAACAGACATCTCTGACTTTCGCCAAATATGCCATCAAGGAAGGCGACGAACTCGTCGAAGCCCTCGAACGTCAGGACAACGTGCACAGCGAAGAGGAGATGGGCGACACGCTCTTCGTCCTGCTCGCGTCAATCGCCGCTGCGGAATCGGAGGGCCGCTTTACCCTGGCGTCCGTGCTTGAACGCGTACACGAAAAGATGATTCGCCGCCACGACCATGTGTTCGGCGAAAACAAAGCACAGACGCCGGAGGATGCGATCGTCGCGTGGAACCGCATCAAGGAAGAAGAAAAGGCGCGATCGAAATGATGCGAAGATTTCGGTGTTCGGCTTTCTTCGTTTCATTTGCGTTGTGTGTGCATGCGGAAGTTACCACGCCTCAATTGGCCATTTCTAAGAACCGCTTTACGGTAGACGGCCAGGAGCGCTTTCTCGTCCTCGTCTCTTATTTCGATGCGATGCGCGCATCACCCGAAAACCTCGAAACGGACTTCACATTCCTACGCGAACTCGGCGTGGATGGCATCCGGATATTTCCAAACTGGTGGGACTTCCGATCAAAGATTTCATTCGCTGACGACACGCTGATGGATGCCAAAGGCAAACCGCGTCCGGACCGAATGAAAGTATTGAACGACCTTCTGGAACGCGCCGCGCGCTACGCGATGATCGTCGATGTGTCGTTCGCTTATGAGACGGTGGAAGGCTTGTCGGATCTTAAAGCGGAGCAAGTCGGCACCGGACAAGGCGCGCTGCCGGTGAATCAAGTGCACATCGACGATTACGAACGCGGTTTGGTAGCGATCACAAAGGAACTGAAGCCCTACGAAAACCTGTTCCTTGATATTCAAAACGAATACAACGGACGTATCACGCACCTGAGCGACGACGAAATCCGGCGTTTGGCTGCTGCTATAAAACACGCTGATCCCAAGCGTTTGGTTACAGCATCGCTCGCGAACGAGATAGGTCCCGAAGAGGTTTCAGAGCGCAGCAACGAAGTGAATATCGACATTGTGGGCTGGCACGAATCGCGCAATCCGTGGCATTTCGACGCGATGGATCAGCTTGTCCTGCGCGCCGTGGGCAACACGGGCAAGCCGATTTATATGGGCGAGCCGGCGCTGCTGCGGGATGAGTTGACCGTTGAGAACTTCGTCACTGCGATTACTAAGTCGAAAATTGGCGGCGCGGCGGCGTGGTGTTTTCATACACAGAATGGATTTGACCTATCGAAACAACCGCTGGTGGATCGGCTGAAGGATAAGGAGAAAGATTTTCTGAGAGCGTTTAAGAAATCGGTGGACGCGACCACCTGGGGGACCGCTTCCGCGGCAAAGTAGCGTGCCCACTATTTACGTCGATGCTGATGCCTGCCCCGTTAAGAACGAAGTCTACCGCGTAGCCGAACGCCTCGGACTGCAGGTCAAAGTTGTGGCCAATGCGTCCATGTTTGTCCCGACGAACGAATCCATAGAATTAATCATTGTGGGCAACGCGATTGACGCCGCCGACGATTGGATCGTGGAGCACGCGGGGCCGAACGACATTGTCGTTGGCGATGACATTCCACTCGCGTCGCGCGCGCTGAAAAAAGGCGCTTTCGTGCTTACACCGAAAGGACACGAACACACGCACGAGTCGATTGGCGCGGCGTTGGCGACGCGCGAGATCATGTCGCACCTGCGCGAGCACGGCACGATGGGCGGCGGTCCCGCGCCGTTTCAGGCGAAGGACCGCTCTCGGTTTTTGCAGCGTCTGGATGTGCTCGCGCGGCGTGCATTGCAAGGGTGAGCGGCTCGCTAGAAACTGCGAAAACTGCCGCGAGAAAATCGCGCGACAACCCTGTAAATACTTGAAAAAAATCAATTCATCGGGCAGTCTTTTGACAGCGTAACGCTGAGGAGCCGAATATGCCGAGCAGCGAAGTCGCGCCGCTTCGGATTTATTGCGTGTGCGGCCAGAAGATGAAAGTGTCCGAGGACATGTTTGGCCGTCCGGGCAAGTGTGTCGCATGCCGCCTGAAAATACGCATCCCCACGCCGGATGAAATTCCTCCCAATACAGATGTGATCCATCTGAAAGATCATCCGGAACTGTTGCGCAAAGTGAAGCGCGGCGTGAAACGCGATGAGCCGAAGCACAAGGAAGAGATCGAAGTCGCGCCGCTTCCCGATATTGATCCGAAGGCGAAGGTGCGTAAAGCGCTTGGTCCGCTCGATGTGTTGGAACCCTTGCGCCTCGTCCACAACCTTTCCGATAAAGTCGAGAAACAGCTCGCGGCGGTGAAGGGCAGCAAGGACGGCAAAGACCTCGACGAGATCGCGCGCAAGGATCCAAAGGTCTCCGAGTTGCTCGGTATTCGCACGCGCATTCACGCAGCGGAACAGGACCTCGAAGAGGAGCTGCGCCAACGCCTGATGGAAACGGCGATTGAACTCGCCGCCACGCAGGAGAAAATCGCTGAACTCAATCTGGCCGTTCGTGTTGGCGAGTTGACCTACGCGGAATACCGCACCCAAGTTGATCGACTGCGCCGCCGCCGCGACAACCAGGAGCGGCGCCAATCGAACCTGCGCGGCTGGTTGACGGTGGACGATGTGCATCGCGCCGGTGGTATGACCGAAGTATCTTTCGATCAGATTCCCAAAGGCTCGTTTCGCATCACCTTTGCAAACGAACTGGATGAGAATTCGACCTTGCTCGACGGACATGTCGAAAACCTTCGCGGCGCGCTTGCCGCGCGCGCGCAGGCGGAGCGCAAAGTCAGCGAAGCAAAAAAGCTGCAGAAACCGTCTTCGAACGGCGCCGCTGCCGACGTGGTCGCCGAAGCGAAAGCCCAGCACGAACGCACGCTGGCGCAAGTGCAATACGCGCGCGAACGCCTGGAACAGCTTGCCGACGATTATTCCAACGATGTTCAGGCAATCGAGGCGCAGCTCGACCATACCAGAGGCCGGTTGCAGGCAGGACAAATAAAGCGGGACGAATTCCTTCAAGTGGAAGAAAGCCTGCTCCGCGCGAAGAGCGATCTTACAAAGGCCCGCGCCTTGGTTGTCCGGGCCTTGAACGCGAATACATCCGACGAAGTGCCGAGGCCGCGGGGAACCTTCGTGGCGCGCCTGGCCCACGGAAAGCCTGGGTTGCGCGCGCCGATGGACGCATGGATCGCGTGGGCGGGGGCGGCACTCGTACTGGCCGCGCTATTTCTCCCGATTGCGGGCAGCCAAAACGTACTGCAACTTGCGCGTGCCGATGCAGGCCCCTCCGGCATGTGGTTCCTGGTGTTTCCCATCGGCGTCGCGTTGATTGCGGCAGCCGCGTCATTCATACCAAACGTGCCCGTCCGGGGGCTTGGCTACTGCGGGCTTTGGCTTCTGGCCTGCCTGATGTCTACAGCGTATTTACATGAAACTGCATATAGCGATAGCCCTGCGAGTGTGGCGTTGCGAAGCGGCGCGCCGCTGTTGTTGCGGCCAGGGATTATGGTGTATGCCCTGGGGCTGCTCGGTATCGCAGTAGCAGGAGTAATGACCCTCGCCGTCACGCGTGACGGCAGAATTATTCTTCCACTCACCGCAGTAGCCACCATCGCGGGCATCGGCGCGGTTGTGACCGATCTCGGCGGCATGCGCGTTGCCAAACCGGATTTGCGCGTAGATATGCGCGTATTGACCGAAGAGCAACCGCCGGTCCACGAAGCGACTGTTACGGTTGCCAATACGGGTGGGCGCGAGATGCTGCTTGCATCCAACTCTACATTGGCGAATGCTTTCGCGTTGCACGTCGAAAAGCGCATCGGCAAGAATTCAGGCGTTGACGTCAGTGCGCCGATTTCCATTCGTGTTGGACAGTCGCAAGTTCCGGCGGGGGCTGTCGCGGTGTCGCGGTTGCCGGTATTGCCGGGACAGAGTGCGCAAATGGTGTATCGATTGCCGGAAGGCGAATACCGTGCGACGTTGCGCGGCAGCGGAAGCGCGGCGCCCTTGGAAGAATCGTTCACGCTTGAACCGTTGACAGAGCCTGAACCGGTCGCTGCCGCGGCTCCAAATGAGCCAGAGGCGCCCGCGCCTGTAGCGGCTGCCGAACGTCCGCGTTCGGCATTAATGGAAGCGCTCTCTGCCGAAGTGACGCTTCGCGGAATATTGGGAGCGGCAAATCGGCCAGCGCAGTTTTCAATCACGGTCACGTTGGCGGATGGCGCGACCAGCGATCGTACCTACGGTATCGGCGATGAAGTGTTTACCCGCTGGACGATTCGGGAGTTCAACCCTGACGAGCAAACCATCACATTGGGCCGCGGGTCGCGCATCGTGATACTGCGTAGAGGCGAGCCGCAGAAGTTGGACACGGGACTCAATTAGTTGACGATGTCAAACTCGGAATGCGGCGGCATGTACTCCGAAGCGAGCTAAAGAAGGCGGGTAGACGCCGCTTGGGCTTTTTAATGTGCGAGTCGTTGAGGTGCCAACCGTCACTAATTCTGCTTCGCGATCTTCTCGTCACCCAAAATCCGCAACTCGATCGGCTCGCCGAGAAACACGGGCCGCATCCCCGCCTGCGTTTCGATGTTCGCCTGGATGTAGATTTTTCGCGTCATCGGTTTCACCCACGGCTCGGCGAGTATTTCAATGCGCCGCTCCGTTTCGCCCTCGCGCACGAGAATCCCATTCAGGCCCGTGTACATCACGCGCACGCCGAAGGGAAGATTTAACACGCTGATTGGCGTGCGGCTGTCGTAACCGTTCGCTTTTGCCAGCGTCACGTTCACAGCGCCCAACTGGCCCGGCAGGAGCTCGATCGCCTTTTCGGCGTTGTTCACAGCGACATCCGGTTGTTTCTCGCTCACTGTAATCGAACCGATGTAAGTGTCTTTCGTTTGAGTTTGACCGTTCAGCTCGGTCTCCGCTGTGATTTTCACGCGCGCGTCGAAAGGCGTGGTCTTTGCATTTGGCCCCGCGACCAGTGCAACGCGTACCAAATCTTCATCTGGCAACACCGATTCCGTTTCCATCGTGAATCCTTCGGGCAGATTGTGCGCGGTTAGTTTCACTTCGCTGTTGAACCCGTCCTGCCGCAAGACGCGCACATCAATCGGCACGCGCGAACCCGGCGTGATGTTTACATGATAAGGGCCAGCGAACACGGAAAAGTCCGGCTTCAGTTCGCGCAGCAACAGACGGTACGCGTGGCGTGGCCCGCCCTCGCCGCGCACGTCCGAAATCCGCACGACATAATCGCCATCCGCGGGCGCAGTGAAATCGAGACGCGAATCGCCGGTGTCCTCGCCGTTCGCATCAAAGGCATCGTCATTCTTCCAGAACAACGGAAATACCGGCATGCCGTTCGGGGCGAATGTCGTACCTACCGGGTGCACCGTTACTTTATAGATATGATCGAATACCGCGTGATGTTCCGGCGTGGTTGCGAAGAAGCCGATCCGCTGGCCATTGGGATAGGCCTTGAAATTTACGTCCTCATCGCCATAACCGGGGATGCGAGAAACTTGAATCACCTCGCCGCCGACCATCACGTAGTCGTTCATTTTGAAATCGCGCCAGTTCTCGAAGCGCAGACCCGCGGATCGCGAGTCGCGCGGAGACAAGGTCAGCGCCGTCTGCGCGACGCAGCGCAGCACGCCACGCTGCAACGGATTGCCCTGGGTGTCCAGCACCTCGATCTTGGTATCCAGCGGCGAACCGAATTTCGCGGCAAGCGTTTCGATGACTATCGTTTGATCCTTTGCCGCGTGGAAATGGTAGTAGTCCACATCGGACTCAGCGGCGTCTTTTGAATCGATACGCGCATTAATGGCCGCAGGGAAAGCAAGCGGCTGCGCCTCTGCCGCGGCGTTGTTCGGTTCTACTTCCAGTGTGTCGCTGTTTCCGCTCACTGATAACACGGGCAGCGCAATAGGGCTACCCTCCGGAACGGCAATCGGTAGCGGCATCGTCGCGCCAGGCGCGGCTTCATCAGGCGGATCGACTTCGAGCGATGTAGACGGCAAATTGAATCCCGTCAACTCAACTTCTTGCGGTGCTCCAGCGTTCACGCCCAACGGCCAAATGGACGTCACCAACGGGAATGCGCCGATGTGCAAACGATACCCAAGGTTTGCGCGGAGGTCGGCATCTGCGACAGAGACTACGTACTCGCCATCCGTCGTCACTTTGTATCCCATCCGCGTGCGCATCGCATCGCCAGAATCTTTGTTTGTTGCTACCTCTTTGCCAGAGGCGTCACTCAGGTTAAGTACGGTGTTGAGGCCGCTGTCGGTGATTGCGAAAACAATCTCCTGCCCCGCTTTCGCGGAAACCTTGAACTTGTCCACGTCACCGGAGGCATTGATCGCGCCGATGACTACGCCCGGCCACTGCACAGCTTGCGCGGCATCGTTGTTCGGTTCGACCTCGCCCGCGTCCGGCGCGGAGATAATCGTGTAGGCGGCGCCATTCGTAATGCCGATAGGCGTGCGGAAAAGAATCTCATAACGGCCTAACGGCGCGTCGGCTGCCGTTTTCACTTTCAGTTTCATGTTGTAAGGACGCGCATTGTCGAGAATGTCTGCACCCGTACCGCGCGGGCCTTGGCCAAGTTTCAGTTCCGGTTCCGGCAACGCCTCGACGCTCGCGACTTCGACAGTTACCTTGGGATTCGTCGAGATAGGTTCGGCGCGATCCAGGTTCTTGCCGGACAACGCAAGTTCGAGTTCTGCGCCGCGGTGCCAACGGTCCGGCGCGATCGACTGCAGCGAAGGCGGCACCGTTGCGCGAATGATCACCGCCTCCACGCTGAGGCTCGTGACTTTTTTGGGTCCACTTGCGACTTGCGTCTGTCCCACAGGTTTGCCGCTGTCCGTCGCGTAGATCGCTGATGTTGCATCGTAGCGGCCCGCCGCCAGCAGATTACCCTGCGGATTCAACGCAAATGCGGTTACCCAATCCGACTGCTGTTCAAAAGCGACCTTCTCAGTGAGCGCCGCAGCGTCCCACGCTTTGATGCGTTTGTCTTCTGCAGTCGAATACAGTGTCGTGCCGTCTGGTGAATACAGGATGTGCAGAATCGCGCCCTCATGTCCGAAGGTGGACGCCTTCAGCTTTCCAGCGGTCGAACCCGATTGTTCCAACGGTTCGTCTGCAGTGCCCATTTCCCACAGGCGGATCACCTTGTCCGCACCCGCGCCCGCGAGCGTCTTGTTGTCCGGCGAAAAAGCGACGGCCAACACCGCGTCAAGCGAATCGGAAATGGTGATAAGCAGCTTGCCGTTACTTGGCTGCCATAGCTTCACCGTGCGATCGCCCGCGCCCGATGCGATGCGTTTTCCATCTGAACTCCACGCAACGCAGTAGACCGCGTCCACGTGGTTCGCTAGCGTGTGAACGGCGTTGCCCGTTTCAACGTCCCAAACGATCAAATTCTTGTCATAGCTCGCCGAGACAATCTGCTTACCATCTGGACTGAAGGCCAGCGCGAGCACGTTGTCCTTGTGCCCTTCAATGGTCTTGATCAACGTCAAATCGGACGTGCGCCACAGCTTTATCTCACCGCTGCGTCCCGGCTTTCCGCCGCCCGCTGCAAGCACGTTGCCGTCCGGCGAAAACGCCAGTGCGCGCACCATCTCCGCGTGGCCTTCGAGTTTGCCCTTCGGCGTTGCATTGCCCGTCGCCGGATCAATGGTGGAGATTTCAACGGTATGCAGACTACCGCTTGCGAGCAGGAGCGCGTCGCCCTGCGTCGCGTAAGCCATTGAACTGATGGGAGATTTACTCGCAGGTGGTTGCGCTGCTGGTGTCGCAGGCACAGTCTCGCTCGCTGGAACGGAAACAGGTACCGGCGCTGCTGCCCCGTCTTTCGCGCCTTCATTGATCCATTGTCTTAACAGCGCAATCGCCTCTGGTGTCAGCGGGTCGCCCTTTCCCTTCGGCGGCATCATCGGTTCGAGTTTGCCTTCTAAAATTTGCACCAACCGACTTTCATCCGCTTTGCCAGGGACAATAATCGCGCCGTCCGCACCGCCCTTCAATGTCGCCGCAACGGTCGAGAGATCAAGCTTTCCCTTCAACGGCTCCGTAGGCGGAAAATGGCACGCGGAACAACTCTTCTGAAAAATGGGAAGGATTTGCTTCTCGAAAGACACTTCCGCTTGTGCTGCTGATATGCACAGGCTGGCGAGAATTACTTTCGCTACGGGCGATAAACGGCGGAAATTAATTAGTTTGGCCACTTGTCAGGGTTCTCCGCTTGATGGAACAGCGCGATAACGTTTACCGTGCGTTTGCGAACTACATAAAATAGGCTGTATGGAAATCCACGAACGATTGCCCGCCGAACACGCGGGCGAATTTCTCGATACATCTGCGGATATATTTCAATCATTAAAAAATTTCCATAATCTCGTCGTGGAATCTCGCGCCTAGTTCTTTCCCTATCTGCGCATACGATCCTGTCGTATCGTCAATCTCACGGCGAACTTTCGGTTTAACGACTATTCGTTGAGCCATTTCTTCCGAATGTCTTCCATGGCAGCTCGCCAATCTTCGCCTTCATCAGGGTTTGCATCGTCTTCTGCTAATCGAATTGCCAATTCCTCTTCCTGTTCGTCTGTCAGTTCGAATGCAGATTCCTCGTCCGCGAGCGATCGTCCAATCTCTATTAGAAGTCTACGACGCGTAGTGACGTCGAGTCGACGAATGTCTTCTCTTGTGAATGAGGCAAAATCGATTGCCATAAGCTGCGACCTCAATGATTAAACAAGAACTCTTTGCCAGAAAGCACAGCCCAGGTTAAGTCTTCCAACGCGAGACGGCGCTCTGCTTTCGGATCGGCGGCGTCCTTTGGAATCGATGCGAGCACGGCAAGCGCCTTCTCCTTTTCCTCGGAACGCGGCACTCGCGCGAGAGCACGCATGTAAATCGTATTCAAGGCGTCCTCATCGCTGACATTGTCCGCAATAAGTTTGGTGATGAAGGCGCGCTCGTCGCTCAATTTCTTGTTCAACGTATCGCCGTTTGCGACGTGCAGTGTCTGCGCGATGTTCGAGTCCTGCGTGCGCTCGCAAGAGCAGGTTTGTTTGCGCTCCGGTCTGCCGAACGACGATAGGAAATACGATCCCACTTGCGAGTCCGGCAACTGCAACGCGCGGAACCCCGCAGGGTACCCGTCGAAAGGCGTCGGAACATCGCTGACCTTTGAATAGGCATCGAGAATCACTTCGGCGCTTAGCCTCCGGATGATGTACTGCGAGTAGTAGCGCCGGTCCGGCATCTCTGGATCGGATGGGTTGGATGAACGCTGATACGCCGCAGACTCCATAATTCTGCGCATCAAATGTTTCAGATCGTACCCGTTCTGCACGAGGTCTTCCGCCAGCGCATCGAGCAACGGTGCATTCGTCGGAGGATTGGTCAGACGCAAGTCGTCTTCCGGCTCAACAAGGCCACGCCCCATGTAATTGCGCCACACGCGGTTCGCGATCGCGCGGGTGAAATAGGTGTTATCCGGCGAAGTCAGCCACGCCGCCAGGTCGATTCGCCGATCCTTTGAACTCGCAAGATCGAGTGCTTCACCATCCAAAGGCCGCGGCGGCAACGGCGCGCCGATGCGCGGATGCAGCACATCTCCGAATGTATCGGTCACCACTTCGGTATCGTTACCGCGCTGGCCGTTCTTATATTTCACCCGCGCGAACAAGTTCGCCATGCCGTAATAATCGTCTTGCGTCCATTTCTCGAGCGGATGGTTGTGACACCGTGCGCACGTAATGGAGAAACCCAGAAATGCCTGCGACGTAGTCTCCGTGAGATCGACGGTTTCCTTGTGCATCGCGAGATAATTCGCAGCGCCGTTATCCAAGGTGCTGCCATTTGCAGTCAGCAACTCGGTAACAAACCGATCCCACGGTTTGTTCTCAGCGACACTCTCGCGGATGAATTGATAAAACGAATTCAGTTCTTCGCGCCGCGGAATGTTTCGCGACGAGAGCAATAACAAATCCGACCATTTATAAGCCCAGTAATCGACAAACTCGGGGCTGTCCACAAGTTTCGCAATCAGCTTTGAGCGCTTATCAGGCTCGGTGCTTACCAGAAATGTTGCGACGTCCTCCGGCGAAGGCAAAGTACCCGTCGCATCCAGCGATGCTCTGCGAATAAATTCTTCGTCACTGCACAGCGCGGCCGGAGCAATCTCCAAACGCTTCAACTGCCGCGCGACCAGTTCGTCAATATAGTTGTGCGATTCCGCTTTCGCGAACACTTCAGCCGCAACCGGTTTTTCGCGCGGCACCAGCACGCGCACCGCCGATACTTTGCTCGCGTACCATGCCGTGATCGACGCAGCGCCAGGCCCGACAATCGTTACCTTGCCATGATCGTCAACCGTCGCAACGGAATCGTCCGTCGTCTCGAACTTCACCCAGCGCGATACATCCGTCTTCGTATGATCTGAATAATTTGCCTGCACCAGAATCTGCTGCGTCGCCCCCTTGGCCAACGTCACCGCTTCCGGCATCGTTTGAATGGACTGCACGACGGGCTCTTCGTTTCTCGCAGCAGGCGCGCCCGCCTGAATCCAATTCAACAGAATTCGGTATGATTCGCTGTCTTTCGTAAAGCGTTCACCCCCGCCATGCGGCACTTCCATCGTCGCCTTCAACAGCGCAAGGCTCTGTTCCGGTTCCGACATCAAAACGCGCCTGCCATTTGCCTGGCGCGTCAATACTTTGTGGTCCCAATCAAAATCGAACCCACGCAGCGAAAGCCTGAATCCGCCCTTGCCCGCGGCCGCACCATGACACGCGCCGGTGTTGCAGCCCATTTTGAACAGCAACGGAGCGACGTCGTTTCGAAAGCTCGGTGTGAAAGGCAATTCCGCGCCCGTCACTGTCACTTTGGCCTCTACGCTTTGCCCATTCGCTGTCGCAGTGATTACCGCATCCCCGTTGCTCACTGCGCGCACGACACCCTTGGCGTCAACCTCCGCCACGGTGGGATTGGAAGAGACGAACGCGGCAATTGACGTCAGGTCGCCAACGAAAAGATCGCCGTTGGTTTGCTCCACCACGATCGCGTGGTTTGCGCCTTTGTGGGTGAGCGTAATGACATTTGGTACCGCTGCAAGATTAGAAGCCGTCGCGGCAAATGCCGGTGCGGCCAGGCAAAAGAGACAGTAAGCGACTCTGTACACAAACACACGCATGATCGAATTCCCTAACGTGTTGCAGCTTGAAAGAATAACGCGAAGCAGCGTTACACCAACTCCATAATCGGCTTCACGCCGTGGTCCACAAGCGGTATTGGACGGTTGCCCGGACCGGTAAGTTCCGTTTCGCCGTCGATGCCGAGGCAGTGATATACAGTCGCCACGACTTCCGCAGGCGTGACCGGCCGTTCGACGGGATACGCGCCAATTTCGTCTGTCTTTCCGACGACGCGCCCGCCCTGGATGCCGCCGCCCGCCATAAGGATCGACCAAACCTGCGGCCAGTGGTCGCGCCCACCAGCGGGATTGATCTTCGGCGTGCGCCCGAACTCGCCCATCGCGACGATCAGCGTATTGTCCAACATGCCGCGCTGTTTCAGGTCTTCGAGCAAGGTGCTCAGGCCCTTGTCCAGCATCGGGCCGACCAAGTCGCTATAGCACTCGATCGGGCTGAATGGCGCCGATCCGTGGATGTCCCAGGTAATTTCGTTAAACACCGTCTCGAACATGTTCACGGTGCAGAAACGCACACCGTTTTCGAGTAAACGGCGGGATAACAGACAGCTCTGCCCAAACTTGTTGCGCCCGTACTGATCGCGCAGCTTGTCGTCTTCCTTCGTCAGATCGAAGGCCTCGCGCGCGGCAGACGAAGACATGAGTGTATAAGCCTGCTGAAAGTTCTCGTCCAACAACCGCGCGTCAGGATTCGATTCAAGCTGCTTCACCGAATCGTCCACGATCTCGCGCAGGTTGCGGCGCCGCTCGATACGCGACGCCGAGATGTAATCCGGCGGCAAGAGGTCCGGTACTTTGAAGTCCGCCAGGTCGGGCTCTGCATTCAGAATAAAGGGATCGTGGGACTTGCCTAGGAACCCGGCATTCTGCCCATGCGGCATGTTGCCGCCCGTCGGACCGATCGGGCGCGGCATGAGCACGTGCGCCGGCATCCCGTTCTTACCGCCTTCGAGATAGCCGAGCACGCAACCCGCGTGCGGGTGTTCCATGCCGTTCTGAAACAAACGACCCGTCTGCATCATCTGGTGCCCGGTATCGTGCACGCCTGCGGCCTTGTGGTGCAGCGTGCGCACGAGCGAAAACTTGTCGCCGTGCTTGGCAAGGTTGGGGAAAATCTCGGAGATCTGAATATCAGGGTTGTTTGTGCGGATCGGCTTGTAAGGCCCGCGGATTTCGCGCGGAGCGTCCGGCTTCATGTCGAAGGTATCGAGCTGGCTCGGCCCGCCCACGAGGAAGAGGAAGATACAGTTCATGTCCTTCTTCTTGTCCACGGCGCCCGCAGCCTGCAAACCCATGAAGCCCGGCATCGTCAGCCCTAACGTGCTTAAGGCCCCGGCGTGCAGGAAGTCCCGGCGCGACATCCCGTCGCAGAAGTGGACCGATTTCTCCGCGTCAATCCGATACATGCAGCAGCCCTCGCGTTTGGCAGGGGTGTCCCGTGCGCGTTCCGATCAGCCAGCGCCGAAGCCCGGCGCTTCACGAAACCATTATACGGAAGTCGATGCCGGATGCCAACGAAAAATCTATAATCCCTTTATACGCTGGCGTTTATAAAATGTTTAGGCTGGCTACCCATTTGGATGGCTGACAAAGCGCCGCTGTCACCTTTGCGGCGCATGAGGTGTATATACGGCAACTAGGGAACGAACGTGACTAACGCCCGCGCAGCCGAAGTGCAGCCTCATACCACCATAAGCCGCACCAGCCTGGTCTCGGCGCGCCTTTTCGTAGGCCTTATCGTGCTGGTTGGCGCGGAAGGGTTGTCCGGTGCCTCCATCCGCACCGGTCTCTGGCACCCGTGGACACTACTCGTCACCTATTGGCTCTATTTCGCGCACTTCTTTTTCTTCACAACCCTGGCTATACGAACGCGAAAGACATCATTACCGGCACTTTACCTCTGGGGCGTCCTGTTCGGACTCTACGAAACGTGGATCACCAAAGTCGTCTGGGCGGGCTTCGAAGGGAATGGGCATTTCACCCTTGGCAAGATCGGCCCATACGGATTCGCCGAAATCAACATGGTGTTCTTTTTCCACCCCCTGCTGTCGTTCTTGCTGCCGCTGTGTGTGCTCACCGTGCTATCACCCGGTTGCCGGCGCATGTTCCCCGAATTGGCGGGATTGATGCGAGATACCCGGAAGGCGCGTATGCTTCGCGTCTACCTCGTCGTGATGTATGTGACGGTGTTGTCTCTGATTTCCGGCGGGCCGCTTAACATTGCTATTAACATTGTAGTCGTCGCCGCGGCAGGCTGGGTGCTCTTGCGGTTCGGTGAAAACGCATTGAAAGACAAGCCCGCCGAATCGCTCCTCGTCCTGCGGCCAAGAGGTTTTGCGGTCGTTTGCGTGTACCTCGCGTTCCTATATGGCCTTACGTATTTCTACCTCAGACCTGGGGCACTGCCTTCGGCCGCGGTGCAATTTGCCACGTTCATTTTCTACGCGGCGGCAATCCTGTCGTTGATGCGTGTGCCAGCAGTAGTTCCCCAAGCGGCCCCACCAATGGATCCCGCCGAGCGATCTCGCGGCACCCGTATGCTCATGACGATACTTGTATGTGCGCTGCTGCTCTCATTGCTCTCTGGAAGCCCAATTCTCGCCATTGCCACGGTTCCGCATTTCGTGCTGTGGACGTTGATCGGATTTGTATTGTTCGGATACGCGGTCGTGAAATGCGTGATGGGACGGAGCCAGCCGAGCGGAGTGCCCGCGTTAATCAGATAGGCCGCGCCTAGGCTTGCCCGTGAGCGAAGTTTTTGATTCACGCGAAGCTGCCCGCAGATCAGATTCGAATCGCGTCGCGTGTTGCGCCAGCTTATCGACCCACGGAAAAAGGTTCGCGCTTTGGTGCATACCCGCCTTGTCCATCCAGGCAATGGTCCGCCGCACACCTTCTTCCCAAGTGAGCAAATCTTTGTAATCCGGCACATCGCGCTTCAACGCCGCGTTCGTGTAGGCCGCATGAAACTGAAAAATCTCCGCGAGCATCGAACTCGCACTCTTCGGCGATCCGGCGACGATTTGCGGTGTAGACATCGGCACAATCCGCGCCTCGCACCCAATCGCGTTGGCCATGCGCACGTGGAAATCGCGCCAAGTCATGACCTCGTCCCCGACGATGTTGTACGCCTTTCCCAGGGTCTGCTTGCGCCCCAGCGCGCCGACGAATCCCTTCGCCATATCGCCGATGTAACCCGGCTGCCACAAACCCTGCCCATCGCCCGGCACAATGATCGGCTTGTTCTTCCGGATGCGGGTCACAAGACTTGGGTTGTATCCCCAAATATCGAGCAGAGGCTGGCCCGGGCCAAAACAATGCGAAGGCCGCATCACGGTGACCGGAAAACCAAACTCGCGAAATGCCTTTGTGTACACCGCTTCCGCCTTGCTCTTGTTGCGTCCATAGTCGGATACTGGACGATGCGGCTCGGATTCATTGGCGGGGATCTGCGTCAGCGGCCCACCATACACGCACACGGTGCTACAAAACACAAAATGCTTCACGCGATCGCGGAACACGCGCACGTTATGCGCGGCCGTCTTTGCGTCGAAGGTAATCATGTCGATCACCCCATCAACATTAAATTTTCGCATCGCGCGCGCAAAGCCAGCGAAATCGGCGCGGCTACCAATAATCGTTTCGAGATCGTAGTCGAAACGCCTGGGCGAAACCCCGCGATTGAAGAGGACAGGCGTATGGCCCTTCGCGACGAGCCATTCAACTATGGCTGTGCTGATGAGCCCCGTGCCTCCCAGTACCAAGACCCGCATCCGAATATATCCTCGGGTTGAAATGATGATGCCTGCGTGAACAACGCCGGATCATTGCATAGTGTGATGTCCTAACCAGGGGGCGCGCAAGTGTCCAGCGCTTCCCCGATATCGGCGCGTTGGCGCGCAATGCTAAGATTGGGAATCGGTTGTACGGGAGCGGGTTAAGGTACAGTTTGGAGCTTCGCATGGAAACGGACCGTCGCAGCTTTCTAAAAATCACGGGCGCAGCCGGTGCTGGCCTCTTGGCAGGGAATGGGGCGAGCGCGGAGACGGGCGATGAGACTCCAATTGATTCGCCGCCCGCGGCGTTCGTGACGGAGCTTTTTCTCGACAACGAAATGCTCGAGTCAACGCCAGGTATTTCGCGCAGGCTGCGTCCGCCGAAGAAACATCTGCTTAATCCCGTCGTGAGATGCGAACGTTGGTGCGACGGCAACATTCTGCAGCCGTATACGACGATGTACGACGAGGACGAGAAGCTGTTCAAGATGTGGGCACGCTGCGGCAGCGACGCGAATGTTGGCTTCATTGGCGGCAACGCCGCATTCATATCATATTTCACCTCGAAGGACGGCGTGAACTGGGAGAGGCCAGACCTCGGGCTTTTTGAAGTTGCCGGCCGCCGCGATCACAACATCGTTTTCACCAGCGACCTGGTGCCGACATCGCCCACAAAGCATTCATATGGGCCGGAACACTATGTCATTCCGAAGACCGCGATGTCTCCGCAAGGGAAGAAAGCGTTCTTTTGGTCGGTGAACCGGCATCCCTTTCCACGGGACGAGTCAGAGAAGTACGTTGCGCTCGCAATCGTGCAGGACCATCGGCGTGGGGCGCACATCGTCACGTCACCGGACGGCATTCGCTGGTCCTGCGCGACTGCACCGTTCTGGCAGACGCCGCACGATGTCTCCGGCAAGGGGGACGATTGCCTGATGCACCTCACATTCGACGAAGCAAAACGGAAATGGGTGATCTATCGGCGCATCGTCCCGGATTTCAGCGAGCACTTGGTCGCAACGGAGGAGGATACCGGCCACCCCGGCGTCGATCGTTACAACCGTTCTTATGCGTATGCCGAAAGCGGTGATCTGAAGGTGTGGACGAACCATCAACACATTCTCGCGATGGACCCAGACGATCCGGCCGACACCGAACTCTATCAGTTTGCCTGTCACAACGCTGGCCCCGCGTATGTCGGCTTCATGAGCGTCTTCTACTTGCGCAGCCCGCAGCCGGTCAATGTCCATCTTTGCACAAGCCGCGACGGCCTCCGCTTCACGCGCGTGTGCAGAGGCGAGCCATTCATTCGGCACGGCGCGGAAGGGTACTACGATTTCATGGCAATGGGCTGTTCCCAGCCAAAGCCGGTCGTTGTAGGGGACACGGTTTATTATTATTACGCAGCGCTCAACTTCCCGCACGACGCGCCTATCGACGCCGACCCTTCAACACTGGTCAGCGGTGCAGCACTCGCTACGTTCAAACGCGACCGTTATGTTTCGCTTGAAACGAGCCATCTCGACAACGGCCCCTGCCGCATCGTTACGAAGACCTTCACGGTGACGCACCCGAAGCTTTACATTAACGCGGCGACGTGGGACCAAGGATCGATTCGCGTCGAAGCGCTCACGCGCGAATGGCAACCGATCGCCGGCTTCACCGAAGCAGAGGCGCGACAGGTTCAGGGAGACGCTCTCGATCATCCGGTAAGCTGGAATGCACAGGCTGATTTGGGTCCGCTTGTCGGCAAAGAGATCCGCCTCAAGTTCTATATGACGCGCGCGCGATTGCACGCCATGACGATGAGCAAGGAAGATCGCCCGCAAGGCCCGGTTGATAGTGAATTTCGTTACGGCGAGCGTGGCGATTCAGCGCCTAAATTAACGTAACACAGTTTCCGGTAGCTGAATTCGCGATATTAGGTGGGATTGTTCAGGAGCTTCATCACTTCGTCCGGCGTTTCGCAAGCGCCCAATTCTTCGCGAAATCCGGTAGACTTCATGGCCGTCATGACCTGCGCCAGCAGGCCCAAATATTCCTTCTGCGATCCCATTGGCATCGCAAACAATACGATGATGTGCACCGGCTTGTTGTCCAGTGTATTGAACTCGATCCCCTCGTGCGAAATGCCGATTCCAACGGTCGGCTTCGTCACGGCATCGATCCGCACGTGCGGAATCGCGACGCCGCACCCGATGCCCGTACTCATCACCGTCTCGCGTTCGCGCACGGCCCGCGCAAAGGCGTCCTTGTTGGCGACAACGCCCAACGAAAATATGGCGTCGATCAGTTGATCGAGCGCCTCGTGTTTCGACAATCCGTTTGGAAATATGCGAACTGCCGCTTTGTCGATGGCAAGACCAAAGCGATGCATCAGCTACCTCGTTTTATGCTTTACCTAATGTGACTCAGCCAGTGGCCGCTGGGTGTCGCAGGACCACACCCGCAGTCGTGTCACCCCTCACCGCGCATTTTCGGCGCGGCCCCGCACCCGGAACAAACACGCTATTTTACTCCTGCAAAATCCGCGATGCAATGACTGGGTCAGGTGCGTTTTGCAGTCATCCTCTGATAGGGTACGCGCATCAACTCTCCAATCACGGAGTCCAACGGCGTGTTGCAAATTGACGAGAGCGAAGTTCCCACCATACGACGCCGCACCGCGCCCGGCGCGGTGCCGGGCACCATCGCCGTCGATCCCGACGCACCCAAATCGCGCATCAGCGTGATGGCCTTCGGGCCGGAAGGCCTGGTCGAACAGCAGATTGATGCACCCTACGAAGCCGCTGCCTTCATTCAACAATGGCCCGTAGTCTGGATCAATGTCGATGGCCTCGGCGATAAAGATGTCATCCAACAGTTCGGCACCATGTTCGAACTGCACCGACTTGCGTTGGAAGACGTCGTCAACGTGCATCAGCGCCCAAAGGTGGAAGACTACGACGAACACCTCTTCTTTGTGGGCCGCATGGTCTACAGAAATGAGACGATTGAAACGGAGCAATTGAGCTTGTTTCTCGGCGAAAGCTTCGTGCTGACCTTTCAGGAACGGGCTGGCGGAGATTGCTTCTCGCCTGTGCGCGACCGCATCCGCAAGGCCGCGGGGAGGATTCGCTCGCATGGCGCGGATTTCCTCGCGTACTGCCTGATCGACGCGCTGGTTGACGCGTACTTTCCCGTCATCGAACTTTACGGGGACCGCTTGGAAGAACTCGAAGAAGAAGTGCTGGACAAGCCAACACCAAGATCGGTCCACACGATTCACCAGATCCGGCGTGATTTGTTAATGCTCCGCCGCGCGGTGTGGCCCTTGCGCGAAGCCATCAATGGCCTGCAACGCAACGATTGTCCCGTGTTCAACGCGGACACGCGCTTATATCTGCGTGACTGCTACGACCACACGATTCAGATTCTCGATCTCGTCGAAGCCTACCGCGAATTGGTCTCCGATTTGATGGACGTGTATCTCTCGTCAATCAGCACCAAACTGAACGAAGTCATGCGCGTCTTGACCGTCTTCTCGACCATCTTCATGCCCATGACCTTCGTCGCCAGCATCTACGGCATGAACTTCCACAACATGCCCGAGCTCGACTGGGATATGGGCTACCCGCTGGCCCTCACCGTCATGGCAGCAATCTTCGTGGGACAACTCGTGTACTTCCGCCGAAAAGGCTGGCTCGGCAGTTCCATCAGCGAGAAAGACGATACAAAAAAGCCGGACTAAACTCGTTCCCAAGCTCCGGCTTGGGAACGCACCCGTGCCTGAAGCTCTGCTTCGCGTTTTGCCAAACGCCTACCGATCCGTTAGCAATCCGTACCGCATCACTAATGTTTCGACAAACCGCTGCAAATCCGACTGCGACTCCAGCATCAACCCCAACTGCGCCGCAAGCGCGCCCGCATGCTTCTTCATCAGCCCTAATTCATGCGGCGTCGAATCGTACCCCTCAAACGGCCCAATCAACGGCTCGCTACTTACCGCTGCAACCACGTCCACCAGATACTCCGATATCCGCCGCATCTTGGCGTAATTCAGCTTCTCCGGTGTATCGGTAGGAAGGTGATAGTGTTCCCATTGCCCACAAGAAAAAAACAGATACGGCCGACCGTGCGTGCGAAACACATGATGATCGCTCATGTCGCCGATGTAGCGGTTCGGCACCGCTGCCACACGTAACTTATCCGGCAGTGGCGTATCCTCGATGACCCCAGCGAAATCCGCGTCGCTCTCCATACCCATTACATAGAGCATGTCCTCATATTCGGGAATCGGCACATCGTGTCCCAGCAGATCGAGCACTACCGCGCAATGGATCGGCTCGTCTCGTTGGTTCTGATAGTAATACGTCGAACCCATTGTCGGCTTCAGAAAGTGCGGAGGCTCTTCCGCGTCGAAAAACGCAAAGATTACATCGCGATGCAACTGGCGTTCGCGGAGCGGCGCCACCATGTCCAGCGCGATCGCAATCGCGCTGGCGTTGTCGTCCGCGCCCGGTAGCGGGCCGCACGTGTCGTAGTGCGCCGCAATTAAAATGGGAGGGAGGCTACGCCGCACACCCGGTAACCGCGCCAAGACATTGGTCAATTTGATTTCGCCCGCGGGATACGCAAATTCGTACGCGCCGTGTGCGTACGGATCGAGCGCAACCTGCTGAATGCGACCCAGAATGTATTCGCGTGCCTGTACATGCCCCGGCGTTCCCACCATACGCCCATGCGCATACGCCAGATTCACAACATCCGCACGCAGTTGATCGACGTCCAATGTTTCGCTCTCCCGCATAAATAACTCACGCGATTGTACGTAGCCCCGCGCGATGCGAGCAAATCCCTGTCACCATATTGTCCAATCGAGGGTCCATTGCGTAAACTTGTCCAATTCGCATGTGCTCGATACATGCCAAGGAGCCACTCGTGTCGATTGATTTGCCACCCGTTCCTCCGCCACCCATGCCGCGCCCGAAACTGAACAAGCCAGTAACCGTGATAGCGGGTTGTGGCCTGGGAATAATGTCGGTCGTTGTTTTTATCGTGGTCGCCTTTTTGGTTCTCTCGATCTATCTCCCTAACAGGGCGCTGCCCAAGGCGCGCCTTTTTGTCGATAGCGTCTACGCGAAAGCCGAAACGAACAAAAATCTCACCAAAGATCAATTAGAAGTCTACGGTGAGATTGCAAAAATGGTGCGTTCGACGGAGTCCTCTATTTTTGCGGTGAACATTGGCGGCGCAACGCTCTACGACCATCTGAAGGATGGCACGATTACGGATGAAGAAAAGGCCGAAGCACAGAAAGCGCTGGTCGAGCTACAAAAGAACTCCAGCGCAGGACTTATCGCGATGATGACCTACGTTCAGGCACATCCCGAAATGCAGAAGCGCATGACAACCTTTCAGCGCGATATGGCCTACCAGGCTGCGGATGGCGGATAGGCCGGTTTATTTGAGTGGGGTGATGCGCTCTATTCCATCCATATAAGGACGCAGTGCCGCAGGGATCACGACCGATCCGTCCGCCTGTTGTCCATTCTCTAATATCGCAACAGCGGTGCGCCCCACCGCGAGGCCGGAGCCGTTCAAGGTGTGCACGAACTCCGGCTTCTTCCCGCGACGGAACCGAATGTTCGCGCGGCGCGCCTGGAAGTCCGTGAAATTCGAGCAGGAGCTGATCTCGCGATACGCATTCTGCCCCGGCAACCACACTTCGAGGTCATAGGTCTTCGCCGCACTAAATCCAATATCGCCCGTGCTCAAGGTCATCACACGATACGGCAGCTCAAGCAACTGAAGAATCTTCTCCGCGTTCGCCGTCAACGATTCCAATTCGTCAAACGACGTCTCCGGCGTAGTAAACTTCACCATCTCCACCTTGTTGAACTGATGCTGCCGGATCATCCCGCGCGTGTCTTTACCATATGACCCGGCCTCGCTGCGGAAACACGGCGAATACGCAGCGTACTTAATCGGCAAGTCGGCCTCATTCAAGATTTCGTCACGATGAATATTCGTCACCGGCACTTCCGCCGTCGGAATCAGATAAAGGTCTTTACCTTCATTCCCTATCACAAACTGATCATCCTTGAACTTCGGCAATTGACCCGTACCCGTGAATGAAGCCGTATTCGCCATGAACGGCGGCAACACTTCCGTATATCCATGTTCGCGCGTGTGCACATCCAAAAAGAAGTTGATCAGCGCGCGCTCAAGTCGCGCACCTGCGCCGAACGACAGACAAAACCGCGCTCCCGCAATCTTTGCCGCGCGCTCGAAATCGAGTATGCCCAGCGCTGCGCCAATATCCACATGGTCCTTCGGCTCAAAATCAAAATCGCGCGGCGTGCCCCAGCGCCGCTCCTCCCGATTCGCCGTTTCGTCTTTGCCGATAGGCAATGATTCATCCGGCAAGTTGGGTATGATCAAAAGCCGCTGCTGCAAGTCCGCGTCCAGCTCGCGCACTTTTTCATCAAGCTCTTTCACGCGCCCGCTCAACGCCTTCATCGCCTCAAGCTGTTGCGACGCGTCCGCCTTCTCGCGCTTCAGCTTCGCAATCTCTTCACTCGCGCGGTTCTGCTCCGCCCGCAACTGCTCCATTTCGTGCAAGGTCGAACGCTTCGACGCGTCTACTTCAAGTATGGAATCCAAATCGATCGATGCGCCGCGGTTTGCCAGCGCCGTGCGAAGCACATCGATATTGTCGCGAAGAAACTTGATGTCGATCATGGTGGGACTTTCTAGCGTTTTAAGCGGTCGAGTATGCGGTCGAAATCGTCGAGCGAATAATAGTCAATGATGATTTTGCCTTTGGACATGTCTTTGCCCGCTGCCGCCACGCTCACACGCGTACCAAGCGTCTTGCGCAAATCATCTTCTATGGCGGCAATGTTCGGGTTCTTCGCCGGCGCGGCGTGCTTGGTCTTCGCCGGCAGTTCGGCGGCCGAAGTCATGCGTTCGACTTGGCGAACGGACAGCCCTTTTTCAATAATCGCCTGGCACGCCGCCAATTGCGCCTTGGCATTTGGCAACGACAACAGCGCGCGTGCGTGGCCCATGGTGATGGAACCGTCAACGACGGCGTTCTGCACGTCTTCCGGCAAATTCAGCAGACGCAGCGTGTTGGTAATCGTAACGCGCTTCTTGCCGACTTCCTCCGCGCACTGTTCCTGCGTCCAGTTAAACTCGCGCATCAGCATTTCATAGCCGCGCGCCAATTCAATCGCATTCAAATCTTCGCGCTGGATGTTCTCGATCAATCCGAACTTCAGCATGTCCGCGTCGTTGATCTCGCGAACGATCGCCGGTACCGTCGCGACGCCCGCCAACATGCTCGCGCGCACGCGCCGTTCGCCGCTCACCAGTTGATACTCGCCATTCACGCGCCGCACGATCACCGGCTCCATCACGCCGTCGCGCGCGATTGAGTCAGCAAGTTCTTTCAACGCTTCTTCGTTGAAGTGCGTGCGCGGTTGTTTCGGGTTCGGCGTGATCGCGTGTGGATCGAGATCCAGCACGCGGTCACCGGTCACCACGGCTTCGGAATGCGGATCCATCGAACCCGAATCCACCTGCGGGCGAGCAATAGGCGCAGGCGTGTCGTCCTCGGCGGCGCGCCCAGGAATCAGCGCGCCAAGACCGCGGCCCAATCCGCCTTTCTTGAACTTAGACACGCGCGATCACCTCTTTCGCCAGCGCCTCATATGCCAGCGCGCCCGCGGATTTGCCATCGTAAAGCACCGCGGGTTTGCCGAAGCTCGGCGCCTCGCTCAGCGTCACATTGCGCGGAATCACTGTCGTGAAAACCTTCGGGCCGAGATGCTCGCGCACGTCGTCCACAACTTGTTTAGATAGATTAGTATGCGCATACATCGTCAAAAGGACGCCCTCAACCCGCAGGCCATTGTTGAGATTGTCCCGCACCAGCTTGATCGTCTGCAGCAATTCGCTCAGCCCTTCCAGCGCATAATACTCGCATTGCAAGGTCACCAAAACCCCATTGGCCGCGACAAGCCCGTTCACGGTCAACAAACTCAGCGAAGGCGGGCAATCAATGATCACGAAATTGTAGTTGACCGCCGCCGAATCCAACACGCGCTTCAAACGATACTCGCGCTGCTCAATCGAAACGAATTCCACTTCCGCGCCTACTAACTGCCGATTCGACGGCACGACAAATAGATCAGCGACAGCCGTCCCTTGCACCGCCTCATTCAACGAAATTTCTTCCGTCAACACATCGTATAGCGTATGCGCAATCTGGTTTTTGTTGATTCCCAAACCGCTCGTCGCGTTACCCTGCGGATCGAGATCGATCAACAAAACCTTCTGCCCCGCCAGCGCCAATGCCGCGGAAAGGTTCACAGCCGTTGTCGTTTTACCGACCCCGCCTTTCTGGTTCGCTATTGCTAGTACCCGGCCCATAAGTATGTAAACAATTGCTCGTAAATGCCGCTATAAATAATTACGGGCGCATCACGCGCCCACGCACCGCCCCTGAAAGCGGGTATGATACGGAGCCATTCAAGATCAAGTCAAAGACTGAAGTGTTCCGAGGGCGGATTTTCACCAAGCGCTATTTGGAGTGCGGCGGCGGGCAGACGCCGCTTTGGCCTAACTACACGGTTAGACTTGCGCAGATGGGATGATATCGAAGTTTCGCCCGCGACTAATTGGCCGTCGGCAACGTCTCATCAATCAGACTGCCCACATAGCGCGCACGCGGACCATACGCCTGCAACAACTCCGGCCACTGCACATAAAACCGATCGCACAACCAATATGCAATTCTCCCGGTCAACGACGGCGTGATGAACTGCGCGCCACACTCAACATACACGCTCGGCACGCGCAGAAGTCTGGCTACCAACAACACCGGTACAGCAATCTCCGCGCCTGTCGACAACACAAGTCCAGGCCGTTTCGTCTTAAACAGTGCGCGCGCCCGCAACAGATTCTTTAAAAACTCAATAGGACTAAATGGCTTGTTTGGAACCAGGGTCACATCTGGCAAACGTCGCGTAGTCTCTGCGTCATAACAAAAATAGAAGACCTCATGCCCTGCATAAATGTCCTCAAGCTGCAACATTTCCGAAAGGTGCCCGCCATGCGAACAAACGAGACAAATGGAAAACTTCGAAGTGGAAGTCGTCATTGCCATGCCGCGCTATTTTCCAATCCCCGCTAGAGGCCGCCGCGCCGTTTTAGGAATTGCGGCAAATAAGCCCTTCACAATCCCCAACGCGTACGGCCATATCACCACCCACCGCGCAACCCACCGCGGCAGCGCCATCGACATACTGCGAAACCGCACGACAAGAAACATCAGTGTGATCACCAGCGGGAAAATCGCAATCACCATCCCCGCCGCAACATTCACCAGCGCAACCAAAATCCCCACCGGCACCATCCCCGCCAACATCGGAATCGCCAGCGTATACCACCACATCCCCCCGCGATACCCGCAGGCGCGCATCATCACCGTAATGTCCTTGCCCATCATCTGCGCCTTGCGCATCAACCCGCCGAACCGCGTCTCGTAGTTGTGCTGCACCGCCGCGCCTTCCTCGAACCAGATGCGGTGCCCCGCCGCCTGCAACGCCATCGCGATATACACGTCCTCCGCCGCGCTATGCCGCGGCAAGTTCAGCCAACCGCCCACCGCACGCAACGCCGCCGTGCGAAAATAACTGTTACCTCCGATGATCCCCTGCGTGTAGCCCGTGCGTTCTGTCTCCACAATGAACCACTGATGGTGCAGCCAAGCCGCGA
>JADLHJ010000047.1 GCA_020848835.1 Candidatus Hydrogenedentota bacterium
CCGCCCAAGCCAGCGTTCCAACCACTCCGGCCAATCGTGGCCACACGGACTGCCATCCGCATTCATTTCCCGCCGCTCCCGCCAGTCCTTCCGCCCGGCGTCGTGGGTTCTTTCGCCTCGTGATTTCAGGAACGGGTCTCCGCGCAGGCCCCCAACGTGCCCGGCAACGGCAGGTATCAATCCCCAAGCGCGGTTCATGGCCCCTAACGCGTCGGGCGTAAGATCGATGCTTCGCATATCTTCTCGAAACGCTTCACGTCCGCGTCTACTTATGTCTTCTCGGGTGGCGATGTAGTTCTCCGTGCGCTGCATCCATTCCCAACGCTCGGCTGCTGAGTAACAACCCTCTTCTCTGGCAATTTGTTCTTCTTCTTCGGTGAAATCAGTTCTCGGCGGGTCGAACGGCTTTGGCCGACGTCGCGCCACTTCACTCTGGTGTTGGATAAAGAAGGAGCTCTTCGGGTCGCGGTACGTATCGAACGGATAGGTCGATGACTCGTGCCATTTATCATCGGGCATACATCTACCTCCTCCAGTGCATAAGACGCCTCAAGGCGTCACGGTGTCCCTACAAGTACGTTGCCACCGTTTCCGTGCGGATGCGGGTAAGAAAAGGTCGTACGCCGGGAGCCAGCGCGATGGCACGTTGTGCCTGGTTCATCCGCGGGACATCCAGACAGACCACGTGAAGGCGTAACCAGTCCGGCTTCACGAGAAAATCCTTCTCGACGTTATCCACTACGTTGGTCAGAGAGATTGTTACCTCGACGGCGACCCAGCCTCCAGAAGTGTCTTGCGCCACGACATCGACGGCCTTGCTTCCGTAAAACCGTTCCTTCCGCACATGGGCGTATCTTTGCACCGTCAATCGCCGTGCGATGAGTTCCTGAACAAAGGCATGCAGGAAACCGCCCTTGCCAAACGAAGGAAGCGGCCGACCTACAGCCGCAGCCATTAGCGACGTCGGCTCAAGCACAATAGGCGCCATCCCGTGTTGTGAAATCGCGTGCTCCTTAACCCAGCCCAATTGAATCAATTCGTCCTTCGTCCGCTGAGCAGTGCCTCCCGTACAGTTCATACGCGCATAACGCGCCATGAGAAGATCCCAGGGATGGGTCAGGATATCCATCGCCAGTGCACGGGCACGGGCCGACACGGCTCCCGGCATGCGGGCAGGGACCGCCCCGGAAGCGGGCCGCGTCATCGCGCGTTCTACAACGTCCAACGGAACACCTGGCCTCCAAACGAGCGAACGCACGACAGGATCCATAAGGCGCTTCCGATCCGCATCTGTAAACGCTACTGTTGGCGAAGGTAATCGCCTGACCATTCCACCGAAGGGCTTTGCGTACCGGCCCAGATTTTCCCGCGCAACAAACTCACCGCGCGCGGGCCTTTCCAACCGCTCCCAGTGAGCTTGAGGCAGACCCAACGCATTGCCTACGGCTTGCAGATCTTTCGTGTGGCCCATTGCCCCAACTTGCACAACAATTCCGGATTGACTGCTCACAGGTAGCGCCAAGTCAGACGGGCACTGCGACGCCACGATAAGCCGAAGACCCGCCTGGCCCACTATCAGGTAGCGATGAGATAACGGCGTGAGACCGCTGCGCTCGGCAGACTGGCTCAGAAACCTGTGCGCATCGTCCAAGAAGAACCCAAACTGTGGCGATCCATCATTCGGGCCCTGCTTGAGGAAAAAGGCGTGAGCGTATTCCATCAGAAAATCTACGACGAACCGTGCGGCGCACTCATCATGCACGTTTGGGATCATCACCAGCGATGGGTCGCGTAACAGAGCGGAAGAAATATCCATGCCCGCAGAGCAGTCAAAGACAGACCCAGTGGAGGTAATGAGCCTGTCCAACGCGGCTTGAAGGCCCTCGGAGTACTTCGACTTCTTACGCCGCGTCATTTCCCGGAGATCATGAAAGGTGAATGCTGTCGTTGTTCCAGTGGTTTGGCTGTACTTTTCGTAGAGGTCCTGCAATGCATCGTGAAATTCCACAATGAGTGCGCGGGAGTACTGCAGGCCAAACACAGCGCAGACCAGTTCGATCACCAGCCTTCCCCAAACAAGTCGATCCGTACCGGGTGGTGGTGTGAACGGCGAAATTCTGAGTTCATCAAAAAGAAATGCGCGGCGTACAATCGGTGGATCGACAAGCAAGCGCGCGGCATCCGTCTTCCACGTGATGTACATGAACGGCAATGAGCCGGACAATTGTTCGAGAATCCCAACGATCAGCGAGGTCTTGCCGCCACGAGTAGGACCGACGACGAGAGTGTGCGGTAGACTCTGCAAATCAACGCGCCAGGGCAGTGCCGTCTCGTTCACACCGCCGAATTCAATGTCACCTTGGTCCAAGCCTGTTTCCGGTCCAGGATATGGCCGAAGCGGGTCCGGGTCGACTATCTGACGCACTCGAAAGGGATGCAGCGACTGCTCGAGAATTTCCTGCAACACGGGATCGTCTGGTGACGCGGCCGCTGCCTCGACGTAGCCCTGTATGGCCACATCTTGAAACGCGCCCAATTCATTCGCTTCATCCAATAGCCGGGCGAGCGACTCGTCGTTGACCTTTCCGCGAGGTCTATTACGTTTCTGCATCATAGCTCACATCGAACAATGGCCAGAGCACAATGGCGAGCAGTGTGCGCCAGAACCCGCCGCCTCGTGCCTGCCGCAATTTGCGAGTGCGACATCGAAGACACATGACATGATCCTGGCAAACGAACCGTTGTTGACGGGTGATCCGTACCCACAACGAACGCGCACACGCGACACAGACCCCGCCGACCTGGGAAGGCGAACTGATACGGCATCCGCAGGAGAGCAAATGGTGCGTAGATACTTCCTCGGTAACGACGGCGCCTTCCTGCGCATCCCAATGAGTGCGCTCTTCATACGAGAACGCGGTTTGGTCCGTCACCGGATCGCCGGAGATTCGCGCGGACTTGCGGCGTTCGCGTCCGGTGAGTGGGCTTCCGACCTTGTTTCGAAGCGGTTGATAGGGGTTGGGATGGGACATTGCTGTTACCTCACTTACTGTCTGCGCGCACGGCGCGGTGCATCCGGCAGACTTCGGTCGGGAACACATTGGAGTTAGGAACGACGTGTGGGTCGGTTTCTACGGCCATCAGCAAAAAGTCCAAACATTTCTCTTGTTCGCCGAGAACGTAAGCAGAAGCGGCGGCGACAATAAGTGCGAGCGCTTTATCTGATGGCCGCGCTCGGTCGTCGCAATAGACCCGTACGGATAGGTCGATGGCCTCGCGGTACTGAAATTGCCCATAGCGTGCATACGCTTCTACAAGTCCATTAGCGAGGGAAGACTCTGGTTGCGCAAGTTTTGTTGAGGTGTCGGCAGTGCCCAACGCTTGAAACGTACGATCTTCTTGCACAACCGTCGCTACCGGGATCGGCTTCGCGGGTTGCGATTGTTGCGTGTCATGAGGAGTTGTTGTTTTGGCAGGTGAGGGGGATTGTCCGGGCGTTGCCGTGGAAGTTAATTCAGTTCGGGTCGCCTTGGGTGCGGGCGCTTGGGCCGGAGGTGCGTCATGAACTGCCGCATGTTGCCGGTCATACCATGTCGAGGTGCCTTTGAGTACCCGCGATGCGATAGGAGATGTGCGCGCCACGTCATCCACAAGGGTCGAACACCCCATTGACAGCATCACCAGCAATACCGCGAGTATGACAACGTCTAGTTTTCGCACGGAAAGATTCCCTCTCGTACAGCAACATGTCCTTCGTCTAGTAAGACCTCAATCACGTAGGGTTTGTCCGGTTCGAGCGTGACCTCGAAACGCCGCGCGCTGACATCGCCCTTGGGAATCACCTGGATAGTGTGTGTCCCCGCAGAAACGAGGAACGGTCTTGGGCGTGGCGACTCGCCAACGTACTCGTGATCGATGTACACGTCCGCCACCGGATGGCAAAGTATCCAGACGAGATTGTCGAGTGACTCAGGCAATACGATGGTTGGCGCCGGAGTTTCGGGATCCGGCGGCATCACCGGAATTGCGAGTAGGCCTGAACCACTACTACGTTCGTTCCCCTCGTAAGGCGGTGGTATCACGTACGTGTCCGACCGGACAGACTCAAGCGGTTCGATGACGGAGACGTAACCAACAGCTTCATCATTGCGTCGTGCCCAACCTAGCAAGAGCAGTAAGATGATGAGAATCGCCGCAGCAACCGCCGCATGGTCGTGCATTGCTCGCCAGATTCGGTTCCATGCGTGACTTGGCCATAGTGGTTGCGCGTGTGGCTGCGGTGGATTGTGTTGCCGTGAAGGTCTCGTTGCTGCGGCCGTCTGCTGGGTTCGAGGAATTGGCGACGCGTTACCGAACTGCGACTGCGCGCCTGCGGTTGCTGTTCGAGCGCTCGCGGCCGTTGTTGTCTGCGCTGGACTGGATGACGGCGTCGCTGAAGTAGTCGGCGTGGGTGCCGACACTGGCGGAGGCACTCGATGTACGGGAGGTTGACGCTGCGGCACAGGCGCGATTGGTGCAGCAGTTGGCGGTGTGGTGCTTGCCTTTGAAGCACCCCGTGCCGATTGAGGATGGTGATGGGACGTAGGTGCGGCCGGCTGCTGCGGTCCCGTTCCCGCTGTTTGATTGGCGGTGTGCGTAGCACGAGCAGACCCGCCGCGGAATTGTCCAGCTGAGGGTGTTGGAGGCTGAATAGGGGAAGCGGGGTGCGGCGTTTGCTGCGTTGGGACGCGAGCCTTCAGGAGATTGAAGGCCTCATGCAACGCCTTCATCTCCAGGATGATTTGATCCCGGTTCGCCTGGACCGCCGGTAACGCCATACGGGTCTTACACGCGCTCAACTTGCTTGCGAACGCGGCCTGCAATTCGGACGCCGTCGAGGGTTCTGCGGTCAGGCCTAGCCTCTGGAGTGCCTCCTTCTTCGTCATCGCGAACTCATACTTAGATCGTCAAGGTTCCGTGGGCGAGTTCCTCAAACGCATTGAGCACCTCATCGCCGTCGCCCAAGAAACGATAGTGAACAAACCCATTCGTTTCCGATGCGATTTGGCGAAGGAATTTTTCGTCGACGTGCTTGCGGTCCAAACCGATACCGAACGTTTCGATAAGCACTCCGCGCGACTTTAATTCGGTCGCCAGCCGCCGTGCTTCGGCTATAGAGGCGTCCTCTCCGTCCGAGTAAGCCAGCACACGCGTGATGACGTTGACGCCGGGAATCACCAAGCATGACGGCCGCTTCAACAGAATGTCCTGTGCGATGCGAAGACCTGCTGCAATACATGTGCCACCGCTCATTTTCTTTGCAGCCTTGAGACCTGCCATTAGCTGCCGAAAGTCGTCGCGAACGTTTACGAGCCGGCAGCAGAGTTCCGCCTCGTCGCTGTAGCCAACGATCGCGAGGAAGTCGTCGGGATACAGATCGTGTCGAACTTTGATGTGGTTCTTGATGGCTTTGTCCACGGTTTGCTTCTTGCTGCTGCCGTGTTCAAAGCCTAGTTCTTCCATCGATTGGCTTTCGTCCATGAGCGCCACGTCGATTTTCACGGTGGGCCTGTCCGAAAACTCCATTGGATTGGCAAAGGGGCTGCGTATGGCGCTCGTTCGCATGATTTCTTCTCCTTCGAATTCGCCGGTTTTCTGCGGTTCAATATTCGGGTCGGAGCCGAGACTTTGCGTCAACGGCTCCAACTTCACAGACAACGTATAAACACAAAGCGTTTTTAGACGAGCGATCGTTCAGCGACGGCGCTACGACCGTCCGCCTGTCCGGAAATCTCGGCACCGGAAAATGTGTCGACCGCCTTGACTTCGATAAGTCCGTTGGTATCTACGGAGAAGCTGACCTGGATACGGTTCTCCGTCGGCCCAGCCGGCAGCTTCGACAGTGGAAACTGTGCCAAGACCTGTGCTTGATCGGGTGGTTCGTTGTCGTTCCCCTGCAACAC